>NZ_JAOTBD010000001.1 GCF_026162625.1 Paracoccus beibuensis | reverse complement strand
ATCACAGCTCCGGAATTCGCAAGGTTTCAAGCCTCAGCATACGAAACCTTGCAATTCCACGCTACCGTCTTGGCACAATCACCCAGCAAATGCAGGTCGTTCCGACTTATTCAGGGCGAACTAAAGAAAAGGGCCGCCCGATTGGGCGGCCCTTTCTAGATCGATCTGTCTCGGATCACTGGATGATCTTGGAGACCACGCCGGCGCCGACGGTGCGGCCGCCTTCGCGGATGGCGAAGCGCAGCTTTTCTTCCATCGCGATCGGGGCGATCAGCTCGACCTCGAACTTCAGGTTGTCGCCCGGCATCACCATCTCGGTGCCTTCCGGCAGCTTCACGGTGCCCGTCACGTCCGTCGTGCGGAAGTAGAACTGCGGGCGATAGTTCGCGAAGAACGGCGTGTGGCGGCCGCCTTCTTCCTTGGTCAGGATGTAGGCCTCGGCCTCGAACTTGGTGTGCGGCTTGACCGAACCCGGCTTGCACAGCACCTGGCCGCGCTCGACGCCTTCACGGTCCACGCCGCGCAGCAGCGCGCCGATGTTGTCGCCGGCCTCGCCGCGGTCCAGCAGCTTGCGGAACATCTCGACGCCCGTGCAGGTGGTCTTGCGGGTGTCGCGGATGCCCACGATCTCCAGTTCGTCGCCGACGTTGACGGCGCCGCGCTCGACGCGACCGGTCACCACGGTGCCGCGGCCCGAGATCGAGAACACGTCCTCGATCGGCATCAGGAACGGCTGGTCCACGGCGCGCTCGGGCGTCGGGATGTATTCGTCGACGGCGGCGATCAGCGCGCGGATCGAGTCCTCGCCGATGGCGTTGTCGCGGCCTTCCATCGCGGCCAGGGCCGAGCCCTTGATGATCGGGATGTCGTCGCCCGGATAGTCGTAGGAGGACAGAAGTTCCCGCACCTCCATCTCGACCAGCTCCAGCAGTTCCTCGTCATCCACCTGGTCGACCTTGTTGAGGTAGACGACCATGTAGGGAATGCCGACCTGGCGGCCCAGCAGGATGTGCTCGCGCGTCTGCGGCATGGGGCCGTCGGCGGCGTTCACGACCAGGATCGCGCCGTCCATCTGCGCCGCACCGGTGATCATGTTCTTCACGTAGTCGGCGTGGCCCGGGCAGTCCACGTGCGCATAGTGGCGGTTCTCGGACTCGTATTCCACGTGCGCGGTCGAGATCGTGATCCCGCGGGCCTTCTCCTCGGGTGCGCCGTCGATCTGGTCATAGGCGCGGAATTCGCCGAAGTACTTCGTGATCGCCGCCGTCAGCGTCGTCTTGCCGTGGTCAACGTGACCAATGGTCCCGATGTTGACGTGCGGTTTGTTCCGTTCAAACTTTGCCTTTGCCATGGAATGGCTCCTTGTTCTTCAATGCTTGTAAAGTGGCGGGGCATGACGCCCCGCCGCAAGATCAGGCGTATTTCTTCTGGATCTCGTCCGAGATGTTCTGCGGCACGGCCTCGTAGTGGTCGAACTGCATCGAGAACACCGCACGACCAGACGACATCGAGCGCAGGTTGTTGATGTAGCCGAACATGTTGGCCAGCGGCACAAAGCAGTCGATGACGTTCGCGTTGCCGCGGCTGTCCTGACCGCGAACCATGCCGCGACGGCTGGTCAGGTCGCCGATGATCGAGCCGGTATATTCTTCCGGCGTCACAACCTCGACCTTCATGATCGGTTCCAGCAGCTTGGCGCCGGCCTTCCGCAGGCCCTCACGCATTGCCGCACGGGCTGCGATTTCGAAGGCCAGGACCGAGGAGTCGACGTCGTGGAAGGCACCGTCCGTCAGCGCGACCTTGAAGTCGATCACGGGAAAGCCTGCCAGCGGGCCAGAGTCCATGACGGACTTGATGCCCTTCTCGACGCCGGGGATGTATTCCTTCGGCACCGCACCGCCCACGATCTTGCTTTCGAACGAATAGCCTTCGCCCGGCTCGGTCGGGGTGATGGTCAGCTTCACGCGCGCGAACTGGCCGGTACCACCGGTCTGTTTCTTGTGCGTGTAGTCGATGTCGGCCTCGTTCGAGATGGTCTCGCGATAGGCCACCTGCGGCGCACCGATGTTCGCCTCGACCTTGAACTCGCGTTTCATCCGGTCGACCAGGATGTCGAGGTGGAGTTCGCCCATGCCCTTCATGATCGTCTGGCCCGATTCCAGATCGGTCTCGACACGGAAGGACGGATCCTCGGCAGCCAGGCGCTGAAGGGCGAGGCCCATCTTCTCTTGGTCGGCCTTCGACTTGGGCTCGACGGCGATCTCGATGACCGGCTCGGGGAAGGTCATCGTTTCCAGAACCACGGGGTTGGCCGGGTCGCACAGCGTGTCGCCCGTGGTGGTTTCCTTCAGACCGGCCAGCGCGATGATGTCGCCTGCAAAGGCTTCCTCGATTTCCTCACGGTTGATCGAGTGCATCATCATCATGCGGCCAACACGCTCACGCTTGCCCTTCGTGGCGTTCATCATCTGATCGCCCTTCTTCAGCACGCCCGAATAGATGCGCGTGAAGGTCAGCGAACCCACGAAAGGGTCGTTCATGATCTTGAACGCGAGGCCCGAGAAGGGCTGCGCATCATCGGCGCGACGCTCGATGTTGCGGCTTTCGCTCTCGTCACCCGGAAGGAAGCCCATGTAGGGGGGCACGTCGAGCGGGTTCGGAAGGAAATCGATGACCGAGTTCAGGAGGGGTTGCACGCCCTTGTTCTTGAACGAGGAGCCAGCCGTGACCGGGAAGAATGACAGCGACAATGTGCCCTTGCGGATCAGCGCGCGCAGGGTCGCCTCGTCAGGCTCGTTGCCTTCCAGATAGGCTTCCATTGCGGCGTCGTCCTGCTCGACGGCAAGCTCGACCAGGTTCGAACGCCATTCGTCTGCCAGGTCCTTCAGCTCGTCACGGATCGGCTGACGGGTCCAGGACGCGCCCAGATCCTCGCCGCGCCAGGTCCACTCTTCCATCTTGATCAGGTCGATGATGCCTTCCAGCTTGTCCTCGGCGCCGATCGGCAGGGCGATCGGGCACGGGGTGCCGCCGGTGCGGTCCTTGATCATCTTCACGCAGTTGAAGAAGTCGGCGCCGATCTTGTCCATCTTGTTGACGAACACGATCCGCGGGACCTTGTAGCGGTCGGCCTGGCGCCAGACGGTCTCGGTCTGCGGCTCGACGCCGGCGTTGGCGTCCAGCAGGCAGATCGCGCCGTCCAGCACGGCCAGCGAACGCTCGACCTCGATGGTGAAGTCGACGTGACCCGGGGTGTCGATGATGTTGAAGCGGTACTTGGTGTCCGAAGTCCCCTCGGTGGTGGGGTCTTCCTGACGCTGCCAGAACGTGGTGGTCGCGGCAGACGTGATCGTGATGCCGCGTTCCTGCTCTTGCTCCATCCAGTCCATGGTCGCAGCGCCGTCATGCACTTCGCCGATCTTGTGCGACTTGCCCGTGTAGAAAAGGATGCGCTCGGTCGTCGTCGTCTTGCCGGCATCGATGTGGGCCATGATGCCGAAGTTGCGATAACGCGGAAGCTGATATTCGCGTGCCATGAATTGGATCCTTTCGCCTTACCAGCGGTAGTGGCTGAACGCCTTGTTGGCGTCGGCCATCTTGTGCGTATCTTCGCGCTTCTTGACGGCGGTGCCGCGGCCGTTGACGGCATCGGACAGCTCGCCCGCAAGGCGCTCTTCCATCGTGTTCTCGTTGCGCTTGGCGGCAGCCGTGATCAGCCAGCGGATGGCCAGGGCCTCGCGGCGGATCGGGCGAACCTCGACGGGAACCTGGTAGGTGGCACCACCGACGCGGCGCGAACGCACTTCGACGGACGGCTTCACGTTGTCGAGCGCCTCGTGGAAGACTTCGATCGGCTCGCGCTTCAGGCGGGTCTGAACGCGGTCGAGCGCGTTGTAGACGATCCGCTCGGCGGTCGATTTCTTGCCGTCAACCATCAGGTTGTTCATGAATTTGGTCAGCACGCGATCGCCAAATTTGGCGTCGGGCAGAACTTCGCGCTTTTCAGCGGCGTGACGACGGGACATTGATGCCTCTCCTTACTTCGGACGCTTCGCGCCGTATTTCGAACGACGCTGGCGACGATCCTTGACGCCCTGGGTATCCAGCACACCGCGCAGGATGTGGTAACGGACACCCGGAAGGTCTTTCACGCGGCCGCCGCGGATCAGCACGACGCTGTGTTCCTGCAGGTTGTGCTTTTCGCCCGGAATGTAGGAGATGACCTCGAAGCCATTCGTCAGGCGGACCTTGGCCACCTTACGCATAGCGGAGTTCGGTTTCTTCGGCGTCGTGGTGTAGACGCGCGTGCAGACGCCGCGCTTCTGCGGGCAGCCCTGAAGGTGCTGCGACTTCGAGCGCTGCACTTTCGGCTGCCGCGGCTTGCGGATCAGCTGTTGGATCGTCGGCATTCGGTTCCCCGTCTTGCTCTGTCAATACTCGCAACCATCTGGTTGCGCCACTTCTCGACGGCACCTTGCGCGAATCGCAAAATGCCAAGCCCGTCCGGCCCATGGCGGGCTGACGGGCGTAATTCCAGAGGATCGGGGCAGAATCGGCCCGGATCGTGACCTCATAGGTTCTGGCACCCGATACGGTTTCCCGCCGGGTAGCGGGGCTATAAGGGGAATCCCCGGTGCTGTCAACAAGCCCCCCCTGCCCCACGCGGGTTCAACCGCCGCGCCAGATCCTCGAGGTCGCCCCGGCGCAAGCCGAAGCGCTCGCGCAGGATCGCGTCCAGGGCCCCGTCCCCCGGCTGCCAGGGAAGCCCCGGCCCCATGTCCCCGGAATCGCTGTCGCAGTGGATCGACCGGATGAACATCGTCCGGCGATTCACCTGCACCCGCGGCATCCACTGCGCCAGCTTCGTGTGGTTATAGTGCAGGGCCGTTTCATCGGCCTCGGGGCGCAGGAAGATCGTCAGCGCGACGCCCATGTCGTGGCAGATGCGGGGCGTGATCCGCAGCCGGCCCTCCCGCGCCTCGACCATCAGGCCGCGACCATAGTCGAGCGACAGCTTGCCCTCGGCACGCCACAGGCCCTCGACCCGGCTGAAGTCGGCCCGCGTTTGCGCGACATAGTCCAGCGCCACGGCGTCGTCGTCGTCGTGGCGGAAGTGCCCGACCACCTCCGCTTCCGGATCGACATGGGGCGCGACCGCAGCGCGGCAGGCCTGCAGGTGATAGTTCAACGGCGGCACCAGCGACAGCCGCAGCTGGGGAACGCCGTCGCAGAGCTCCTGCAGCCGGCCCAGCCACGGCTGCGGCAGGTCCGGCCCGGTCATCACCACCAGCGTGAAGTCGGGATCAGTCTGGTCCAGCCAGCCGGGCACGGCGACCGTTTCGAACCACTGCCACCGCCGCGCCAGCCGGTTGGGGTCATAGAGGTAGCCGCGCCGCGCCTCGATGCTGTCATGGTCGACCTGATAGCCGCGCATCCCCAGATAGGAAAAGCGGCAGAGGCCCAGCATCTGCACCCGCATCAGCGCTGGCGCCCCAGCTGCGCCTCGCGCCAGATCGTATAGATGCCAGCACCGACGACCAAGGCCGACCCGACCCAGGTCCAGAGGTCCGGCCAGTCGCCGAAGATCAGCAGCCCCAGGACGATCGCCATCAGCAGCGATGTATAGCGGAAGGGCGCGACGGCCGCGATTTCTCCGATGCGCATGGCGGCGACCGCCGACATGTAGGCGATGGTCAGGAAGACGCCCGATAGGACCATCAGCAGCGCCTGGCGCAGATCGGGCATCACCCAGCCCTGTCCCATGCTCAGCACCAGGCCCACCAACGTCACCGTCACCGCGGCATAAAAGGCGATGGTCGAGGATTTGACGTCGCTGGTGAAGCGCCGTGTCGACAGGTCACGCAGCGCGACCAGCAGCATCGCCCCCAGCGCAACCAGCGACCAGATGCCGAAGGTGCCACTGCCCGGACGCAGGATGATCAGCACGCCGACCATGCCGGCGCCCACGGCCAGCATGCGGCGCCAGCCCAGGCTCTCGCCGAAGAACAGGGCCGCGCCCAGCATGACCACCAGCGGCAGGGACTGCATCACGGCGGTCAGGTCGGCGATCTCCATCCGGGTCAGAGCGTTCAGGAACAGCAACGTCGAGCCGACCTCTCCGATCAGCCGCAGCGCCATCGGCCACCGCATCGGCGCCGCGATCCGCAGGCGCAGCCCACCGCCGCGCTGCGCCAGCAGCAACAGCGCCAGCATGACGACGACACCACGCAGGGTGATCGCCTGATAGAGGGGCACGTCCTGCGTGACGTACTTGATGACGGCGTCGTTGCAGCCGAAGCACATCATCGACAGCGTCATCAGACCGGCGCCCCTCAGGTTGTCGCCGGGTTTCAGGGGCGCAGGCCGGATCGAGGCGGGGCGGGTTCGCCGAAGGGGAGAGATGATCGAGGCGGGCATTGGATCGGTCCGTTTCTGGGGAATGGAAGGTCGCGGGATCAGGCGACCTTCAACCCCTGCCACGGAGGCAGCACCCAGGCGGGCCACGGCTGCCGCGATGACCCGGGCCAACACGGGCGGCGCAGGGGCAAGCGGGGCAGATGCGGGACGGGGCGGCGCATGGTCGATCCTTGGGAAAGCCGCGCCAGTATGTTCAGGGACGGGAACAAAGCAACCCGAAAGACAAGGGCCCGGCATTTTGCCGGGCCCTTGCAATGGTCAGGGTCGGGCGATCATTCCTCGCCCTGGTCCTCGCGCCGCTCGAACAGCGCGTCCGCGCTCGTGCTGGACGCCATCGACCTTTCGAGGTTCGGCTCGGGCGCCGCAAGGGCGGCCGCGGCCTCGGCCTCGGCGCGACGCGCCTCGATCACCTCGGCGTCCCGCTCGGTCGCAATTCGACGGACCCGAGAGGTCGCGCCACCGGTGCCCGCCGGGATCAGGCGGCCGACGATCACGTTCTCCTTCAGGCCGACCAGCTTGTCGCGCTTGCCTTGGACGGCAGCCTCGGTCAGCACGCGGGTCGTCTCCTGGAAGGACGCCGCCGAGATGAAGCTGCGGGTCTGCAGCGACGCCTTGGTGATGCCCAAGAGAACCGGCTCGCCCACGGCGGGACGTCCGCCGCGCGCCTCGACCTTGGAGTTCTCTTCCTCGAACTCGTCACGCTCGACATGCTCGCCCTTCAGCAGCGTGGTCTCGCCGCTGTCGAGGATCTCGATCTTCTGCAGCATCTGGCGAACGATCACCTCGATGTGCTTGTCGTTGATCTTCACGCCCTGCAGTCGATAGACGTCCTGCACCTCGTCGATGAGATAGTCGGCCAAAGCCTCGATCCCCATGATGCGCAGGATGTCATGCGGCGCCGGGTTGCCGTCCATGATGTAGTCACCCTTCTGCACGAAGTCGCCTTCCTGCACCGGGATGTGCTTGCCTTTCGGCACCATGTACTCGACGGGCGCGTGACCCTCCTCGGACGACTCGATGGAGATGCGGCGCTTGTTCTTGTAGTCCTTGCCGAAGCGCACATAGCCGTCGATTTCCGCGATGATGGCGTGATCCTTGGGACGACGGGCCTCGAACAGCTCGGCCACACGCGGCAGGCCGCCGGTGATGTCCTTGGTCCGGGCGCCTTCCCGCGGAATACGTGCCACCACGTCGCCGGCGCGGATGTCCTGCCCTTCCTCGATCGAGAGGATGGCGTCCACCGACATGGGGTAGCTGACCGGGTTGCCCTGGTCGTTGCGCACCGGCTCGCCGTTGGCGTCCATGATGATGATCTCGGGCTTGAGGTCATTGCCTTTCGGCGCCGACCGCCAGTCCGTGACGATCTTCTGGGTCATGCCGGTGGCTTCGTCGGTCTCGTCGCGGACCGAAATCCCCGACAGCAGGTCGACGAACTTCGCCACGCCGCCCTTTTCCGCGATGATCGGCAGGGTGTAGGGGTCCCACTCGAACAGCTTGGCGCCGCGCGTCACGCTCTCGCCGTCCTTCACGAACAGCTTCGAGCCGTAGAACAGCTTGTGGGTCGCACGCTCCTGCCCCTGCTCGTCCACGACGACCAGCTGCATGTTGCGCGACATCACGATCTGTTCGCCGTTGGCGTTGGTCAGCGTGCTTTCGTTGCGGAACTCCACCTTGCCCTCGTGCGAGGCCGCCTGGAACGACTGCTGGCCGCCCTGCGCGATGCCGCCGATGTGGAAGGTCCGCATCGTCAGCTGGGTGCCCGGTTCACCGATCGACTGCGCCGCGATGATGCCGACAGCCTCGCCGATGTTGACCAACGTGCCGCGGGCCAGGTCGCGGCCATAGCAGAGCGCGCAGATCCCGTCCTCGGATTCGCAGGTCAGGGCCGAGCGGATGCGCACGGACTGCACGCCCGCCGCCTCGATGGCGTCGGCCTTGCGCTCGTCGATCACCTCGTTGCCGCGGACGATGATCTCGTCGCTGCCCGGCACCAGCACGTCCTCGGCCGCGGTCCGGCCCAGCACGCGTTCGGACAGCGGGCTGATCACCTCGCCGTCGTTCACGGCAGCGGATGCCGTGATCGCCCGCTCGGTGCCGCAATCATGCTCGCGGATGATGCAGTCCTGCGCCACGTCCACCAGACGACGCGTCAGATATCCCGAGTTCGCCGTCTTCAACGCGGTGTCCGACAGACCCTTCCGGGCGCCGTGGGTCGAGTTGAAGTATTCAAGAACGGTCAGACCTTCCTTGAAGTTCGAGATGATCGGCGTCTCGATGATCTCGCCCGACGGCTTGGCCATCAGGCCCCGCATGCCGCCCAACTGCTTCATCTGGTTGACCGAACCCCGCGCACCGGAATGCGCCATCATGTAGACCGAGTTCGGCTCCATCTCGGCGCCGTTCTCGTCGCGCTTGTTGGCCGAGATGGTGGACATCATGGCCTCGGTCACGCGGTCGTTGCACTTCGACCAGGCGTCCACGACCTTGTTGTACTTCTCGCCCTGGGTGATCAGGCCGTCCAGATACTGCTGTTCGAACTCCTTCACCTGCTCCTGGACTTCCTCGACGATCGACCACTTGTTGTCGGGCACGACCATGTCGTCCTTGCCGAAGCTGATGCCGGCACGGAACGCTTCCTTGAAGCCCAGACCCATGATCTGGTCGCAGAAGATCACCGACTCCTTCTGGCCGCAGTAGCGGTAGACGGTGTCGATGACGACCTGGACGTCCTTCTTGCGCAGAAGCCGGTTGACCAGTTCGAACGGTGCCTTGGCGTTCATCGGCAAAAGCGCGCCAAGCCGCATCCGGCCCGGCGTCGTCTCGTACCGCTTGACGACCTCGTTGCCGTTCTCGTCCACCTGGCGGATGCGCGAGGTGATCTTGGCGTGCAGGTGCACCTCGCCAGCGGCCAGGGCATGCTCGACTTCCTCGATGTTCGAGAAGGTCATGCCCTCGCCCTTCATCCCGTCGCGCTGCATCGAGACGTAGTAGAGGCCCAAAATCATGTCCTGCGACGGAACGATGATCGGCGCGCCGTTGGCGGGCGACAGGACGTTGTTCGTCGACATCATCAGGACGCGCGCTTCCAGCTGCGCTTCCAGCGACAGCGGAACGTGCACGGCCATCTGGTCGCCGTCGAAGTCGGCGTTGAATGCCGAACAGACCAGCGGGTGCAGCTGGATCGCCTTGCCCTCGATCAGGATCGGCTCGAACGCCTGGATGCCAAGACGGTGCAGCGTGGGCGCGCGGTTCAGCAGGACCGGGTGCTCGCGGATGACCTCGTCCAGGATGTCCCAGACCTCGGGGCGTTCCTTCTCGACCAGCTTCTTGGCCTGCTTGACGGTGCTCGAAAGCCCCTTCGCCTCAAGCCGCGAATAGATGAACGGCTTGAACAGCTCCAGGGCCATCTTCTTGGGCAGACCGCACTGGTGCAGCTTCAGTTCGGGGCCGGTCACGATGACCGAACGACCCGAGAAGTCGACGCGCTTGCCCAGAAGGTTCTGGCGGAAGCGGCCCTGCTTGCCCTTCAGCATGTCCGACAGCGACTTCAGCGGGCGACGGTTGTTGCCCGTGATGACGCGGCCGCGACGGCCGTTGTCGAACAGCGCGTCGACCGATTCCTGCAGCATGCGCTTTTCGTTGCGCACGATGATGTCGGGCGCGCGCAGCTCGATCAGCCGCTTGAGGCGGTTGTTCCGGTTGATGACCCGGCGATAGAGATCGTTGAGGTCCGAGGTCGCGAAGCGGCCGCCGTCCAGCGGGACCAGCGGGCGCAGTTCCGGCGGAATGACCGGGATCACGGTCAGGACCATCCATTCCGGACGGTTGCCCGACTCCAGGAAGGACTCGACGATCTTCAGGCGCTTGATGATCTTCTTGGGCTTCAGCTCGCCCGTGGCGACCTTCAGGTCCTCGCGCAGCTGGTCGGCCGTGGCCGCCAGGTCAATGTTGGCCAACATGGCGCGGATCGCTTCAGCGCCGATATCGGCCTGGAACGCGTCGGCGCCATAATTGTCCTGCGCGTCGAGGTACTCCTCTTCGCTCAGCAGCTGCCCGTAGGTCAGGTCGGTCAGGCCCGGCTCGATGACGACGTAGTTCTCGAAATAGAGAATCCGCTCCAGATCGCGCAGCGTCATGTCCAGCATCAGGCCGATGCGCGACGGCAGCGACTTGAGGAACCAGATATGCGCCACGGGGGCGGCCAGTTCGATATGGCCCATGCGCTCGCGCCGGACCTTCTGAAGGGTGACCTCCACGCCGCATTTCTCGCAGACGAGGCCGCGATACTTCATGCGCTTGTACTTGCCGCAGAGGCACTCGTAGTCCTTGATCGGACCGAAGATGCGCGCGCAGAACAGGCCGTCACGCTCGGGCTTGAACGTGCGGTAGTTGATGGTCTCGGGCTTCTTCACCTCGCCGAAGGACCAGGCGAGAATTTCCTCGGGCGAGGCCAGCGAGATCTTGATTTCGTCGAACTGCCGCGGCGGGGCCAGCGGGTTCAGGAGGTTGGTGGCGAGTTCCTGGTTCATTTCCAATTCCTAATGAAGGGCACGGGCGGGCGAAGTGAGGGCAGAAGCCCTCACTCCTCTTCCTCCGCATCCAGGAGTTCCATGTTGAGGCCCAGACCCCGGACCTCCTTGACCAGCACGTTGAACGATTCCGGCACGCCGGCCTCGAAGTTGTCCTCGCCCTTGACGATGGACTCGTAGACCTTGGTGCGGCCGGCGACGTCATCCGACTTGACGGTCAGCATCTCCTGCAGGGTGTAGGCGGCGCCATAGGCCTCCAGGGCCCAGACCTCCATCTCACCCAGGCGCTGGCCACCGAACTGGGCCTTACCGCCCAGGGGCTGCTGCGTGACAAGGCTGTACGGACCCGTGGAACGGGCGTGCATCTTGTCATCCACAAGGTGGTGCAGCTTCAGGACGTACTTCATCCCGACGGTGACCTTGCGGGCGAACTGTTCGCCCGTGCGGCCGTCGAACACCACCGACTGCCCCGAGGTGTCGAACCCGGCACGCGTCAGCGCGTCGTTCACGTCAGCCTCTTTCGCGCCGTCGAAGACCGGCGTGGCGATCGGCACGCCCGCGCGCACCGTTCCGGCGTGCTCGCGCAGCGTCTCGTCGTCCATGTCCTCGAAGGTTTCCGAGTACAGATCGTCGCCATAGCCGATGCGCATCGCTTCGCGGACAGGGGTCATGTCGCCGTTGCGCCGGTATTCCTCCAGCGCCTCGTCGATCTTCAGGCCCAGACCGCGGCTCGCCCAACCCATGTGGGTTTCCAGGATCTGGCCCACGTTCATGCGCGACGGCACGCCCAGAGGGTTCAGAACCAGGTCGACAGGAGTGCCGTCCGCCAGGAACGGCATGTCCTCCATCGGGACGACCTTGGACACGACGCCCTTGTTGCCGTGACGACCGGCCATCTTGTCACCCGCCTGAAGCTTGCGCTTCACGGCGACGAAGACCTTGACCATCTTCATCACGCCCGGCGGCAGGTCGTCGCCCTGGCGGACCTTCTCGACCTTGTCCTCGAAGCGCGCTTCCAGCAGCTTCTTCTGGGTGTCGTACTGGCCGTTCAGCGCCTCGACTTCCTTGGCGGTATCCTCCTCGGACACGGCAAGCTGCCACCACTGACCGCGCGACAGCGTGCCCAGCAGGTCCTCGGTGATCTCGCTGTTGGCCTTGATGCCCTTCGGGCCCTTCAGCGCAACCTTGCCCAGGATCAGCGACTTCAAACGCGCGTAGATATTGCGGTCCAGGATCGCCTGTTCGTCGTCGCGGTCGCGCGCCAGACGCTCGACTTCCTCGCGTTCAATCTGCAGTGCGCGTTCGTCCTTGTCCACACCGTGGCGGTTGAAGACACGCACCTCGACGATCGTGCCATAGGCCCCCGGCGGCAGACGCAGGGACGTGTCGCGCACGTCGCTGGCCTTTTCACCGAAGATGGCGCGCAGCAGCTTTTCTTCCGGCGTCATCGGGCTTTCGCCCTTGGGGGTGATCTTGCCCACCAGGATGTCGCCCGGCCCGACCTCGGCACCGATATAGACGATGCCGGCTTCATCCAGGTTCCGCAGGGCTTCTTCGCCCACGTTCGGGATGTCGCGCGTGATCTCCTCGGGCCCAAGTTTGGTGTCGCGGGCCGCCACTTCGTATTCGTCAATATGGATCGAGGTGAACACGTCGTCCCGGTGGATCCGCTCACTGATCAGGATCGAGTCCTCGTAGTTGTAGCCGTTCCACGGCATGAACGCGACGACCACGTTCCGGCCGATGGCCAGTTCGCCCTGGTCCGTCGACGGACCGTCCGCGATCACCTGGTTGGCCGAGACCTTCTCGCCGACCTTCACCAGCGGACGCTGGTTGATGGTCGAGGACTGGTTCGACCGCTTGAACTTGCGCAGACGATAGATGTCAACGCCCGCATCGCCGGCTTCCAGGTTCTCGGTCGCGCGGACAACGATCCGCTGCGCATCGACCTGGTCGATGACGCCGCCACGACGTGCGGTGATGGCCGCACCCGAATCGCGGGCCACGACGGCTTCCATGCCGGTGCCGACGAACGGCGCCTCGGCCCGCAGAAGCGGCACGGCCTGACGCTGCATGTTCGAGCCCATCAGCGCACGGTTGGCGTCGTCGTTTTCCAGGAACGGGATCAGCGCCGCGGCCACGGACACCAGCTGCTTGGGCGACACGTCGATCAGGTCGATCGCGTCCACCGGGTTAAGCATGAAGTCGCCCGACTGACGGGTGCTGATCAGTTCGTCGACGAAGTTGCCCTCGGCGTCCAGCGTCGCGTTGGCCTGCGCCACGGTGTGACGCATTTCCTCGGTCGCGGACATGTAGACCACGTCGTCCGTCACCTTGCCCTCGATCACCTTGCGGTAGGGGGTCTCGATGAAGCCGTACTTGTTCACCCGCGCGAAGGTCGCGAGACTGTTGATCAGACCGATGTTCTGACCTTCCGGCGTCTCGATCGGGCACATCCGGCCATAGTGGGTCGGGTGAACGTCGCGAACCTCGAAGCCAGCACGCTCGCGCGTCAGACCGCCCGGCCCAAGGGCCGATAGACGACGCTTGTGCGTGACTTCGGACAGCGGATTCGTCTGGTCCATGAACTGCGACAGCTGCGAGGAGCCGAAGAATTCCCGCACCGCAGCCGCCGCCGGCTTCGCGTTGATCAGGTCCTGCGGCATGACGGTGTCGATCTCGACCCCCGACATGCGCTCGCGGATGGCACGTTCCATGCGCAGCAGGCCGACGCGGTACTGGTTCTCCATCAGTTCGCCGACCGAGCGAACCCGGCGGTTGCCCAGGTGGTCGATGTCGTCGATCTCGCCCTTGCCGTCGCGCAGCTCCACCAGGCCGCGGATGCAGGCCACGATGTCGTCATGGCGCAGCGTGCGCTGCGTGTCCGGCGCGTCCAGGTCCAGGCGCATGTTCATCTTGACCCGGCCCACGGCGGAGAGGTCGTAACGCTCGGCGTCGAAGAACAGGCTGTTGAACAGGGTCTGCGCGGCCTCGACCGTGGGCGGCTCGCCCGGCCGCATGACGCGATAGATGTCCATCAGGGCACCTTCGCGGTTCATGTTCTTGTCGGCCGCCATCGTGTTGCGGATGTAGGGGCCCACGTTGACATGGTCGATGTCCAGCACCGGAACATCGGTGATGTCGTTGTCCAGCAGGACCTTCAGCAGGCCGCCGGACAGGTCGCCCTGCTTGTCGTATTCGGCCGTGATCTCGTCGCCGGCCTCGGCATAGATGAAGCCGGTCTCGTCGTTGACGATGTCCTTGGCGACGAAACGGCCCACGATGCGCTCGAACGGGACATAAAGGTTCAGCGGGCCGTCCGCCTCCAGCAGCTTCTTGACCAGCCGCGGAGTGACCTTCTCGCCGGCCTTGGTGATGACTTCACCCGTGTCGGCGTTCACCAGGTCATAGGCGGGACGCGTGCCGCGGACGCGCTCGGGGAAGAATCGCGTGACCCAGCCCTGCTCGCGCCCCTCGCGGCGCAGGGTATAGTTCACGGTCTGGTAGAAGGCATCCATGATGCCCTCCTGGTCCATGCCGAGCGCATAGAGCAGCGTCGTCACCGGCAGCTTGCGGCGGCGGTCGATGCGCGCGAAGACAAGATCCTTGGCGTCGAATTCGAAGTCCAGCCACGACCCGCGATAGGGAATGATCCGGCAGGCGAACAGCAGCTTGCCCGACGAATGGGTCTTGCCGCGGTCATGGTCGAAGAACACGCCGGGCGACCGGTGCATCTGCGACACGACCACGCGCTCGGTTCCGTTCACGATGAACGTGCCATTCGTCGTCATCAGGGGCATGTCGCCCATGAAGACGTCCTGTTCCTTGATGTCCTTGACGGACTTGGCGCCGGTGTTCTCATCGACATCGAACACGATCAGGCGCAGGGTGACCTTCAGCGGCGCGGCATAGGTCATGTCGCGCTGCTGGCACTCGTCCACGTCGTACTTCGGACGCTCGAGTTCATATTTCACAAATTCCAGCGTGGCGGTCTCGTTGAAGTCCTTGATCGGGAACACCGACTGAAACACGCCCTGGATGCCGTCGCCGTCATTGTGGCCGGTTCCCTCGCCCGAGTTCAGGAACAGGTCATAGGACGACTTCTGAACCTCGATGAGGTTCGGCATCTGCAGGACTTCACGGATGTTGCCATAATAGCGCCGGATACGCTTCTGGCCGACATAAGCTTGCGCCATGGGGTCTTGTCACCTTTCGTCTTCGCGCGTGTCCGGGTCGGGGCCCCCGGGACACGCCTACGAAATCAGGGGTGAGGTTCCATTCGTGCCACGCGTCCCACCGCGCGGCTCCCGAACCTCGAACATGCCCTGAAGGAGTGTCTGGTTCCAGACCGCCCTTCAAGACAGGTTCGGCAGGGACCGGGAAACCCCGGACCCTGCCCTGTTCACATCGATCTTTCGACCGATTACTTCAGCTCGACCTTGGCGCCAGCGCCTTCGAGCTTTTTCTTGATCTCTTCGGCGTCGGCCTTGGAAGCGCCTTCCTTGACCTTGCCACCGGCTTCGACCAGGTCCTTGGCTTCTTTCAGGCCCAGACCGGTGATGCCGCGCACTTCCTTGATCACGTTGATCTTGTTGGCGCCGGCGTCGGTCAGGACGACGTCGAATTCGGTCTTCTCTTCTTCGGCTTCGGCAGCAGCGGCCGGGCCGGCCATCATGACGGCGCCACCGGCGGCCGGCTCGATGCCGTATTCGTCTTTGAGGATGGTCTTCAGTTCCTGGGCTTCCAGCAGGGTCAGGCCCACGATTTCTTCGGCGAGTTTCTTCAGGTCAGCCATTTTTCCGTTCTTTCCAGTTAGTGTTCCAACGTCGGGTCTTCAACCACACGATGGGATGGGGTTGCTTACGCAGCCTCACGTTCCTCAAGGGTCGTAAGGATGCTCGCGATGTTCGAAGCAGGCGCGCCAATGGCACCGGCGATGTTCGAGGCGGGCGCACCGAGGCACGACACGATCTGAGCGATGAGCTCTTCACGCGACGGCATCGAGGCGACGGCTTTCACACCGGCCGGATCCAGAGCCGAGTCACCCATGGCACCGCCCAGGATCACGAAACGTTCGTTGTCCTTGGCGTACTTGTCGGCGATCCGCGCAGCAGCGGTCGGATCCTCCGAATAGGTGAGCACGGTCATGCCCGTCAGGTAGTCGGCGATGCTTGCGCAAGGCTTACCTTCCAGGGCGATCTTGGCGAGCTTGTTCTTGGCAACGCGAACGGAACCGCCGGCTTCGCGCATGCGCGCCCGCAGGTCCTGCATATGTGCAACCGTCATTCCCTCGTAGTGGGCAACCACCACGACGCCAGAGCTTTCAAAGATCTGGCCGAGTTCGTCGACCACCTGTTCTTTTTGTGCTCTATCCACGGTTTCACTCCAAGTTGGGGGTTTCCCCCCGGCTCTCACTTTTCCCGGCCTGGGGCCGGGTCGGGTCCGCTAGGGCAAGATCACCCGAAGGATGAACCTCCGGAAAAATGCTTCCCCATCTCAGGAAGGACATTAAGCAGGCTTCCCCGCACCCTCCGTCTCGGACAGGACGGGGCCGATGGCCCCGCCATTCCCGGACACCCGTTCGGGCGGCCGGAAAATTCTTCGGTCTCAGGCCTGGCCGGCCGAAACCACGTCGACCGACACGCCCGGACCCATGGTCGAGCTGATCGAGACCTTCTTCATGTAGGTCCCTTTCGCGCCCGACGGCTTGGCACGGGTCACCGCGTCCACGAAGGCACGCAGGTTCTGGGCCAGCTTGTCCTCGTCGAACGAGACCTTGCCGATGCCGGCATGGACGACGCCCGCCTTCTCGGCCTTGAATTGGACTTCACCGCCCTTGGCCGCGTTGACGGCAGCGGTCACGTCCATGGTCACGGTACCGACCTTGGGGTTCGGCATCAGGTTGCGCGGACCCAGGATCTTGCCCAGGCGGCCGACCAGCGGCATCATGTCCGGCGTCGCGATGCAACGGTCGAACTCGATCTTGCCGGACTGGATGGTCTCCATCAGGTCCTCGGCGCCAACGATGTCCGCACCGGCGGCCTTGGCTTCGTCAGCCTTGGGGCCACGGGCGAAGACGGCGACGCGGACGTCCTTGCCGGTGCCTGCGGGCAGCGTCACGACGCCGCGGACCATCTGGTCGGCATGGCGCGGGTCGACGCCCAGGTTCAGCGCGATCTCGACGGTTTCGTCGAACTTCGCCGAAGCTGCCGACTTGACCAGCTTGACCGCGTCCTCGACCGACAGGTTCGCCTTGCCGTCGAAGGCGGCGCGGGCGGCGACTTTCTTCTTGGAAATCTTTGCCATGACTTAGCCCTTCACCTCGATGCCGATCGAACGGGCCGAGCCGACGATGATCTTCATCGCGGCCTCGATATCGGTCGCGGACAGATCCTTCATCTTGGTCTCGGCGATCTCGCGGACCTGCTTGACGGTCACGGAACCGGCGCTGGCGCGGCCCGGCTTTTCCGAACCCTTGGCGCGGTTGCGCTTGCCGACCGGCTTCAGGCCTGCGGCCTTCTTCAGCAGGAAGGACGCCGGGGGCGTTTTCGTCTCGAAGCTGAACGACTTGTCGGCATAATAGGTGATGACGACAGGCACGGGCGCGCCCTGTTCCATCTCCTGGGTCTTGGCGTTGAACTCTTTGCAGAACGCCATGATGTTGATGCCGCGCTGACCCAGCGCCGGGCCGACGGGGGGCGACGGGTTTGCTTGCCCCGCCTTGATCTGCAGCTTGAGGCTGCCAACTATTTTCTTGGCCATCTGGCCTTCTCCTTCATCATCAAGCCCCGAAGGACCGATTTAGCGGTGCGGCCCGCGCCCCGTCAGGGACCGTAACCTCCCGCGGTCAATCACGCGGACTTCGAGACCTGCGTGAATTCCAGCTCGACCGGCGTGGGCCGGCCGAAGATCGACACCGTCACCTTGATCCGAGACGAGACCTCGTCGACCTCCTCGACCATGCCCGAGAAGCCCTCGAACGGACCGTCGGTCACGTTCACCTTCTCGCCCACGTCGAAGCGGATCAGGTTGCGCGGCGCGGCGGGTTCGCCGTCGCCGGTGCGGTGCAGCATCGTGTTCACCTCGTCGTCGCGCATCGGCATCGGCTTGCCCTGCGCGCCCAGGAACCCGGTGACGCGGTTGATCGAGTTGACCAGGTGGTACGTCCGGTCCGACATGTCCATGTGGACCAGGACATACCCCGGCATGAAGCGCCGCTCCGACGTGACCTTCTTGCCGCGGCGGATCTCGATCACTTCCTCGGTCGGGACCAGCACCTCGTCGATCTGCTCTTCCAGACCCTTCTCGGCGACGGCCTGGCGAATCGCCTCGGCGACCTTCTTTTCGAAGTTCGACAGGACGCTGACCGAATACCAACGCTTTGCCATGTCTCGATCGACCCCTGCTCATCTTGGGGAATCACGCCAGAGCGACGACAACCCCTTGTATTTCTGTGCGTCCGAAAACTGATATAGGCGCGCATGCGGTTTTCCGATGCACGCCGTCTTGCCGGATAGTCGGGGGCAGATACCGCCCCTGCCCGGCAAATGCAAGCCCTGATCAGCCGCTGATCAGCCTCAGGCCTTCCGTCAGGCCCGTGCGGATAACCAGATCCACAAGGAAGAAGAACAGGCTGGTGATCGCGGCGAAGATCAGGACCATGATCGTGGTCGTGACGACCTCTCGACGGGTTGGCCACGTGATCTTGGCCGCCTCGGCGCGGACCTGGTTGATGAACTGGACGGGATTGGCCAAGACAGGCTCCTTCGCAAGTGCAGGCGCTGATGTATCGCAGCCCGCCCGCCGCTTCAAGCCGTCTGGCATCCGTGATCTGGCGGAAAGGACCTGGCAGGGGCAGGGGGACTCGAACCCACGACCCTCGGTTTTGGAGACCGATGCTCTACCAACTGAGCTATACCCCTGAGGTCGGCCCCACTTAGAAGCTGCCCGCGCGGTCGTCAAGCAGATATCCGGCTCCTGCCCCCCCGGGCTAGAGATATCTCGGAAATTCGATCTTCGGGCAGCGGTCTTGGATCACGGTGATGCCGGCCCGGCGCGCCTTGTCAGCCGCGGCATCGTCGCGGATGCCCAATTGCGTCCATATGACCTGCAGATTAGGCAGTGCCAGGGCCTCGTCGACGATGCCGGCCACGGCCTCCGAGCGACGGAAGACGTCCACCATCTCGACCCGGGCATCCACCGGGATCTCCGACAGGGTCGCATACACCGTCTCGCCCAGAATTTCCTTGCCGGCGTGGCCCGGATTGACCGGGATGATCCGCAGCCCCTGCGCCTGCAGAAAGCGTGCGACGCCCCAGCTGGGCCGGGCCTCGTTCGGCGACAGCCCGACGACCGCAACGACGCGGGTCCTACCGGCGATGCGCGCGATCTCTTCGTCTTCGCTCATGTCCGTGTTCATGGATCCTCCCTTCACCCTCTGCGTGCAAGCTTGCATAGAAAAGGCGCCCGGTCCACCAAGTGGCCGGGCGCAAGTCACGGAACGAGGGACAGTGATCCGAACATGACCGTTCCGGGGTCATGTCCAGTGATGTAAATGGGCACCGGAGCGGAAAGTTCCAGCGCCCTCGCGATTTCGTGATTTTCGAGGGTGGGGCGCTATCAGTTCCGGTCGCGCCACGCCGCGCGAGCTCGGCCGAGGATCTCGCGCGGGTTCAGGCGCACCTCGCGCTCGACCTCAGCCGACCTGAACAGGTAGAGACCACCTTCGTGGACGAGAAAGCGGCGTGGATCGCCCGGCTGCGGGTGCCCGTCGATGATCGACAGCGGGCACATGCCGCCAAGCCGGGGCGCATAGGCCCGCGGATCTGCCTCGAAGCGGGCGCGGTTGTCCTCGGACGCGAAGTGCCACAGCTTGCCGCGCCACATCGTGGCGATGTCGCTGCGGCCCGGCATGGCCCGCCCTGCCGTGACATAGGCTACGGGGTCGAAACCGCCAAGCGCCCAGTCCTGGGCGGCCGCAGGCAGCACGGGCAGGATCGACAGAAGCAGGGCGAGGGCAAATCGGCGCATGGCGACTCGTGTGTGGGACCCAGCGTCTTTCGCACCCGCCGACCACAATCTCAACGCGCGCGGCGGGAACGTCGCAAGGATGTGATCTTCAGCCACGTCCCGCCGCATAGAGCGCCACCGCAGCCGCGTTCGAGACGTTGAGCGAACCGAAGTCGGCGGCGAAGGGAATCCGGGCGACATGGTCGCAGGTCTTCAGCGTCAGCTCGCGCATCCCTGGGCCCTCCGAACCCAGAACAAGGCAGATCGCGCGCCCGGAAAGAGTCCCCAGCAGGTCCGGCAGCGATTCGGTGCCCGTGCCATCCAGTCCGATCAGGATGAAGCCCATGTTCTTCAGCTGCGTCAGCGCCTCGGCCAGGTTCGGAACCCGCAGATAGGGCTGCCGCTCCAGCGCGCCGGAGGCGGTCTTGGCCAAGGCCCCTGTCTCGGGGGCGGAATGGCGGTGCGGCGCGATGACGGCGCGGGCGCCGAACACCTCGGCCGACCGCAGGATGGCGCCGATGTTGTGCGGGTCCGTCACCCGGTCCAGCGCCACCAGCAGCGGCCGCTGCTCGCCCGGCGCCTCGCGCAGCGCAATCTCGCTGAGGCTGCCCCATTTCAGCGGCTTCACCTCGAGCGCGGCCCCCTGGTGGACGCTTTCGGCGGAGAGGGGCACCGCCTTGTCGAAGACCCGCGGGTCGGTGATCTCGGGTTCCATGCCGTGCAGGTCGCCCAGCCTGGTCACCGCGTTCTGCGTCACGACCAGGCGCAGCTTCTCGCGCGCGGGGTTGGCAAGGGCGTCGCGAACGGCGTGCAGGCCGAACAGCCAGACGGTCTCGGCAGCGGCGGCACGGCGGGCGCGCTCCTTGTCGATGACCCATGTGGGCTTCTTCGCTTTTTCGGTACGCTCGGCCATCGCGGGCTCCTTTCTCGTCTCCTCTCTCTGCGCGTCGCGGCGTCGTCACGCAAGCCCCGGAAATCTGCTTGACGCCCCCCGGCAGGGCCGTTAATCACCGCCGCACGCCGAAAGCGATCGGCGGGCGACGTGCTGCAAGGTGCGGCAGCGGACTGTAACTCCGCCGGGGAGACCCACGCCTGGTTCGATTCCAGGGTCGCCCACCATTTCCCCCGATCTCAAGTGCTTGACGGCTGCCTTCCTGCTAGTGCGCCACATTAGTGAGCCACAGGATGCGCCTTGCCGCCTATTTGAGCTGTTCCCGACACGGGGTCTTTTACTTCCGCTGGCCGATCCCGCCGCGTCTACATCCCGACCGGAAGCGCAGCCATGTGCGGCTATCGCTACGAACCCGCTGCCCGGCCACGGCGCGGCGGCTGTCTCATGCGCTGGTGTTGGCTGGACAATCCACGATTGAAGCGGCATCTGCCCAGGGCATGAGATACGATGAGATCAGGGGGCAGGTGGCCCAGCACTTCCAGGAACAGCTTGCCCGGTTCAAGGCTGGCGTGATGGAGAATGGACCGCCTGACGAAGATCGCCAAATGCGGATGCGGAACATTCGCGCCATGCTGGGCCGGAACTGGGCCGCTCATGCAGATCAGCGCGGGGCGGATCAGGCTGCGCAGCAGGTGCGGGCGTTCTGTGAGCATCGCGGGGTTGATCCCGACAGCCTTGCCCCCAATGTGCGGCAAGGGCTGAATGAGGCGCTGGTGCATGGCGCCGGTGCGTTCTGGCAGGAGGCTGCCGGGTTTCTGGACAGCTTGGAACGGTTCGATTTGAACCCCGCACTCTCGGCTGGTGCTGCCGTTGCGGCTGTTCTTGGCAATGCCCCCGCCGCCCATGTCAGCTATCAGGATGTGCTAGCGGAGTATCTGACGGAGTTGCAGCGAACAGGGCAAGTCAGGGGAAAGACAGCAGACAGCAAGCGCGAGGCGCTAGTTTTGTTGGGCGAGATCACGGACAGCAAGCCTATTGCCGCCATGACCAAGGCCGACGCCAGACGGGTGAAGGACGTACTGCTGCGCTATCCCAAGAACCGGAACAAGATGGCCGCTACCAAAGGCAAACGGCTTTCTGACGTGCTGGACCTGCCCGGCGTGGAAACTATCGCCACACGTACCGTTAACGCGTATATCAGCGCCTTGCAGACTTTCTTTGGCTGGGCCGTATCGCACGGTCACGCTTCCGAAACATCTTTGACGGCACAAGAATGAAGCTGTCGAAGCGCGCCAAGGAGGAGGGCAGGCAGGCGTTCACCGACGAACAGTTAAACCTGCTGTTCGAGCATCTAACCGAGAACCCCGATAGATTGGTGCGGAACCCAGACCACAAGTGGATCAGCCTTATCGGCATATTCACCGGGATGCGGTTGAACGAGATAGCCCAGCTTGATCTTGCTGACATGCAGCAGGGCGAGGATGGGTTGTGGTTCGTCCGCGTTACCGATGAGGGAAGCCCGAACAAGCGCCTCAAGAACAGCGCGTCCCGCCGCCTTATCCCGCTGCATGACCGCTTGGTTGCCGCCGGACTGCCCGCGTTCGTGGAGGATCGCCGCAAGAGAGGCAGCGCGCGCCTGTTCCCTGACCTATCGTATTGCTCAAAGAACGGCTATGGGCGCAATCCGGGTAACCGGGTGCGTTAACCCATTCTGTGGCTAACCCAACTATTTTTGCATATCCGATCTGGAAAGCCTGGGGCATGGCATGGGAAGCCTGCCGCAGCGCGCACTGGGTGTGGAGGCAGGGTCAGGGGCAAGGCGGATGGCTGGGCAGATGGGCAGCAACTTTCACCCCCTCATGCCCCCCCATATACCATACCGGGGACGTTAAGGGATCGGGGCCGTGTCAGCGCAGTCATTGCGGCCAAAGACGACAGATCAGCGCGGGGAAAGATGATAGATTGCTCCGGCCAAGGATGTGCCATCAGCCCGCCGCATTGCGTCTCTGACAGGTGCTTGCAGCGTTCAGGTAGTTGGTGCTATCCGTGCGCGACTTGCCAGCCCAGCGCCCGTTCTGCGGTCCTGTCAGGCTAGCAAATCCTATGATCCAGCAAGGGTAGCCATCAGGCCAACCCCTTAACGTCCCCGGTATGGTAATAGGTGGGGTGGGCGCGGTGGTTCTTACTCAATTCGGACAGGCGGGGTCTTGCCGTATCTATGCTTGAACACATCCTGCATGACATCGAGCAGTTCGTCCCGCCGATCCTCTTGGATTATTCCGCTGTCATGGACGGGCAAGGCCGGAATGCCCTGGTCAGCGAAGTGCAGCAGGATTGCTTCCATGAGGTCGCTGTCGATGCGCTGGAGCCTTCGCCCTGCTCCCGAGCCGAATGCGTCTTGCAGTTCAGGGAAGGCAGCCCGGATCATCTGCTGAAACTCGGGCTTGCTGATCCCATAGGGTGACAGGTCAAAGTCGCGCGGTTCTTGCGTCCTCCGGTCTGCATTCAGCAGGGCATTGAACGTCCGCTTCACTGCCTTCCGCCAGTCCCGGTCTTTCCCATTGGATAGATCAGTGACGGCTGAATAAGGATCAAGCGGAATGTCCAATCCTCTTTCAGCGAACAAGATTGCCGGATGCAGGCCGGAGTAATCCGCCTCAATTGTTCGGTGTCCATTGATTAGAATGCCGGGCCGAATGTGTTTGCGGACATACTGCCACCATCCGCCATAAAAGCGCCCGCCTAAATCAAATGAACCGTGGTTGAATACCCGATAAAGAGTTTTCCCGTATTCAATCTGGCTGTAATCTCCAGGGCGGGTGTCGTCATAGTCGCCCGCAGAGATGTTGCAGCCGGGGATGAGAGCAGCGCCCGCCAGCACGGGATTGATGCGTGAGAGGTTGTCTCGCATCTGCTGTGTCACTTCCGTGTCGTCATAACGGCACAACCTTGGCAGCCTGCGGCCTTTGCCCTTGCTCACACCCTTGTCCTTGAGCCGGATCGTCTCTCTAGCAGGGGATGTTGTGAAGTCCTGCAGGAAACCGGCCTTCTTCTCTATAGGATGTCCGGTTAACTCTAACATGGCAGCGTCTGTAAGCCGGTATCGCGTGACTTGTCCGCCTCGGCTGTAGTGAAATGGTGCCGCAGTCCGTGCAATGATGCCCGCATTCTCCAAGGCTTCCATTGCGTCGATGAATGCCCGTTCGGCCATGAACTCGGGCCTATATCGCTTGGCACTATTCAGCGCCTCATGCCCTGTGCCGATACCAACTAACAGCCGGGTGTCGTGCTTTGCTGCACGGATCAGGTTCAACAGGATAACTTGCAGGCAACTCGCTACGTTACTTTGCACTTTCTTGTGCCTCCGCTGCCTGCTGTCGGTCCAAAGCTGCATGGCGGGTGCTGCCAGTTTCTCCACAACAGCGCGAATGCTGGGGTTATCCGTTTCCAGCCACGGATCAAACGCCCAGGAATAGTCCCCCAGAGGTTCCAAGGTGGCAGGGTCAATGCCAAACTGGCGGAGAATGTCGTCAGGCATCATGCCCCCAGCCGATCAAGGACGCGCTTCACCTGTGAGGGCTGCCATGATCCACCCCGTGCAGTCGGAACCCCGGCACTGTTCAGATGGTCCGCTATCTCTTGCAGCGGCTTTCCTGCCTCTCGTAGTGGTATCACGATGCCCGCAACCTTCTGCGCCCTAGCTGCGGCGTTCGCTTGTATGGCCGCGTTGCGCTGCATGGTCTTGTCCCGCAGTCCGCCCAGCTTAACGCCCCGTGCTTTCGCCTCGGCCAGTGCTGCCGTGGTCCGCAAGCTGATGAACTCGCGTTCCTGTTCAGCAAGTGCCGCGTATATGTGAAGCTGGAACTTGTCGGCGTGGGGCATGGAAGCGACCCGCAGCCGCACTTTCGGATCATCCATCAGCGTGGCGATGAACGACACCTTGCGGGACAGGCGGTCCAGCTTGGCGACAAGCAGTTCTGCTCCGGTGCTGCGGACCAACGCCAGCGCCTCTTGTAGCTGCGGGCGGTCTGCGGTCTTGCCGGACAGCACGTCAACGCACTCCGCTATTACTTCGTAGGGCGTGTCGCTGTAGGTATCGAGGAACAGGCGAATGTCCCGGTCCTGTGCATCCAGCCCTAGCCCGCTTTCACCCTGGCTGACTGTGCTGACGCGCTTGTAGATCACATACCGCTTCATGCTGCTGTCCCTGCTAGCGGGCACAATCGGCCCGTGCGGCAGCCTTAGCACAGGCTCATTTCGAATGTCAACGTAGGTTGTGAATGTTATATGCGCGCTATTGCATGGTTAGGGTAGGCTGTCCGCCTGACGTAGCGTCCTGCAACGGGTCGGGCTAGGGCAGGGTAGTTTGCATCCGGCGCTGCCCTGCTGGTGCCGATCCTGGCAAGTGGGGGCCATGGGGGAAGTGCTGTGTCGCAGAGGGGATAGATGCCCCTGCGCAAAAATTTGTCGGATTTTTGCAATCGGCTATCCAATGAAGCCATGCTTGCGCGCGGCAGCGATGACCGGCAACTGCTTCCCACCCGCTTTAGTGTAGCCGGTAGCGTCGTTTATGAGATCAAGGTCGATGTCAGGATCAGAATAGCGAGATAGAAACCGCAGTGCGAAGCCGTTTGCCTCGGCAGGTGACATTCCATCGTCTAGCAGCTTCAAGTATGCGTATGCGCGGACGAACCGCTTTCCGCGCGACGTAGTATGCCAAGTGAATGCGGCATAGCCCAGCACAGCTAGGACGATGAGTTCAAGCACGGCGCGCCTCATAAGCCTTTGACATCAATGACACCAGCCTAGCTTAGATGGAGTTCTTCCGTCTAGCAGCCACCGTTGCGCAGGTGATTAGAATTGGAGGCACTTGCGCAGCACTACCACAGGTGCGACAATCCGGGGTCACACAACGCAACCCGCGCACATCAGAGTGCCAGCAAAATCAGGTTCTTGCGGGATTGGTGGCCGTTCCAAGGTCGCCCACCATTTCCCCTTTTGACATCGTGACGGTGACGACCGCCTGTGGGTCGTCGGCCCGCGGCATTTCGATCACGGGTTTTGCTGCAGGCGCGAGACACCTATCATCGCCGCAGGTCAATCCTTGGGAGGACAGGTGTCGAAGCACGGAAACACGCAGCCGAACCTTCTGATCGTGGCTCAGGCCGGGCGGCTCGAGTACGAGGCCCTGATCTTCTTGACCAGCCTGCGGGCCGCCGCCCCCGACTGGACCGCGCCCGTCATCGTCGCCGAACCCCTGCCCGAGGGGGCCTGGGCCGGGCACGACACCCGGATCAGCCAGCCCTGCCGCGATCTGCTGACCGACCTCGGCGCCCAGATCCGCCCCTTTGTCGCCGAACATTTCGGCGCCGCCTACCCGCAAGGCAACAAGATCGAGGCGCTTGCCCTGCTGCCCCCGGCAGAGCCGTTCGTCTTCTTTGACACCGACACGCTGGTGACCGGCCCGCTGGACCGAGTTCCGTTCGATTTCGGCCGCCCCTCGGCCTCGATGCGCCGCGAGGGGACCTGGCCGAAGCCACCGCTCTATGGTCCGGGCTTCGGCGCGATCTGGAAGTCGATCTACGACCGCTTCGGGCTGGATTTCGCCTCCACGCTTGACCTGTCGCAGCCAGACGAACATTGGGAACGTTACCTCTACTTCAACGCCGGCTGGTTCTTCGGCGCCGATTCGGCCGAGTTCGGCCGTCGCTTCCTGAATTGGGCGCTGGCGCTTCGCGACGACCCGCATAATGAACTGGCCTGCCAGGTGATGGTCCCCTGGCTGGACCAGGTCGTCCTGCCGCCGGTCGTCCACAGCCTTGGCGGCGGGCGTCCCGGCCCCGAACTGGACGGGCTGGATGGTGACATCACCTGTCACTATCGCAAGCTGCCGCTGCTCTATGCCCTGCAGGACGATACCGTGATAGAGCGGCTGGAGACCGCCGTCGCCGACAGGTCCGTCAAGCGCGTCCTTCGCGAGTGGGAGCCGGCGCGAAAGCTGATCTATCAGGAAAAGGGCCGCCAGAAGGTGCGCCCGATTTTTGCAGACCGCGCCCGGGGCACCCCGGAAAAGCAGATCCGCAACCAGCTGAAGTCGCGAGGCTGGTGGTTGGTCTGATCTAGGGTCGCCCCAGCCGGATGGGACCTCGCGGGTCCGGTCCGGCATCTGTCCCGTTTTGCAGCACGCAGATGCGCCCCTCTGCGGCCAGGGACAGCGCCGCGGCACGCAACGGCCCCATCAGCGGCCGCCAGTCCGCGGCAATGTTCCGCGCGATCCGGCTGGGACAGCAGGTCGTGCCGGGACGCAGCGCGTCGACCTGCGCAAGGATCGTCCCGCGCAGGTCGGCTTCACTCATCCCAGCACGCTGTCGCAGCGGGCGCAGACGCCCGGATGAGCATGCGTGCCGACGTCGGGAAGGATCTTCCAGCAACGCTGGCACTTCTCTCCCTCCGCCGTCTCGAACACCACGCCGATGCCCGGCGCCTCGGCCATGCGATAAGCCTCGTTCGGGGCCGGGTCGCGGGTCAGCGACAGATCCGAGGTGATGCAGATATCGGCAAAGGCCACCGATTTCAGCGCCTCCAGCATGTCGGCATCGTCGACATGGACGACCGGCGCGGCCTCCAGGCTGGCGCCGATGGTCTTGTCCGTCCGCTTCAGTTCCAGCGCGGCGGTGACCACGCGGCGGGCGCGGCGGACATGGTCCCATTTCGCCGCCAGCGGCTCGTTCAGCCAGTCGGCCGGCGTTTCGGGGAAGTCGCGCAGGTGCACGCTGTCGCTGTCGGACGGGAAGCGCGACAGCCACACATCCTCGGTGGTGAAGGGCAGGATCGGCGCAAGCCACGTCACCAGCCGGTGATAGAGGATGTCCAGCACCGTCCGCGCCGCCCGCCGGCGCGGGCTGTCGGCTGCATCGCAGTAAAGCGCGTCCTTGCGGATGTCGAAATAGAAGGCCGACAGGTCCACGGTGCAGAACTGGAACAGCGTCTGAAAGACGCCCTGGAAATCGAACTGGTCGTATCCGCGCCGGACCTGATGATCCAGCTGCGCCAGCCGGTGCAGCACCCATTGCTCCAGCTCGGGCATCTGGGCGGCGGGCAGGCGCTCGGCCTCGTCCCACTCGGCCAGCGCGCCCAGCAGGAAGCGCAGCGTGTTGCGCAGACGGCGATAGCTGTCGGCGGTGCCCTTCAGAATCTCGGGCCCGATGCGCTGATCGGTGGTATAATCCGCCTGCGCCACCCACAGGCGCAGGATGTCGGCGCCGTATTGCTCGATTACCTTGGCGGGCACGATGGTGTTGCCAAGCGATTTGGACATCTTCATGCCCTTTTCGTCCAGCGTGAACCCGTGCGTCACCACGTTGCGATAAGGCGCACGGCCCCGGGTCGCGCTGGCCTGCAGCAGCGAGGACTGGAACCAGCCGCGATGCTGGTCCGTGCCCTCCAGATAGACATCCGCAATGCCATCGGGCGCGCCATCCTCGCGGTCGCGCAGCACGAAGGCATGGGTCGAGCCGCTGTCGAACCACACGTCCAGCACGTCGGTGACCTGCTCATAGGCTTCGGGGGCGACGATGTCCTCCAGCACCTGCGCCTTGAAGCCGTCGCGATACCAGACATCGGCGCCCTCGGCCTCGAAGGCGGCGATGATGCGGTCGTTGACGGTCGCGTCGCGCAGCAGGAAGTCGGGATCGGTCGGCCTGGCACCCTTCTTCACGAAACAGGTCAGCGGCACCCCCCAGGCCCGCTGGCGCGACAGCACCCAGTCGGGGCGGTTCTCGACCATCGAATGGATGCGGTTGCGCCCGGTCTGGGGCCACCACTTGACCAGCTTGTCGATGGAGGTCAGCGCCCGCGTGCGGATCGTGTCGCCATGCTGACCCAAACCATCGTCCAGCGGCTTGTCGATGGCGGCGAACCACTGCGGCGTGTTGCGATAGATCAGCGGCGCCTTGGACCGCCAGCTATGCGGGTAGGAGTGCTTGATCTTGCCCTTGGCCAGCAGCGCGCCCGCCCAGGCCAGCTGCTTGATCACGCTGACATTGGCGGGGCCGTCCTTGCCGTCGGGCGCCACGATGGCCTCTCCGCCGAACAGCGGCAGGTCCTTGCGGTAGCTGCCGTCAGGCTCGACGTTGTAGGTCATCGGCAGCTTGAAGCGCAGGCCCAGCTGATAGTCGTCGTCGCCGTGGCTGGGTGCGGTATGCACGAAACCCGTGCCCGCATCGTCGGTGACATGGTCGCCCGGCAGCATCGGCACGTCGTAATCCCACTCGGCCGCGCCGCCCTCGACCCCGCGCAGGGGATGGGCCAGCACCAGCGCGGCCAGTTCATCGGCACCGACCGTGCGCAGGCGGCTGTGACCCGTGACCTTCGCCGCGCCCATCACCGATTCGGCCAGCGCGTCGGCCAGCACGATGTGCTCACCGACCCTGGCGGTGGCATTCTCTGCCGCTTCGGTGACCTCGTAGAGGCCATAGGCGATGGCCGGATTGAAGGCGACCGCCCGGTTCTGCGGGATCGTCCAAGGCGTCGTGGTCCAGATCACCACCGATGCCTGGAGCAGGTCGGTGCGCATGCAACCGTCCAGCGGCGCGAAGTCCGACTGGGACGCCACCGGGAACCGAACCCAGATCGTGTGACTGGTGTGGTCGTGGTATTCGACCTCGGCCTCGGCCAAGGCCGTCTTCTCGACCGGCGACCACATCACCGGCTTCGATCCCTGATAGAGCGAGCCGTTCATCAACAGCTTCATGAACTCGGCCGCGATCACCGCCTCGGCATGGAAATCCATCGTCAGGTAGGGCCGGTCCCAAGCCCCGGTGATCCCCAGGCGCTGGAACTCGTCGCGCTGGATACCCACCCATTCGTCGGCGAAGCGGCGGCATTCCTGGCGGAACTCGACCACGTCGACCGCGTCCTTGTCGCGACCTTCCTTGCGGTACTTTTCCTCGATCTTCCATTCGATGGGCAGGCCGTGGCAGTCCCAGCCGGGCACATAGCGCGCATCGCGACCCATCATCTGGTGGCTGCGCACGATGATGTCCTTGATGGTCTTGTTCAGCGCATGGCCGATATGGAGGTGCCCGTTGGCATAGGGCGGGCCGTCATGCAGCACGAAGGGCGCCCGGTCGCCCGCCTTTTCCCGCAGCCGATCATAGATGCCGATGCGCGCCCACCGCTCCAGCCACTCCGGCTCGCGCTGGGGCAGGCCGGCGCGCATGGGAAAGTCGGTCTGGGGCAGGAAGACGGTGTCGCGATAGTCGGGGGCGTCGGTCTTCGTTTCGGGCGTCGGGGCGTCGGCCATCGGGCGTTCCTTCGAAAGATGTTCGGACAAGGCAGACCCGGCGGCGTGAGACCTCACGCCGCCGGGCTGCTAATTCGGGATCCGAACGCCGGGAATTTCATGCGCCTTCTATAGAAAGCGCGGACATTGCCTGCAAGCGCCGAACCTAGCGCCGCCGAGGCGCCCGGGTTAGGCTGCCGAGAGCCATGGGGACCCTGATGCAGCCTGCCACGCTTCGCACGAAAACGACGCGCCGGGACGCCGCCCTGCGCCGCTTTGCCGCCCGCCGGTATGGCCCGCGGGGCACGCTGGCGCTGCATCGCCACGCCCTGGGCAGAGACCTGCTGCGCGCACCGCTGAACGTGATGCTGGCCCCCTTCGCGCTGCTGATGCAGCTTCTGGGCTGGGTGCTGGCGCGGCTGGGGGCCGGGCGCGCGGGACGCTGGCTGCGGTCGCGCCGGGTGTTTCTCCGCTCCGACGTGTCGGCCCGGATCGAGGACGACCTGACGGCGCTGATCGCCGATCTTCAGTCGCAGGGCCTTGGCCCCGACGCGCCACCAGACCGCATCGCCGACGCCATCCGCCGCCATGCCGAAACGCGCAACGCCGTAGCCGAGATCACCACCTCGCTGATCGTGCTGGGTCTGGGCTTCGTGCTGTTCCACCGCCCGACACCCGGAATGATCTCGCTTGCCGGGCCGATGGCGCAGATGCGGGCGCATGGCGCGGCGGTGCGCGACTTCGCGCTTGGCGACACGCTGGGTCGCGCCTGGTACTGGGCTTTCCCGGTCGAACTGTCGCCGCTGGCGGTCATCGCCACCGGCGTCGCACTGACCGTCGCCGGGTCGCTTGTCACAACCTTCGCGGGGCTGATCGCCGACCCGGTGCAGCTGTGGACGGGCATCCACCGCCGCCGCTTGTCGCGCCTGATGGCGCAGTTGGACACGGGTGCCGACGCCGTCGCGCCCGAGCATCTTCTGGCGCGGGCGGGCGATCTGGTCGACACGCTGTCGGTCCTGTGGCGATCCCTGCGTTAGCCGCGCCCGCGATAGCTCGGCACGCCCTGGTCCGGCAGCCAAAGCCCGTCCGGCGCGGGGCCTGTCTGCCAGAACACGTCGATCGGCATGCCGCCGCGCGGATACCAGTAGCCGCCGATCCGCAACCACTGCGGCGCCAGCAGGTCGGCGATGCGACGGCCTATGCCGACGGTGCAGTCCTCGTGGAACGCGCCGTGGTTGCGAAAGCTGCCAAGGAACAGCTTCAGCGACTTCGATTCGACCAGCCAGTCGCCGGGGACATAGTCAATCACCAGATGCGCAAAGTCGGGCTGGCCCGTCAGGGGACAGAGGCTGGTGAACTCGGGCTGGGTGAAGCGCACGGCATAGGTCTGGCCAGGCTGCGGGTTCGGCACGCGCTCCAACACGGCGTCGTCAGGGTGCTGCGGCAGCGGGGCGTCGGCACCAAGCTGGGTCAGCGCGTCGGTGTAATGGCTCATCTCGGGCTCCTGTTTTGACCGGGTGGGCTGCGACCGGAGGCCTGCCATAGCGCCATCGCAAACCCCTTGCAACCGCGCCCGCCCTGCCCCAGATGCGGCACATGGACAGCCTGCCCCCCCGTTTCGACATCACCGAGGCCGAGATCGCCCGCGTCGTCGCCATCTTCTATGCCGCCGTGCGTCGGCACGAGGTGCTGGCGCCGGTCTTTGCCGAACATGTGGGCGACTGGTCCGCGCACGAGGATCGGATCACCGCCTTCTGGAAGGGCGCGATCATGCACAAGGCGGGCTACAACGGCAGCCCGATGCGCGCGCACCTGCAGGCCGGCAATGTCCGCCCCGAACATTTCGAGATCTGGCTGGCGCTGTTCGACGAATCGCTGCGCCGCACCCTGCCGCCCTGGAGCGCGCGGGCCTGGTCGCAGCTGGCCCACCGCATCGGCCAAGGACTGCGGGCGGGAGTGCAGAACGTCGACGCCGGCCGCAGCGGCCCGCCGGTGCTGCGCTAGCGGTTTCGCGGCGGGCGCGGGCGATAGACCGGCAGCCGCCAGCCGCGCCCAAGGCCCCCTGCCCGCAGCACGAAGGTCACCAGCCCGCAGGCAACCAGCGTCGGGGCCTGCCCCGCCCCCAGCCAGACAAGCGCCACCGCCACCAGCGCGCCACCGAAGGCGGCGGTCAGGTAGATCTCTCCCTGCTTCAGGACCAGCGGCACCTCGTTGCCGACGACGTCGCGCATCAACCCGCCGAAGGTGCCGGTCACGACACCCATGATGACCACGATGATCGGGCTGAACCCGCCCTCCAGCGCCACCCCGACGCCCGCGGGCACGGCCACCGACAGGGCGAAGACGTCCAGCCACAGAAGCAGGCGATAGCGGCTTTCGAAGAGGTGCGCGGTCCAGAAGACAACCATCGCGGCCACCGCCGCCACGACGATGAGCGACGGGCGCGCCACCCAGAAGACCTGCGGCTGCCCCAGGATCAGGTCACGCAGGGTCCCGCCACCCACGGCCGTCATCGCCGCCATGAAGATGAAGCCCACCGGGTCCAGCTGTGCCCGGCTGGCGACCAGCGCCCCGGTCAGCGCGAAGATCAGGACCGAACCGTAATCCAGCGCGGCGACCAGCGGGTCCAGCGTCATTTGAACGGGGCCATTCCTTCACGAGCAAGTTCGTCGGCGCGCTCGTTCTCGGGGTGGCCGGCATGGCCCTTGATCCAGCGCCATTCGACCTTGTGCGTCGCCTGCGCGGCATCCAGCCGCTGCCACAGCTCGACGTTCTTCACGGGCTTGCGGTCGGCGGTCTTCCAGCCGTTGCGCTTCCAGCCGTGGATCCACTGCGTGACGCCGTTCTTCACATAGGCGCTGTCGGTGACGATCACGATCTGGCTGGGCCGCGTCAGCGCCTCGAGCGCGCTGATCGCGGCCGTCAGCTCCATCCGGTTGTTGGTGGTCGCGGCCTCGCCCCCGGCCATCTCGCGTTCCTTCAGGACGGTCCCGCCCTCAAGCGCGCGCATCAGGACGCCCCAGCCACCGGGGCCGGGATTGCCGCTGCAGGCGCCGTCGGTCCACGCGAACAACTCAGCCATTGATCGCCACATGTCCCGGCAGTGCCGCGACCCGCGCCAGCCAGGCGCGCAGCTTCGGCATCCCCGACAGGTCGAACCCGCCCCGCGTCTCGGCGCTGTGGGTATAGGCGTAAAGACAGATGTCGGCCAGGCTCGGCTGACCCGTCAGCCAGTCCTGCCCGCCAACCGCCCGGTTCATGACCGCCAGCAGCGCCTGCCCGCGCGCCAGAAGATCGGCCATCCGCTCGGGCGTGGCATCGGCGGCGCGGTCGGGATAGCACAGCAGCGACTGGCGCACGGCGATGACCGGCTCGTGGTTGTACTGCTCCCAGAACATCCAGCCCAGCATCTGGGCGCGCAGGACCGGATCCTCGGGCCAGAACCGCGTTTCCTCGCCCAGAAAGCACAGGATCGCGTTCGATTCGCCCAGCACGGTGCCGCCGTCCAGCGCCAGGGCGGGCAGCTTGCCGAAGGGCAGCACCCCAGCCGCCTTTGCCTCGGCCAGCGCGGCCGATCCCGCCCCGCAGTCGACGCGCTCCAGCGCTTGGCCAGTCAGCGCCGCCAGCAGCCGCACCTTGTAGCTGTTGCCCGACGAGGGCATCGAATAAAGCCGCACCGCCGCTCCTTACTTCTTGTAATGTTCCGGGCCGGCGCTCAGGCCGTCTCGCGCAGCACGCGCGGGACCTTGAACTCGACCCGCTCGATCGCCGTCTCGACGATCTCGACCGTTACGTCGAAACGCGCGCGGAACGCGCCCACCACCTCGTCCACCAGCACCTCGGGCGCGCTGGCGCCTGCCGTGACGCCGACGGCGTGCACGCCCTCCATGGCCCGCCAGTCGATCTGGTCGGCCCGCATCACCAACTGCGAATAGGCGCAACCCGCGGCCCGCCCCACCTCGACCAGCCGCTTCGAGTTGCTGGAATTCGGCGCCCCGATCACGAGCAATGCGTCGATCTTGGGCGCCACTTCCTTCACCGCCGCCTGCCGGTTGGTGGTGGCATAGCAGATGTCCTCCTTGGCCGGCCCCACGATCGCCGGAAACCGCGCCTTCAGCGCAGTGACGATCCCCGCCGTGTCATCCACCGACAGCGTCGTCTGGGTGATGAAGGCCAGCGCCTGCGGATCGCGGGGCGCAACCCTTGCCACGTCATCGACCGTCTCGACCAGGATCACCTCGCCCTCGGGCAGCTGGCCCATGGTGCCCAGAACCTCTGGGTGGCCCTCGTGGCCGATCATCACCATCTGCAAGCCGTTCGCGTGGTGACGCTCGGCCTCGATATGGACCTTGCTGACCAGCGGACAGGTCGCGTCGACATAGACCATCTGCCGCCGCTGCGCCTCGGCCGGGACCGCCTTGGGGACGCCGTGGGCCGAGAAGATCACCGGGCGATCGTCGGGGCAGTCGTCCAGCTCCTCGACAAAGACGGCGCCCTTGTCGCGCAGGCTGTCCACGACGAACTTGTTGTGCACGATCTCGTGGCGGACATAGACGGGGGCGCCCCATTTCTGCAGCGCCATCTCGACGATCTTGATCGCGCGGTCCACACCGGCGCAGAAACCGCGCGGGGCGGCCAGGTACAGGGTCAGGGGCGGCTTTGCATGTTCCATGGCCTTGAGGTAGCGCGAAGCCCCGCCCTCGTCCAGCACCAGCGGGTCACATCCACCTCAGCGCGCGACCGCCAGCAGCCCGGCCACGTCCAGATGCGCCTCCAGGTGATCGGCCAGGTCGTCCAGCGCGGCATCGACACCGGCCTCGAAGCCGGGCTGCGACGCTGCGCCAAGCCGCGCCAGATAGGCCGCCCGGAACCCATCGTCCGAAAACAGCCCGTGCAGATAGCTGCCCATGACCCGCCCGTCCGCGCTGACGGCCCCATCTGCATCCGGCACATGGGCAAAGGGACGCGCGCAGTCGGGCCCGGAGGTGCGGCCCATGTGGATTTCGTATCCCGTTACCGGCTGGCCCGTCGCGGTGCCCGTCACACGAACCACGCGCTTCTCGGGCGACATCACGGTGGTGACGTCCAGAAGCCCCAGCCCCGGCACCTGCCCCGCCACGCCATCCGCACCGGAGGGATCACCGATGACATGTCCCAGCATCTGATAGCCGCCGCAGATGCCCAGGACATGCCCGCCCCGCCGCCGATGCGCGGCCAAATCCACGTCCCAGCCCTGCGCGCGCAGGAAGGCCAGATCGCCCATCGTGGACTTGGTGCCGGGCAGGATCACCAGGTCGGCATCGCCGGGAATCGCCTGCCCCGCCCCCAGCATCGTCAGCCGCACCGCGGGTTCGGCCGCCAGGGGATCGAGGTCGTCGAAATTGGCGATCCGCGACAGGGTGAGGCAGACGACGTGCAGCCCGTTCCCGCGCCCCGCGCGCAGGTCCACGGCATCCTCTGCCGGAAGCCGGTGGGCGCCGGCGAACCACGGCACGACCCCAAAGCCGCGCCAACCGGTGCGCTCCTCGATCAGCCGATAGCCGTCGTCGAAGAGCCGCGGGTCGCCACGGAACTTGTTGATCAGGAAACCCCGGACCATCGCGGCGTCGCCCGCATCGATCACCGCCTGCGTGCCGACGATCTGCGCGATCACTCCGCCCCGGTCGACATCGCCCGCCAGCACGACCGGGACGCCCGCCGCACGGGCAAATCCCATGTTGGCGATGTCGCGCGGGCGCAGGTTCACCTCGGCCGGGCTGCCGGCGCCCTCGACGATGACCAGGTCGTGCCCGCGCCGCAACCGCGCGAAGCTCTCCAGCACACCCTCCAGCAGGCGCGACTTCAGGGCGGCATAGTCGCGGGCCTGTGCCCGCCCGATGGCGCGGCCCTGCAGGATCACCTGCGATCCCGTGTCTGTTTCAGGCTTCAGCAGCACCGGGTTCATGTCGGTATGCGGCTCCAGCCCGCAGGCTCGCGCCTGCAGCGCCTGCGCCCGGCCGATCTCTCCGCCGTCGGCCGTCACGGCGGCGTTGTTCGACATGTTCTGCGGCTTGAAGGGCGCGACCGACAGCCCCCTGTGGCGCGCCGCGCGGCACAGTCCCGCGACCAGCAGCGACTTTCCGACATTCGAGCCGGTGCCCTGAATCATCACCGCCGTCATGGGACACTCTTGCTTGCCATCACCTGTCGGGGTGACTAGATAGGCGCGTCCGCAAATGAAAGGCCGAAAGCCGTGGAAAACGTCATTCTGACCGTCCATCTGATCCTGGCAGTGCTGCTGACCGGGGTCGTGCTGCTGCAACGTTCCGAAGGGGGCGGGCTGGGCATGGGCGGCGGCGGTGGCGCAGGCGGCGTCATGTCCGGCCGTCAGGCGGCCAGCGCCATGACCCGGCTGACCTGGATCTTCGGCATCGCGATCTTCTGCACCTCGCTGGCGCTGACGGTGCTTGCGGCGCGCCAGGCGACGACAGGGTCGGTCCTGGACCAGATCGGCGCCCCCGAAACCAGCCAGCCCGACGCGCCGTCGCTGCCGGGCCTTCCCGCCTATGCGCCGCCGCCCGCGACCGGGGGCAACCCGCTGACCCCGCCGGCCCCAGAAGCGGCGCCCGAACCGGCAGCCGAACCGCAAGCGGCGCCGGCGCCGACCGAACCCGCCGCCGAAGCCCCTGCCGCCGACGCACCCGCGGCAGAGGCCCCGGCAGCCGCGGCCCCGGCGGACGAAGCCCCGGCGGACGCCATCACGCCTCCGCCGGCCGAGCCGCAGGCCCCGCCCGCCAACTGAGCGACACACCATCGATTGGGGCGGCGCCTTTCCGCCCCACCTGAACTTGCGGTCCGTTGCGGCCACGGGGCTATTCGGTTATTCTCCGACTCCCGTGATGCTGGTCGTCCAGACGGCCCGCAGACTGACAGAATTTGCACATCACGGGGGCCTCATGGCGCGTTACATCTTCATCACCGGCGGCGTCGTCTCGTCCCTTGGCAAGGGGCTGGCCTCGGCGGCGTTGGGATCGCTGCTGCAGGCCCGCGGCTTTACCGTCAGGCTGCGCAAGCTGGACCCCTACCTGAACGTCGACCCCGGCACGATGAGCCCGTTCGAGCATGGCGAGGTCTTCGTGACCGACGACGGCGCCGAGACTGACCTCGACCTTGGCCATTACGAGCGCTTCACCGGCGTCGCGGCGCGCCGCACCGACAGCATCAGCAGCGGCCGCGTCTATTCGAACGTCCTGGAAAAGGAACGCCGCGGCGAATATTTGGGCAAGACCATCCAGGTGATCCCGCACGTCACCAATGAGATCAAGGACTTCCTGTCGATTGGCGCCGACGAGGTCGACTTCATGCTGTGCGAGATCGGCGGCACGGTGGGCGATATCGAGGGCCTGCCCTTCTTCGAGGCGATCCGCCAGTTCATCCACGAGCGTCCGCGCGGCGAATGCATCCTGATGCACCTGACCCTGCTGCCCTATCTGGCAGCCAGCGGAGAGCTGAAGACCAAGCCCACCCAGCACAGCGTCAAGGAGTTGCAGTCCATCGGCCTGGCCCCCGACGTGCTGGTTTGCCGATCCGAGCATCCGATCCCGGAAAAGGAACGCGCCAAGATCGCGCTGTTCTGCAACGTGCGCCCCGACAGCGTGATCCCTGCCTATGACCTCAAGACCATCTACGAGGCGCCCCTGGCCTATCACCGCGCCGGGCTGGACCGGGCCGTCCTGGACGCTTTTGCGATCAGCCCCGCCCCGCGTCCCGACCTGTCGAAATGGGAAGACGTGATGGACCGGCTGGAGCATGCCGAGGGCCAGGTCAACATCGCCGTCGTCGGTAAGTACACGCAGCTTGAAGACGCCTACAAGTCCATCGCCGAGGCTCTGACTCATGGCGGCATGGCCAACCGCGTTCGCGTCAAGGCCGACTGGGTCGACAGCGAAAAGCTGGAGGGCGACGGCGCGCATCTGCTGGACGGCTATCACGGCATCATCGTGCCGGGCGGCTTCGGAGAGCGCGGGACCGAGGGCATGGTCGCCGCCGCCCGCTACGCCCGCGAGAAGAAGGTGCCCTACCTGGGCATCTGCCTGGGCATGCAGATGGCCGTGATCGAGGCCGCGCGCAATTTGGCCGACATGCCCGACGCAGGGTCCGAGGAATTCGACCACGAGGCCGGAGAGACCCGCTTCACCCCCGTCGTCTATCACCTCAAGGAATGGGTGCAGGGCAATTATACCGTCCAGCGCAAGATCGGTGACAACAAGGGCGGCACGATGCGGCTTGGCGCCTATACCGCAGTCCTGGCCGAGGGTTCGCGCATCTCGGAAATCTATGGCGGCGTGACCGAGATCGAGGACCGCCATCGCCACCGCTACGAGGTCGATGCCACCTACCGCGCCCAGCTGGAGGATGCGGGGCTCTGCTTCTCGGGCATGTCGCCCGACGGCAAGCTGCCCGAGGTCATCGAATATGCCGACCACCCGTGGTTCATCGGCGTCCAGTCCCACCCCGAGCTGAAGTCGAAACCCTTCGAGCCCGCCCCGCTTTTCGCAGGCTTCGTCCGCGCCGCGATGGAGGAAGGCAGACTGGTCTAAGGACCTTCACAGCTTGCATTGGCTTCGGCTGCGACGACCGGCCAGCCGGTGATCCGGTGATCCGGTGATCCGGTGATCCGGTGCGACCTCTGCGCGCCGCCGAACCTTTGCAATTGGTCGCGAACAGTGAAGCACGTGTCATATCGGTATCTCTGCCTTGGCTATCCGCAGCCGGGATGCGTCACCCGATGGACGACGGAGCCTCTCTCGCACGCCAATTCAGGCATGCATCAGGCGAGGACGGAATCCACTGTGGGGCGACAGATATACAGCGACACCCAAAGTCTCTGGCACCTTGGCAGATCCGCCTCGGCGGGCGGCCTTAGCGCCTAGCGCCTAGCGCCTAGCGCCTGAAGCTTCAGCTAGCCAATCTCGTCCTTGCAAGGTCCGTTTGCCGCACCTGCCAACGTTCTTGGGCAGGATTCAAAGAAGCGTAAGCATGCGCCGAGGGCCGTCTTGGATCAGGCGTTTTTCTCGTGTGCCATGATGGTTTTGATGACGTCTGGGTCACACTGTTCGTCGATGAGGAACTGGCGGATACCGCCTTCCCAGGTGCGCAAGTCCGCCAGAAGCTCCTGAAGGGACTCGATGCCTCGTTCGGTGAAGGTGACGAGGCTTTCGTCGGTGCCATCGTAGACACGGATCATCTCGCCGTAGTCGATGTTATCGTCGTTCCAACTGACGATTTCGATCAGCTCAAGGCTTTCCCCGATCCGCCTTGCGACCTCATCGATGCTGTAGACCTGCGTGACCCGCGCCATCATGCAGCTTCCGTCAATAGCCGGACAGGTCGGGACCATTCCCACGGCAGCAACTCGTGCAGGCGCGAGACCGGCATGTCGGAGATGCGGGCGATGACGTCGGCAAGCCAAGCCTGCGGGTCGATGTCGTTCAGCTTTGCGGTGCCGATCAGGGAATACATGAAGGCGGCGCGATGCCCGCCGCGCTCGGACCCCGCGAAGAGCCAGGACTTCCTGCCGAGGGCCACGCCGCGGAGCGATCTTTCTGCCGCGTTGTTGGTCAGGCAGACGCGGCCATCGTCGAGGAACCGAGTGAAGCCCGGCCAATGGTTCGGCGCCAGCAGGTAGTCGATCGCCTTGGCTACCTTGGCGTGCTTGGACAGGAGTGCGCGTTCGCCGCGCAGCCAACGCTCCAGATCCTCGACCAACGGGGCCGATAGGCGCTGCCGGGCCTCCAGTCGATCCGCCGGATCAGCCCCGTTGATCTCGCGCTCGATGTCGAACAGGGCGTCGATACGCCGGACGACATCGAATGCGATAGGCGAGATCTCCTTGGCGTCCTTGCCCTTGCGGATATTCCCTTCCACGTCAGCCAGCTCGAAGAACTTGCGGCGGGCGTGTGACCAACACAGGGCCGATGCAACAGGCCCTGGCAATCGCTTCGGGTCGTAAAGCTGGTTGTATCCGGCATAGGCGTCAGCTTGCAGGATGCCCTGCCAGCCCGCGAGATGCCGGGTCGGATGTTCACCGCTGCGGTCGCGGGAGAAGCGGAAGGCCACTGCCGGCGGGGCGGTGCCGCCAAAAGGTCGATCATCACGGACATAGGTCCAGAGCCGGGCCGTCTTCGTGCCGCCCCGGGCCAGCAGCGGGACCGTCGTATCATCGCCATGTAACCGCTCCGCGGCCATGACATGGGCTTCGATCAGTGTATACAGCGGCTCCAGCAACTCGGTCACCGCGCCAACCTGGTCGGCGAGCGTGGAGAGGCTGAGTTCCACGCCCTCGCGGGCATAGCGTTCGGCTTGGCGGTTCAGCGGTTGGTGCTGTCCGAACTTCTCGAACACGATCATGGCCAGGAGGCTTGGCCCCGCCCATCCCCGCGGAACCGGGTGGAATGGAGCGGGCGGCTGCGAGATCTTCTCGCAATCCCGGCAGGTGAACTTCTCGCGGACGGTCTGGATCACCTTCCACTGCCGCGGCACCACCTCCAGCGTCTCGGTGATATCCTCGCCCATTTTCCTGATCCGGTCCGACCCGCAGCAGGCGCAGGCCGTCGGCGCCTCGACCACCACCCGTTCGCGCGGCAGATGCTCGGGGAACGCCTTGCGGACGGGCTTGCGCCGGTCGAACGCACGGACCTTTGTCGCCTTTTCTGCGGCCTGCTCGGCGCGAATGGCATCCTCGGCCGCGGCGGCTTCCAGCTCCTCGAGCTGCAACTCAAGCTGATCGAGCAGCCGGGCGGTGCGCTCGGCGCTGCGGCCATACTTCTCGCGCTTGAGCATCGCGATCTCGAACTTCAGTCCCGCGATCAGCGCCTCTGATGCCGACACCACGGCATTCGAGCGGGCCAGTTCGGCCCTCGTGGCCGCCAGCTCAGCGCGCAGCATCTCAAGTTCGGAGGCGGCATCTGACATGGCTGAGATCTACCATGCAGGATTGGGTAAGCCCATGTAAAACAGGGTTCTGAAGGAGATTCACCCTGCTTTTGCAGGGCGCTGCGTCCACCGCGGATTACGCCAGTCGATCCCTTCCAGAAGATAGCCGATCTGGGCCGCAGAAATCTGGACCGTCTCGCCTGAGCCGCTGACCGGCCAGATGAACTTGCCCGCCTCCAGGCGCTTCATATAGAGCGACACACCGACGCCATCATGCCAAAGCAGCTTCACAAGATCCCCACGGCGTCCCCGGAAGCAAAATATCTCCCCGGCATAGGGATCACGCCCGAGGCCTTGCTGCACCTGCAAGGCCAGCGTGTTCATGCCCTTCCGCATGTCCGTCACGCCGCCTGCGATCCAAACCTTTGCGCCGGCCGGAAATGCGATCATGCCCGTTCCACCACCTGGATGAGCCGCGCAAAGGTCGACGTTTCGGTCGATGCGGCGGTCACGAGGCGACGTCCGTTCGGCAAAATGATCTCCACCCCGCCATGGCCCATCCCATCCGCTCGACACTGCGCATCGGTGGCTGCTGGCTCGGCGGCGACTTCCGGCGTCACGGCAACCGCTGCGAAATGCGCCCGGTCTGCGCTGCCGATCAGAAGGCCCTCCCGGGCCAGGCGACGCCACCGTGTGAGAAGCGAACGAGAGATCTCGTGGCGTCGTGCCGTTGCCGCGGCCATCCGCGGCGCCGCGTAGCTCTCCTCCACGATCCGAACCTTCTCGGCGTCGGTCCACCGCCGCCGCCGGCCAGTATCCGTGACGCAAAGAACCTCTACTTGGGATATGAAGCTATGGTCTGTCATAGCTTCATGCTCTTACAGGCAGCCGGCCAGGTCGGTCAGACGGCCCTCGGCGGATGCATACAAAGAAGCACCCACTTTTGCAGGCGTAGGTAGCACTGGACTCCGTCAATGCGCCGTATTCCGTGCCCTAGTCGCTGATTTGCCGTCGGTCCCACAATCGCGCGCACTGCTGCATGAGGTTCAGCGGGATGCATAAACCTCCCGGGCCACTCGATGGATCGATGGATACCGTCGCCTCTGATCCGCATCAGCGCGCACTGCTGCTGAATCGAGTTTCCAGGGCTTCTCAAGTCGCATTGGTCGGTACACGCAGTTCCCGCGCCGACCGGAGCCATCGAGACAAATCCCGCCAGTTGATGCTGCAAGGGCACCCTGACGGTCAAGACAGCCTCAAAGCCCCTTTCCGAAAGCCGCAGCGGCTAGCGGGGCGGGGTGAACCCTAGGCCTCCCGAGCGCGCTCAGCGCCTCAAAGCCCCAGCAACCCCGGACAATGTTAACGGATGCGTAAAGCCGAACGACAACGGTGTGTCCGGCAATGGTTCCGATCATGCGCCGCCGCGCCGGGTCGGCCAGACAGATCAACAACAAAAGAGAAACCCACGCAGGCCCGAAGGCTTGCGTGGGTTTTCGCTGGCATTTGGTGCCGGTGAAGGGACTCGAACCCCCGACCCCATCATTACGAATGACGTGCTCTACCAGCTGAGCTACACCGGCATCATGCTGTGAACGGGCGGATAGCACCTTCCCCTGCCGGAGAAAAGGGGCCTTGGGCGTCTTTTTTCGCCCAAGGCGCGTTGCCGGGGCACGTCAGTTCTTCGGCTGGCTTGTCTCGGCGGGTTCAACGTCGGGACGGACCATCTCGGGTTCCACCGGCTCGTGCCGGGGTATGATCACCTCGGGCTCGGGGACGGGGGCCGGGGCTGGCTTGGGCGCTTCCGGCGCGGTCACTGTCGACGACGGCGTATCGTCGTAATCCGTCTCTCTTGGCACCATGCCCGGCGCGAGCTTCGGCGTCGACGGCTTGCGGATCGGCGCGGACGATTCCGGCTCGGCAGGTCCAGGCGGGTGCGGCTGGACGGGCTGGCTGAGGTCGGGTGCGTCGGCTGCGGGCCGCGGGCTGCCGACCAGCAGCGGCAACATCTCGGCGCCGGTCGAGGTGGTCGAGGCCGCTCCGATTCCGCCTTCCGGCTCTCTCCAGGTCAGCGTGTCGAAGCCGCCGCAGTGGTTGCAGACCGGTGCCCAGGCGTTCATGACGTTGTGGCACTTGTCGCAGACCCATTGCGGCCCCCGAGACGCGGTCAGCGCCCGTGTCAGCCAGCCGCGCACGACGCTGTCGTCGGCGCCTTCGCCACGCTCGACGGCGGCCATGATCGACAGGGTCCGCGTTGTCGGATGCTTTTCGGCCAAGTCGCCCAGGGCGCGGCGGGCGCCGGGGAAATCTTCGGCGGCCAGCAAAAGCTCGGCCCTGAGAAGACGGCTTTCGTCGTGGTCGGGCGACTTCGCGATAAGCCGGTCGAAGCGGCGCAGGCGCGCGGCAGACGTCTCGTCCGGCACGATCTCGGCATAGGCGGCGGCGATGTCGGGATGGGGGCGAACCGACCAGGTTTTTTCGAGGATCCGCGAGGCGTTGCGGAAGTCCTTCTGCGCCACATAGCTGCGCGCAGCCAGAACGGCCGCCGGAATCAGATCGGGCGATGCCTTGGCGGCAGAAATCGCCGCCTCGCGCGCGCTGATCGAGTTGCCATGCGACAGCACCTCGCTGGCCTCCTGCAGTGCCAGGACGGCATCGCGGCGCAGGGCCACATCCTTGGGCAGATCGCCTTGGTTGCGCTTGTCCTTCAACGTTTGGCGCGCGCCCTTCCAATCATGCTCGCGGGTTTGCAGCTCCAGCAGCGTGTCCTGCAGTTCCTTGTGGCGCGGCTTCAGAACATAGGCCTTCTGGGCCAGCAGCAACGCCTTGTGCGTGTCGCCCTCGGCCAGCTTCTGGCGCATCAGGCCGCGGATGCCGACGAAGCGCGTACGGTCGTCTTCCAGAAGTTCGCGATAGACGGCGACGGCGCGCTGCGAATCGCCCGCGGTTTCCGCCGCCTGCGCGGCCAGCAGGTTCGTCAGGTGCGGCTGGTTCAGGTACTTCGCGGCCTTGTTGGCCTTGTCCTGGGCCAGCTTGCCCTCGCCCGAGGCGACGGCCAGCATCCCCTCGCCGAAGGCGGCATAGCCCTTGCGCTCGCGCGCGTGGGCAAAGTGGCGGTTGAGGGCGGTCTCATCCCCGGCAAGGAAACGCAGGAAGGCCACCAGCAGGCCCAGCAGCTTGAAGACGATCCAGGCCGCGACCATCAGGACCAAAAGCGCCAAGAGCGCCTTGACCGGGGTCAGTGCGAATTCGGTCCCGCCATATTCGATGCGCAGCATCTGGCCGGTTTCGGACAGGTAGACCGCGCCCAGGGCCAGCAGCAGCACGACCGCAAAGAAGAGCAGGATTTTCAGCAGGGAAAGCAGCATCCGTCGTTCCTCAGTTCGTGGACGAGGTCAGGTCGGTCAGCGCCGCCTGTGCCTGGCGGTGGGCAGTGGCGCGGTCCAGCCACCGGGCCATGGCCGGGGCGGTGCGCGCGGGTTCGGGCAGGGCCTGGAGTTCGGTCAGCGCAGTGTCGATGCGACCGGACTCCACCTCGGCATCGGCGCGCGACAGGATCGCGTCGGCATCGTTGCCCTCGCGCGGCTCGACCGAGCGCGCACCGGTCTGGGCCCGCAGGAAGTTCGTCAGGACGTTGCCCTCGCCGCTGGCGCTGCTGTCGCGCAGGCTGGCGCGCAAGGCACCGCGCGCGGCCTCGGGGAATTCGGATTGCAGCGACGTCAGGCTGGGCACCTCTGTCGTCAGCGCCTCGGGCGTCTGCAGCCCGGCGTCTTCAAGCGTCTTGCGGGCCTCGTCCGGGGTGACACCCTCGTCCAGCGCCGCCTGCAGCTGGGAAATCGCGGCCACGGCCTGGGCGCGGCGGGTGCTGTCCTCGGCGGCCTGCTGAAGTTCCTGAGCCTCGGACCGGGCAGCGTCGAGTTGGGCCTGCGCATCGGCGGCCGCAGTCTCGATCTGCTGCTGAAGGTTCTGCGCGGCATCCGGGTCGAATGCCGGGCGGGCTGCCAGTTCCTCGATCCGTGCCTGCTGCTCGTCAAGGCGTTGCTGCAGGGCCTGCAGCTGGTCGGCACCGTCATCGGCGGGCGCCTGTTCCAAGGCGGCGACGCGTTCGGCTAGGTCGGATTGCCCGGCATCCGCGGGCATCGCCTCGGCGGCGGCACGGCGGCCGGCTTCTTCGGCGGCGGCGATCAGCGCGTCCTGGTCGGTCGCGGCAGCGGCAGGAACCCGGTCCACGGGAAGATGCGGAAGCGCATAGATGGTGGCCGCAGCCCCCAAGCCCGCCGCAACGGCACCACCGAAAACCATCGGCCAAAAGCCACCCTTGCGCTGACGGACCTCGGACGCGGGACGGGCCGACTGGCTGGCCGAACCCGACGCTGCCATGCCGTCACGGGGATCACGCGCCGGGTCGGGGGCAGTCGACGCCACGTCGTGGTCGGGCACCGGTTCGGTCTCATTGACGACAGCAGGCTTCGCGCCCGCCGCAGGCAGCCCCGAGGCGGCGTCACCCACCAAGGTCGAACCGATCGGTTCGACCGTCCCCGGCTGTCCTGCCTGCGCGGCCTTGCCTTCGCCCACCGGCGACGACTCGATCACGCCGGGATGCGCCGGCACCTTGCGGATGTCGGTCGCTGGCTGCCCTGCGGCGGCGCCAGTCCCGGCTTGCGCCGCCCTGCCGCCGGCCTTGGTCTTGTCTGGTTTCTTCACGTGCCTGTCCCCGTCTCGGTGCCATTGCGGCCGCCATGCCCACATCGCGGCCCGTCCCGGCGTCCGCTGCAGCCTAATCAGCCAAGCCTGAACGCTCAACCCGCCGTGTTCAGCTTTGTTCCGTCAAAGCAACCCTGTAATGACCGCCCTCATGCCTTCCGCAGAGGGCTGGAGCGCCACGATCCGCCGGTCGCAAGGCTGCCGGAACTCCTGTGCCGCGGCCGTGCTGATGGCCGCCAGCCACAGCGGCGCGCAGGCGTCCGTTGCCTGCGCCGACAGCAGATCCGCAGAACGGGGAGAGAACACGGGCAGGATGACCGGTTCGTCCCCCGCCAGCAGTTCCCGCGCCGCGTCGTCCAGCGGCTGCGACACCTGGTCATAGACGACGACCCCCGGCACCGGCAGGACCTGCGCCAGATGCCGTCCGTGCGGATGGACCAGCGGCACCCCGGCTGCGGCAAGCAGCGGCAGCAGGCTGTCTGCGGTGCCCTCGCCCTCGACCACTGCGAATCCCGCGTCCCGCGCCACGCCGGCCGTTCGTCCGCCGACGCAGATGGCCGGACGCCCCCGGCCCGGGCCTGCAGCGGCGACGGCATGGGCCGAGGTGAAGACCAGCCCCGGCGCATCGTGAAGCCGCGCGGCATCGTGATCCACCGGCCGGATCGCCAGGATCGGAGAGATCACGCAGCGCCACCCCGGCATGGTCGCGGCGAAGCGCAGCGAATCCGTCCGTGGCCGGGTCAGAAGAAGCGGGGGTCGGGCGTCCGCCGGCATTGGCTTATCCTTCAGCGGGTGCTAGGCCCCTTTGCGTAAGCGCCACCCCCGGCCAGGGCAAGAGCATGACCGACACCATCTTCCTGGGCATCGAGAGCAGCTGCGACGACACCGCCGCCGCGCTGGTGACCGGCGACCGGCGCATCCTGTCGAACGTGGTCAGTAGCCAGACCGACCTGCATGCCGACTTCGGCGGCGTCGTCCCGGAAATCGCCGCGCGCGCCCATGCGGAGCGCCTGGACCTGGCGGTCGAACAGGCGCTGGCCGAGGCGGGCATTGGCCTTGATGCGCTGTCCGGCATCGCGGTGACGGCGGGGCCGGGGCTGATCGGCGGGGTGCTGGCGGGCGTCATGTGCGCCAAGGGCCTTGCGGCGGGAACCGGGCTGCCACTGGTGGGCGTGAACCACCTCGCAGGCCACGCGCTGACGCCGCGCCTGACGGACGGGATCGACTTTCCCTATGTCATGCTGCTGGTGTCCGGCGGGCACTGCCAGTTCCTGCGCGTCGACGGGCCGGACGACTTCACCCGTCTTGGCGGCACCATCGACGATGCACCCGGAGAGGCGTTCGACAAGGTCGCCAAGCTTCTGGCGCTGCCCCAGCCCGGCGGCCCCTCGGTCGAGGCCGAGGCGGCCGGGGGCGATCCCGACCGCCTGCCCCTCCCCCGTCCGCTGCTGGACCGGCGCGGCTGCGACATGTCGTTTTCGGGGCTCAAGACCGCGGCGCTGCGCCAGCGCGACCAGTTGATCGCCGCGCATGGCGGGCTGCGGGCGCAGGACCGCCGCGATCTCTGCGCCGCCTTCCAGACCGCCGTGGCCGAGGTGCTGGCCGAGAAGGCCCGCCGTGCGTTGGCCGCAAGCCCCGCCCCGGTGCTGGCCGTGGCCGGCGGCGTGGCCGCCAACCGGCAGATCCGCGCCGCGTTGGAATCCGTCGCCGCCGCCGCTGGCGCACGATTCCTGGCGCCGCCCCTGCGGCTTTGCACCGACAACGGGGCAATGATCGCCTGGGCCGGGATCGAGCGGTTCCGCACGGGCCATCGCGATGGCCTGGACCTGGCCGCGCGGCCCCGCTGGCCGCTGGATCGGCGTGCGGCACCGATGCTGGGCAGCGGCAAGAAGGGGGCCAAGGCATGATCGCCATCCTGGGCGCAGGCGCCTTTGGAACCGCGCTGGCCGTGGCCCTGTCGGCCAACGGTCCGGTGACGCTCTGGGGTCGGACCATCGACTGGCGCGACCAGAACCCTCGCCTGCCCGGCGTGACCCTGCCCGACGGCGTGCAGGTCACGGACGATCTGGGTGGCGCGCTGGGGGCCGGGACGGTGCTGCTGGCGCTGCCGGCGCAGAAGCTGGGGACCTTTCTGGAGGAACACGCGGCGCGGCTGGATGGCAAGAGCCTGGTCAGCACCGCCAAGGGCATCGACCTGCAGCGCCTGAACGGCCCCTCGGCGCTGATCGCCGCCGCCTGCCCGCGCGCCACGGTGGCGGTGCTGACCGGCCCGTCCTTCGCGGCCGATATCGCGCGCGGCCTGCCGACCGCCCTGACGCTGGCCTGTGCCGAGCCCACGGCGGCCGAGGCGCTGCAGCAGCGGCTGTCGGCGCCCGTCCTGCGGCTTTATCGCACGACCGACGTGAAGGGGGCCGAACTGGGCGGCGCGCTGAAGAACGTCGTCGCCATCGCGGCGGGCACGGTGATCGGCGCGGGCTTGGGCGACAGCGCCCGCGCCGCCATCATCACCCGCGGCTTTGCCGAGATGACCCGGCTGGCGGCGCATCTGGGCGCCCGGCCGGAAACGCTGACCGGGCTGTCGGGCCTTGGCGATCTGACCCTGACCTGCACCTCGGACCAGTCGCGGAACTTCCGCTTCGGCCATGCGCTTGGGGCGGGCCAGCCGTTCGATGCCTCCACCACCGTCGAGGGCGCTGCCACGGCGCGCGCGCTGGTGCGGCTGGCGGCGCGGGACGGGCTGGACCTGCCCATCGCCGCCATGGTCGCCCGCCTTGCCGAAGGCGAGGTTTCGGTGGAAAAGGCCATGGACCACCTGCTGAGACGCCCCCTGAAGGAGGAATGATGCCCCTGTTCGCCGTGATCTGCCGGGACAAGCCCGGCGCATTGCAAATCCGCCTGGACACGCGCGAGGCGCACCTGGCCCATATCAACACCAGCCGCATCGTCTTCATGGCCGGACCCCTGATCGAGGAGGGCGAGATGCGCGGGTCGCTGGTGATCCTGGATGCCGCCGACTTGGCCGCCGCGCAGGCCTGGGCCGACGCCGACCCTTACAAGGCGGCGGGCCTCTTTGCCTCGACCGAAATCGTCGAATGGAAGAAGGTGATCGGCTGATGGCCTATTGGCTTTTCAAGTCGGAACCCGACGTCTTCGGCTGGGACGACCTCGTGTCGCGCGGCGACAAGGGCGAGGAATGGGACGGGGTGCGCAACTATCAGGCGCGCAACATGATGCGCGCAATGAAGGTGGGCGAGCTGGGCCTGTTCTACCATTCCAACATCGGCAAGGAAGCCGTCGGCATCTGCGAGGTCATCGCCGAGGCCCATCCCGACAGCACGGCGGACGACGCGAAATGGGAGTGCGTCGACGTCCGCGCCGTCCGCAAGCTGCCCCGCCCCGTCACCCTGGACGAGGTCAAGGCCGAGCTGCGGCTGAAGGACATGGTGCTGGCCAACAATTCGCGCCTGTCGGTCCAGCCCGTCACGCCCGAGGAATGGGCCGTCATCATGGAGCTGTCGGGCGCGGAGTGAGCGGCGGCTTTTCCGCTTCAAGCCACACCCGCCCCACGTTAGGTTCCGCCATGCCCGGCAACCCAGGAGGTCACATGAGCCAGCGCCTGCACCTTGTCTTCGGCGGAGAACTGGTCGATCCGTCCAGCACCAAGTTCCGCGACACCAGCCAGATCCACATGGTCGGGATCTTCCCGGATTATGCCAGCGCCTTCCAGGCTTGGAAGGCCGAAGCGCAGCGGACCGTGGACAGCGCCCAGACCCGCTATTTCATCGCGCACCTGCACCGCCTGCGCGACGAGGAACGCGAGGTCAGCCCGACCGAGGAACTCGGCGGCTGATGGCGGCGGGGACGGGTCTGGGCCAGCTGGGGCTATGGCTGCACCTGCGCGGCCGCCGCGGCGACGGCCTCGACCTGCCCGCCATTCCGGCCGGCCCCGGCCCTGCGCTGGTGCTGCATGTCTCGGACGATGCGGCACAGGCCTGCCCGCAGATCCTGCGCCGGCTGTCGGCCAGCCACCCGTCGCTGCGCGTCCTGCGCCTAAACGCGTCCGACGCAGATCCCGCCCGCGACCCGGCGCTGTCGGCGCAGCTTCTGGCCCGCGCACGGCCAAGGGCGGTGCTGCTGCTGGGCAGCAGCCTGCCGCCCGCGCTGATCGCCGCCGCCGCCGCCCGGCACCTGCCGATCATCCTGGCCGAGGCCAGGTTGAGTGCCGAGGACCACGGCTGGGGCCTGCGCGCCAGCATGCGCCGCCAGCTTCTGTCGCAGATCGATGCGGTGATGCTGCCCGATGCCGCCAGCCACCGCATCGCCCGCCGCATCGGCATCGAAGACTCGCGCATGGTCATGACCGGCCCCGTGTCCGAGATCCGAGAGCCGTTGTCCTGTTCGGAAACCGAGCGTGCCTCGATGGCCCAGCAGATGAATGGCCGCCACGCCTGGTTCGCCGCCTGCGTCCCCCCGGCCGAGGAAGCCGCCGTGCTGGCCGCGCACCAGGCCGCCCTGCGCCGGTCGCATCGCGCGCTGCTGATCATTGCCCCGCGAGACGCCGCCCGGATCGACGGGCTGGCCCGCGACATCGAGGCTGACGGCCTGACCGTCGCCCGCCGCAGCGAAGACGAGGATTTCGGTGACGAGGTGCAGGTGCTGCTTACCGACGGCCCGACCGAGATGGGGCTGTGGTATCGCCTCGCCCCCGTCACCTTCATCGGCGGCACGCTGTCCGGCGACGACAACGCAATGCGCCACCCGTTCGAGCCTGCCGCGCTCGGCTCTGCCATCGTGCGCGGCCCGCGTCCTGGTCCGTTCCGCACCGAATGGCACCAGCTGGCCGGCGCCAACGCCGCGCGCCAGGTTCGCAACGCCGAGGAACTTGCCCAGGCGATCGCTGACCTGACCCAGCCCGAGACGATCGCCACCCTGGCCAGCAACGCCTGGACCGTCAGCACGGGGGGTGCGGATGTGGCCCTGCGAATCGCGGACCGGGTGGCGGCTGCTCTGGATGCGGCTGCGCGGGTCACCGCATGAAGCGCGCGCCCGCCTTCTGGTTCCTGCGCCCGCCTTCGGTGCGGGCGCGGCTGCTGGCCCCGCTTGGCGCCGCCTATGCCCGCGCCACCGCGCGACGGCTGGCGCAGGGCGCGCGGGCGCGCGTGGGCGTGCCGGTGATCTGCGTCGGCAACCTGAACGCCGGGGGGACAGGCAAGACGCCCACGGTCATCCACCTGCAGATGGCGCTGGCGGCGCGCGGCGTCTCGGCGCATGTCGTCTCTCGCGGCTATGGCGGCAGCGCCAAGGGTCCGCTGAGGGTCGACGAGCCAACCCACGACGCGATCCTGACCGGCGACGAGCCGCTGCTGATGGCGGCTTTCGGCCCGGTCTGGGTCGCCGACGACCGGCACGCCGGTGCAAAGGCCGCGGTCGCGGATGGCGCGCAGGCGATCATCCTCGACGACGGTTTCCAGGACCCGGCGCTGGCGCATGACCTGTCGCTGGTGGTCGTGGACGCGGCCAAGGGCTTCGGCAACGGGCTCTGCATCCCTGCCGGGCCGCTGCGGGAACCGGTGGCGGCGGGTCTTGCGCGCGCCGACCTGCTGCTGTCCATCGGCCGCGACGCGGCGCAGGCGGGCTTTCCGACGCCGGACGGCGCCCCGCGGCATCTGCGCGGTCGGCTGGCGCCCCTGCAGATGGGCTTCGACTGGCGCGGCCACCGCGTGCTGGCCTTCGCCGGCATCGGCCACCCCGAGAAGTTCTTTGCCACCCTGCGCGATCTCGGCGCAGAGGTGGTCCGGGCCGAGGGGCTGGAGGATCACCAGCTCTTCACCACCGCGCTGCTGACCCGGCTGGAAACCGAATCGCGGCTGCAGCGGGCGCAGCTGGTCACCACGGAAAAGGACGCCGCCCGTCTGCCGCGTTCCTTCCGGCCCAAGGTAATGGCCCTGCCCGTCCGGCTGGCGTTGGCCGACGATGCCGCGCTGACCGCTGCGCTGGACCGGCTGTTTCCGCCAGCCGTTTGAAATCCGCCGCGCAACCCCGATATAGGGGGCAACGTTCACGAAAGGCGCGCCATGTCCTCGAATGCCCGAGCCAGGCTGAGTTTCTATCTGCTGATGCTGCTGACGCTTTATGCGGCCACCGCGGGTGCGGGCTGACCGGCATGTTTTCCCTGGACAACCTTCTGCGCAACAACCTCGGCGTCCCGGCGCGCCCGGCCCTGCCGCCCACGCCCCGTCACCCGCACGAGGGGCGGCCGAAGTGGATCACCCTCGCGGCAACGCCCTTCCTGCTCGGGGCGTTCTTCCAGGGCGCGACTGCCATGGTCACCGACCTTGCGGCCTTCGGACTGGTCGCAAGCGGCATGTGGATGACCCGCGAGGGGCTCGTCGCGCAGGCAGCGTTCGAGGCACGCCGCATCGCCAAGCGCCCGGCGATCCCGCGCAAGCTGTTCGGCGGCGTCCTTGGTGCGGTCGGACTGGGGCTCGGCGCGGCCGAGCCGGGCGCATTGGCAGATGCGGGCCTGATCGGCGCGGCGGGGCTGGCGCTGCACCAGCTGTCCTTCGGCCTGGACCCTTGGCGCGACAAGAACCGCGACGGCGTCGACAGCTTTCAGCAGGGCCGCGCACAGCGGATGATCGAAGAGGCCGAGGGCCACCTGGAGCAGATGCGCGACGCTATCGCCCGCACGGGCGACCGGCGGCTCGAGGCGCGCGTCGGCGTGTTCGAGGCGACGGTGCGGCACCTGTTCGACCGGGTGCGGGACAATCCGGCGGGGCTGGCCTCGGCCCGGCGCTATCTTGGCGTCTACCTGATGGGCGCGCGGGATGCGACAATCAGGTTCGCCGATCTCTATTCGGTGACCGACGACGGGGCCGCCCGCACCGCCTATGAGAGTTTCTTGGACGATCTGGAAAAGGATTTCATCGCACGCTCGGACCGGCTTTTGGACGGCGACCGTGACGCGCTCGACATCGAGATGTCGGTCCTGCGCGAACGGCTGGCCCGCGAGGGCCTGGCCGGCGCCGCGACCCGCGTGGCCCCTGCCGATCGTCCGGCCCTGCAAAGCCACGAGGCGCAGACTTTGGACGACCTGCTGAAGATGCCATTCCCGGGTCAGAAGACGCCGCGCGACTGATGCCCCGTTTCGCATTGAAATTCGAATACCAGGGCGCGCCCTTTGCTGGCTGGCAAGCGCAGGCCGACCAACCTTCGGTCCAGGGCGCCATCGAGGCTGCGCTGGCGCGTCTGGACGCGGGCTTCGCCGCCGGCGCACGGATCGCGGCGGCGGGTCGGACGGATGCCGGCGTCCACGCCACGGGCCAGGTCGCCCATGCCGACCTGGCGCGCGACTGGGACCCGTTCCGGTTGGCCGAGGCGCTGAACTGGCACCTGAAGCCGGCACCGGTCGCAATCTTGCAGGCGGCGCGGGTCGACGACGACTTCCACGCCCGCTTTTCCGCCATCGAGCGGCGCTACCTGTTCCGCCTTGTGGCCCGTCGCGCACCGGTGACGCATGACAGGGGGCAGATCTGGCAGGTGCTGAACCCGCTGGACATCGGGGCGATGCGCGAGGGCGCGGCGCATCTGGTGGGCCATCACGACTTCACCACCTTCCGATCCTCGATCTGCCAGGCCAAGAGTCCGGTGAAGTCGCTGGACGAGATCGCCATCGAAGAGGTCGAGATCCCGCACGGCCGCGAATACCGCTTCCACCTGCGGGCGCGGTCGTTCCTGCACAACCAGGTGCGGTCGATCGTGGGAACGCTGGAGCGTGTCGGCGCCGGGTCGTGGCCGCCGGCGCGCGTGGCCGAGGCGCTGGCGGCGCAAGACCGTGCGGCCTGCGGGCCGGTATGCCCGCCGCAGGGTCTCTATCTTTCGGGGGTGGGTTACCCCTGCGACCCCTTCACGCGCCGGGAACCTGCCCGGTGCAGCAGCGAGCCGTCCGGCAGTTCGACCTGACCGCGGCGGCGGCGGCGCGGGCGTTCGTCGCGGCGCGACACGACGATCTTGAGCGTGTGCCACAGGATCCACAGGTCCAGCCGCAAGCTGCGATGACGCTGATAGATCAGGTCGATCTTCAGCTTGGCCGGCAGGCAGCGGCGGTAATAGGCCGCCTCGGTCGCCTGCGCGGACTTGCAGCGGGCGAGGATGCGGTCCTCGTGCCGGTGATAGATCAGCGTCGCAAGGCCGGTGACGCCCGGGCGGCTGTGCAGCACCTGGCCGTAGACGGCAGGGAACCGTTCGACGTATTCGCGCAGTGGCGGGCGGGGGCCCACGAAGCTCATGTCGCCCTTGAGGATGTTGACCAGCTGCGGCAGTTCGTCGATGCGCGATCGGCGCAGGAAGCGCCCCATCGGCGTGATCCGCCAGGCCTTGTGCGCACCGGTGGCGCCGAAGTCGCCCTCCTTGCACAGCATGGTGCGGAACTTCCACTGGGTGAAGGGCTGATTCGGGCTGCGCATCCGATGGGCGGCATAGAAGATCGGGCGGCCCTGCAGCACCAGAAGGACAGCCGCGACACCCAGCATGACGACGGACAGCGGGATCAGAAGCAGAAGGGCCAGCACCACGTCGAAGGTCCGCTTGGTCAGCGGCATCGGGTTCACGCCGGGCGCCGTCGCCTCGCCCATGAACCACGCCATCTTGGGCGCGGTCAGACTGGCCAACCGGGCAGCGTCGGTGTTGTCCCAGTCGTGGTGGATCGTCACATTGGCATCCGGTTACTGGCTACGAGCTTCTTTCGCGGCTAGCACAAGCCGGAACGATAGGGAACTGGCGCCCGAGGTTTTCGGTGCAATCCCTTGCGCAACCATGGCAGTTCGGCCACTCTGTGCCGATCCGGAACGGCAAGACGGGGTATGATGCGGAAATTTCTGGTCCTGCTGGACGACAGCAAGGAATGTCTGAACGCGATCCGCTTCGCCTCGATGCGCGCGGCCAAGACCCAAGGGGCTGTCGTGATTCTGGCCGTCATTCCCGCCGACGAGATCCAGCACGGCTTCGGCGTGGCCGACGTGATGCGCGGCGAGGCGCGCGAGCGGATCGAGGCGCATTACGAGGTCTTCGCGAAGTGGATGCGCTCTCGGCCGGGGATCGAGCCGGAGCTGGTCATCCGCGAAGGGGACCCGGCCGAGGAGCTTCTGGCGCAGATCGCCGAAGACGGAGAGATCGGCATCGTCGTCCTCGGGCTTGCCGCCGACAAGGGCGGACAGAACCCTGTCCTGACGCGGCTGCTGCGCGACCCGCTGGCCTTGCCGTGCCCGATCACGCTGGTGCCGGGCGACCTGTCCAAGGACCGCCTGGAGGCGATCACCTGACCGCCCCTGCAGCTTGACCCGAACGCCCTGGATAGCCATATCAGGCATCAAAGGAGCGCCCCCATGTTCATCCAGACCGAGACGACCCCGAACCCGGCCACGCTGAAGTTCCTGCCCGGCGAAACCGTGCTGGGCAGCGGAACGGCCGACTTCCCCTCGCCCGAGATGGGCGCGACCTCTCCGCTGGCCCGCCGGATCTTCACGGTCGAAGGCGTCACCGGCGTCTTTCTGGGCCGCGACTTCGTCACCGTGACGAAGGCCGACGATGCCCCCTGGGACCACCTGAAGCCGTCGATCCTGGGCGCCATCATGGAGCATTTCCAGTCCGGGGCCCCGGCGATCGAGGGCGAGGCGCCCGAAAGCGCGGGCCATGCCAGCCATGACGGACCGGATTCCGAGGTGGTCGGCCAGATCAAGGAACTGCTGGACACGCGCGTTCGTCCGGCTGTGGCGCAGGACGGCGGCGACATCACGTTCCACGGCTTTGATCGCGGCATCGTCTACCTGCACATGCAGGGTGCCTGCGCGGGCTGCCCGTCCTCGACCCTGACGCTGAAGATGGGGATCGAGAACCTGCTGCGCCATTATATCCCCGAGGTGATCGAGGTCCGGCCCGTTGCCTGACCGGATCGTCCTGGGCTTCGACACATCGGCCGCGCATTGCGCGGCCGCTTTGCTGCAGGGCGACCGTCTTCTGGCCCAATGCCACGAGGAGATGGCCAAGGGACAGGCCGAGCGGCTGATGCCGATGGCCGCCGAGGTTCTTGCCGAAGCCGGGTTGAGATGGGGCGATGTCGCGCTGGTCGGCGTGGGCGTCGGTCCGGGCAACTTCACGGGCATCCGGGTTGCGGTGGCGGCGGCGCGCGGGCTGGCGCTGGCCCTTGGTGTTCCGGCGGTCGGCGTCGGCACGCACGAGGCGCTGGCCTTCGGCCTGCCCAGGCCCTGCCGCATCGTCATCCCCGGCCGGGCGGGAGAGATCATCTGGCAGGATTTCCCGCCGCCGGATGAGGCCCAGAGCGGGAGCCGGCCGCGGCAAGCCGCAGCCGGCGCGCTGCCGCCCGGCCCCGCGCCGGCTGCGCCGGTTGTCGCTCTGGCCGAAGGTGTGGCGCGGATCGCGGCGTCGCGCGCCGACCGGCCGGGGCCGCGGCCGGCGCCGTTGTATCTTCGGCCCGCGGATGCGGCCCCCGCGCGGGAGGCGCCGCCGGTGATCCTCCCGTGACGCCGGAGGCGCTTGCGGAGTTGCATGCCCGCTGCTTCGAGCGGCCGCGCCCCTGGACCGCTGGCGAGTTTGCGGACCTCGTGGCCTCGCCCGGCGGCTTCCTGCTGTCAGAGCCGGGAGGCTTCCTGCTGGGTCGCGCCCTGGCCGGAGAGGCCGAGTTGCTGACGCTGGCAGTGGTGCCCGAGGCCCGGCGGGCGGGCCTGGGCCTGCGCCTGGTCGAAGGTTTTGCCAGAGAGGCGGCACGGCACGGGGCGGACGCGGCCTTCCTGGAGGTCGCAGCCGACAACTTGGCGGCCCGGCACCTTTACGACCGCGCGGGCTGGGCGCATGCTGGCACCCGGCGGCGCTATTACGGGCCGCAGACGGACGCCATCGTGATGCGATTGACGCTGCGTGCCGACCAAGAAGGCGGTTGACCGTCCCAGACCGATGCGCCCTAATCGCGAGTGACGGCGGGCCCTTCTGAATCGCCCGCGGAAACAGGATGAGGTTCCCTGATGACGCTGATGAAATCGCTTCTGACCGGCGCGGCGCTGTCCGCGATGTCGGCCGGCGCGGCCCTGGCCGATCCGGCGCTGATCTTCGACCTTGGCGGCAAGTTCGACAAGTCCTTCAACGAGGCAGCCTACATGGGCGCGCAGCGTTGGGTCGAGGAGACCGGCGGCAGCTATCGCGAGCTGGAGATGCAGTCGGAAGCGCAGCGTGAACAGGCCCTTCGGCGCTTGGCCGAATCCGGGTCGAACCCGATCGTCATGACCGGCTTTGCCTTCGGCGACGTCCTCAGTCAAGTGGCGGGCGATTATCCCGACACCAAGTTCGCGATCATCGACATGGTGGTCGAGGCGCCGAACGTGCAGTCGGTGGTCTTCACCGAGGAGCAGGGCAGCTACCTTGCCGGCGTCATGGCGGCCATGGCATCGGAATCGGACACCGTCGGTTTCATCGGCGGCATGGACATCCCGCTGATCCACAAGTTCGAATGCGGCTTTGCGCAGGGCTTCAAGTCGGTGAAGCCGGAAGGCGAGGTGCTGATCAACTATACCGGCACGACCCCGGCGGCCTGGAACGACCCCGTGAAGGGGGGCGAGCTGGCGCGCGCGCAGATCTCTCAGGGGGCTGACGTGATCTATGCGGCGGCGGGCGGCACCGGTATCGGCGTGCTGCAGGCAGCGGCCGACGAAGGCATCCTGTCGGTCGGCGTCGACAGCAACCAGAACATGCTGCACCCGGGCAAGGTCCTGACCTCGATGGTCAAGCAGGTGGACAACGCGGTCTATGATGCCTTCGTGGCGGGTGCCGATCTGGAGCCCGGCATCAAGGTCATGGACCTGGCCGCGGGCGGCGTGGACGTCGCCATCGACGAGAACAACCAGGAGCTGGTCACCCCCGAGATGCAGGCCGCCGTGGACGAGGCCAAGGCCGCCATCGCCTCGGGCGAAATCTCGGTGCACGACTACATGACCGACAACACCTGCCCGGCCAGCTGATGGCGACCGCAGGGAAAAGCGTGGGGGGGCGGTCGGACACGGCCGCCCCCGCTGCCATCGAGCTGCGCGGCATCTCGAAGGCGTTCGGGCCGGTCCAGGCCAACCGCAATATCGACCTGCGCGTCCCCAAGGGCACGATCCACGGCATCATCGGCGAAAACGGCGCGGGCAAGTCCACGCTGATGTCGATCCTCTACGGGTTCTACAAACCCGACGCGGGCGAGATTCTGGTCGACGGCCGCCCGATCACCATCGCCGACAGCCAGACCGCGATCCGCGCCGGCATCGGCATGGTCTTCCAGCATTTCAAGCTGGTCCGAAATTTCACCGTGCTGGAGAACGTGATCCTGGGCGCCGAGGACGGGGCCATGCTGCGCCCGTCGCTGTCCAAGGCGCGCGGCGTGCTGAAGCAACTGGCCGCCGAATATCAACTGAACGTGGACCCCGACGCGACGATCGACTCGCTCTCGGTTGGTCACCAGCAGCGGGTCGAGATCCTGAAGGCGCTCTATCGCCAGGCCGATATCCTGATCCTGGACGAACCCACGGGCGTGCTGACACCGGCCGAGGCGGATCACCTGTTCCGCATCCTGGAAGGCCTGCGCGACGAAGGAAAGACGATCATCCTGATCACCCACAAGCTGCGCGAGATCATGGAGATCACCGACAGCGTCAGCGTCATGCGCCGGGGCGAGATGGTGGCATCCGTCCGCACCGCCGAGACCAGCCCCGAGGAGCTGGCCGAACTGATGGTGGGCCGCAAGGTCCTGCTGAACGTCGACAAGCAGCCGGCGCGGCCTCAGGCCCCGGTGCTCGAGATGCGCAACCTGAGCATGGTCGACGACGAGGGCGTGGAACGCCTGCGCGGCGTCAACCTGGACATCCGTGCGGGGGAAATCCTGGGCCTCGCCGGCGTCAGCGGCAACGGCCAGACCCAGCTGCTGGAGATTTTGGGCGGCTATCCCCCAAAGAATGCCAAGGTCGGCGGCGAGGTGCGGATGAACGGCCAGCCCCTGCCCCTGTCGGGGAGCAGGTGCAACGCCGGCCAGCGGCGCCGCGACGGCATCGGCCACATCCCCGAAGACCGGCAGGTTGAAGGGCTGATCATGGACTTCGCGGCCTGGGAAAACGTCGCCTTCGGGTGGCAGGACGCGCCGGAATTCAACAAGGGCTGGCTGATGGACAACGCCGCCATCCGCAGCGACGCCGCCGAGAAGATGGAGCGGTTCGATGTCCGCCCGCGCGACCCGAACCTGGCGGCGCGCAACTTTTCCGGTGGCAATCAGCAGAAGATCGTCGTCGCGAGGGAGATCGAGCGCAACCCCGACCTGCTGCTGATCGGCCAGCCGACGCGCGGGGTGGACATCGGCGCCATCGAATTCATCCACAAGCGGATCGTGGAACTGCGCGACGCCGGCAAGGCGATCCTGCTGGTCTCGGTCGAGTTGGACGAGATCCTGTCGCTGTCGGACCGCGTGGCGGTCATGTTCGACGGACGCATCATGGGCGAGAGGCTGCCGGACCAGACCACCACCGGGGAACTGGGCCTGCTGATGGCCGGCGTGACCGACATGAGCGCCCCCGCCACCGCTGGCATCCCGCCCGAAGACCAGCACCCCGAGGAGCGCGCCTGATGGACAAGATGCCGAAATGGGCGGACGTGATCCTGACGCCGCTGATCTCTCTGGTGCTGGCGATGGGAATTTCCGCGCTGGTGATCCTGGCGATCGGCGAAAGCCCCTGGGTCGCGCTGACCACGATGGTCGAGGGCGCGCTGGGGTCGTCCTATGGCTGGGGGTTCACGCTTTATTATGCGACGAACTTCATCTTCACCGGACTGGCGGTCGCCGTCGCCTATCACGCCAGCCTGTTCAACATCGGCGGCGAAGGTCAGGCGGCGATGGGCGGACTGGGAGTCGCGCTGGTGCTGTTGAATATCCCGCTGCCGCATTGGGCACTCGCGCTGCCTGTTGCCATGGTCGGGGCGGCGCTGTTCGGCGCGGCCTGGGCCTTCATCCCGGCGATCCTTCAGGCAAAGCGCGGCAGCCACATCGTGATCACAACGATCATGTTCAACTTCATCGCGGCAGCGCTGCTGAATTACGTGCTGGTCAACAAGCTGCGCCCAGTGGGCAGCATGGACCCGGCCTCGGCCCGGTTTCCCGAGTCGACGAACCTGCCGGCGCTGACCGACCTGTTCGCGTCCATCGGCATCGAATGGGGGCGCAACACCCCCGCAAACATCACCTTCTTCCTGGCGCTGGCCGCCTGCCTGCTGGTCTGGGTGCTGATCTGGCGCACGCGTCTTGGATTCGAGATCCGCGCCTTGGGCAAGTCCGAACCGGGCGCCGTCTATGCCGGCATCAACCCCGTCCGCATCACCGTGATCGCCATGCTGATCTCGGGCGGTCTGGCAGGGCTGATGGCGATCAACAACGTCATGGGCGAATCGGAACGCCTGGTCCTGAACGCCGTCGAAGGCGCGGGCTTCATCGGCATCGCCGTGGCGCTGATGGGCCGCAACCACCCGCTCGGTATCCTTCTGGCGGCGCTGCTGTTCGGCTTTCTCTATCAGGGCGGGGGCGAACTGGCGCTGTGGACGACCATCCCGCGAGAGCTGATCGTGGTCATCCAGGCGCTGGTGATCCTGCTCACGGGCGCGCTGGACAACATGGTCCGCGTGCCACTGGAGCGTCTGTTCCTGTCCCGCCGCCGGACCGGGGGGGCCAAGGGATGAACATCAAGGATTCCTTCATCGCCATCATCGTGCTGGCGATCTGCCTTGTCTGGGCGCTGGCCGACGGGACGGCTGCGCAGCAGGGCATCGGCAGCGCGCTGCGCCTGATGACGCCCCTGCTGCTGGCCTGCCTGGCGGGGCTCTATTCCGAACGGGCCGGCGTCTTCGACATCGGGCTTGAGGGGAAGATGCTGATGGCGGCCTTCACCTCGGCCTCGGTCGCGTTCCTGACGGGCAGCGCCTGGCTGGGGCTGGCGGCGGGGATCGCCGGGGCGCTGGTGCTGTCGCTGGTCCACGGGCTTGCCTCGATCACCTTCAAGGGCAACCAGCTGATCTCGGGCGTGGCGATCAACTTTCTCGCCTCGGGCCTGACGGTGCTGGTCGGCCAGAACGCCTTCGGCCTTGGCGGTCGCACGCCGTCGCTGACCGGGGCGGGCCGGTTCAATCCGATCACCCTGCCCTTTGCGGACACGCTGCGCGACGTGCCGGTGCTGGGGCCGATCTATTCCGGTCTGATCTCGGGGCACACGATCCTGGTCTATGTCGCCTTCGCGCTGGTGCCGCTGACCTGGTGGGTGCTGTTCCGCACGCGCTTTGGCCTGCGGCTGCGGGCCGTGGGGGAAAACCCCGCCTCGGTCGATACCTCGGGCGTATCGGTGACACGGCTGCGCTATGCGGCGGTGGCGATCTGCGGCGTGCTGACCGGCATCGCCGGGGCCTATCTAGCCACGGCTCTGTCGGCCGGCTTCGTCAAGGAGATGACGGCAGGCCGCGGGTTCATCGCCCTGGCGGCGTTGATCTTCGCCAAGTGGCGGCCCTGGCAGGCGCTGTTCGCGACCTTCCTCTTCGGCCTCCTCGAGGCGATCGCGAACCTCTATCCCGACCTCGACCTGGGCTTCGTCACCGTCCCCTCGATGTTCATGAACGCGCTGCCCTATATCCTGACGGTGGTGATCCTGGCGGGCTTCGTCGGCCGCGCCGTCCCGCCCCGCGCCGGAGGAGAGCCCTATGTCAAGGAGCGCTGAGCTCGCCGCCCTTATCCGCGAGCGCGCCGGGGATAAGCCGCCAGCGTTCGGCATGATCCTCGGGTCCGGGTTGGGGCACCTGGCGGCCAAGGTAGAGGGCGTCGCCATCCCCTACTCGGACCTGCCGGGCTTTCCCCATGCCGGCGTGTCCGGCCATGTCCCGCAACTGGTGATCGGCCAACTGGAGGGCACCCGCGTCGCCGTCTTCGGCGGGCGGTCGCATTACTACGAATCGGGCCGTGCCGACGCCATGCGCCTGCCGCTGGAGGTGCTGGCCGAACTTGGCTGCGACCGCCTGATCCTGACGAATGCGGCCGGCTCGCTGCGCTCCGACATCCCGCCCGGCGCGCTGATGCTGCTAAGCGATCACATCGCCTTCGCCGGAACGAACCCCCTGATCGGAGAGGCGACGGACGCCCGATTCGTGCCCATGACCGACGCGCATGACGTCGACATGCGGGCCGGCCTGCGCGCGGCCGCCGAGGCCGAAGGCGTGGAGCTGCCAGAGGGCGTCTATTGCTGGTTTTCGGGCCCCAGCTTCGAAACCCCGGCCGAGATCCGCGCCGCCCGCACTCTTGGTGCCGATGCCGTGGGCATGTCCACCGTGCCGGAAATCATCCTGTCGCGCTTCCTGGGGCTGCGCTGCGCCGCGATCTCGGTAATCACCAACATGGGGGCGGGCCTGTCGGACGAGGCGATCAGCCACGATCATACCGAAGCAATGGCGCCCTTGGGCGCTGCCAAGCTCGAGGCCGTCCTGCGCCGCTTCCTGCGCGACTGAGGGTTCACGGTCTGTCCGAAGTCGCAAGTCGGCTTACACGCTGTCTCGGGCAATCCTGCCAACACGGTCAGGCGTCGAACAGACGCCTGGACGGCTGAATGCGGCCGATGGGCGTCGACCTGCAGCCGCCGGTTTCAACAGCGTCTTATGCGACGCCACCTGCCCGCGCCCATCGTGATGCCGCGGACATGATCAGCCGCCGATCGCCGATCCCGTGGACGGCTGCATCCGGGCCAATGCGGCCTCGACCTTCGAGGTCGCCGCCTCAAGGTCCGTCAGCCCGTGCAGGAACACCACCTGCCCGCGCCCGTCGTCATGCCGCGACCGGTGGCGTTGGTAGCGCGGGTCGTAGTGGTCCCGCAGCAGGCTCTCCGAAATTCCGTAGAGGTCGCCGACCGCCAGCATCTCCCGCCACATGGCGATCCGGTCGGCGGGGTGCAGCGGCGTCAGCTGGGTCAGAATCGGCGCCATGCGGACGCCGTCGCCCAGCACCTCGGCATAACGGTCGGCGGTGAAGACCGCGCGCGCCTCGACCGGCACCTCCAGCCGGGCGCGCGGGGCGGCGCAGATCGCCTGCCACATCGCCTTGGGAACGTTCAGATCGCCGATCCGGCTGCTCTCGGCCTCGACCAGCACCGGTCGGGTGGGGTCCAGCGCCTCAAGGGCCAGCGCCAGGCGGCCCTCGAACATCTTCTGGCTGGGCTGGCCACCTGGCATGCCGCCGAAGATGCTGCCCCGGTGGTTCGCCAGCCCCTCCAGGTCGATGACCTGGTGCCCGCGGCTGGCCAGGTGCAGCAGGATCTCGGTCTTGGCGCTGCCGGTATTGCCGTCCAGAACGATCACCGGCGCGGGAACCGGGCCATTCTGCACCAGGTCCACGACCAGCCGGCGCCAGGCCTTGTAGCCGCCCTCGATCCGGTCGGCGCGCCAGCCGACCTCTCGCAGAAGCGTCGTGAAGGCGCCGGAGCGCTGCCCGCCCCGCCAGCAATAGACCAGCGGCTGCCACGCCCCGTCGTGATGGGCCAGCGGCCCCGCGATGTGGCGGGCGATGGCCGCGATGACCAGCGCGCCGCCGATCTTGCGGGCGTCAAAGGGCGACACCTGCTTATAGATCGTGCCGACGCGCGCCCGCTCCTCGTCGTTGAGGACGGGCAGGCTGATCGCGCCGGGCAGGTGATCCTCGGCATATTCCGCCGGAGAGCGGGCGTCGATGATCTGGTCGAACCTCGACAGCGCGGGGTCGGCCACCCGTGACAGGCGCAGGGTCAAGATCAGAAGACGTAGACGGGCGTGCCGACCGGGACCTGGTCGAACAGGCTGATCACGGCTTCGTTGCGCATCCGCAGGCAGCCGTTCGACACCGCCCGGCCGATCGATCCGGGATCGGTCGTCCCGTGGATGCGGATCGCCGTGTCCTGGCCCTGGGCGTTATAGAGATAGAGCGCCCGCGCCCCCAGCGGGTTCTTCGGACCGCCGGGCATGCCATCGGCATATTTCTGGTACGCGTCCGGGTTACGTTCGATCATGTCCTGCGTCGGGCGCCAGCTGGGCCATTCGACCTTGCGCCCGATGGTCGCTTTGCCCTTCCAGACCAGTTCGTCCTTGCCGACGGCGACGCCGTAGCGGATCGCCCGGCCCGGCGCGATGACGTGGTAGAGGAAGAAGTCGCGGCTGACCACGACGATGCTGCCGACCTCGAAATCCTCGCGGATGGCGACCTCGGTCGGAACATAGGGATCGGCCGCAGCCGGGGCGACGGGTGCGGCCTGTGCCATCACCAGCGACGGCGCGGCGGCCAGCGCAACGGCCAGAGGCAGGGCCAGCGAGATCATCTGACGGCGGTTCATGCTTCATCCTCGTCCGGAACATTCGGCCCATGGTTACAGGAAAAGCGGCACCCCCCGCAACTCACGTCGACGTTGAGCCTTGACCGAGGCGCACACGGGCCACATCTGTTGGGCATGTGCTGCAGCAATTCGCAACCTCGCCGCCGCAAGGCGACTGTCCGTCCGGCCCATCTGTGCCGGGGCCGGGGCGACCGAGCCTGCCGCTGCCACATGTCCGCCCGGCCGCGCCTGTCGCGGCCCGCACCGCGCCCCGTGCCGGTGCACCTGGAGGCGCTCCCGCACGCTCAGCTGGCTGACCGCGCGCCATCGCGCCCGCAGGCGCCGCCGGCGGCCCCAATGTTGCTGCGACCGATCCGCAACCTTGGGACATCTGGACATGACCTCCGCCACCGAACTTGACCTGACCATTCCGGGCATCAGCTGCGCGTCCTGCGCCGGCCGTGTGACCCGTGCCCTGACCGCCCTGCCCGGCGTCAGCGACCTGAACGTGAACCCCGTCACCAAGCGCGCGCATCTGCGGCTTGACGGCGCCACCCTGCCGCAGGTGCAGGACGCACTGGAGCAGGCGGGCTATCCCGCGCAGCTGACCACCACCCGCCTGACCATCGACGGGATGAGCTGCGCCTCGTGCTCGGGGCGGATCACCCGCGCTCTGACCGTCCGCCCCGATGTCGCGCAGGCGCAGGTGAACCTGGCCACCCACCGGGCCGAGGTGACCCACGCGCCCGGCCTGTCGCCCGAGGCGCTGGCGCAGGCCATCACCCACCTGGGCTATCCCGCCAAAGTCGCCGTGCCCGACTGCCTGGCCGCGCCGCCGCCCGATCAGGCGCCCGACCTTCGGCGCGCTTTCCTGACGGCCCTTGCCCTGACCCTGCCGGTCTTCCTAGTCGAGATGGGTGGACATGCCATTCCCGGCTTTCACCACTGGCTGCACGGGCTGGTCCCGACGCAGGCGCTGTGGCTGGCGCAGATGGTGCTGACGCTGGCGGTTCTGGCGGGTCCGGGGCGGCGCTTCTTCACGGCAGGCATCCCGGCCCTGCGCCGCGGTGCACCCGAAATGAACAGCCTCGTCGCCCTCGGCGCGGGGACGGCGTTCCTGTTCTCGACCGTGGTGACGCTGGCGCCGGGGCTGGTGCCGGCATCCTCGCGTCAGGTCTGGTTCGAGGCGGCGGCGGTAATCATGACTCTGATCCTGATGGGCCGCTGGCTGGAAGCGCGCGCCAAGGGGCAGGCCGGCGCCGCGATCCGCGCGCTGATCGCGCTGGCGCCCGACACGGCGACAGCCCTGCGCGACGGACGTCCGGTCAAGCTGCCGGTCGCCGATCTGCGCGACGGCGACCTGCTGCTGCTGGCCCCCGGCGAACGGGTGGCGCTGGACGGCGTGGTGACCGACGGTTCGGGTCCCGTCGACGAGTCGATGCTGACAGGGGAACCTGTCCCGGCCTCGAAAGCCCCGGGCGACAAGGTCACCGGCGGGACGGTGAACGGATCGGCGGCCCTGACCTATCGCGTCACCGCGACCGGGTCGGACACCGTCCTGTCGCGGATCGTGGCGCTGGTCGAGCAGGCGCAGGCCGCCCGGCTGCCGGTGCAGGCGCTGGTCGACCGCGTGACGCTGATCTTCGTGCCGGTTGTGATGGCGCTGGCGGCGCTGACCTTCGTGCTGTGGCTGATCTGGGGGCCGGGGCTGGCCCATGCTGTCGTTGCCAGCGTGTCGGTGCTGATCATCGCCTGCCCCTGCGCCATGGGTCTCGCCGTGCCGGTGTCGATCATGGTCGGCAGCGGTCGGGGTGCGCAGCTTGGCGTCCTCTTCCGGCGGGGCGATGCGCTGCAGAAGCTGGCAGGTGCGCGGGTCGTGGCCTTTGATAAGACCGGCACGCTGACGCAGGGTCGCCCGCGGGTCACCGCGATCTGGACCGACGGCATCGGGCGCGACGATGCGCTGCGCTTTACCGCCGCCGCCGAGGCTCGGTCCGAACATCCCCTTGCCGCCGCCATCCTGGCCGAAGCCGAGGGCATGGACCTGCCCGCCGCCCGCTCGGTCACGGCCACCGCCGGACGTGGTCTAACGGCCTCGGTCGAGGGGCAGGACCTGCTGATCGGCAACCGTGCGGCGCTGGAGGCTGGCGGCGTCCCCCCTGCCCCGGCCCTGCTTGCGCAGGCCGATGACGCGGCCCGTCAGGGCGCGACCCCCGTCCACCTGGCCGTCGATGGTCGACACGTGGCGACCTTTGCCCTGGCCGACCCGGAACGCCCCGAGGCCGCGCCCACGGTGGCCGATCTGCACCGGCTGGGTCTGGAAACGGCGATGCTGTCGGGCGACCTCCTTGCCACAACGCAGGCCGTCGGCGCGCGCATCGGCATCGACCGGATCAAGGCCGGCCTGACATCCGAGGACAAGCTGACCGCAATCCATGGCATGGGCAAGGGCAGCGTCTTCGTGGGCGACGGCATCAACGACGCCCCCGCGCTGGCCGCCGCCGAGACCGGCATCGCGATCGGCACCGGCACCGACATCGCCATCGAATCCGCCGACGCGGTGCTTATGTCAGGCAATCCCCAAGGCGTCGTGCGGGCGATTCGCCTGTCGCGGGCGGTGATGCGCAATATCCGCCAGAACCTGTTCTGGGCGTTTGCCTATAACGCAGCGCTGATCCCGGTGGCGATGGGCGTGCTGGTGCCGTTCGGGGGACCGCAGCTCTCTCCGATGCTGGGGGCGGCGGCGATGGCGCTGTCCTCTGTCTTCGTGGTCGGCAACGCCCTACGGCTGCGGAGCGCCGCATGACCCTGTCCCGCCGTCAGCTGCTGACCGCCGCTGCCCTGACCCTGGCGCTGCCCGCCACGGCCCGGGCGCAAGTCGTGCCGCGCATCCTGTGCTTCGGCGACAGCCTGATGGCGGGCTATGGCCTGCCGCCCGGCCAGGGGCTGGTGCCGCAGCTGTCGAACTGGTTGGAGGCGAACGGGCATCCGGCGCGGCTGATCGACGGGGGGCTGTCCGGCGACACCGCCTATGGCGGTCGCGTCCGCATCGGACCGTCGCTGCGGCGTCACCGTCCCGACGCCGTCATCGTCGAACTTGGCGGCAACGACATGCTGCGCGGCTGGCAGGCGGACCAGGCGGAAAGGAACCTCGACGCGATCCTGACCATCGCCGGCAGGGGCGGTCGGTCGCTGCTGCTGGTCGGCGTCGGTGGCCCCGGCAAGGATGCGGCATCCCGGCGGGCTTGGGCCGGGATCTGGCCCCGGCTGGCGACCCGGCACGATGCGCTGCTGCTACCGAACCTTTATGGGCCGCTGCTTGCCGCGCCGCGCGACCGGCAGGCGGGCCTGCTGCTGGACGGCGTGCATCCGTCGGCCGAGGGAGTGCGGCTGATGGTGGGGCATCTTGGGCCGGTGGCCGCGCAGCTGGTCAGCCGCGCGGCGTGACAGCCGGTCAGTGACCGGCGTGGTCGCCATGTTCGGCGGCGGCGTCCTCTCGCTGGTTGTCGACGACCGCGGTGGTCGTTTCGCTGCCGCAGTCGCCGAAGTCGAGCGTCAGATCGATGCTGTCGCCATCGGCCAGCGGACGGGTCAGGCCCATCAGCATCACGTGATCGCCACCGCGCGCAAGCTGGTGCGTCCCGCCGGCGGGAACGGTGATGCCACCCTCGATGGCGCCCATGCGCATCACGCCATTCTCCTCGGAATGGCTGTGCAGCTCGACCCGATCGGCCGCGTCCGAGGCGACGGATTGCAGCGAACAGGCCACCTTGCGATGGTTTTCCAGCGTCAGGAAGATCGCGCCGGTCTTGGGGTTGGCGCTGCGGGCATAGGCGTCGTTGATGTGCATGCCGTCATGCGCCAGCGCGGCAACGGGAAAAAGGGCCGCAACGGCGGCAAGGGTCAGGGTCTTCATGATGGTCCTCGTGTTCTAAAAAGTGATTCTCAGGCAACGAGGAGAACCGGAGGATCGCGCACCCGGATGGCGGTGCGCCGGAAGGTCCGGGTAGGCGCACGCCGCGCCGTCGTGGCCCCGAGGGTGCCCGACACGCGCTGCGGCAACGCGACATCAGCGGAGCCAACCGCGACCAGCACGGCAAGGGCCATGTCGGGGCAGACATGGGCGGCACGGCCCCCGTCGTCGGGAAGAACCGTGACGACGACCCCGTGCCCGGTGCACAGCACGACCTCGGTCCCTTGGCGCACGGTGCCGCGCGCAGCACCCAGCCCGATGCTGGTCAGCATCACGACAAGGATCAGGGCGAAGGGCACGGGACGGAACATGGCGGGACCCTAGCTGACCGGGCGTGGCGGGTCAGCGGTCAATCGGTCGCAGGCATGCGAAAGCCCCGCCGAAGGGACGGGGCTGCGCAGGTTGCCGGCTGCTGCGGCTCAGGCCGAGGCGGTCTCGGCTTCGGCCTTGGACAGGTCGCGCTTGATCTTCAGCGCACGGTCCGACAGTTCGGTGTCCTTGGCGCGGGCCAGGAAGGCGTCCAGCCCGCCACGGTGATCGACCGACCGCAGGGCGGCGGCCGAGATCCGCAGCGAGTAGCCACGGCCCAGCTTTTCGGACAACAGCGTGACCTCGTTCAGGTTCGGCAGGAACCGGCGACGGGTCTTGTTGTTGGCATGGCTGACATTGTTACCGGTCATCGGGCCTTTGCCGGTCAGTTCGCAGACGCGCGACATGGTTGTGTTCCTTCGTCTCAGCTATGCGGGCGTTCCCGGCAGTGGGTCCGTCCCAATGTGAAAGGGCGCCGCGAGGCAGCGCCCGGAATTCCGTTCGCGGGTGGTTACAGCGATGCGGGGCCTGCGTCAAGCCTTGTCGGGCGATTCGCCGCGCGATAGCCGGATTCCAGCGCGATCAGGCGTTCCTTCCGCCAGAGGCCGCCGGCATAGCCCGTCATGCTGCCGTCGCTGCCGATCACCCGGTGGCAGGGCACGACCAGTGCCAGCCGGTTCGCGCCATTGGCCGCAGCCACCGCACGGACGGCGGACGGCTGGCCGATGGCGGCGGCAAGCTGGGCGTAGCTGCGCGTCTCTCCTGCCGGGATGTCGCGCAGCGCCTGCCAGACGCGGGCCTGGAAGGGCGTTCCCACAAGCCGCAGGGGCAGGTCCAGCCGCCCGTCGCGGCCCTCGAAGAATCGGGCCAGCGCGGCCTCGGTCTGGTCCGTCACCGCCGTCCGGCCCAGCCCGATGCGCCCGCCGACCAGCGCCGACAGCCGCCGCAGACCCTGCGGCAGCGCCTTGCGGTCCACGAATTCCAGCAGGTGCAGCGCGTCGTCGTCGGCGATGACGACCATCCCGCCAAGGGGCGTGTCGATCCAGTCGGCGCGCAGGTCGCCCTGCATCTGGTGCGGCGCGTGGCCGAACAGCGCGCGGAACGCTTCGCGAAACCCCGAGGACGAATCGAAGCCGGCCTCCAGTTGTGCATCGATCATCCTGCCCCCCTTGTGCAGCGTCGCCATTCCCTGCCGCAGCCGCGCGGTGCGGGCCATCTGCAGAAAGCTCTGCCCGAAATGCTGGCGGAACAGCCGCCGGACAGTCGACGGATCGTGACCGCGGGCAGCCAGGTCCGCCTCGGACCAGCGGTGGTCGGGGCGGGCGGCAAGGGCTGCGGTCAGATCGGCGATCAGCGGATGCGCATCCGCCTGCGCCCCCCCGGGTTTGCAGCGCAGGCAGGCGCGGAAGCCGGCGGCCTTGGCGGCGGCGGCGTCGGGAAACCAGCGGCAATTTTGGGGCCGGGGCTTTCTGGCCGGACAGGTCAGCCGACAGAAGATCCCGGTCGTGGTGACGCCGACCAGCGCCACGCCCTCATAGGCCGCATCGCGCGCCAGCAGCGCGGCATAAAGTTGGTCATGATCCGTCAGGTCACGCATCGCATCACCCCTTTCCCGCACCGTCATACGCGATTCGCGCGGGGTGTGGGGCGTGAAATCGGGCAGCTATTCCCGCGCGCCCAGCCAGTCGAGCACCTGGCGCGCAGCGATCCCGGGGGCCAGGTCGCCCGCAGCCACCGACTGCCCCAGATCCTCGACCCGCCTGCGCGCGTCGGGCGTGTCCAGCTGCGCCAGAAGACCGGCGCGCAGTTCGGCCAGGAACCAATGGCGGGCCTGCTGGGCGCGAATGCTGTCGAAATGCCCGTGCGCCCGCCGCCAGTCGACCAGCTGGCACATCCGGTCCCAGGCCTCGTCAAGGCCCGCGCCCGTGGCGGCCGAAACCGGCAGCGCCTGGGGAAAGCCCTCGGGGTCCTGCGGTCGCTTGCGCAGCAGGCGCAGAGCGCCCGCATAATCCGCGACGGTACGGCGGGCCGATGACATCAGCTCTCCGTCGGCCTTGTTGACCAGGATCAGGTCGGCCATCTCCATGATGCCGCGCTTGACGCCCTGCAGCTCGTCCCCGCCCGCCGGGGCCAGCAGCAGGATGAAAAGGTCCGACATGTCGGCGACCAGCGTTTCGGACTGTCCGACGCCGACCGTCTCGATCAGGATGACGTCGTGGCCTGCGGCCTCGCAAAGGCGGATCGCCTCTCTGGTCCGGCGGGCGACGCCGCCAAGCTGGGCGCTGGAGGGGGTCGGGCGGATGAAGGCGCGGGGGTTGCGGGACAGAAGCTCCATCCGGGTCTTGTCGCCCAGGATCGAGCCGCCGGACCGGGCCGAGGACGGATCGACCGCCAGAACGGCCACGCGCAGGCCCTGTTCGGTCAGGCGGGTGCCGAAGGCCTCGATGAAGGTGGACTTGCCGACACCGGGCGTGCCCGACAGCCCGATGCGCAGCGCCTGCCGGTCGGGCAGCGCCCCGATCAGCCGTTGCGCGCGGTCGCGGTGGTCGGGCCGGGTCGATTCGACCAGCGTGATTGCCCGCGACAGCGCCCGGCGGTCGCCCTGCGTCAGAGGTTCGAGAAGTTCGTCCATCCATCGCCCCGTTCAGATCGGCCGGAACATTGGACCAGATGCAACCGACCGACAATCCCCGCGCCCCCGGTCTGGTCCTTGTGCCCGAGGGGGCGCGGGCCTAGATTGCGCATCGTCAGGGAGGACCGGCATGCCCAAGCTGTCCCGAAGGACCGTGGTTCTTGCGCTGCCGGTGCTGGCGGTGGCTGGACGCGCATGGGCGCAGCAGGACTGGTCCGCGCAGCCCCTGCAGCTGATGATGGTCTCGTCCCCCTATTGCCACTTCTGCCGCGCCTGGCGGGCAGAGATCGCGCCAGGCTATGCCGCCTCGCCCGCCGGACGGGTGGCGCCCTTGTTCGATGTCGATGTCGACGGCCCCTTCCCCGACGGGCTGGCACTGGACCGGCGCCCGCGCATCACACCCAGCTTCATCCTTCTGGACCGCGGCACCGAGATCGGGCGCGTCGAAGGCTATGTCGGCAAGCACTATTTCCATCCGGTGCTGGAGGAGATGATGCAGCGCGCGGGCGTCGACCTGGCGGCGTCCTGACGACGATTATCGCGCGGGGAAGATGCGGCGGGCTTTTGTCGGGCGCGTCCTTGCGCTAGGCAAGCGGCGATGCAAATTGCGAAGGTGCCGCCATGCATGACATCCGTGCGATCCGTGACAACCCCGAGGCCTTCGAACAGGCGCTGAACCGGCGTGGGCTGCACGGCCTGACCTCGCAGATCCTGTCGCTGGACAGCGACCGTCGCGCGCGGATCAGCGCCGCCGAAACCGCGCAGGCGGACCAGAACAAGGCCAGCAAGGAGGTCGGTGCCGCCAAGGCCCGCGGAGACGACGCCCAGTTCGAGCGACTTCGCGCGCTGGTCGCGCAGACCAAGTCCGACATCGCCGCCATGCACGCCGAGGCCGCCGATCTGGATGCGCAGTTGCGCGACCTGCTGATGGGCATCCCGAACCTGCCGCTGGAAATCGTGCCTGATGGCAAGGATGAAGACGACAATGTCGAGCTGCGGCGCTGGGGCACCCCGCCCGGCTTCGACTTCCATCCGCAAGAGCATTTCGACATAGCGGGCGTCAAGCCCGGCATGGATTTCGAAACGGGCGCCAAGCTGTCGGGCAGCCGCTTCGTCGTGCTGAAGGGCGCGGTCGCCCGCATCCACCGGGCGCTGGCGCAATTCATGATCGACCTGCACATCGACCAGCACGGGCTGGAGGAGACCTGGACCCCGGTCCTCGTGCTGGAGGACATGATGCTGGGCACCGGTCAACTGCCCAAGTTCGGCGAGGACAGCTATCTGACCCGCGAGGGGTACTGGCTGATCCCCACGTCCGAGGTGACGCTGACCAACACGGTGCATGGCGACCTTGTCGATCACGCCAGCCTGCCCCGCCGGATGGTCGCGCACAGTCAGTGCTTCCGGTCCGAGGCCGGCAGCGCGGGCCGCGACACCGCCGGGATGCTGCGCCAGCACCAGTTCGAGAAGGTCGAGATGGTGTCCATCACCGACGCCGACAGCGGCCTGGCCGAACATGAGCGGATGACCCGCTGCGCCGAAGCCGTTCTGGAAGCGCTGGACCTGCCCTACCGGACCGTCGTGCTGTGTACCGGCGACATGGGCGCGGGCGCGCGGATCACCCACGACCTCGAGGTGTGGCTGCCCGGCCAGGACCGCTATCGCGAGATCAGCAGCGTCAGCTATTGCGGCGATTACCAGGCGCGACGCATGAACGCGCGCTATCGCCTCGAGGGCGGCGGCAAGCCGGAATTCGTGCATACGCTGAACGGGTCCGGGCTGGCCGTCGGACGCGCGCTGATCGCGATTCTGGAAAACGGCCAGCAGGTCGACGGTTCGGTCGTGCTGCCCCAGGCCCTGCACAGGTATCTGGGCGGCGCGACGCGGCTGACGGCAAAGGGAACGCTGTCCTGAACCGTTCTGCAGCACGGCGGAAACTGGCGCACCCGACGGCGCGTTTGCCTGCATGATCAGGCGCGGGACAGTTGTACATGTGGCGGCCTCGGTGATCTTCGTGATCGCCGGGATCGGCCACGCCATCCCCGTCACCCACGACAGCGCCCGCCTGTCGGGGCCGCTGCTGCCTCCGCCGCCGCAGATCACCATCAGCGCGCCCGGACAGATACCGGAACTGTATCTCGACCCCGTGAACATCGTGATGTGGGCCCTGCTGGCGTCGATCTGGGCGATGGTGCTGCTGGATGCGGCGGGACAGTTCATCGATCCCTCGGATGACATCGTCGAGCGAGGCGACCTGCCCCGTATCTGGCCCCTGATGAGCATCGCCGTGCTGGCAGCGACGGCCCTGCCCTGGCTGCTGAGAAACCCGTTCCTGCTGACGGCGGTCGCCGCCCTGGGGGCGCTGTGCGCCATCATTGCAGCGGGACGCGCTGCAGGGCACCACCGGCCCGCGATCGGCTTTCTGGCGGGGTGGTCGACCGCGGTCTTCTCGGCGACGCTGGCGGGGCTGGCGGCGGACAAGCTGCCGATCCAGGCGCTTTCGGCGCTGGCCATCCTGCCGGGCGCGGCCATCGGGATGGTGGCCCAGATCTGGATCGGATCCAGCGTCGGCTACTCTCTGGCGCTGATCTGGGCGTTCTGCGGACTTGCGGTCACCACGATGGGCAGCGACCCCATGATCGCGCTGGCGGCGATCCTGGGGATCTCTGGCATGGCGACGGTGCTGGTCCGCGCCGCCAGTTAGCTGCCCTTCGGTTTCTGCCGCACCTTGTGCTTGGACAGGGCGCCCGACTGCACGATCCTCGTGGCCTTCGCCTTGTAGGGGTTGTCGCCCCCCTGGTCGCGGAAGAACAGCCGGATCGGCGTGCCGGGCATGTCGAAATCCGCCCGCAGCCCGTTGATCAGGTAGCGCTGATAGCTGTCGGGGATTTTGTCGGTGTGCGTCGCCTTGACGATGAACGCGGGCGGCCTGGTTTTCACCTGGGTCATGTAGCGCAGCCGGATGCGGCGCCCGCCCGGTGCGGGGGGTGGGTGGCTTTCGGTCATGGCGCCCAGCCACTGGTTCAGCTTGGCCGTCGACACGCGGCGGTTCCAGACCTCGTGCGCCTTGAGGATCGCGTTATGCAGCCGGTCCAGACCCTTGCCGGTGCGTGCGGACACCGTGACCAGCGGTGCGCCCTTCAGCTGCGGCAGCAGCTTCTCGAAATTCGCGCGCAGTTCGTTCAACTTCTGCGGCTTTTCCTCTTCCAAGTCCCACTTGTTGGCGGCAACGACGACCGCGCGGCCCTCGGTTTCCGCGAAGTCGGCAATGCGCAGGTCCTGCTGCTCGAACGGGATCTCGACGTCCAGAAGGACGACGACAACCTCAGCGAAGCGGACGGCGCGCAACCCGTCGGCGACCGACAGCTTCTCCAACTTGTCGGTGACCTTGGCACGCTTGCGCATGCCCGCCGTGTCGAAGATCCGCATTGGCGTGTCCATGAAGCGGGTCGTCACGCTGATCGAATCGCGAGTGATCCCGGCCTCGGGACCCGTCAGCAGTCGGTCCTCGCCCAGGATCTTGTTGATCAACGTCGACTTGCCGGCATTCGGGCGGCCGATCACGGCCAGCTGCAGGGGGCGATCCTCGGACGGGCGCCAATCCTCTTCGCCCTCGCCACTTTCGGCATCCTCGTCCGAAAGGTCGATGTCGGTCACGGCCTCGACGGGCGCGGGGCGGTCGGCCTCGATCTGATCGGCTAGGGGCACCAGCAGGCGGTAAAGGTCGTCCATTCCCTCGCCATGCTCGGCCGAAATGCGAATGGGCTCACCAAGGCCAAGGGCATAGGCTTCCATCGCACCGGCCTCTCCGGCGCGACCCTCGGACTTGTTGGCGGCCAGGATCACGTGTTTTGCGCGGCGGCGCAGGATCTCGGCAAAATACTCGTCGGCTGCGGTCACACCGACCCGCGCATCGACCACGAAGAGGCAGATGTCGGCCTCGTCCACCGCGCGTTCGGTCAGGCGGCGCATGCGGCCTTGAAGGCTGTCGTCGTCGGCCATTTCCAGGCCGGCACTGTCGATCACGACAAAGCGCAGGTCGCCCAACCGTCCCGCGCCTTCGCGCAGGTCGCGGGTCACGCCCGGCTGGTCATCGACCAGCGCAAGCTTCTTGCCGACAAGACGATTGAAAAGTGTGGACTTGCCCACGTTGGGCCGCCCGACGATGGCGAGTGTGAAGGTCATCTGAACGCATGCAACTGGCCGTTGCGCGCAACGACGTAAAGGGTTTGACCGGCGACGACGGGGGCCGAGGCAGCCCCTCCGGGGATCTGCGCCTGCCCGACCAACGCGCCGGTGGCGGGATCGAAGCTGCGTAACATGCCATCGGATGAGGCGACATGCAAGCGCCCGCCGGCCAGGATCGGCCCGTAATGCGCGTAGATCTGGCTCTGCTTGCGCGTACGCTCGGTCGTGAAGAACGGCAGCGGCTGGCGCCAGAAGACGCCGCCCGTGACCGCGTCCAGCCGCACCAGCTGCCCCTGGTCGTTGACCGAGAAGACCGATCCGCCCGCCACGACCACGGGGCTGGTCGCGCCTTCGTCGGCGGCCCAATCCTGCAGGCCCGTGGCCAGTTCGACCGCATCCATGCGCCCCGACGAGGTCGCGGCGTAGACCCGGCCCCCGGTGATGACCGGGTCGCCGGTCACGTCGCGGATGATCGCCATGCTGCGCCCGGTCCGGGTGCCGGCGATCTGGTTGGCCCAGGTGGTGAGGCCCGTTTCCCGGTCTACGGCAAGCATCTGGCCGGACGCGAAGGGAAAGATCACCGTGTTGCCTTGCACCGCCGGGACCGACACGCCCATGACGCCGGATCCCGACGGCGCGCCGGAGGTCTGCCACAGCACGCGCCCGTCGCTGGCGCGCACCGCCCATCCGACCGAGTTCGTGTCCGCGACATAGACGACGCCGTCCTGCACCGCCGGACCGCCGCTGATCGGCGCACCGACGCGCTGCCGCCAAAGCACCGCGCCCGAGGCCGCGTCCAGCGCGACCAGTTCGCCAAAGCCGGTTGTGGCAAAGACGCGCCCACCTTCGTATGCCAGCCCGCCGCCCGAGGCGCTGTCGGGATTTTCCTGCACCGGCGTGATGTCGACCGACCATGCGCGTCCGCCGGTGGGGGCCGTTGCCGTCACCCGCGCCCGGCTGTCCAGCGTGAAGATGCGCCCTGCCGCCACGACCGGATCCGACGTGATGCGGTGGCGGCGTGTTTCCCCCTGCCCGATCGGCACCGACCAGAGCCGGCCTAAGGACGGGGCCAGCTGTACATGGCCCGGCGCATGGGCGGCATTGCCGCCGCGATGGGTCCATTCGGCGTTCGAGACCGGCGCTGCCAGCGACAGGGCGGTGCCGGTGATGCCGGCCGGCCCCTCGGCCGCGGGGCCATCGGGCGAGGTCACCGCCAGCGGGTCAAGACGCTCTCCGGGCAGGATCACGTCGCGGTTTCCGCAGGCCGAAAGCCCCAGTCCGGCGGCAATCGCCAAGGTCAGTCGCAGCGTGGCGGTCATCCCGGCCTCTCCCCTCAGTCGTTCGTCAGTTCGTGGCGTCCAGCATGTCGGCGGGTTCCGGGTCGGCGCCGAGCGCGATCATCATCTCGGACAGGCGGCGACGCAAGGCTTCGCTGAGCCCGTCCTTCTGCTGGATCTGCCGGATCAGCGACATCGCGTCCTCGGACCGGCCGGCATCGACCAGGGCCACGGCCTTCTGTTCCAGCGCCAGCAGCTCGAACGGCGCACCGGCGCGCGACAGGCGCGTCAGGACGGCGTCACGTTCGGACGGGTCCATGTCAGGACCGTTCAGCATCACCAGCTTCAGCTGCGCCAGCTCGATCAGGACGCCACGTTCGGCCACGTCGGTGACGCCGCTCAACGCCTCGGCCGCAGCCGCATCGTCGCCGGCCTGGGCGTACTCGCCGGCGGCCAAAAGTCCCGCCAGCGCCTCGCGCCCGGTGGACCCTTGCGGGTCGACCGCCAGAATCGCGGCCGGGTCGTCGCCGGCCAGGATGGCGTCGCCCCAGGCTTCGGCGGCGGCGCGGTCCTGCGCCAGGCTGTATTCGCGCCACGCAGCCCCGCCGACGATCAGCACGATCAGAAGAATCCCGATCCAGCCATAGCGGCGCATCGCGCCAGCAAGCCGGTCGCGGCGCAGTTCCTCGGTCACCTCGTCGATGAAGCTGTCGTTCTGGTTGGCCATGGCCGCCTTCAGGTCAAAGTTCCGTTGCCACGGTCTTATACCGGCACGGCGCGGAAAGCCAATGCCGGGAACGGCTTGCCCTGCGGCTGTGACAAGCGTGCCTGGCGCTCAGTCTTCGGGCAGAAGGGCCGGGTTCCAGACCACCTCCCACAGGTGGCCGTCCGGGTCGCTGAAATAGCCTGCATAGCCGCCATAGAACGTGTCCCGCGCCGTCTTGACGATCCGGGCGCCTGCCCGACTGGCTTGCGCCATGACGGCATCGACGTCAGACCTGCTGCCGACGTTGTGACCGATGGTGAAGCGGGTCGGATCTGCGGGCCCCTGCGGCACGCCCGTGTCATGGGCAATGTCTGCCTGCGCCCACAGCGCCAGCTTGAGCCCGCCCGACAGGTCGAAGAACGCGACGGCGCCGTGGTCGAACTCCTGCCCGACGATCCCCACTGTCGGCAGGCCAAGCCCGTCGCGATAGAAGGCCAGCGACCGCTGCAGGTCAGCGACGCCCAGAGTGATGACCGATATGCGTGGTTTCATGTCCGTGCCCTTTTCCATCCGGTCCGCGACATGCGGACCGCCGACAGTCTTGGGCCGTCGCCGTGGCGACGGAAGGACCCGCGATGCGGGGGCCGGGCCAACCGTCCCGAGCCTGACCTGTTTCAGACGGGGAAACGTTAAGGGCACCTGTCGGGGGCTGTCAACGGCCACGAGAAAGGCCCGCCGGATCGGCGGGCCTTGATGCGGCGGGCTGAAGAATCAGAGGCGCGAGGCCACGTTTTCCCAGTTCACCAGCTTGTCGAGGAAGTTTTCCAGGTATTTCGGCCGGGCGTTGCGGAAGTCGATGTAGTAGCTGTGCTCCCACACGTCGCAGCCAAGAAGCGCAGTCTGGCCGAAGCAGAGCGGGTTGACGCCGTTCTCGGTCTTGGTGACTTCGAGCCCGCCGTCAGAGTTCTTGACCAGCCAGACCCAGCCCGACCCGAATTGCGCCGCGCCGGCATCCGAGAACTTCTTCTTGAAATCCTCGACCGAACCGAAGCTGTCCTTGATGGCCGATTCAAGTTCCGACGGCATCGCGCCCGAGTTCGGCGACATCATTTCCCAGAACTGCGTGTGGTTCCAGTGCTGGCTGGCATTGTTGAAGATGCCGTTCTGCGCCACGGCGCCCTTCTGATAGGTGCCCTTGACGATGTCTTCCAGCGACTTGCCGTCCCATTCGGTCCCGGCGACCAGCTCGTTCAGCTTGGTGACATACGCGTTGTGGTGCTTGTCGTGGTGGTATTCCAGCGTCTCGCGCGACATCCCAGCGGCTTCCAGAGCGTCGTGCGAATAGGGAAGATCGGGAAGGGTGAAGGCCATTTTCCTGTCCTTTCGAAAGGGTTGGGTCTGCGGTCGCGGCGCACGGTCGCGCATTCGCCCGTTCAACGCAAGGGGTCGGGTGCGGTTCCGGTGCGCAGGCGAGAGAGGGGGCCGTCTGCCCCCTTACCGACCCTTGGCCAGTTGCCTCGATGCCCGGACGAACTCAGCGCGGGGCCAGCTGGCTGCCCGGCAGCGCCGCGTTGGTCAGGATCAGGCCCAGATAGTCGGCGGTCGAGCGGAAGCCGATGACGCGGAAGCCGCCGGGAATTCGCCAGATTGCGGCGGCGGTCTGCGCCACGCGGGTGCGGCGCAGCTGGCCCTGCCGCAGCGCCAGCGCATCGACCGGGGCCAGCTTGGCGATGATGTCGGCGGCATGGGGCCCGGTCACGTCGAAGACCGCGCGGGCGTCCGACACGTCGACGACAAGCCCGTGGTCACCCATCAGCGCCTGGGTCAGCGCGTCCTGCGCGTCGGCACGCTCGGCCTCGGGGAGGATCAGCAGCAGCTCGTCCGGCGACATCCAGCCCAGGCTGCGGCTGCCGTCGGTGGTGATGCCGGCGACGTCGGGAATGGCAAGGCCCGTGGCCTCGGCCAAGGCGTCGCCTGCGCGCGACAGGTCAGCGCGGATCGTGATCATGCCAAGCCCCGGAACGCGGGCGATGGCGGCCAGTGCGTCAGCCATTCAGGCGGCTCCCTTCCTTGTCGTAGAAGACGGGATCGACAATCCGCGCCTGCATCACCTGGCCCGAGGGCATGGGGAAATCCAGCACCTGCCCCATGCGCTCGGGACCGTGGCGCACAAGGCCCATGGCGATGGGCCGCCCCAGCGTCGGCGAGTGATAGCTGGAGGTGACACGGCCCTGCACGTTGCGCTGGCCGTTGGGGTTCACACCTTCTGCCACGGCATAGGCCCCGTCGGGCAGCACCTGCCCGTCGACGCTTTCCAACCCGACCAGCCGCCAGCGCTTACCGTCGACCATGTGCAGGCGCCGCTGCGCGCGCTTGCCAATATAGTCGGCCTTCTTCTTTGATATCGCCCAACCAAGGCTGAGGTCCTGCGGGATCACGGTCCCGTCTGTCTCGTCGCCGATCATGATGAAGCCCTTCTCGGCGCGCATCACGTGCATCGCCTCGGTGCCATAGGGGGTGATGCCCAGGTCCTGGCCGATCTCGTGCAGACGCTCCCACAGCTCCAGCCCGCGTCCCGCGGGAACCGCGATCTCGTAGCTGAGCTCGCCCGAGAAGCTGATGCGGAAGACGCGGGCGGGGATGCCTGCGATGTCGCCCTCGGCCCATTGCATGAAGGGCAGAGCGGCCTGCGACAGGTCGATGCTTCCGCCAAGACGTTCCAGCAGCGTCCGCGCCTGCGGGCCGGCGACGGCGATCTGGGCATATTGCTCGGTCAGGTTGGCGGTATAGACCTGCCAGTCCCACCATTCGCATTGCAGCCAGTCTTCCATGTGCCCGTGGATGCGGTCGGCTCCGCCGGTGGTGGTGTGGCAAAGCCAGGTGTCGTCGGACAGGCGGGCGACGACGCCGTCATCCATCAGGAAGCCGTTCTCGTTGCACATCAGGCCATAACGGCATTTGCCGGCCGGTAGCGTGGACATCATGTTGGTATAGAGCATGTCCAGGAACCGCCCTGCATCCGGCCCCTTGACCACGATCTTGCCCAAGGTCGAAGCGTCCAGCGTCCCCACGCCCTTGCGCACGGCCAGGATCTCGCGGTCGACGGCCATGTGGCGATCCTCGGCGCCCTTTGGATAGGAATAGGGGCGGCGCCACTGGCCGACGGGTTCGAAGCTGGCGCCGTGCGCCTCGTGCCAGGCATGCATCGGCGTCTTGCGCAGCGGCTGGAACGCCTCGCCCTTGGCGTCGGCCGCGATGGTGGCCAGGGTCAGGGGCGTATAGGGCGGGCGGAAGGTCGTCGTGCCGGTGGCCGCGATCGGCTGGTTCAGCGCATCCGACAGCACCGCCAGACCGTTGATGTTGCTGAGCTTGCCCTGATCCGTCGCCATCCCCAGCGTCGTGTAGCGCTTGGCATGTTCGACAGATGCATAGCCCTCGCGCGCGGCCAGTTCGACATCGGTGACCTTCACGTCATTCTGGTAGTCCAGCCACATCTTCGACCGCAGCTTGTAGGGCGCGCGGGCGGGCATCACCCAGACCGGCTGCGTCGCGCCCTCGGCCCGCTCCAGATCGCCGGCGCAGCGCAGGTCGCCACTGGCGGCGCCAACGGCTGTGACGTTGCCCTTGCCGTCGGCACCCAGGGGCGGGCGGTCCGGGTCGGGACGGAACATCGCCTGCGCCTTGTCCCAGGTCAGCTTGCCGCCGCAATGGCTGTAGAGGTGCACGACCGGCGACCAGCCGCCCGACATGGCGACGACGTCGCAGTCCAGGCTGTCCGTCACGCGGCCTTCGCCCGACTGGTCGCATAGGGTGACGCCCGCGACATGGCGGCCGCCTTTGACTTTGGCGATGCCGGTGCCGGTCAGGACGGTGATCCCCGCATCGCGGGCCGCCCGCGGCAGATCGCCGTCGGCCACCGGGCGGGCATCGACGATGGCCGGCACGTCAAGGCCAGCGGCCCGGGCCGCCAGAGCGGTGCGATAGGCATCGTCGTTGTTGGTGACGACGACGATGCGCTGCCCCGGCGCCACCCCGTATTCGGCAATGAAGTCGCGCACGGCCGAGGCCAGCATCACGCCCGGAACGTCGCTGCAGGCAAAGGCCAGCGGGCGCTCGAGCGCACCCGTCGCCGTGACGACATGCCCTGCCCGGATGCGCCACAGGCGCTGGCGGGGGATGCCCTGGTTCGGATCATGATCGGCCAGCGCCTCTCGGGCGATCAGATAGCCGTGGTCGTAAAGCCCCGTGGCCATGGTGTTGCGGCGCAGGGTCACGTTCGGCCGCCCGCGCAGGTCGGACAGCAGCGCGTCGATGGCCGCCTGCCCGTCCTTGTGGTCGATCGGCGTCCGCCCGCCCCACAGGCTGTCCTGTTCCAGGACCAGCACCTGCCCGCCCGCCTGCGCGGCGTCACGCGCGGCGGTCAGACCGGCGATGCCGCCGCCGACGACGACCGTGTCGGCAAAGCCGTAGGCCTGTTCATACCGGTCGGGATCAGCATCCGTCGGCGCCCGGCCAAGGCCCGCGCTGCGGCGGATGATCGGCTCGAACAGGTGCTTCCAGAAGGACCGCGGGTGGATGAAGGTCTTGTAATAGAAGCCCGCCGGGAAGAAGGGCGACAGAAAGCTGTTCACTGCGCCGACATCGGCGTCCAGCGACGGCCAGCAGTTCTGGCTGCGGGTGACCATCCCCGCGACCAGGGGCGTGGTGGTGGCGCGCTGGTTCGGCTCGAACCGGCCGCCCTGGCCCAGGCCCAGAAGCGCGTTCGGTTCCTCGGCGCCCGAGGCGACGGGGCCGCGCGGGCGGTGATACTTGAAGGACCGGCCCATCAGCATCTGGCCATTGGCCAGAAGCGCCGAGGCCAGCGTGTCGCCGGTCAACCCGCGCAGGTGGCGGCCGTCGAAGCGGAACGGCAACTGATAGGCGCGATCGATGCGGCGTCCGCCCGACGGCAGGCGAAAGGGGGGTGTGTGGGTCATTTACGTGGTCGTCCAGTCGGGGGTCCAGTCGGGGCGGGCGGCGCGGATGCTGTCCACGATGTCCGACGGCGGATGCGCGTTCTGCGCCTTGTAGGTGCCGAAGACCTGCAGCGTCGCGGTGCAGCGGGCGGCCAGGAACCACCTGCCGCAGCCATAGGCGTGACGCCAGCGTTCGAAATGCACGCCCTTGGCGTTCTTGCGGTCGAAGAGGTAGGCCTCGAACTCCTCGTCGGTGCCTCCGGGGCCGACGCGCTTCAGATGCGCCTCTCCGCCCGGTTGCAGCTCGGTCTCCTCGGCGGTGACGCCGCAATAGGGACAGGTCAGGATCAGCATGAAACGCTCCTTGCGGCGGGGGCGGGACGAACGAAACCACCGCAGGGGCTGTGCCCTGCGGTGGTTCCGATCCGAAGGTCCGGGTCGGGCCGGGCGATCCGCGCGGTCGCGGTCGCGGCGGGATCAGTTGGCCGGGGCCGGTTCGACAGGCTCGGCCGGCGATTCGACGGCCGGGGGGCTGTCGGTCTCGACTTCGACAGGGGGAACGTCGGCGCTGTCGTCCTCGACGACGACATTGGTGTCGCCGCCGGCAACCGGTTCAGTCGTGGCCGTGCCGGTTTCGGTGCCCGACATGAAGAAGAACAGAAGCGCGACGACGACAACGATGCCGCCGACGATGAAGTACAAGCCATTGTTATTGCGGTCAGCCATGAGGAACCCTTTCGGTCGAAGCTGGTGTGACCGAACAATTCCGAAGCCGGCGCGGCGGTTCCGAAGAAGAAGAACATCGGCGTGCCTCCGCCTAATGCGCGACGCCGGCGGCGACGGATTCGTCGATGAACCGCCCCTCGCGGAAGCGGTTCAGACCGAAGTCCGCGGCCAGCGGTCCGGGCGCGCCTGTTGCGATCAGTTCCGCCATGGCCCAGCCCGATCCGGGGATCGCCTTGAAGCCGCCGGTACCCCACCCGCAATTGACGAAGATCCCGCCTACCGGCGTCGCCGACAGGATCGGGGACCGGTCGCCCGTCATGTCCACGATGCCGCCCCATTGCCGCAGCATCTTCAGGCGCGACAGCATCGGGAAGGTCTCGATGAGGGCGCGGACGGTCTCCTCGACATGGTGCCAGGACCCGCGCTGGGTGAAGTTGTTGAAACTGTCGGTGCCGCCGCCGATCACCATCTCTCCCTTGTCGGACTGCGACAGGTATCCGTGAACTGTGTTGGCCATCACCACCACGTCCATGCAGGGCTTGATCGGCTCGCTGACCAGCGCCTGCAGCGCCACGCTCTCGATGGGAAGGCGGAAGCCCGCCATCTCGGCCAGCTGGCTGGAATGCCCCGCGACCACGAGAGCCACTTTGTCGCAGCCGATGCGGCCCTTGGTCGTCTCGACCGCGCGGATCTGGCCGCCCTCGGTGTCGATGCCCTTGACCTCGCAGTTCTGGATGATGTGCATTCCCATGTCCGAACAGGCGCGGGCATAGCCCCAGGCCACCGCGTCGTGGCGCGCCGTGCCACCCCGCGCCTGATAGAGGCCCCCCAGCACGGGATAGCGCGGCCCGTCGAGTTGAATGATCGGCACCAGTTCCTTGAGGCGCGCAGGCTCGATCCACTCGGTCGCCACGCCCTGCAGGTTGTTGGCATAGACGGTGCGCTTGTAGCCGCGCACCTCGTGTTCCGTTTGCGCCAGCATGATCAGGCCGCGCGGGCTGAACATGACGTTGTAGTTCAGGTCCTGCGACAGGTTCTCAAAAAGGCTGCGGGACTTTTCGTAGATCGCGGCCGACGGGTCCTGCAGATAGTTCGATCGGATGATCGTCGTGTTGCGCCCGGTATTGCCGCCGCCCAGCCAGCCCTTCTCGATCACCGCGACGTCGGTGATGCCGAAGTTCTTCCCCAGGTAATAGGCCGTCGCCAGCCCGTGGCCGCCCGCCCCCACCACGACCACCTTGTAGCGGTCGCGCGGCGGCGGGTTGCCCCAGGCGCGTGTCCAGCCCTTGTGCTGGCGCATCGCCTCGCGGGCGATGGCGAAGACGGAATAGCGGCCGGTGCGCGGGGCGTCTGGCATGGTGGCTCCCAAGGTTGCTCGGCCCCAATTTGAAGAACCGCGCGCGCCCGCTCAACCCGCGTTGCGACAGATCGCGCAGATGTGCGGCATGCGACACCATGAACCCGCGGCCCGCCCCCCATGGCCGCTTCCGGTTCGGGGTCAGGCAGGCTAGGGAGGGGCAACGGAGGATGCCCATGTTCTGGATCTTTGCCGCCGGCCTGACGGCGATCGTCGCCTATGCCATTCTGTCGCCCGTCTGGCGCGCCCGCGGCCGGGCCGAGCCTGCCGCCGCCTTCGACCTGCGCGTCTATCGCGACCAGCTGCGCGAAGTGGAGCGCGACCTCGACCGCGGCGTGATCCGCGCCGACGACGCCGACCGCCTGCGGGTCGAGATCGGGCGCAAGGTGCTGGACGCCGACCGCCGCCTGACACAGGCCGCGCCCACGGCTGCCGCAGGCAGGCCGATCGTCGCCGGCGTGGTGATGGCAGGGCTTCTGGCCATCGCCGCCACGCTTTATCTGAGCGAGGGTGTTCCCGGCGCATCCGACATGCCGCTGCAGGCGCGCTTGGTCGCCGCCGATGCCGCGTATCGCGACCGTCCCTCGCAAGCCGAGGCCGAGGCTGCCGTCCCGCCCCGCCCGCAGCCGGACCTGTCCGCCGTCGATCCGGAATATCTGGACATGGTTGAACAGCTGCGGCAGGCGGTGGCCCGCACCCCGGACGACCCCCAGGGCCTGCAGCTTTTGTCCACGCACGAGATGCGCCTCGGCAACCTTCCCGCCGCCCGCGCCGCGCAGGAGCGCCTGGTGGGGATCGAGGGCGACAACGCCACGGCCGCCCAGCTGATGCAGCTGGCGACCCTGATGATCGAGGCTGCCGGCGGGGTCGTCACCCCAGAGGCCGAGTCCGTCCTGTCCGGGGCGCTTGCCAAGGATCCGGACCAGCCGCAGGCGCGCTATCTGCAAGGCGTGCTGCTGATCCAGAACGGCCGCCCCGACCGGGCCTTCCCGATCTGGCGCCGCCTGCTCGAGGAAGGGCCGGAAACCGCGCCGTGGATCCCCTCGATCCGTGCCGCCATTGCCGATCTGGCCTGGCTGGCGGGCGATGCGGACTACACGCCGCCCGCCCTGCCCGGCCCCGACGCGGATGCCCTTGCCGCCGCCGAGGACATGCCCCTCCAGGATCGCCAGCAGATGATCGAAGGCATGGTTGCCGGGCTCCAGCAGCGGCTGGCGACCGAAGGCGGCAGCCCTTCCGAATGGGCTCGGCTGGTCGGCGCCCTCGGCGTCCTCGAACGCACCGAGGAAGCCCGTGCCATCCTGCAAGAGGCACGGACCCGCTTTCCCCAACCCGATGCTGTCGCCCCCATCGAAGAGGCCGCGCGCGCCGCGGGACTGGACCCATGATCCACGAGGACATGATCGAATTTGCAGCCGCCCTGCCACGCTTCGGCGCGCTGGCCGGGCTGGATCTCGGCACCAAAACCATCGGCGTCGCCGTCAGCGACGGGATGCGGCAGGTCGCCTCGCCGATCACGGTGATCCGCCGGCAGAAGTTCACGCTGGACGCCGCCGCCCTGCTCGAGATCATCCGGGACCGCGGCCTTGCCGGCATCGTCCTCGGGCTGCCCCGCAACATGGACGGCTCGGAAGGGCCGCGGGCGCAGTCGACGCGCGCCTTTGCCCGCAACCTGATCCGGTTGACCGAGCTGCCGATCGGCTATTGGGACGAACGGTTATCCACCGTCGCCGCCGAACGCGCGCTTCTCGAGGCCGACACCTCGCGCAAGCGCCGCGCCGAGGTCATCGACCAGGTGGCGGCAGGCTACATCCTGCAGGGGGCGCTGGACCGGCTGTCCCACCTGTCGCGGCAGGCGTGACGGCCGCGCAACGCGCGGCCCCCGGCCAAGCGGCAGCGTCCGGGTCGGGCTCCGCCCGACCCGTCCCTTTTTTTTCGCACCCCCGGTGCTTCGCGCACCCACGCTTGCCTGAGGCGCCGAAACGCGCCATCCAAGGCACCATGACCGAAGCCATCGCCAGCCCCTGCGTCGGGATCTGCACGCTCGACGACGATCTGCGGATCTGCACCGGCTGCTATCGCAGCCTCGACGAAATCGCCTCATGGGGCAGCCTGCCGCCCGAGGCCAGGCGTCGCGTCATCCGCGACCTGCCCCGGCGCCGCCGAACATCCGGCCGCGGCGACTACATCCCCTGCCGGGGATCATAGGCGTGGCTCTTGCGCCATTCCTGGAAGAACTCCGCCAGCTCGGGATCGACCTTCGGCGGTATGACGATGCGCAGCTCGACGTGCTGGTCGCCTCCGTTCACGCCACGCCCCCGAAGCCGCAGCTTCTGCCCCGAGGTCGCACCCTTCGGGATCGTCAGGTTCACCTTGCCGTCGATGGTCGGTGCCGCGACCTTCGCGCCCAGCACCGCCTCGTCCAACGTGATCGGCAGCACCAGGTGGATGTCGTCGCCGTCGCGCCGGAAATGCGGATGCTCGGCCACGCTGACGGTCAGGTAGGCGTCGCCCGCATCGCCCCGCCCAAGGCCCGGCTCTCCCTTGCCGCGCAGACGGATCGCCTGGCCGTCGTGCACCCCCTTTGGAATCGCCACCTCCAGCGTACCGCCCTGCGGCAGCGTGATTCGCGTCCGGCCGCCCTGGACGGCGGTCATGAAATCGACGGTCAGCGCATAGCGCACGTCTTGCCCGCGCATGTCGCCACGCGCGCCGCCGAACCCTCCGAAGCCGCCGAAGGGGCCTGCGCCCCGCGCCCCCGCCCGATGGCCGAACAGGTCGGCGAAGACGTCGGACAAGTCCGGGTCGCCGCCGCCATGCGACGGACCCTCTCCAAAGGGATTGCCGCCGGCGTGCTGGTGCCAGCGGCGGCTCATCCGCTCCTGCCCCTGGGCGTCGATCTCTCCGGCATCGAAGCGGCGGCGCTGCTCGGCATCCTTCAGCAGGTCATAGGCCGCCGAAGCCGCCTTGAACCGCGTCGCCGCCGCCGGATCGTCGGTCAGATCCGGATGGTCCGTCTTGACGATGCGCCGGTAGGCCTTCTTGATTTCCTCCGCGCTGGCCGTGCTGGACACGCCGAGCGCTTCGTATGGATCGCCTGCCATGCCTGAAACCCCATCTGCCGTTTATTCTGTCTCGTCAGAAAGATATACGCGGCAGGCGTTTCATCAATAGGGCAACGGGTGGTGGCGGTGCAGTCGTTCGATCCCGCGTCGCAATTCGTCGGTAAGATCACGTCCCAACCCTGCGATGATGTGGCGCAGCTGATCCATCGTTGTCGCCCCGATGATCGGCACGACCTTGAAGGGCCGCGTCAGCTGCCAGGCGATCGCCATGTGGACGACGTCCCAGCCATGCTCGGCCGCCAGCGCGCCATAGGCGTCGGCCGCCGCGATGCCGCGACCGGTCTTGCGGCCGCCGAGGATGCCCATCCCGCCCGACGCCTTGTCCACCGCCGCGCGGCTGCCGTCGGGCATGGCGTCGCCCGAATACTTGCCGGTCAGCAGGCCCGCCGCCAGCGGCGAATAGGACAGAAGCGTCACGTCCTCGTTCACCGCCACCTCGGCCAGGTCGGTATCGTACATCCGGTAGAGCGGCGAATATTCGTTCTGGATCGCCGCCATCCGCGGGCTGCCCGTCCTGTCGGCGATGTCGCACCAGCGCGCCAGCCCCCAAGCCGATTCGTTTGACAGCCCGACCGCGCGGATCTTGCCCGCCTGAACGGCATCGCGCATCGCGCCCAGCACATCCTCCATATGCGCCAGCGTCGCGGACTTGTCCTGCGCCGATGGGTCATAGGTCCAGTTCTGGCGGAAGGCATAGGACCCGCGCACCGGCCAGTGCAGCTGGTAGAGGTCGATCCGGTCCGTCTGCAGCCGCCGCAGCGAGGCGTCTATGCAGTCGCGCACCGTCGCGCCGTCGACGGTCGCGCCATCCCGGACCATCTGGCTGGGCCCGGTGATCTTGGTCGCGATCTCGACCCGGTCGCGGTTGCCGGTCCGCACCAGCCAACGGCCGATGATGTCCTCGGACAGGCCGATCGTCTCGCGGCGGACGGGGTTGACGGGATACATCTCGGCGCAGTCCATGAAGGTCATCCCGATCTCCAGCGCCGCGTCCATCTGGGCATGAGCCTCGGCTTCGTCGGTCTGGTTGCCGAAGGTCATGGTGCCCAGGCAGATCCGGCTGACCTCGACGTCGCTGCTTCCAAGTGTGACGCGTTCCATTCGCTGATCCCTGTCCATCCGTGTTGCGCGGCAAGCTAGCGAACGGTTCGGTGGACGCAAGCCGTCCCTTCGCGAAGAAACGGCTTGCAAGCCCGATCTGAAATGACAAGCAATATCACTGCTTCAAAAAAACCAGCGCGAGGCTGCAACCCTACCCCCGGAAGGGCGTGACCGACCTCTGAACCCTGAACTCTTGAAAATATCGGGCTCAATGGCAGCCACTAGCCGGTCATCGCGTTTACGCCTATAGCCCCATAGGGCTACGTTGCGCCGAAGACACCGGCCGCCGTGAAACCGATTGCACGCCGATACAGATCGAATGACGCGCCACCCATGCCGATGACTTCCCCCCTCCTTGCCGAAATCGACCAAGAGCTGAGCCATCTCGCTCCGCGCGGCTACATGTTCGGCCTGCATATCCGCTTCTCGCGCCCTGTGCGGCGCGTCTGCACCTATCCCTCGCGCTGGATCCAGACCTACACGCGGCGGAACCTGGGGATCGGCGACCCCATGATGATCTGGTGCATGCTGAACGAAGGCGCCATCCGATGGGGCGATCTTACCCGGATCGCGGCGGATCCCCTCGACGTCATGGCGCAGGCCCGGCACTTCGGCCTGACCTTCGGTGTCGCCGTGGCCCACGGACCAGTCGAATCGCGATCCTATATTGGCGCCGCCCATGACAGCCGCGACTTCACCGATGCCGAGATCGACCGGATGGCCCACCTGCTGCGGACCGGCCACGACCATCTGGACCGGGCCACTGCGCTGCGCCCGATCCTCGTCGAGGCGCTCGAGGCGATTGCCTGCGGCATGACCTATGACCAGGCCTGCGGCGCGCTTGGCATCTCTCGGACCGCGCTGCGCTATCGGCTGCAGACTGCGCGTTCTGCCCTGGGGACCGAGGACAACGCCCAGGCCATCCGCAAGGCGATCGACCTGGGGCTGATGAACAGCAACACCATCGCCGGGATCAGCAAGGGTCTGCCGAGCGGGCCGGAGGGGTAAGAATGTTGGCTGCGGTGGGGGTCCACGATTGCCGGAGTGGAGCGTTGCTCAGCAGCCAGCATGGGGTCGCCTCGCTGCTCGAGGTCTCGGCAAGGACGCGGCCCAGATAAACAGAGCTTTGCAAGACAGGGGGCTATGCGCCTGAAGGCCATCTGCAGGGAGCGTGGGGTGAGCGACCGATGCAACAGGCGCCGCGGGGGACGAGGCAATCGCTTCGACATCCTGTTCGGCAGGCTCATGGACCTGCGATCCGCGCCTCCTGTCATCGGCACGCAAGGGTATTCCCCGCCGCGGTCGGTGCCCTCCCAACATTCGATGGCTCGGTTCGCTGACCTACCGCCGACGACGCCACAGGCGGTGCCGGGGCCAGCGCCAACCTTTGAAGAGGCTGCGCTTGCCAAGCGGCTCGAAGATCTTGTCAGGGCCTTCGGGGTCCAGGATCTCGTTGTCGGCCATCCAGGTTTCCAGGCCGCTCAACTCGGGGACCTCGTAGGGGATCAGCGTGCGCCCGGTTCCGGGGGCGTGACGGCTGGCCTCGATCGCCGCGATCAGGCCGCCATGCGTCCTGATCCTTGATGACACCTCGTCCTGCGACAGCGCCAGATGTTCGGCAATCAGATCGTCGCGCAGACCGGCGACGGTGCGCCGCATTTCGTCCGCACCGGGGCGATCGGCGGCCAGCACGACGTCGCATTCCGTGTCCAGCCGCATCGAGCGATTGTTGAAGTTCGACGAGCCGACGCGGAGATAGGTGTCGTCGACGATGGTGACCTTGGCATGGACATAGATCTCGTGTCCGCCATCGGTCACCGGGTGATAGATCCGCAGCCGGCCGCGATGGTCCAGCCGCTGCAATGCCTCGACCAGCCGGGCGCGGGCGGTGTCCATGGCCAGCGGCTCCAGCCAGCCCTGCGCGGTGATCGGGTTCACGATGACGATCTCTGGCGGGTCGTCCTCGACCAGCCGCCGCGCGATCGCCTGAGCGATGCGGCGCGAGGCAAAATACTGGCTCTCGGCATAGATCGACCGCTTCGCCCTCGCGATCAGGTCCAGGTACATCTGCTCGATCTCGGCCACCGGCTCGATATCGGCCATCTCGGGCCGCGTGCGCGCGATGGCCAGCGGCACGTCACGCAGGGTGGGCTTCAGCCCTTCGGGCCAGCAGGCAGATGATTTGATGACCGGCTCCAGCTTTTCGCCCGAGGCGACAAGCCACCGCTCGCGTGCCAGATCGCCCAAGGCCCGCGCCGCAGGACCGTCGAAGGCGCTTGTCGCGTCGTGCCACGGCACCAGGGGCTTGCCGCTGACGCTGGTGCGACGGGGGTCGTCGTCCAGATGCTCGCGGGTGTCCCAGCGTCCCTCGGTCATGTCGATGCCGCCGCAGAAGGCCAGGCAGTCGTCGATGACCACGATCTTGTGGTGGTGAGAGCTGGCAAGCGGGTGCTTGCCGTCCAGCCGCAGCGTGATGCGCGGATGCATCTTCCAGCGCAGGATGGTCAGCAGCGTCGTGCCCCGCAGCATCGCCTTGAAGGCGCCGGTGTCCCATCTCAGCAGGCGTATCTCCAGCGAGGGCGTGCGTCGTGCCAGCCAGATGACGAAGTCGCCGAGCACAGCGGGGCCACCATCGCTGGCGTCGCCCAGATGGATGCGCGCGTCGAAGTCCCAGCCGATCATCAGGATGCTGTGCCTGGCCTGGACCATGGCCTGCCGCACCGCGCGGAAATACTCGTCGGCATCGGCGATGAAGCTGAAGCGTTCCGACGTCTCGACCCGCCAGCAGTTCCGGCCCGCTTGCGTCAGGCGGTCGTTGCAGCCGTCCATTTTCGTCCCGATGCCCCTCGTCACGTCCTTGCGCCCTGTCCCGCCCAGGAGAGGGATCCACGTGCAAACGCGCCGCCGCGCCCTTCGTTCCACCGCAACTTCCGTCACTTGCATGGATGTTGAGGCCCGCTGTGACGCTGCCCGGGCGACGCTTTCGGTAAATCTTGAACCAATCGGAAAAGCGTCTTTCTCGTTGATGTCACGGCAACACGAAGAGTGCGTCGTTGCCACCAGCACTGACCATGGCCGGATCACGTGCATCCTTGCGTGGCTGCGATGTCAGAAGCGCGTTCCTTGACCCGCCGCAGGCTGCCCCTGGTCCAGAACACCACGGTGGCCACGGCCTACCGGCGAGGGAGGTAATGGATCAGCGACATCAGCGCGATGAAGATGAAGGCCGGGGCGATGCCGGCAGGATGATGGTTTCGTTGTTGACGTCTCGCCGCAGGCTGAGGGCATGGATCGCAAGCGAGGTCAGCATCGCCATCAGGAAGGCGTTCACCGGTATGATGTAATCGACCGCGAAGGGAAAGTGCGCGGCCCCGAGGCCGCGCCGCCCCGAACCTCGCCCCGGCGGAATCCCACGCGTGAAGGGGCTGTCCAGCCGGTCATTCAGGATCGTCTGCATCTGCATGCCAGCCATCGACAGGCTGGCACCGACGACCAGCGCCAACAGCGCGACGAGCAGGCGGATTCGCACAAATCCTGTTCGTCCGCCAGGCGGGCCGCAGCAGCGCCTCGACCACCCGGCCGAGGCTGTAGCGCGGCTGTTCCAACCCCAAGTCGGTGCCGAGGCCGAGGGCGACAGCCGCCGCAAGCGCCAGCAGGATCAGTTGGCGCCGCAGCACCATTGCGCCATAGAAGTCACGCCCCTGCACCGCCACGGCGTCGTTACTGCTCACTCAGCGACACCCAATACGCCCTGCTGAGTACGGCGCCCTGCCGAAGGCGGACAAGTCAAAGCATCTCCGCTTCAACGATCTTCGAGGAACAGCAGTTACGCTGCTATCCGAAGCTGGCAACGGCATTCCCCAGATCTGCCACACTCTGCAGTCAGCGACGCGCATATCGGAGAAGTATCTCGCCACGACCCCTGCCCTATCTCGGGCGGCGATTCTGGCCTTTGAGAACAGCCCGGCAACTCAATTTGCAAACAGCTGCAAACCGGCCCCCAACAGGTCGATCACCGGCCACATAAAGTGCACGGAGATTAATAACCTGAATGGCGGACCCGGAGCGATTCGAACGCCCGACCCCCAGATTCGTAGTCTGGTGCTCTATCCAGCTGAGCTACGGGTCCGTCTTGAGGAGGGGGCTTACCGGCCAGTTCGGGGGGATGCAAGAGCGAAAAACGAAAATGGGGTCAGGTTTTTTGGAAAGCTGTCACCCGGCCTGCAGGATCGGGCCTGGCGACACCGTGGTCATGCCGCGGGGGATGTGGATGCAGAACTGGCTGCCCTCGGCGTCGCTGCGCAACAGATCGAGGCGGCCGCCATGTCCGCGCACCAGATCCGCGGCGATGGTCAGGCCCAGGCCCGTCCCCCCACGGCGCGTGCTGCCCGTGAAGGGCTTGAAAAGATATTCGCGCGCCTTGTCGGGCAGGCCGGGGCCGGTGTCGCAGACCTTGATCCACCAGCCGGTATCGCCCTCGCCCGCGCCGATCTCGACCGTGCCGGGCTGGCCCATCCCCTCGATGGCCTGGCGGGCGTTGCGCGCCAGGTTCGCCAGCACGCGGTAAAGCTGGTCCCGGTCGGCGCGAATCGTCAGACTGGGCGGAATGTCGATCAGGAACTCGACCTGCCCCGCCGCCTCGCCGGCCAGCGTCTCGGCCTCCACGACCTCGTTGACCAACTGCGCCAGGTTGAAGCGCGACAGCGTCGGCATCGGCTCCTCGGCCTTGCCGAAGGCCAGCGTCGTCTCGCAGAGGTTCACAGCGCGGGTGATCGAGTTCACCAGCTTCGGCGCGGCGCGCCTGACCTTCGGGTCGGCGCTTTCCTCCAGCCGGTCGGCGAAGATCTGCGCCGTGGTCAGGATGTTGCGCAGGTCGTGGCTGATCTTGGCCACCGCCTGCCCCAACTGTGCCATGCGCTCCTTCTGCTTCAGCGACGAGGTTACCGTCTGCTGCATCGACTGCAGCGCGGTTTCGGCCTCGTTCAGCTCGGCCAGGCGGGCATCGGGGATGATGATGTGGCGCGCATCCTCGGGCGCGTTGGCATAGGCGGTCATGTGGGTGATCACGCGCCGGATCGGCACCAGGATCAGCCGTTGCGCCGCCAGAAACAGCAGGATCGCCGTCAGGATCGAGAACAAGGCCGATACCGCAAGCAGCCGCAGCGCATAATCGATCATCGCCTGCCGAAGGGGCTGGATCTGCATGGTGATCTCGATCAGCTGCCCCGCCTGGTTCACCGGAGAGCCGATCACCCGGATCACCCGGTCCTGCCCGTTCAGAAGCACGGCCAGCGAATCGTCGATGGTCTGCAGGACATCCTCGTCGCGCAGGTCGTATGTGGCGGCGATGGGTCCGGGAATGCGCGACGACAGCACCAACTGCCGGATGTCGTTGCGCCGCAGCACGACGTTCAGGACGCCGGCGTTCTGCAGAAGCTCGCTTTCCAGGTCCGTCGCCAGCGAATCGTCGGTGGCCAGCAGCGCGAGGCTGGCGATCTGCGCCCGCTCCAGCCGCGATTCGAGATAATCCAGCCGGAATCCCGCCAGGGACGGCAGCAGGATGAACAGCTCTGCCAGGATGACGAACATGGTCGTCAGCGCGGCGAATCGGCCAGAGATCGTATTCAGTCGCATCTTGTCCGGATTGTGGTATGGCCAGCGCCGGTTATCGGCCACGCGAGGTTTGGATTGCACATCAAACGAATGTGATCGCGACAGGGTTCCGTTCAAGGCCCATCTGCGCCCCCGTCGCGATGAAGTGTTGACGCAGGCGGGCAGGTCCACTATCCAGCGGGCTTCGAACAACCGGCGCCGTTGCGCGGGGCGGCTTTTGGCCACCTTGCCCCGACTGGCCGCCCCCCGCAAGAACCGATCCGGAGACTGACCATGAAGCGCACCTTCCAACCGTCGAACCTCGTTCGTGCGCGCCGTCACGGCTTCCGCGCCCGCATGGCCACCAAAGGCGGCCGCCTGGTGCTGAACCGCCGCCGCGCCAAGGGCCGCAAGCGTCTGTCGGCCTGATCGCGTCAGGCGATCACGCCGGTGGCCACGGCCGCCGCATGAAGGCTTTCGACATGCCGCCACTGCCCCATCCTGCTGACGATCAGCCCAGGGATGCCGGCAAGGCGGCATTTCGCATGCCTCCGGTCCTGCGACAGCGGGCCGAATTCCTGGCCGCCTCGCGCGCCAGGCGACAGGGCACGCCCGGTTTCCTGCTGCAGGCCCGCAGGCGCGACGACGATGGTCCGGCGCGCGTGGGCTTTACCTGTTCAAAGAAGATCGGCAACGCCGTGGCCCGCAACCGGGCCAAGCGCCGCCTGCGCGAAGTCGCGCGGCTTCATCTGCCGACGCTTGGCCGCAAGGGCTGGGACTATGTTCTGGTAGGCAGGCCGAAGGCGACGATCGATCGCGGCTTTTCCGACCTTTGTGAGGATTTCTCCCGCGCGATGGCCAAGGTCCACGGATGACCCCCCTGGCCCGCATCGCGGCCCTGCCGGTGCGGGCCTACCGCCTTGTCGCCTCGCCCTGGGTCGGGCACGGCTGCCGGTTCCAGCCGACCTGCTCGGCCTATGCGCTCGAGGCGCTAGAGCGTCACGGCGCGCTCCGCGGTGGCTGGCTGACCCTGCGCCGCATCGCGCGCTGCCATCCCTGGGGCGGCTGCGGCTATGACCCCGTTCCGGGTGCCGATCCCGATCACGAAGAGGCCCGCCATGCTGGACGACACTGACGAGACCGAGATCCACCCGCTGTTCGCCGGCGCCCCCCGGGCGACCGAGTTCCGCAAGCTGCGCAAGCGCCTGGTCCGCGAAACTCGGTCGGCAATCGAGGATTACGGCATGATCCGTCCGGGCGACCGATGGCTGGTCTGCCTGTCCGGCGGCAAGGACAGCTACACGCTGCTGGCGATCCTGCACGAATTGCAGTGGCGCGGGTTGCTGCCGGTTGATTTGCTGGCCTGCAACCTGGACCAGGGACAGCCGAATTTCCCGGCGACGGTCCTGCCCCAGTTCCTGAAGGCACGGGGCGTGGCCCATCGGATTGAATACCAGGACACCTATTCCATCGTGAAGGAAAAGGTTCCGGCAGGCCGCACCTATTGCGCGCTCTGCTCCCGCTTGCGGCGCGGCAACCTTTACCGGATCGCGCGGGAAGAGGGTTGCTCGGCGGTGGTCCTCGGCCACCATCGCGACGACATCCTGGAAACCTTCTTCATGAACCTCTTCCACGGCGGGCGCCTTGCGACCATGCCGCCCAAGCTTCTGAACGAGGACGGCGACCTGACCGTCCTGCGCCCGCTGGCCTACGTGGCCGAAACCGATTGCGAACGGTTCGCCCGGGCGATGGACTATCCGATCATCCCCTGCGATCTCTGCGGCAGCCAGGAAGGTCTGCAGCGCGTGCAGGTCAAGCGCCTGCTGGACGAGTGGGAGGCCAGGACCCCCGGCCGCCGCCAAGTCATGTTCCGGTCGCTGATGAACGTGCGGCCCTCGCACCTGCTGGACCCCAAGCTGTTCGATTTCGCATCGCTGTTTCCCGGCGGCGGCGCGGCGGACGACGATGTTCCGCAGCTTCGCGGCGAAGCTCTGGAACATTAACCGAACGAAAAGCATTCCGCGCTAGACCTGATCACGTTGATTCCGTGAGAGGTCCGGCATGTCCAGGAACGTCCATCGCCTGTTTTCGCCCATCCGCAAGTTTCTGGGCAGCACGTCCGAGGCTGGCGACGTCTCGCGTTCGGTCCTGATCCTCAGGCTCGAGAATACCGAGACACTGGGCCGCCTGCTGGACAAGACGGCGCTCAGCCATCTTCTGGTCCAGCTGTCCATGGCGCTCGGCCGGGCGGTCCGCCCCTATGACCCGGTCCAGATCATTGCGCCCGGTCTTTTCGCCTTCGTCCTGCGGGATCGAACGGACCGAGATGCGCTGCACATCGCGCGCCGCTTGCAGCAGCAGGGGCAGGCGCCGATCGCCTTGTCCGGGCAGACCGTGACGCCGGTGCTGTCGGGCGTGCTTGTCCACGCGGAAGCCCCCGGCCTGCCGGACGTGGGCGCGCTGATGGACAACGCCCGCCGCCGGATGGAGATGGTGGACGACAAAGGCCTGGGCCAACTGAGCCTTTTCACCCACGACCCAAAGCTCGCAGGACCGGAACTGGTCGCCACGGTCACCGACGCCATTCGGGTCGACCAGATCGAGGCATGGTTCCAGCCCCAGATCAGCTGCCACACTGGCCGCATCACCGGGTTCGAGGCCTTGGCCCGTTGGAACCATCCGCAGCGCGGCCTACTGACGCCAGCGGCATTCATGCCGCAGATGTCCGAAGTTGACCACAACAACCTGACGCTGTGCATGCTGGCGCAGTCGCTGGCGGCGCTGAAGTCCTGGGACGAAGCCGGCTTCGACGTGCCCGCCGTGTCGATCAACATCTCGAACTGCGAACTTTCGGACGCGAATTTCGCCAGCTGTCTCTTGTGGGAGCTTGACCGCCATGACATCGCCCCGCGCCGCCTGGTCGTCGAGGTCCTAGAGAGCGTGGGCCCGCTCACCAGCAGCGCCGAAACGCGGGCGAACCTGCGCAAGCTGGCCAAGGCCGGTTGCCAGATCGACCTGGACGACTTCGGCACCGGCTATGCCAGCCTGGACGCGATCCGGCAGTTCGGCATCAACCGCATCAAGATCGACCGAAGCTTCGTGACCGCCTGCGACATCGACCCGAACCAGCAGCGCATGATCCTGGCGATACTGGCGCTGGCCGAACGGCTTGGCATCGCGACGCTGGCCGAAGGGGTCGAGACGCGCGAGGAGTACGGCTTCCTGGCGCAGATGGGCTGCGACGAGGTGCAGGGCTATGCAATCTCCCGCCCCATCCCGCTGCTGCAGACGTTCGATTTCCTGTCCCGTCACAGGACATCGGCCGCCGACCTGCCGACCATCGCCCGCCGCGGCTGACGGTTCCCCGGCGGCGTTTGGCCGCAGCCAAGCCCCCGGCGGGCAGCGCGGCCCCGCTTCGGACCGTTCCGAAGCCCCTTGTTTTCCTGCACCGGATGCCAAATCCGCTTGACCTTTCGGGGTCGCTTCTGTTGAACCGGCGCGACTGACGCGATGACGGTGGTAACCGAAGTATGGAAGACAACAACCGCAATCTGATCCTGGCGACGGTCCTGTCGTTCCTGGTGATCCTGGTCTGGTACACGGTCTTCGCCCCCGAGCCGGTGTCGGACCAGCCCTCGGGCCAGCCCCTGACCGAGCAGACGATCACGGACCAGCCACTGGCCCCTGCCGCCACCGAAACGGCGCCCACGGACCTTGCGGTGGCCCCCGGGGCTGCCGATCCGGTTGCTCGGGTTCCCATTGCGTCCGAGGCGCTGGCAGGCTCGGTCTCGCTGCTGGGCGGACGGATCGACGACCTGCTGCTGACCCGCTACGAAGAGACGCTGGACGAGAATTCGCCCGACGTCCGCCTTCTGTCGCCCTCGTCCGCGACCGCCGATGATACCGTCGTCACCGATCCGGCGGCCTACAAGCCCTATTACGCCGTCTATGGCTGGACGCCCGGTGCGGGCGTGGATCCGTCTGCCGTTCCAGGTCCAGGCACCGTCTGGTCGCTGGAGTCCGGCGACACGCTGTCCCCCGGCCAGCCGGTCACGTTGGCGTGGGACAACGGCGCCGGCCAGGTCTTCCGCCGCACCTTCCAGCTGGACGAGAATTACCTCTTCACCGTCTCGCAGAGCATCGAGAACAACGGCGACGCCGCGTTCACGGCCGCTCCCTACGGGATCATCGCACGCCACGGCCGTCCGAACACGCAGAACTACTTCGTCCTGCACGAAGGCGTCGTCGGCATGCAGGACGGCACCCTTCTGGAGATGGACTACGGAGATATCGCCGAACTCGAGCCAGTCGCCCGCGAAGGCCGCGCCGAGGTCTACGAGGTCAGCGGCAACGGCTGGATCGGCTTCACCGACAAGTACTGGATGACGTCTTTGGCGCCCGCGCCGGGTCAGGCCTTCACGGCGGTCGTGAAATACGCCGACGGCGCCGACATCTACCAGACCGAAGCCCGCTTCCCGATGCAGACCGTGCAGCCGGGCACGCAGCTGACCGCCGACAGCTACCTGTTTGCCGGTGCCAAGGTCTGGGAGGTCCTCGACGGCTACGCCGAGGCCCCCGGCATCGAGCGTTTCGTCGACGCCATCGACTGGGGCTGGTTCTATTTCCTGACCAAGCCGATCTTCCGCCTGCTGCACTGGCTGCACGGCATCATCGGCAACATGGGCTGGGCGATCATCGCGCTGACCTTCGTGCTGAAGACGCTGGTCTTCCCGCTGGCCCGCAAGTCCTACATCTCGATGGCGAAGATGAAGGAACTGCAGCCGCAGATGGAGGAGATCAAGAACCGCACCGGCGACGACCGCATGAAGTTCCAGAAGGAAGTCATGTCGCTCTACAAGCGCGAAAAGGTCAACCCGGCCGCCGGCTGCCTGCCGATCCTGCTGCAGATCCCGATCTTCTTCTCGCTCTACAAGGTGATCTTCGTCACGATCGAACTGCGCCACGCGCCCTGGATCGGCTGGATTCACGACCTTTCCGCGCCCGATCCTTCCAGCCTTCTGAACCTGTTCGGCCTGCTGCCCTTTGCGGCGCCGGCCCAGGGGACGCTGCTTCACTCGTTGTCGCTGCCCGCCCTGGCGATCGTTCTGGGCATCAGCATGTGGATGCAGCAGCGGCTGAACCCGGCCCCAACCGACCCGGCACAGAAGATGATCTTCGCCTGGATGCCGTGGATCTTCATGTTCATGCTGGGCGGTTTCGCCTCGGGCCTCGTGCTCTACTGGATCACCAACAACGTGATCACGATCATCCAGCAGTACACGATCATGTCGATGCACGGGCATCGCCCGGACCTGTTCGGCAACATCAAGTCGTCGCTGCCGGCCCGCCGGCGCGAAGGCGGCAAGTGACCCCGCGTCTGGCCCTGATCCGCCGCCACCCGATCAAGTCGGTCGGCGGAGAGGGGCTGGACAGCGTCACCCTCCGGCCCGCCCGCCGCCTGCCCGGCGACCGGGAATGGGCGATCCTGACCGAGGCTGGCGAACGCCACGCCGTCGCCAGCCAGGCCGCGGGCCAGCCTGACCGCTGGCTGCCCAAATCCTGCTTCCTGCGCGGCGTCGCCTCGCTCGATCTCCAGGCCATCAGGGGCGGGTGGCGGGATGACCGCCTGCATCTGTCACATCCGCGCCACGGCAGCATCACGATCGATCCCCATTCCGAAGGTCCGCGGCTGATCGACTGGCTGTGCCCCCTCTGGCCGACCGAGGCCCCCGCGCCGACGCGCTTAGTGCAGGGCGCCGCCATCTGGACCGACCAGAAGTGGCCGTGGCTTTCGGTGCTGTCGCTCTCCAGCCTCGCGGACCTCGAATCGCGCACGGGCCAAACCCTCGGCACGCATCGCTGGCGCGGCAACCTCTGGATCGAGGGCTGGCCGCCCTTCGCGGAACGCGAACTGGTCGGCCACGTCATCCGCGTCGGAGAGGTCGAGCTGCGCATCACCGCCCATGTGGGCCGCTGCGACGCCACCAGCGCCGACACCGAAACGGGGCAGCGCGACATCGACATGGTCCAGACGCTGGACCGCCATTTCGGCCATACCGACTTCGGCGTCTTTGCCGAAGTCGTCACCGGCGGCCAGATCCGCCTTCAGGATCAGGTCACCACATGAAGGTTTCATTCCCCGTCGCGCCAGAGCCCGACGCCGCCGCAGCCGAGGCCGCGCGCCTGCTGTTCGCCGGTCCCGTCGACTTCCTCAAGGGCGTCGTTGCGATGGACGGCCTGCCCCCCGCCGACCGCCCCGAAGTCTGCTTCGCGGGCCGTTCGAACGTCGGCAAATCCAGCCTGATCAACGCGCTGACCGGCCGCAAGGGCATCGCCCGCGCTTCGAACACGCCGGGCCGCACGCAAGAGATCAACTATTTCACCCTCGGCGACCGGTCCTACCTGGTCGACCTTCCCGGCTATGGCTTTGCCAAGGCGCCCGTGGCGGTCGTGGCCAAGTGGCAGGCGCTGCTCAAGAACTACCTCGCCGGTCGCCCGACGCTCCGCCGCGCCTTCTGCCTGATCGACTCGCGCCACGGCGTGAAGGATGTCGATCACGAGATCATGACGCTGCTCGACCGTTCCGCGGTGCCGTTCCAGGTCGTGATGACCAAGACCGACAAGCTTGGCCCGAACGCGGTCAGGCCGGTGCTGGCCCAGGTCGAGGAGGCGCTGCAGAAGCATCCCGCGGCTTACCCAGAGATCGTGGTGACGTCTTCCGAGAAAGGCCACGGCATTTCCACGTTGCGGACGATCATCGCCGGGCTGGACTGACAGGCGCATGCGCCCTAGGGTCCGCCCCGTCAGCCAGGGACCTTCAGGATGAGAAGACAGAGCATGAACCGTGACTGGATCGCCACCGCCCGCACCCTTTCTGAAGCCCTGCCCTATCTGCAGCGCTATTCGGGCGCCGTGGTCGTCGTCAAGTTCGGCGGCAACGCGATGGGCGACGACGACGCCATGGCGGAATTCGCCCGCGACATCGTCCTGATGAAGCAGGTCGGCATGAACCCGGTCGTCTGCCACGGCGGCGGCCCGATGATCAACGACCTGCTGGACCGCCTGGGGATCGAGAGCCGCTTCGTGCGCGGCAAGCGCGTGACCACCAAGGAAACCGTCGAGGTGGTCGAGATGGTGCTGTCCGGCCTTGTGAACAAGCGCATCGTCCAGGCCATCAACGACGCCGGCGGCCGCGCGGTCGGCATCTCGGGCAAGGACGACGACATGATGGTCTGCGAGGTCGACGACCCTGAACTGGGCTTCGTCGGTCGCCCGGTCGAGATGAACGTCCAGATCATCCGCGACCTCTACGGCGCCGGCATGATCCCCGTCATCGCCCCCGTCGCCACGGGGATGGAGGACAACGAGACCTTCAACGTCAACGGCGACACGGCCGCCGGCGCCATTGCCGGCGCACTTCAGGCCGACCGGCTGCTGCTGTTGACCGACGTGTCGGGCGTCAAGGACGCCTCGGGCGAGGTGGTGACCGCGCTTCATCCCGATCAGGTGCGCGCGATGATCGTCGATGGCCAGATCGCCGGCGGCATGATCCCCAAGACCGAAACGGCGCTGAAGGCGCTCGAGGATGGCGTGCGGGCCGTCGTGATCCTGGACGGTCGCGTCCCGAACGCCTGCCTGCTGGAACTGTTCACCGAGCATGGCGCGGGATCGCTGATCCGCACGACTGAACCGCGCGTCAAGCCGCGGGGACTTCGCCAGGGCGATACCGGCCTCTGATCGCGCATCCGGCGGTGTCCGCTTGCAGCTTGGCCGAATGCTGTGGCAGGCTGCGCGGACCGATGGCATGAAAGGCAGACCGCGATGACGCCACTTGGATACCGACGCCTGATCCTGACCCGCCATGCCAAGTCGGCTTGGGACGATCCGACGCTGGACGATCATGACCGTCCGCTGAACGACCGTGGCCGCCGCTCGGCCCGCGCGCTGGGGGACTGGATGGCCAGCCGCGGCTACGAGCCCGAGGAAGTTCTCTGCTCTTCCTCGGCCCGCACGCAGGAAACCTGGGCGGTCATCGCCGGCGCACCGTTGGAGGTCAGGCCGCTGATGCGGATCGAGCCGTCGCTGTATCAGGCGGGCACGGACCGGATGCTGTCGGTCCTGAAGACCGCGACGCAGCCGACGGTCATGATGCTGGGCCACAACCCCGGCATCTCGGAATTCGCGGCCATGCTGCCGGCCCGCGCGCCGATGGAGCCGGATTTCCGCCGTTATCCGACGGCCGCCACGCTGGTGGTCGACTTCCAGATCGACGACTGGCGCGACGTCCAGCCGGGCCAAGGCAGCGTCATGGACTTCGTCCGCTTCGACGGCCGCAGCTGATACCCGTTACGGGCTGGGGGCAGCGCCCCCTGCCCGCTCAGTGGCCCAGGATCTGGCTCAGGAACAGCTTTGTCCGTTCCGATTGGGGGCTGTTGAAGAACTCGCGCGGCGCGTTCTGCTCGACGATCTGGCCCTGGTCCATGAAGATGACGCGGTTCGCCACGGCTTGGGCAAAGCCCATCTCGTGGGTGACGCAGATCATCGTCATCCCTTCTTCGGCCAGCTCGATCATCGTGTCCAGAACCTCCTTGATCATCTCGGGGTCCAGGGCGCTGGTCGGTTCGTCAAACAGCATGATCTTGGGCTGCATGCACAGGGACCGCGCAATGGCCACGCGCTGCTGCTGGCCGCCCGACAGTTGCCCCGGATACTTGTCGGCCTGTTCGGGGATCTTGACCTTTTCAAGAAATCGCCGAGCCGTCGCCTCGGCCTGCCTGCGTGGGACGTTGCGGACCCAGATCGGCGCCAGCGTGCAGTTCTCGAGCACGGTCAGGTGCGGGAACAGGTTGAAGTGCTGGAACACCATCCCGACCTCGGACCGCACCTTGTCGATGTTCTTGATATCGCTGGTCAGTTCCACCCCGTCGACAACGATATGCCCCGACTGATGCTCCTCCAGCCGGTTGATGCAGCGGATCAGCGTGGACTTGCCAGATCCGGACGGGCCGGCGATGACGATCCGTTCGCCCTTGTGCACTGTCAGGTCGATATCGCGCAGCACGTGGAAGCTGCCGTACCACTTGTTCATGTTGCGAATGTCGATGGCGACCTCATCGCTGATCGTCATCCGGTGGCGGGGGCTCTGTTCGGTCATCGGGTCCTACCTGTGGTCGCGCTGCAGCCGGCGTTCCAGATACATCGAGTATCGCGACATGCCGAAGCAGATGAGAAAGAAGATGGCGCCGACGAAAATGAACGGCTCCCAGTAGATGCCCTTCCAGGCGATATTGGCGCGCACCGCGTCCGACATCGACTTCAGCGGGTCGTAGAGGCCAACGAAGGTCACCAGCGTCGTGTCCTTGAACATGCCGATGAAGGTCGACACGATCCCGGGGATGCTGATCTTCAGCGCCTGCGGCAGGACGATCAGCCGCTGCGCCTTCCAGTAGTCGAGGCCAAGCGCGTCCGCGGCCTCGTACTGGCCCTTGGGCAGGGCGGCCAGGCCGCCGCGGATCACCTCGGCCATGTAGGCGGCGGCGAAGATCGTCACCATGATGATCACGCGCAGGATGATGTCGAAGCTGGTGCCCGGCGGCAGGAAATAGTTCAAGAGCAGCGACGCCACGAACAGCAGCGCAATCAGGGGGACGCCGCGGATGAACTCGATGAAGATCACCGCCAGCGACTTGATCAGAAACATGTCCGACTGCCGCGCCAGCGCCAGCACGATGCCGAGCGGCAGGGACAGCGCGATGCCCGCCACGCCGATGGTCAGCGACAGAAGGAAGCCGCCGAAGCGGTCCGACCGCACCGGCTCGATCGCCAGCGGGATCAGGCCCTGCGCGTCGCTGGCTGCATCACCGGCCAGGAACAGCCAGAAGAGGACCGTGACCACCCCCGCCGCGACTGCCCCCAGCATTGGGGCACGCCCAGCCAGCAGCCGCCATGCCAGCCAGCCCAGCACCGGCGCCACCAGCACGAAGATCGGCCCCCAGAGCGTCCCGCCCCAAAGAAACCAGACCCCCAGCAGCGGATAGATGACCGAGAAGGGCAGCAGCCAGGCGATGTTGCGCTCGGACGCGTAGAGCCCGAAACCCAGGACCAGCGCCGTGAAGGCCAGCCAGCCCGCTGGCACGCCCAGCACGATCATTGCCCCCAGCGTGACGACAGCGGTGACGGCCAGCACCACGCGGCGGATCAACAGCGACGCGCCGAACAGCACCGGCGCCAGCGCGACCATCAGCAGGCCGAAGGTCATCGTCGGCCGCCAGTAGAGATCGGGCGGATAGAAGCCGAAGATATACTGGTTCCACCGCTCGCGGATGACGGCGAAACATGCGCCGCGCGCGCCCTCGCCCCAGGTGGCGGCGATGATCTCTCGGCACTCGGAGAGGCTGGAGGCGTTCCAGACGGAGTGGGCGAACCAGTCCCAGAAGGTCACGAACAGGAACCAGACGATCAGCGCCCCGAGGATCGTCAGGACGGTGTTCACCGGCCCCGAGAACAGGTTTTCTCGCAGCCAGCGGACGGCCCCCGCCTGCCGGTCGGGCGGCGGGGCCGCGGGCAGCATCGTGTCTCGAACGAAGGGGACGGTCTGGGCATGGGTGTCGCTCATCTCACCGCTCCTTCAGTTTGACGCTGGCGTTGAAGACGTTCATTCCGGCCGAGATGATCAGGCTGAGCGCCAGGTAGGTCAGCATCATCAGCACGATGGCCTCCAGCTCTCGGCCCGTCTGGTTCAGCGTCGTGCCGCCAAGCGTGCCGCGCAGGTCCATGTAGCCGACGGCAATGGCCAGAGAACTGTTCTTGGTCAGGTTGAGATACTGCGAGATCAGCGGCGGAATGATCACCCGCAGCGCCTGCGGAAGGATCACCAGGCTCATGGTGCGGTTGGGGCGCAGGCCCAGGGCGAAGGCGGCCTCGGACTGGCCGCGGCTGACGGCCAGAATGCCGGCGCGCACGATCTCGGCGATGAAGGCAGCGGTATAGAGCGTCAGCGCCAGCCACAGGGCCACCAGGCCGTTCGCCACGTTCAGCCCGCCCGAGAAGTTGAAGCCCTGCAGGCTGGGCGGCACCAGGTGCAGGCCGAAATACCAGATCAGGAACAGCGACGGCAGCACCATCACCGCCAGCGTCTTCCACCAGGTCGCGGGACGGTCCCCCGTCCGGTCCTGCACCGCCTGCGCGCGGCTGCGGATCGCGCGACGCGCGAACCACCCGCCCAACAGTGCCACGACGAAAGCGATGGTCGCCCAGTTGAAGGTGATCCGCGCGCCCAGATCCAGGCTGCCGGGGTCGTTGGTCATCCCCAGCGTCGGGATCGAGGTATAACGATTCGTCAGCGCCACGTTGTCGAAGAGGATCATCGACCAGGCCGGGTCCTCTCCGCGATAGGCGTTGGGCGGCGGCAGGATCTCGGTGAAGATCGCAAAGACGATCAGGATCCACAGCAGCAGCGGCATGTTGCGGAAGATCTCGACGAAGACGGTCATCAGCCGCGCGAACAGCCAGTTCTTCGACAGCCGCGCGACGCCCACGATCACGCCCAGGATGGTGGCCGAGATGCAGCCCAGCACCGCCACGATCAGCGTGTTCAGCAGGCCAACGACGGCCGCGCGCAGATGCGTGTCATCGGCGGTATAGGGGATCGGCGTCTGCGGAATGTCGTATCCGGCGCGCTGGAACAGAAAGCCGAAGTCGAAGCTTTTTCCCAGCAGGGCCAGGTTCTGCAGCGTGTTGTTGATCAGCCACCAGAACAGCGCCATCACCAGGATGAACACGATGACCTGAAAGGTCAGCGACCTGTAACGTCGGTCATGGATCAGCATGCTCAGCCGGAACGGCGGGTTCGCCGGCACCGAGACGTCCGTCATCATCTTTACCCCTGTCGCCTGCCATCGGCTTGTCGCCGCTTTGCGTGGGCAGGTTTATCGTTGCAGGACAGCCGCGGGCCGGTCCGGCCCGCGGGTCTTCAGGATCAGCGGAACGGCTGCGCGTAGAGCAGGCCGCCCTGCGTCCACTGCGCGTTCAGCCCGCGGGCCAGGCCGATCGGGGTCTGTTCGCCGATATTGGCTGCGAAGATCTCGCCATAGTTGCCGTTCGCCAGGATCGCGCGGCGCGCCCACTCGGCGTCGAGGCCGATCATCGCGCCGAGTTCGTCCGACACGCCCAGAAGACGCTGGACCTCGGGGTTGTTCGAGGACCTGACCAGTTCCTCGATGTTTCGCGAGGTGACGCCGTATTCCTCGGCCGCGATCAGCGCGTTCAGTGTCCAGCGGGCGATGTCGCCCCAGTTGTTGTCGCCGTGGCGCACCGCCGGCCCCAGCGGCTCCTTCGAGATGATCTCGGGCAGGATGATGTGGTTTTCCGGGTCGGCGAAGGCCGCGCGCGTGGCCGCCAAGCCCGAGGCGTCGGTGGTATAGGCGTCGCAGGCGCCGGCCATGTACTGCTGTTCACCTTCGGCATTGCTGTCGATGTTGACGGGCGTGTAGGCCATGTTGTTGGCGCGGAAATAATCGGCCAGGTTCAGCTCGGTCGTGGTGCCGGTCTGGATGCAGATGGTGGCGCCGTCCAGTTCCTTGGCCGAGGTCACGCCCAGATCCTTGCGGACCATGAAGCCCTGGCCGTCGTAATAGTTCACGCCTACGAAATCGAGTGCCAGGTCGGTATCGCGAGAGAAGGTCCAGGTCGAGTTCCGCGCCAGAACGTCGACCTCACCCGAGCTGAGCGCCGTGAAGCGGGTCTGGCCGGTGGTCGGCACGAAACGCACCTTGTTCGGGTCGCCCAGAACGGCCGCGGCCAGCGCGCGGCAATAGGCGACATCGAAGCCCGTCCAGTTGCCGCTGGCATCCGGCGCGGCGAAGCCGACAAGGCCCGTGTTCACGCCGCAGTTCAACTCGTCACGTTCCTTGACCTGCGCCAGGGTCGAGCCCTCTTGGGCCAGCCCCATGCCGGCAAACACCGTCGCCGCGGCCACCGTCCCCAGGAAAACCGATTTTGTCATTGCTACCTCTGTGTTGGAGCGTCCGGGCCGTCGCGCGCGACCCCCGAAGGCGATGCGGACCGGTCCCGGCCCTTGTCGTCATAGCACGGCGCGCAATTTGCCGTCCCAATAGGCGATATTGTGCCGGTACAAAGCTGCGCGTCAAGAACCGCGTCGGACGACGCTAGGGCACTCAACCCCGGCGGGACAGCTGCCACAGCCGTTCTGCCCATTCCATGGACAGGCGGCGCTCCTCGGCGGCTTCCGCCGCTTCCTCGTCGGCGCCCCAGCGTTCGATCTGGAAATCTTCGTCGATGCGGGACAGCCGATGCGCCTCGGCCGCAGACAGGCGTCCCCGGATGACCGCCAGCCCCAGGACCAGTGAACCGGGGATCGTCACAAGATCGTGCAGCGCCGTCAGCGCCCAGACATCCAGCGCCGCAACTTCCGCGCGCAGCCGTTCCAGCGCGTCCGGGTCCTGGTCGACGGGAATCACCCCCGCCGTCGTTTGCAGGGGTGCGCGCAATTCGGTTGCCGCCCAGTCCAGCAGAGGGTCCCATTCCGCCGCCTGCCGTTCGACCAGTTCGGCGGGCTCGGGTGCCCGATAGCACAGCAGGTCCGTGCCGCCATATTCGGCCAGCATCCCCACCACGCCGTCGACCTGTGGGGCCACCTTCTCGACGGCCGAATTGGCGGCGCGCGTCAGCGGCATGGTGTGGGGCAGGATCTCGGCGGATTGGGCGTCCCATTCGGCGGCGATGGCCTGCGCCAGCGGTTCGGTCGGCAGGACCAGCGGCTTCTTGTTCGGCGTGCGCAGCTGGCGGTCGTCCAGCAGGATCTCGTATCCGCCGTCGGTGGCGCGGGTATCGACCCGCGTCCAGAACCTGCGCGCCTTCCATTCGCTCATTCAGCCCACTCCTCGATGGTTCGGGTCAGGGTGTCGAATTCATCCACGATCCGCGCGGCACCGGCATCGGTCAGCGCCGCCGCCGGGTGATAGCCCCAGCTGACGCCAAAGCCCGCCATGCCGGCCGCACCGGCCATCAGCATGTCGAAGCTGGTGTCGCCGATCATGACGGCCTGCCCGGCCTCGATTCCCGTTTCGGCCATGGCCGCCAGCAGCATCGAGGGGTGCGGCTTCGACGGATGCCCGTCCGCCGTCTGCAGGCTGAGGAACCGCCCGGCCAGCCCATGCGCCGCGATCATCGCATCCAGCCCGCGCCGCGACTTGCCGGTCGCGATTGCCAGCAGCAGGTCGTCGCGCATGGCCAACCGATCAAGACACTCCATCGCGCCGGGATAAAGCGGTGCGGCCTGTTCCAGCCGCGCCTTCATGAAGCTGTCCTTGTAGCCCGCGACGATCCGCACCTGCGTCTGGACATCCGCCTCGGGCGCCAGCTCGGCGACGGCAACGGGCAGCGACAGCCCGACGATTGTCAGCACCTCGGCCTTGGGCAGCGGCGCCAGCCCGGCTTCCTGGAAGGCAAAGCTCATCGCGTGGTGGATGTGGTCCTGGCTGTCGACCAGCGTGCCGTCGACGTCGAAGACGACCAGCCTCATTCGGCCTCCGCGAAGGGATCGTCGGGGACGTCGTTCTCGTGCCAACCGAGCGATTTCCACGTCCGCTGCATATGTTCGGGCAAGGCTGCCGTCAGCGTCATGCGCTTCTTGGTGATGGGGTGGTCGAAGGCGATGCTGCGGGCGTGCAGGTGCAGCTTCTTGCTGATCTCTCCGCCAAGCTGTGCGCCCCAGCCGTCGCCCAGGTTTTCCTGACCCGAGCCGCCATACTTGCCGTCACCCACGATCGGGTGCCCCAGTTCCGCCATGTGGGCGCGCAGCTGGTGGGTGCGGCCGGTGATCGGCACCAGTGCACACCAGCTTGCCCGCGTCCCCAGCGCGTCCAGCACGGCATAATCCGTCGTCGCGCGCTTGGCGCCCTCGGTCGTGTCGATGTCGCGCGGGTGGACGGCGATCATCTTCTCGTTGTCGCCGCGCCCGCCGCCGCCCTTGACCAGGCCATAGCGGACGGTGCCCATCCGCGGATGCGGCACGCCCGCCACCGCCGCCCAATAGATCTTGCGCGTCGTGCGCGAGCGGAACGCCTCGGACAGGGCGCGCGCCACGCGGTCGGTGCGCGCCAGCAGCAGGACGCCGGAGGTGTCCTTGTCCAGCCGGTGCACCAGCTTGGGACGGTCCTTGTAGCCGAACATCAGCGCCTCGGTCAGCCCGTCGACGTGACGGCCGCCCAACCCGCTGCCGCCCTGGCTGGGAAGGCCCGGCAGCTTGTTCAGCGCAATGATGTGTTCGTCCTTCCACAGGACGGCCGCCTGGATCATCTGCACGTCGCCGTCGGTGAGGCGCGGCCCGATGGGGCGCGGCCTGGCGGGAACAGGCTGGGCGTCGGGCAGCGGCGGGACGCGCACCTCCTGGCCCGGCTCGATCCGGGTGGCGGCCTTCACGCGGCCTCCGTCGACGCGCAGCTGCCCGGTGCGGCACATCTTCTCGACCGCGCCCTGCGACAGCTGCGGAAACCGCTTCTTCAGCCAGCGGTCCAGGCGCATCTCGCCCTCGTCCTGACCCACGATGATCGTCTGAACGCCGCTCATGCCCATATCCCCCGTCCGACAGCCAGGCCCGCGACCACCGCCAGCAGCGACAGCACGACCGAGGTCAGCACATAGATTCCCATTCCCCAGACCTGGCCACGCTCCCACAGGGTCAGCGCGTCCAGCGAGAATGCCGAAAACGTCGTGAACCCGCCCAAAAACCCGCTCAGCAGAAGCGGCGCATAGTGGTTGCCAAGCCGCTCGGCCAACGCGACGGCCAGCACACCCATGGCAAAGCTGCCCAGCACGTTGACAACGCCGGTGGCGACCGGGAAGCCGGGGCCGTGCCAGGCGATGGCGCGATAGACGGCATAGCGTGCCGTCGCACCTGCCGCGCCGCCAAGGGCGACCTGAAGGAATGGGTTCATCATGGGCTGCTCCTCGGCGCTTGGGCGCGCAAAGTCAACTGCCGCGCTTCAGGCGCTGGCTGACGAACCAGTCCAGCCTGCGCTTCAGTTCGCGCTCGAAGCCCCTCTCGACCGGAGTATAGAGAACCGGGCGCTTCAGCCCGTCCGGGAAGTAGTTCTGGCCGCTGAACCCGTCCTCGGCGTCGTGGTCATAGGCGTATCCGGCGCCATAGCCCTGGTCCTTCATCATCTTTGTCGGCGCGTTCAGGATATGGGCGGGCGGCATCTGGCTGCCCGTGCGCCGGGCCTCGGCGCGGGCCGCCTTGTAGGCGACGTATCCGGCGTTCGACTTGGGGGCCAGCGCCAGGTAGATGACTGCCTGACCCAACGCCAACTCGCCCTCGGGGCTGCCGAGGCGTTCGTAAAGCGTCCAGGCATCCAGGCAATGCCGCGCGGCGGCCGGATCGGCCAGCCCGATATCCTCGATTGCCATGCGGGTGATGCGGCGGGCCAGGTAGCGCGGATCCTCGCCCCCCTCCAGCATGCGCGCCAGCCAATAAAGAGCCGCGTCGGGGTCGCTGCCGCGCACCGATTTGTGGAGGGCCGAGATCAGGTTGAAATGCTCGTCGCCCGACTTGTCGTACTTCGCGGCCCGCTTCATCAGCCGCTGCGCCAGCGCCTCGGCATCGACCTTCGCGTCGGTCTTCCACGCCGCCACCTGCTCGATCAGGTTCAGCGCCGCGCGACCGTCGCCATCGGCCATCTCGAGCAGCGCCTCGCGCGCTTCGGCCGTCAGGGGCAGCTTGCGGCCAAGCTCCCGCTCGGCGCGTTGGGCCAACAGTTCCAAGTCGGCAAATCCCAGGCGCTCCAACACGATGACCTGCGCGCGCGACAGGACGGCGGCGTTCAACTCGAAGGACGGGTTCTCGGTCGTGGCACCGACCAGCAGGATCGTGCCGTCTTCCATATGCGGCAGGAAGCTGTCCTGCTGCGCCTTGTTGAATCGGTGGATTTCGTCGACGAACAGCAGCGTCGCGCGGCCCTGCTGGCGGCGCAGCTTCGCGGCGTCGAACACCTTGCGCAGGTCTGGAACGCCCGTGAAGATCGCGCTGATCTGCACGAAGGCCAAGTCGCTTTCATCGGCCAGAAGCCGTGCGATCGTGGTCTTGCCCACCCCCGGCGGACCCCAGAGGATCAGGGAAGAGAGACTGCCGGCTGCCAGCATGCTGCCCAACGGACCGTCCGGTCCCAGGACGCGCGCCTGGCCGATGACGTCGGAAAGCTTTGCAGGACGGATGCGGTCGGCCAAGGGCCTGACCCCCGCTGATCGCGGAGGTTCGGAATGTGATGCTGTATCGAAAAGATCCGCCATGACGCCCATAATCTAGGTCGGACGCGGCATCTGCAACAGAGGTGATCGACGATCAGTGCATCTTCGCGGTCAGGTCGATCGACACGCACTGGAAGGCACCGTCGTCGATCCACATCTCTCGGCCAAGGGCCTCGGCCGTCAGGCCGCAGCGGCCGTACCAGCGCGGCCAATTGGCACCCGTCAGCGCGATCAGCCGGGTGGCACCCATGTCGCGGGCCGATCCGGTCATTGCCTCAACCATCTTGAAGTGCACCTTGCGGCGGTACATCTGTGGGATCGAGTGGCTGACGAACACGCGCGAACATTCCCAGACATAGGGATCGACCGGAGCAGGCTGGAACAGCAGGTCCTGTGGGATCGAGCCCCCCAGAATCCCTTCTTGCGCATCACGAATCATGTACGAATAGATCCCGCACCGCGCGGTGGTGGGCGTCAGGCGGATGCCAGCCAGGACCTCGCCCTTGTCGTGTATCGCGATCCAGCGGCTCTGCGGAGTGTCGTACTGGTCGAACTCCATGTCCTCTGCCTCGGGCAGGTCCCAGTTCTTCTGAATGATGAAACTCTGTTTTCGGGCGCGAAACAGATTGGCGAACAACTCGCCATGGTTGTGGAGGTTGGAAAAAGACAATGTCGTCGTTTGCATGTGTTGCTCCTGAGGTGTGGGCCCCCTCCGCGCCTCGCACTCACCCCGGCGACCTACTACAACAGACGGTATTCCTTGGCTCTCTGAAGCGCCTCGGCCGTGGTCCGGGCGTTCAAACGTTCTCGGACCGAGATCAGCCTTGCCTTGAAGGCGCTTTCGGTGATGCCAAGCTTGGCAGCCGCTGCTGCGTGACGATCGCCCTCGGCAATGCAACGAAGGGCTTCTTTCTGAGCCTTGGTCAGGCTCGCAGGCGGCTCGGTCACTTCGTGGAGCCGCCATACCGTCGTCGAGATCTCCTGGATCTCGGCATCCGTAAATTCTCGATCGGGACGGGCGAAAGACGCGATCGTACGTGACGCGATTGGGCCGTGCGACACGGTCAACCCATAAATGAGGCCGTGATCCGCAGCATCCTTGAGGATGTCGAACGGGTCCGGGATTGGCAGCGCCGACCATCGACAGGCGCCGGTCGTCGAGAACCCCCAGGCAATCGTCGGGTCCCGCAGCGCATAGCCATTCTGGGAATAGAACTCGGCCCATTCCTCGGCGTAGGTCTGGAACTGCATCAAGGGGGCCGCAAAGCGGATGTGCAGACCGACGAAATACCCAGACAGAGCAACCTTGCCCAGCTTCCGAAGTCCAGCGTTTATATCTGCGCGAGAAGACATGGGCGTCGAAAATGATTTCTAGAGGTTGAAGGGGGCGTCACTTGCAGCTTTGCCCTCATATCATTTCATAAAAGTTAACAACAACGGGGAGTTTTCAAATATTCCGGTTCGTGGGCAATATGACGAACCGGGGCAACACCACAGTCATACGATACAGCCTGCGCACATGCCGTCAAAGCCTTCACGCACCACGTGCCGCTACGTCAGCCTTTGTCTGCCCAAAGAAAAGCCCCGCCGCGACCTGCGCAACGGGGCTTCTTCAGGAATCGTCTCGAAATCACTCTTCGGCGGCGAACTCGGCTTCCAGGCGGGCGCGGTCGGCGGCACCCTTGGCCGAGGTGTCGCGGTCGACCAGCTCGATGATCGCCATCGGCGCCATGTCGCCATAGCGGAAGCCGGCTTTCAGGATGCGGACATAGCCGCCCTGGCGATCCTTGTAGCGCTCGCCCAGGACGTCGAACAGCTTGGCGACGTGCATGTCCTGCTTCAGCTGCGAATCAGCCTGGCGACGGGCGTGCAGATCGCCGCGCTTGGCCAGCGTGATCAGCTTTTCGACGATCGGACGCAGTTCCTTGGCTTTCGGCAAGGTGGTCTTGATCTGCTCGTGCTCGATCAGCGAGCCGGCCATGTTGGCGAACAGCGCCTTGCGGTGTTCGTGGGTGCGGTTCAGGCGGCGATAGCCACGTGCGTGACGCATGATGTGTCTCCTTTACGTCTTTTGCTTTGTCCGGCAGCCCATGCGTGCGGGCCGCTCTCCTTGGGGCGGAAAGCCCGGGTGGCGGGGGGACCGAAGCCCCCCAGCCAAAATCAGAACTGGTCGTCGAAACGCTTGGCCAGGTCCTCGATGTTCTCCGGCGGCCAGTCGACCACGTCCATGCCCAGGTGCAGGCCCATGCCAGACAGCACTTCCTTGATCTCGTTCAAGGACTTGCGGCCGAAGTTCGGGGTGCGCAGCATCTCGGCTTCGGTTTTCTGGATCAGGTCGCCGATATAGACGATGTTGTCGTTCTTGAGGCAGTTGGCCGAACGGACCGACAGCTCCAGCTCGTCGACCTTCTTCAGCAGGCGCGGATCGAACTCCAGTCCGTCGTCGCTGTCCTGGCGGGTGGCCGATTCGGGCTCGTCGAAGTTGACGAAGACCGACAGCTGGTCCTGAACGATGCGCGCGGCATAGGCCACGGCGTCTTCCGGGGTCAGCGAACCGTCCGTCTCGATCTTCATGGTCAGCTTGTCATAGTCCAGCACCTGCCCTTCGCGGGTGGGCTGCACCTCATAGCTGACGCGCTTGACCGGCGAGAAGATCGCGTCGATCGGAATGAGGCCGATGGGCGCATCCTCGGGACGGTTCTTGTCGGCGGCGACATAGCCTTTGCCCGTCTGCACGGTCAGTTCCATGTTCAGCTCGGCGCCGTCGTCCAGGTGGCAGATGACATGGTCGCGGTTCAGCACGGTGATGCCGGCCGTTTCCTGGATGTCGCTGGCCTTGACCTCACCCGGACCCTTGGCCGAGAGCGTCAGGCGCTTGGGGCCTTCGACGTCCATCTTCAGCGTGACGCCCTTGAGGTTCAGCACGATGTCGGTCACGTCCTCGCGGACGCCGGCGACGCTGCTGAACTCGTGCAGGACGTTGTCGATCTGGACGGCGGTGATGGCGCCACCCTGCAGCGACGACATCAGGACGCGACGCAGCGCGTTGCCCAGGGTCAGGCCGAAGCCCCGCTCCAGCGGCTCCGCGATGAGCGTCGCGGTGCGGGTCGCGTCGGCCCCCGGCTTGACGACCAGCTGGGTCGGCTTGATCAATTCGGCCCAATTCTTGTGGATCATGGATTTTCCTCCATACCTGTCCCCGACCCATGACCGTGGCCGGAAACGCCCGAGGTGAAATGCGAAAGTCCGGCCCGCGCGAAAGCCACGCGCGGGCCGGTCAACGATGATCCAGGATCAGACGCGACGGCGCTTCGGCGGGCGGCAGCCGTTATGGGCGATCGGCGTCACGTCACGGATGGCCGTGATGTTGAAGCCGGCGGCGGCCAGCGCACGCAGGGCCGATTCGCGGCCCGAGCCGGGGCCTTGGACTTCGACGTCGATGGTGCGGACGCCATGTTCCTGGGCCTTGCGAGCCGCATCCTCGGCAGCCATCTGGGCGGCGTAGGGTGTCGACTTGCGCGAACCCTTGAAGCCCATCGTGCCGGCCGACGACCACGAGATAGCGTTGCCCTGAACGTCCGAGATCAGGATCTTGGTATTGTTGAAGCTGGAGTTCACATGAGCAACGCCGGTGGCGATGTTCTTGCGTTCCTTGCGCTTCATGCGGGTCTTGTCACGTGCCATGTCGCTGCCCCCTTACTTCTTCTTGCCGGCGATGGGTTTCGCCGGGCCCTTGCGGGTGCGGGCGTTGGTGTGGGTGCGCTGGCCGCGGACCGGAAGGCCGCGACGGTGACGCAGACCGCGATACGAGCCGAGGTCCATCATGCGCTTGATGTTCATCTGGACTTCGCGGCGCAGGTCGCCTTCGACGGTCAGGTTGCCGTCGATGTATTCGCGGATGGCCAGAACTTCGGCATCCGACAGGTCGTTGACGCGACGGGTGCGGTCGATGCCGGTCGCTTCGCAGATCTGCTCGGCATACATGTCGCCGATGCCGTGGATATAGGTCAGTGCGATCGGGACGCGTTTCCCGGTCGGAATGTTGACGCCAGCAATACGAGCCACGCGTTTTCCTTTTCAGTTGCGGTTCCGTAACGCCGGAACCTTTTTTCACAACGCAAGGCCCGAAAGCCGCGCCTCCGGGCCAATCGATGGTCCACCCGCGGATCGGGTGATTCTCTTGCGAGATGACGTGCTTTAATTGCAGCGCCGGTCAAGGTCAACCCTGCCGGGACAGCAGGTCCGCGATCCGGGCCGCCACGTCATCCATGTCGGCCATGCCGTCCACCTGGCGCAGATCCCCCGTGGCATAATAATAGCCCAGAAGCGGCGCGGTCTTCTTGTAGTATTCGCGCAGCCGGTCGGCAAAGACCTGGGGCGTGTCGTCGTTGCGCACCGGCTCTCCGGCGGCCAGCGATTCTTCGGCGCGCTTGACGATCCGGGCGACCAGCCCCTCGTCATCGACCTTCAGCTCGATCGCGGCGTCCAGCTTCTGGCCCGTTTCGGCCAGCAGCGCCCGCAGCGCATCGGCCTGCGCCAGGGTTCGCGGAAAGCCGTCGAAGATGAAACCCTTGCCACCCTCGGCCAGCTTTTCGCGGATCAGGCCGATGACGATCTCGTCGGTGACCAGTTCACCCCGGTCCATGACCTGGGCGACGCGCTTGCCCATTTCGGTCCCCGAGGACCGGGCTGCCCGCAGCATGTCGCCGGTGGACAGCTGCACGAGGCCGCGCTCCTCGACCAGGCGCTTGGCCTGCGTTCCCTTGCCCGCGCCCGGAGGCCCGAGCAGGATGATGTTGATGGTCATGGCGTTGTCCCCCTCGCTTGGCCATCATCGCGGCCTTGTGCTTGACGGCGCGGCGCCCGCTAGGGCCCGCGCCTGTTCGATGCCCTCAGCGGCGCGACGGCGCGCGGCGGGGCTTTGCGGTGCCCGGCTTGCGCTTGCCGCGGAGCTGGGACTTCTCGATCAACCCCTCGTACTGGTGGGCCAGCAGGTGGCTCTGGACCTGGTTGATCGTGTCCATGGTGACCGACACCACGATCAGCACCGACGTCCCGCCCAGATAGAAGGGAATCGACAGCTGCGAGCGCAGGATCTCGGGCATGAGGACGACCGCCGCCAGGTAGGCCGAGCCGATTACCAGAACCCGGTTCACGACGTAATCGAGATAATCCTGCGTCCGCTTGCCCGGCCGGATGCCCGGAATGAAGCCGCCCTGGTTCTTGAGGTTCTCGGCCACATCATCGGTCTTGAACGAAACGTTCTGGGTATAGAAGTAGGTGAAGAACACCACCATGCCCGCGAAGAACAGCAGGTAGAGCGGCTGGCCCGGTCCAAAATAGGCCAGAATCGTCGACATGATCGGCCCCGCATCGTTCCCCGAGAAGGTCGAGATGGTCACCGGCAGCAGCAGCAGAGAACTGGCGAAAATCGCCGGGATGACGCCCGCTGGGTTCACCTTGACCGGCAGGTGGCTGGTCTGGCCGTCATAGACCTTCATGCCGACCTGGCGCCGCGGGTACTGGATGCGAATCTTGCGCAGCGCCCGCTCCATGAAGACGACGAAGGCGATGACCGCGATCAGCATGACGATCACGAAAAGGATCACCGGGGTCGAGATGGCGCCCGTGCGGCCCTGCTGGAAGAAGCTGGCCAAGGCAGCCGGAATCTCGGCCAGGATGCCGACGAAGATGATCAGGCTGATTCCGTTGCCGACGCCGCGGGCAGTGATCTGCTCGCCCAGCCACATCAGGAACATGGTGCCGCCGACAAGCGTGATGACCACGGCCGCCTGGAAGAACAGGCCCGGATCATGGGCCAGCCCCCCGGCCTCGAGGCTGCGGGCGAGGCCATAGGCCTGAAACAGCGCCAGCGCCACCGTGCCGTAGCGGGTGTACTGGTTGATCTTCTTGCGGCCCTGCTCGCCCTCTTTCTTCAGCTGCTCCAGCGTCGGAACCATGGAGGTCAGCAACTGCACGATGATCGAGGCCGAGATGTAGGGCATGATCCCCAGTGCGAAAACGCCCATCCGGCCAAGCGCGCCGCCGGTGAACATCGACAGCATCCCGCCGATCCCCGCCTGCGCCTGATCCATGAAGTTCCGCAAGGCCGCGCCATCGATGCCGGGCACGGGAATATAGGTGCCGATGCGATACATGACCAGCACGCCGATCGTGAACCAGATCCTCTGGCGGAGTTCCGTGGCCTTGCCAAGCTGCCCCCAGGAGAGGTTCGCGGCCATCTGTTCTGCGGCTGACGCCATTTGTGTCCGTCCCGTATCATGACAGCGCCGCCGACCCGTGTTTCGGGGACCGGCGGCGCCTGAAAACCTAGATGCTATCTATGGGGCAGGGAAGCCCCGATCAACAGCTTATTCGGCCGCCGCGGGTGCCGCGGGCAGCGTGACCTTTCCGCCGGCCTTCTCGACCGCTTCGACAGCAGCCTTCGAGGCGCCGGTGACGACGATGGTCAGCCCGGCCTTCAGCTCGCCCTTGGCCAGCAGGCGGATGCCATCCAGCTTGCGGCGCACGAGGCCGCTGGCGACCAGGGCGTCCTCGGTCAATTCGGCCGAGCCGTCGATCTTGCCCGCATCGATGAAGCCCTGGATCTGGCCCAGGTTGACGACGGTGAACGACTTGGCGTTCGGCTTGGTGAAGCCGCGCTTGGGCAGGCGGCGATAGAGCGGCATCTGGCCGCCTTCGTATCCGTTCAGCGCGACGCCCGAGCGGGATTTCTGGCCCTTGATACCCCGGCCGGCGGTCTTGCCCTTGCCCGAGCCGGGACCACGCGCAACGCGCTTCTTCGAGCGGTTGGCGCCTTCATTGTCGCGGATTTCATGCAGTTTCATGTCGCTTCTCCTTCGCCGGACGCACCCTCGAAGCGAAGCAGGGGGCCGCGGCATTTCTTGTTGTCACGTCGTGCCCACCGGCACCGGGGGGCCATACACTGTCTTGCCGCCGCATTCAAGTGAGGTCGACTGACGCCTCACCGTCAGTTGTCTTGTGCCTTCCGCTGCGGTTGCTAGGGATCACGAAATGACCCTGACGGACCTCCCCATGAAAGCCCTGCTGCTGACGATTGCCCTCGCCCTGCCCTTCACGACGCATGATGCGCGCGCTGACGAGCCCGTGTTCTGCACCGCCCGCATCAACGACCGCGATGTCGTCATGGGCTATGACAAGACCGAGGCCCGGCTCTCGGACACCTACTCACGGCGCGAACTGCTTGCGACGAGATGGGGCCGGCATGACTGCCCCAGCTATGTCGTGCTGCGCAGCCTGACGCCCGAGCTGACCGACGAGGAGCGACTGCCCTTCTGCCTGCGCGTCGACGGATCGAACGAATCGGTGATCGGCTATGACCTGGGGAAGCGCGATGCCTGGGGCCGCTGCCGCGCCGGTGCCGGATCGGTCTGCACACGGGTGAACCAGACAACGGCGGCGGCTGGTGCGCTGACATCCGCCGCGGCGCGCCGATCGATCCAGGGCCTTCAGGCGCTGCCCGACGGGTCGGGGGCGGTCATCCTCAGCGGGACCGGCGGGTACATTTCGGGGGCGCTCGCGTCGCTTGGCGGTGCCGCCGCGGCCGTTGCCGCCTCACCGATGCTTCTGACAGGCGCGGCCGTGTCGGTCGTCGCAGTCGGCGGCACGCTATATGCCTGCCACGACGGCTGAGCCGGAACGCAAAACGCCCCGCTTTCGCGGGGCGCTTTCACCGAACCCTGAAAGGCTCAGTTCTTCTCTTCGATGATGGTCACGAGATGCGGGATCTTGTTGACCATTCCGCGCACGGACGGAGTGTCCTCCAGCTCGCGGGTGCGGTTCATCTTGTTCAGGCCCAGACCCTTCAGCGTCTCGCGCTGGATGGCCGGACGGCGGATCGGGGAGCCGATCTGCTTCACGACGATGGTTGCCATCTGGACTGCTCCTTACGCTTCGACAGCGGCGTCAGCCGGCTTTTCGTTCGACGGCAGGATGTCGGCCACCTTCTTGCCGCGACGCTGCGCGACCGAACGGGGGCTCGATTCCTTCTTCAGACCGTCCAGCGTTGCGCGGATCATGTTGTAGGGGTTCTGCGACCCCTGCGACTTGGCCACGACGTCCTGAACACCCAGCATCTCGAACACGGCGCGCATCGGGCCGCCGGCGATGATGCCGGTCCCCGGAACGGCGGTGCGCATGATCACCTTGCCGGCGCCATGACGACCTTCGATGTCGTGATGCAGGGTGCGGCCGTCACGCAGCGGCACGCGGACCATGCCGCGCTTGGCTTGTTCGGTCGCCTTGCGGATCGCCTCGGGGACCTCCTTGGCCTTGCCCTTGCCGAAACCGACGCGGCCACGCTGGTCGCCCACGACGACGAGCGCGGCGAAGCCAAAGCGCTTGCCGCCCTTGACGGTCTTCGAGACGCGGTTGATCGCGACAAGGCGATCCTGAAATTCCGGGTTTTCGTCGCGCTCTTCGCGGCGGCCCCGGCGGTTGTCACGTTCTGCCATGCGGCATTCCTTCCCTTGGCGCCCGCGGCGCCGGTTTATTCCGATCCTGGTGGGCGCCCGAAGCGGGGCGCCCCCGGATCATCGGGGCGGCGAAAACGCCGCCCGCAACATTTAGAACTTCAGACCACCTTCACGGGCGGCGTCGGCCAGAGCCTTCACCTTGCCGTGGAAGATGAAGCCGCCGCGGTCGAACACGACGTCTTCGACGCCGGCAGCCTTCGCGCGCTCGGCGATGGCCGAACCGATCTTGGCCGCAGCCTCGACGTTGTTCTTGCCGACCAGGCCCAGGTCCTTCTCCAGCGTGCTGGCCGAGGCCAGGGTCACGCCGTTCAGGTCGTCGATGACCTGAACCGAGATGTTCTTGGACGAGCGGTGGACCGACAGCCGCGGACGGCCGTTCGACATCGCACGCAGTTTGTTCCGAACGCGCAGGCGGCGCTTCTGGAACAGCTCTTGCTTTTTCAGTGCCATTTCATGCGCCCCTTACTTCTTCTTGCCTTCCTTGCGGAAGACATACTCGCCCTTGTAGCGAATACCCTTGCCCTTGTAGGGCTCCGGCTTGCGCCACTCGCGGATGTTCGCGGCGACCTGACCAACAAGCTGCTGGTCGATGCCTTCCACAACGATTTCGGTCTGCTTCGGCGCCGTGATCGTGACACCAGCCGGCACCTCGAAGTTGACGTCGTGCGAATAACCCAAGGCCAGCTTCAGGACATTGCCCTGCATGTTGGCGCGGTAACCCACACCCTGGATCTCGAGTTCCTTCTTGAAGCCCGCCGACACGCCGGTCGCCAGGTTCTCGATCATCGAGCGGGTCATGCCCCACTGCTGACGGGCGCGCTTCGAAGTGCCGCGCGGCTTGACCGCAACGGCGCCTTCTTCCAGCACCACATCCACATCGTCGGTCGCCGTGAAGCTGCGGGTGCCTTTCGGCCCCTTCACTTCGATGGTCTGACCCTTGATCTCGGCCGTCACGCCCTTGGGCAGATCGACCGGCTTTTTACCAATCCGAGACATTCTGCCCTCCTTAGAACACGGTGCAGAGGACTTCGCCGCCGACATTGGCAGTGCGAGCCGCTGCATCCGACATGACGCCCTTTGGGGTCGAGACGATCGAGACGCCCAGACCCTGACGGACCTGCGGGATTTCCCTGGCGCCGGTATAGACGCGGCGACCGGGCTTCGAGACGCGCGACAGTTCGCGGATCACCGGGCTGCCGTCGTGGTACTTCAGACCGATTTCCAGCTCCTTGTGGCCTTCGGTCGTGGTCACTTCCTCGTAGCCGCGGATGTAACCTTCAGTTTTCAGCACGTCCAGAACCCAGGCACGCAGCTTGGAGGCCGGGGTGCGGACGGTCGATTTGCCACGCATCTGCGCATTGCGGATGCGGGTCAGCATATCGCCGAGAGGATCGTTCATCATTCCCTGTTCCCCCTTACCAGCTGGACTTGACCAGGCCGGGGATCTGACCTTGCGAGCCCAGCTCGCGCAGCATGATCCGCGACAGTTTCAGTTTGCGGTAATATGCGTGCGGACGTCCGGTCAGTTGGCACCGGTTGTGCAGACGCGTGGCCGACGAATTGCGCGGCAGTTCGGCCAGCTTCAGCGTGGCCTTGAACCGCTCTTCCATCGGGCGGGACTGGTCGTGGACGATCTCGTTCAGTTCGGCGCGCTTGGCGGCGTACTGCTTGACCAGACGCTCGCGCTTCTTCTCGCGCTCGACCATGGATTTCTTTGCCATATCTTCTTTCCCTCCGCGATCAGCTGGTGAACGGCATGTTGAAATGCTTCAACAGCGACTTCGCTTCCGCGTCGGTCTTCGCGTTGGTGCAGATGATGATGTCCATCCCCAGAACTTCGTCGACCTTGTCGAAGTTGATTTCCGGGAACACGATGTGTTCTTTCAGGCCCATCGCGTAGTTGCCGCGACCGTCGAACGAGGTCGGCTTAACGCCGCGGAAGTCGCGGACGCGGGGCAGCGCGATGTTGATCAGACGGTCCAGGAATTCGTACATCCGGTCGCCGCGCAGGGTCACCTTGCAGCCGAGGGGCATTTCTTCACGGACGCGGAAGCCGGCGATCGACTTCTTGGCATGCGTGATGACAGCCTTCTGACCGGCGATGAGCGACAGCTCCTCGGCGGCCTGCTTGACCTTCTTGGTGTCCTTGACGGCCTCGCCGACGCCCATGTTCAGGACGATCTTGTCCAGACGCGGGATCTGCATGTCGTTCTTGTAATCGAACTCTTCCTTAAGAGCGGCCCTGATCTGGTCGCGGAACTGACCGCGCAGACGGGGCGTGTATTTGGTTGCGTCCAGCATCAGATCACGTCTCCCGTGGTCTTGGCGAAACGGACCTTGGTGCCGTCTTCCATGCGGAAGCCGACGCGGGTCGCTTTGCCGTTCTTGTCCATCAGCGCCAGGTTCGACAGGTCGATGGGCATGGCCTTCGACACGCGTCCGCCTTGGCTGGTCTGCGATTGGCGGGTGTGGCGGATCGCGACGTTCACGCCGTCAACGACGGCCTTGTTGTCCTTGGGCATGACGGCGGCGATTTCGCCCTGCTTGCCCTTGTCCTTGCCGGCCAGAACGACGACCTTGTCGCCTTTTTTCAGCTTGGCAGCCATCACAGCACCTCCGGTGCAAGCGAGATGATCTTCATGAAGTTCTTGGCACGCAGCTCGCGCACGACCGGCCCGAAGATACGGGTGCCGACCGGTTCGCCCTGGTTGTTCAGGATGACGGCGGCGTTGCGGTCGAAGCGGATCGAGGTGCCGTCTTCACGGTTCACTTCTTTCGCGGTGCGGACGACGACAGCCTTGCGGACGTCACCTTTCTTGACCCGGCCCCGCGGGATGGCTTCCTTGACGGACACGACAATGATGTCGCCCACCGACGCATAGCGACGGTGCGAACCACCCAGGACCTTGATGCACTGAACCCGGCGAGCGCCGGAGTTGTCAGCAACATCCAGATTGGTCTGCATCTGGATCATTTGGTTTCTCCCGACCTTTGGAGACCGCGTCGTGCGGCCCCAGGGTTTCGATCATTTCTGATCTGTGATGATGGACTTCAGGCCGTAGCCGCTTCGTCCGTCAGGACAGTCCAGCGCTTCGTCTTCGAGATCGGCGCGCATTCGACGATGCGAACGGTGTCACCGATCTTGAACTGGTTCTCCGCGTCGTGGGCGCGGTATTTCTTCGACGACCGCACGGTCTTGTGCAGAAGCGGGTGCTTGAAGCGGCGCTCGACCAGGACGGTGATCGTCTGTTCGTTCTTGTCGCTGGTGACGCGGCCTTGCAGAATGCGTTTGGGCATGGACCGGGCTCCTTAGTTCGAGGCCGCGGCGTCGGCCGCTTTCTGGTTCAGTATCGTCTTCACGCGCGCCACGTCTCGGCGGACGGTGCGCATGCGGGCGGTGCTCTCAAGCTGGCCGGTGGCCTGCTGGAAACGCAGGTTGAAAGCTTCCTTTTTCAGCGCGACCAGCTGATCCTTCAGCTGGTCAGGCGTCTTCGACTGAAGTTCCTTGGCGTCCATGACGCGTCTTCCTTTCAACATCACCGGAGAGCCCCTGTTGCCAGGGCCACCCTGATTCCGGTGGAGTTTCGTGATGAAGGCCTGCCCATACAGGGTCGAGACCCGCTTTGCAACCCGTATCCGGGCCGCCGGAAAAGAACAAGCCTCGCCGGTCGCCCGGCGAGGCCAGAGGCCGTCGTGGCCGCGCGGGACTTACCAGTCTTCGCGGGCAACGATGCGGGTCAGCACCGGCAGCTTCATGGCGCCGAGACGCAGGGCCTCACGCGCGATGGTGTCGCTGACGCCGTCGATCTCGAACATGATCCGGCCAGGGTGAACCCGGGCCGCCCAGAAGTCGATCGAGCCCTTGCCCTTACCCATCCGGACTTCGGTGGGCTTGGACGAGACCGGGACGTCCGGGAAGATCCGGATCCAGACCCGGCCCTGACGCTTCATGTGACGGGTGATCGCGCGGCGGGCCGCCTCGATCTGACGCGCGGTCACACGCTCGGGCTCGGTCGCCTTGAGGGCGAACGAGCCGAAGTTCAGGTCGAAACCGCCCTTGGCTTCGCCGTGGATCCGGCCCTTGTGCTGTTTGCGGAACTTCGTCCGTTTCGGTTGCAGCATCTTTTCTACTCCTTACCGGGCGTCGCGGCGCGGACCGCGAGGGGCCGGACCTTCCTGAGCCTCGGCGGTGCGGCGATCATGGGCCTGGGGATCATGTTCCATGATCTCGCCCTTGAAGATCCACACCTTCACACCGATGATCCCATAGGGGGTCGTGGCTTCGGACAGTGCATAGTCGATATCGGCCCGCAGGGTGTGCAGGGGCACGCGGCCCTCGCGGTACCATTCGGTCCGTGCGATCTCGGCGCCGCCAAGGCGGCCGGCGACATTCACGCGGATGCCCAAGGCACCCATGCGCATCGCGTTCTGGACCGAGCGCTTCATGGCCCGGCGGAACGAGACCCGACGCTCCAGCTGCTGGGCGATCGACTCGGCGACCAGCTGGGCATCGACTTCAGGCTTGCGCACTTCGACGATGTTCAGGTGCAGTTCGCTGTCGGTGAAGTTCGCCAGCTTCTTGCGCAGCACCTCGATGTCCGCACCCTTCTTGCCGATGATGACACCGGGACGCGCGGCGTGAATGGTCACGCGGCACTTCTTGTGGGGGCGCTCGATGATGACGCGGCTGACGCCGGCCTGCTTGGCTTCCTTGTGAATGAAGTCCCGGATCTTCAGGTCTTCAAGCAGCAGGTTGCCATAGTCCTTGTCGTCGGCGTACCAGCGGCTGTCCCAGGTGCGGTTGACCTGGAGGCGCATGCCGATCGGATTGACCTTCTGACCCATTACGCTTGCTCCTCGACTTGGCGCACCTTGATGGTGATTTCCGAAAACGGCTTCATGATCTTGCCGAAGCGGCCACGTGCCCGCGGACGGCCACGCTTCATCACCAGGTTCTTGCCGACCCAGGCCTCGGCGACGATCAGGTTGTCGACGTCCAGACCGTGGTTGTTCTCGGCGTTCGCGATGGCCGACTGCAGGCACTTCTTCACGTCACCCGCGATACGCTTGTGCGAGAAGGTCAGGTCGGCCAGGGCCTTGTCCACCTTCTTGCCGCGGATCAGCTGCGCGACGAGGTTCAGTTTCTGCGGCGAGGTGCGAAGCATCTTCGTCTTGGCGAAGGCCTCGTTCTCCGCCACGCGGCGCGGATTTGTTTCCTTACCCATGACGATTACTTCCTCTTGGCTTTCTTGTCCGCGGCGTGACCGTAATAGGTGCGCGTGGGCGAATATTCACCGAATTTCTGACCGATCATCTCTTCGCTGACGTTCACGGGGATGTGCTTGTGCCCGTTATAGACCGCGAAGGTCAGACCCACGAATTGCGGCAGGATGGTCGAACGGCGCGACCAGATCTTGATGACCTCGGATTTGCCGGATTCCCGAACCTTCTCCGCTTTCTTGAGCACATAGGCGTCAACAAAGGGGCCCTTCCAAACAGAACGTGCCATAGCTTAACGCCCCTTCTTCTTCGCGTGACGCGAACGCAAGATATACTTGTCGGTCGCCTTGTTGCTGCGGGTCTTCTTGCCCTTGGTGTCTTTACCCCAGGGCGTGACCGGGGTCCGGCCACCCGAGGTGCGGCCTTCACCACCACCATGCGGGTGGTCGATCGGGTTCATCGCGACGCCGCGAACGCTCGGGCGGATGCCCTTGTGGCGGTTGCGACCGGCTTTGCCGAGGTTCTGGTTCGAGTGGTCGGCGTTCGACACGGCACCGATGGTCGCCATGCATTCCTGACGGACCAGACGCAGTTCGCCCGAGGACAAGCGGATCTGAGCATAGCCGCCGTCGCGGCCGACGAATTGGGCATAGGTGCCGGCAGAACGCGCGATCTGGCCGCCCTTGCCGGGCTTCAGCTCAACATTATGGACGATCGTGCCGATGGGCATGCCGCTGAAGGGCATGGCATTGCCGGGCTTCACGTCGACCTTATTGCCGGCAAAGATCCGGTCGCCAACAGCCATGCGCTGCGGGGCGAGGATGTAGGCTTGCTCGCCGTCTTCATACTTCACCAGCGCGATGAAGGCGGTGCGGTTGGGATCGTACTCGATCCGCTCGACGACTGCCGCGATATCGAACTTGGTGCGCTTGAAATCGACGATGCGATACAGGCGCTTCGCACCACCGCCCTTGCGGCGCATGGTGATCCGTCCGGTGTTGTTCCGACCGCCCTTCTTCGTCAGACCCTCGGTGAGGGATTTGACGGGGCGACCTTTCCAAAGCTCCGAACGGTCGATCAGAACCAGCCCGCGCTGGCCAGGCGTCGTCGGTTTATACGACTTCAATGCCATCTTTCTGTCTTCCGTTGCTTTGGACCAGGATGGTCCGTTTCAGTCAAACGCGGCCGCCCCAAGGGTGCCCCGGGGCGGCCAGATCGCGGCCGATTGTCAGAGACCGGTCGAGACGTCGATGCTGTTACCCTCTTCCAGGGTGACATAGGCCTTCTTGACGTCGCTGCGACGGCCAAGCTGGCCGCGGAAGCGCTTCTGCTTGCCTTTGGTGATGGTGGTGTTGACCGCCTTCACCTTGACGCCGAACAGGGCTTCAACCGCCTGCTTGATCTGCGGCTTGGACGAATCCTTCGCCACCTGGAAGACGACGCCGTTGTTCTCGGACGTCATCGTCGCCTTCTCGGTGATGATCGGTTTGACGATCACGTCGTAGTGTTCTGCTTTCGCGCTCATTTCAAACGAGCCTCCAGAGCTTCGACACCGGCGCGCGTGATCACCAGCGTGTCACGCTTGAGGATGTCATACACGTTGGCGCCCATCGACGGCAGGATGTCCACGCCTTCGATGTTGCGGGCTGCGCGGGCGAAGCCTTCGTTGACTTCGGCACCGTCGATCACCAGCACGCGCTTCCAGCCGTTCTCGCGGACGGCCTTGGCGACGGCGGCGGTCTTGGCATCGGCGAGGTTCAGATCCTCGATGATCACCAGTTCACCCGCGGTGGCTTTCGCCGACAGCGCGTGGCGCAGGCCCAGGGCGCGGACCTTCTTGGGCAGGTCGAACGCGTGCGAGCGCGGGGTCGGACCCTTGTAGACGCCACCGTGACGGAAGGTCGGCGCCTTGCGGGACCCGTGGCGAGCGCCGCCGGTGCCCTTCTGGCGATAGATCTTCTTGGTCGAGTAGCTCACGTCCGACTTGCCCAGCACCGAGTGCGTGCCGGCCTGCGCCTTGGCGTGCTGCCAGCGCACGACGCGCTGCAGGATGTCGCCGCGCGGCTCCAGCCCGAAGACGTCATCTGCGAGCTCGATCGACCCGGCCTTGCCGGAATCCAGCTTGATCACATCAAGTTTCATCACTTGTCTCCTTCGGGCGCGGCTTCGGCATCCGTCTCGGTCGAAGCTTCGGCCTCCTGCAGAGCGGCTTCCTGCTCGGCAGCGGCGGCTTCCTCGGCGGCCTTGCGGGCGGCTTCTTCCTCGGCAGCTGCCTGGGCGGCGGCTTCCTCGGCCAGACGCTTGGCTTCCTCGGCGGCCGATTTCAGCGCGGCGGGATAGATCAGGTTCTCGGGCGTCGCCTTCTTGACGGCGTCCTTGACCGTGACCCAGCCACCTTTCGAACCCGGAACCGAACCCTTGACCATGATCAGGCCACGGTCGGCGTCGGTGCGGACGACCTGCAGGTTCTGCGTGGTGACGCGAACGGCACCCAGGTGACCCGCCATCTTCTTGCCCTTGAACACCTTGCCGGGGTCTTGGCACTGGCCAGTTGAACCGTGCGAACGGTGGCTGATCGACACGCCGTGCGAGGCGCGCAGACCACCGAAGTTGTGGCGCTTCATGGCGCCGGCAAATCCCTTACCGATCGAGGTGCCGGCGATGTCCACGTACTGACCCGCAAAGTAGTGGTCAGCAGTGATTTCCTCACCGACGTTGATCAGGTTCTCTTCGGCGACGCGGAATTCCGCGATCTTGCGCTTGGGCGCGACCGAGGCCTTGGCAAAGTGACCGCGCATCGCGGCGGTCGTGCGCTTGGCTTTGGCACTGCCTGCACCCAGCTGGACCGCGGTATAACCGTCGGTCGCGGCAGTGCGCTGCGCGACAACCTGAAGACCGTCCAGCTGCAGGACGGTGACGGGGACCTGGCGGCCGTCCTCGAGGAACAGACGCGTCATGCCCAGTTTCTTGGCGATAACACCAGTACGCAACATGATCAGCCTCCTCAGACCTTGATCTCGACATCCACGCCGGCGGCGAGGTCGAGCTTCATGAGGGCGTCAACGGTCTGCGGGGTCGGATCGACGATGTCCAGCAGACGCTTGTGCGTGCGGATTTCCCACTGGTCACGCGACTTCTTGTCGATGTGCGGACCACGCAGGACCGTGAACTTCTCGATCTTGTTGGGCAGCGGGATCGGGCCGCGAACGGTCGCGCCGGTGCGCTTGGCCGTGTTGACGATCTCCTGCGTGCTGGCGTCCAGCACGCGATAGTCAAACGCCTTCAACCGGATCCGGATATTCTGGCTTTGCATTTCACTTCCCTCTTGCGGGGAGTTCCAGTCGAGAGGCTGACATCGCACCACGCGGTGCCAGCATCGGACCGTTATGAAAACTGCAAGGCCGCCCTTCGTCGCGGGCGGCCCGTGCAAGGGCCGTCGATTCTCTGGGATCGACGGCGATGGGGGCTTATGCAAAATGTCGGCCGATCCGTCAAGCACCGATCTGTGCCGATCAGGGCGCAACCCGGCGGACCTGCCATAGGATCAAGGTCGACCTGATCCCCCGCCGCGCACCCGCGACCTGTACGCCCGGTTCGAACTGGCTTCGCAAGGTCAACGAGGCGCGGCAGAGGCGGTCGATTGGCGGCAGAAGGTCGTCGAAGACGATGCGGTTGGCACAGCCTCGTCCGCCACCAGGACGATCTCGCGCCGCTCTCCGACCAGAAGGGCCGCGACTGCCGGAAAATTTGCAACCGCCACGACATAGCCGCCGAGAAGTGGCCAACGCGGGCAAGCTACGAAGCGCCCGAAGGCCTGCAGGATGCGTCCGGCCGCCGTTCAGATCGTGATCGGCTGACCCAGCGGCGGCATCAGCCCGACAGTGATCACGCAGCAGACGGCGGTCCGGACGACGCCGCCCGTGCCGATGTCGGGACGGAGGAGCGGGGTCAGCCCCGGATCAGTGCCCGCAGCGGCAGAAGTGCAGGGCAAGCTTCCCATACCTGGCTCAGCGCCCCCAACCATCGCGGCCAGTGTCGCCCCCCCACCAAATCTGGGCGATGCGCCATAGACCGCTTGCCGCAAAAAACAGGCCGCCCGATTGGGCGGCCCTTTCTAGATCGATCTGTCTCGGATCACTGGATGATCTTGGAGACCACGCCGGCGCCGACGGTGCGGCCGCCTTCGCGGATGGCGAAGCGCAGCTTTTCTTCCATCGCGATCGGGGCGATCAGCTCGACCTCGAACTTCAGGTTGTCGCCCGGCATCACCATCTCGGTGCCTTCCGGCAGCTTCACGGTGCCCGTCACGTCCGTCGTGCGGAAGTAGAACTGCGGGCGATAGTTCGCGAAGAACGGCGTGTGGCGGCCGCCTTCTTCCTTGGTCAGGATGTAGGCCTCGGCCTCGAACTTGGTGTGCGGCTTGACCGAACCCGGCTTGCACAGCACCTGGCCGCGCTCGACGCCTTCACGGTCCACGCCGCGCAGCAGCGCGCCGATGTTGTCGCCGGCCTCGCCGCGGTCCAGCAGCTTGCGGAACATCTCGACGCCCGTGCAGGTGGTCTTGCGGGTGTCGCGGATGCCCACGATCTCCAGTTCGTCGCCGACGTTGACGGCGCCGCGCTCGACGCGACCGGTCACCACGGTGCCGCGGCCCGAGATCGAGAACACGTCCTCGATCGGCATCAGGAACGGCTGGTCCACGGCGCGCTCGGGCGTCGGGATGTATTCGTCGACGGCGGCGATCAGCGCGCGGATCGAGTCCTCGCCGATGGCGTTGTCGCGGCCTTCCATCGCGGCCAGGGCCGAGCCCTTGATGATCGGGATGTCGTCGCCCGGATAGTCGTAGGAGGACAGAAGTTCCCGCACCTCCATCTCGACCAGCTCCAGCAGTTCCTCGTCATCCACCTGGTCGACCTTGTTGAGGTAGACGACCATGTAGGGAATGCCGACCTGGCGGCCCAGCAGGATGTGCTCGCGCGTCTGCGGCATGGGGCCGTCGGCGGCGTTCACGACCAGGATCGCGCCGTCCATCTGCGCCGCACCGGTGATCATGTTCTTCACGTAGTCGGCGTGGCCCGGGCAGTCCACGTGCGCATAGTGGCGGTTCTCGGACTCGTATTCCACGTGCGCGGTCGAGATCGTGATCCCGCGGGCCTTCTCCTCGGGTGCGCCGTCGATCTGGTCATAGGCGCGGAATTCGCCGAAGTACTTCGTGATCGCCGCCGTCAGCGTCGTCTTGCCGTGGTCAACGTGACCAATGGTCCCGATGTTGACGTGCGGTTTGTTCCGTTCAAACTTTGCCTTTGCCATGTGGGCCTCCTGGATACCGCGGGGCATGGCTGAAAGGCCCCGGATGTGACGTGCGCCGCGACATATAAGGCGGCCCGGGGAAAATCAAGGGCGGGAACGCGGCCGGCATCGGCCGCTTCGCGCGTGCGGCGCCATTGCCGGAACGCAAAGGCGTCCCATATCGTTCGTGACGCAGCAGATCGGCGACACCGCCGGCCCAACCACGGGAGACGGACATGAGCTTGATGAGAAGTCTGACCAAGGTCGCAGCAGGCGTGATGCTGGCCAAGGGGATCGGCACGATGATGTCGCAGCAGCAGCAGGGCCGCAAGCATGGCAAGGTCCAGGGCGGCGGGTTGCTGGACAATCTTCTGGGCAACAACATGGGCGGCACCGGTGGCGGTATCGGCGGCATGCTGGGCCGCGCCATGGGCGGCCAGGGCGGCACGTCGCGCGGCAGCCTGGGCGGCTTGCTGGACCAGCTGGGCGGTGCATCGCGCGGCGGGCATGGCGGTCAGGGTGGCCTTGGCGGGATGCTGGGCGGGCTTCTGGGCGGCGCGGCCGCCGGCGGCGCTGCCGGGCGGCTGGCGCAGAAGGATTCGCAGCCGAAGAACGAGGCGAGCTTCGGCCAGCTCTTCGACGACTCGATCAGCCATGACGGAGAGCCGCAGGTGACGCCGACGCCCGAGCAGAACGCCCTGGCCGGGCTGATGCTGCGCGCGATGATCCAGGCCGCCAAGTCAGACGGCCATATCGACGATGCCGAACGCCAGCGCCTTCTGGGCCACCTGGGCGACGATCTCGACGCCGAGGAACGCGACTTCATCCGCCAGCAGATGACCGCCCCGGTCGATGCGGCAGCCCTTGCGCGCGACGTCCCCGAAGGGATGCAGGCGCAGGTCTACCTGATGTCGCTTCTTGCGATCGACTTCGACAGCGAGGCCGAGGCCCGATACCTCAACGAACTGGCCGTCGCGATGGGACTGGACCGCTCGACCGTGAACGACATCCACCGCAAGGCCGGGGTCATGCCGCTTTACAACCGCGCGTGAACGGGCGTCACGGCGATTGATCGGATGGGAATGCTCTGCCACTCTGCTGGCAGAGCATTTCTTCCGAAGACCTTTCAGGAGCCAGCCATGCGCCAGATCGCCCTCGCCGCCGCAATCGCCGTTACCGGCGCCGCCGCATTGGCCCAGTCCCCCGAGGACGCGGTGGAAGGCCGCCACGGCTTCATGACGATGCTGTCGATCGAAATGGGCGCGCTGGCCGGCATGGCGAAGGGAGAGGTTCCCTATGACGAGGCGATGGCCACGGCGGCCGCGCGGAACCTGATGGCCCTGGCAAGCTATGATGCGCCGAAGCTGTTTGTCGAAGGGACCTCTTCGGAGGATCTGGACGATTCGGACGCCCTGCCCGCCATCTGGCAGGACCGCGAGGATTTCGAGGCGCAGTTCGCCGCCCTGCAAGAGGCGGCCCAGGGCATCGACCAGCAGGTGACGGGCGGGCAGGAAAGTCTCGGCCCGGTCGTGCAGAAGCTTGGCGTGACCTGCCGCGACTGCCACGACTCGTATCGCCTGGACCGCTGAATGAGGGCGCCGACCGAGCGGGTCCGCCTGTGGGACCCCTGGCTCCGGATCTATCACTGGCTGCTGGCCGGGCTGGTCATTGCCAATTGGTTGCTGGGAAAGTTCGGACCCTCGGTCATGACGCTGCATTTCTGGTTCGGCTACACGATCCTGGGCCTGCTGGTCTTCCGGCTGGTCTGGGGCATCGTCGGCCCCGACTCGGCGCGCTTTACCAGCTTCGTGCGAGGACCGCGGGCGACTTGGGCCTATGTCCGTCGCCTTCATCGCCGCGAACCGAGCCACTGGCCGGGGCACAACCCGATGGGCGCGTTCTCGGTCGTGGCGATGCTGGTCGTCCTTCTGTGGCAGGTCGGCAGCGGCCTGATCCTTGACCCCGACGATTTCATCAACGTGGGACCGCTGGCCGACCAGGTCAGCCGCGCAACCTCTCGCGCGGCGGCGGGGTGGCACGACCTGGGGGCCAACCTGATCCTGATCCTGGTGCTGCTGCACGTCGCGGTGATCCTCTATTACCGCATCTGGAAGCGCGAGGACCTGGTGGGGCCGATGATCACCGGCTGGAAATGGGTGCGTCGCCGCTGACGGCGGCAACCCGGAACCATGGGGCGCCGGGGCCGTTGCCACCGACACGCAACTGCACGAGGTTCCGATGTCGAGCGACCCCCTTCTTCCGCCCTTCCGCAGCGGTGCGCTGTCCGATCCCCGGCTTCCCGTTCCGGACTTTCCGCGGCAGGAGCAGAAGGCTCCGGGCCTTGCCCGCGACATGGACCCCCTGCCGGATCACGGCGAGGAAAGCTACAAAGGCAGCGGGCGGCTGAAGGGCAAGCGTGCGCTGATCACCGGCGGCGACAGCGGCATCGGCGCAGCGGCGGCCATCGCCTTTGCCCGCGAAGGCGCGGACGTCGCAATCAACTACCTGCCCGAGGAGCAGCCGGACGCCGACCGCGTGGTCGCCGCCGTAAAGGCCGAGGGCCGTGTGGCCGTCGCCATTCCCGGCGACCTGCGCGAGGAAGCCTTCTGCAAGGAGCTGGTGGAAAGCGCCGTGTCGCAGCTGGGAGGGCTGGACGTGCTGGTCAACAATGCCGGCCGTCAGCAGTTCTGCCACAAGCTGGAGGACCTGACCACCGCCGACTTCGACGCGACGATGAAGACCAACGTCTACGCGCCCTTCTGGGTGACCAAGGCGGCGCTGGCCCACATGGGCAAGGGTGGGTCGATCATCATCACGTCGTCGGTGCAGGCCTTCAAGCCGGCGGGCCACCTCTTCGATTATGCCCAGAGCAAGGCCGCGAACGTGGCCTTCGCGCAGTCGCTGGCCAAGCAACTGGCACCGCGCGGCATCCGCGTGAACGCCGTCTGCCCCGGCCCCTACTGGACCGCCTTGCAGGTCAGCGGCGGCCAGACCACGGATGCGGCCTCGCATCACGGGGCCAGCCAGCCGCTCGGCCGACCCGGCCAGCCGGTCGAGATCGCGCCGATCTATGTGCTGCTGGCCTCGGACGAGGCCAGTTATATCACCGGCGAGTACTTCGGCTCGGTCGGCGGGAACGGGCTCTAGGTAAAGCGATTGTCGCGCGGGAAACCGCGCGGCGCCATCCGCCCGGTGCTGCCGCGCTTGCCCAGCCATTCGCTCAGGTCCGGCTCTGTCCGGGTCTTGCCGCCCACCATCTGCCAGGACAGGCCACCGGCCAGCGTCAGGCAGATCGCGTCAACCATGCAGTCGTCCGCGATCAGCCCGCCGCCCTTGCCATAGCGCTGGAGCCGAACGCCCTTGCCGCGCGACATCTCGGGCAGTTCGGCCAGCGGGAAGACCAGCAGCTTACGGTTTTCGCCCACGACGGCGACGTGATCACCGTGCACCGGGCGGCAGAGCAGCGCGTCCCCGTTCAGCACCTGCTTGCCCGACCGCGTCTGCGCCAGGATGTCGCCCGATCCGACGATGAAGCCGTCCCCGGCCTTGGATGCGACCAGATACTTCACCCCGTCGCGCCAGGGGAACATGGCGATGATCTCGGCCTCGTTCGGCAGGTCGATCATCAGGCGCAGCGGTTCGCCCATGCCCCGGCCGCCGGGCAGCGTGTTGGCCGGGATCGTATAGAACCGGCCGTTCGACGCAAAGACCATCAGCTTGTCGGTGGTTTCCGCGTGCAGCGCCAAGCCCGGCCCGTCGCCGTCCTTGAACTTCAGCTCCGCGTCCAGCGGCTGGTGGCCCTTCATGCTGCGGATCCAGCCCATCTTCGACAGGATGACGGTCAGCGGCTCGCGCTCGATCATCGAATCCAGGTCGATGACCGGGGTTTCGGCGGCCTCGGCGATGGTCGTGCGGCGCTGGCCGTCGGGGCTGGACTTGCCGAAAAGGTTCCGCACCTCTTTCAGCTGATCCGCGATCCGCGCCCATTGCACGTTCTCGCTGGCCAGCATGGCCTGCAGCCCCTCGCGTTCATCAAGCAGGGCGTCGCGCTCCGCCCGCAGCTCGATCTCCTCGAGCTTGCGCAGCGCACGCAGACGCATGTTCAGGATCGCCTCGACCTGGACGTCCGACAGGCCGAACTCGGCCATCATGACGGCCTTGGGCTCATCCTCGTGGCGGATGATCTCGATCACCCGGTCCAGGTTCAAATAGGCGACCAGATAGCCTTCCAGCACCTCCAGCCGGGCGGCGATCTTCTCCAGCCGGAAGTTGGCACGGCGGACCAGAACCTCGCGCCGGTGGTCCAGGAAGGCGCGCAGGACCTCCTTGAGCGAACAGACCTTGGGCACGCGGCCGTCGATCAGCACGTTCATGTTCAGGTTGAACCGGATTTCCAGATCGCTGGCGCGGAACAGCGCGCCCATCAGCTGTTCGGGGTCGACGGTGCGGGCCTTCGGCTCCAGCACGATGCGGATGTCCTCGGCCGATTCGTCGCGGACATCGGCGAAGATGGGAATCTTGCGGGTCTGGATCAACTCGGCCAGCCGCTCGATCAGCTTGGACTTCTGGACCTGGTAGGGGATCTCGGTCACGACGATCTGCCACAGCCCCCGGCCCAGATCTTCCTGCGCCCACCGCGCGCGCACGCGGAACGCGCCGCGGCCGGTTCGGTAGGTCTCGGCGATGCTCTCGCGGCTTTCGACGATCACGCCGCCGGTCGGGAAGTCGGGGCCCTGGATGATGCCCGCCAGGGTGTCGTCGCGTGCGTCAGGCGTCTTGATCAGGTGCAGGCAGGCGTCCACGACCTCGTGCAGGTTGTGGGGCGGCACGTTGGTGGCCATGCCCACCGCGATGCCGGACGCGCCGTTCGCCAGCAGGTTCGGGAAGGCCGCGGGCAGCACGACGGGTTCCGACAGCGTGCCGTCATAGTTCGGGCGGAAATCGACCGAATCCTCGGCCAGCCCGTCCATCAGCGACTCGGATGTCGCCGCCAGCCGCGCCTCGGTGTATCGGGCGGCGGCCGGGTTGTCGCCGTCGATGTTGCCGAAGTTCCCCTGCCCGTGCACCAGCGGATAGCGCATGGCGAAGTCCTGGGCCAGGCGCGCCATCGCGTCATAGATCGCGGCATCGCCATGCGGGTGATAGTTGCCCATCACGTCGCCGGTGATCTTCGCGGACTTGCGGAAGGCGCCGTTCGGCGACAGGCGCAGTTCGCGCATCGCGTAGAGGATGCGGCGGTGAACCGGCTTCAGCCCGTCGCGGGCATCGGGCAGGGCGCGGTGCATGATGGTGGACAGCGCATAGGTCAGATACCGCTCGCCGATAGCGCGGCTCAGCGGTTCGGATTGCGTGCCGTCTTGCGGGTCGGGAAGCAGATCGTCGGACATGGTTCCTTGGATATGCCGCGCCGCCCGGACGGTCCAGATCGAAATGCATGGCGGGAACGCGGCGGGAAGCTTGGCGTTGAGGCGCCGGATTGTTAGGCTGGGCGCGGGCAAGGGAACGCACACGATGATCAGGCTGGGGCTGCTGATGCTGGCGACGCTTCTGGGGCTGTGGTTGGTTCTGGCCACCTATGGCGACGGAAACCTTCGGGCCGACCGCGCGCCTGTCGCACCGGCGGCGGTGACGGCGGCGCAGGATGCCGGGGCGGCCGAGGCGGCTCCGGCCGCGCCCCTGCCCGTGCAGGCGCCGGCCGAGATCATTCCCGCGGCCAGCCAGACGCCCGAGCAGGTGGTGGAATTCCGTGGCCCCGAACTGGTGCCGTCGCCCGAACATGCCGGCCGCGATCCCGAACCCGACCCGGCGGCGGATGCGGGTGACATGCTTTACGTTACGGCGACGCGGCTCAACATGCGGTCGGGCCCGGGGTCGGACAACGGGGTCGTTTCGGCGCTGGCGCAAGGGACGGGCGTCACGCCGGTCGGCGACGCCGCGGACGGCTGGGTCGAGGTCAGCGCGCCGGACGGTCGGCGGGGCTTCGTTTCGACCGACTTCCTGTCGGCGGAGGCGCCGTGAAGCGAGTTCTCGTGACCGGCTGTTCGTCCGGCATCGGGCTGGATGCTGCGCGCCGGCTGACGGCCGAGGGGTGGTGCGTCGTCGCCACCTGCCGCCGCCGCGCAGACCTGGACGCCCGCCGCGCCGAGGGGATGGAGGCCGTCCACCTGGACCTTGGCGACGAGGCCAGCGTCGCCGCCTGCGCCGACGAGGTTCTGACCGGTGGTCCGCTGGACGCGCTGGTCAACAACGCGGCCTTCGCCCTTCCCGGCGCGATCGAGGACATGCCGCGCGGCGCCCTGCGCGCAATATTCGAGGTGAACCTGTTCGGCACCCATGACCTGACCGTCAGGCTGATCCCGCATTTCCGCGGGCGCGAGGATGCGCGGATCGTCAACATCAGCTCGGTCCTGGGGTTGATCGGCATTCCGTGGCGCGGCCCCTATGTGGCCACGAAGTTCGCGCTCGAGGGCCTGACCGACGTCCTGCGGCTGGAGATGCACGGCGCGCCTGTCAAGATCGTCCTGATCGAGCCCGGCCCGATCACCAGCCGCATCCGTGAAAACGCCATCCCGCATTTCGAACGTTGGGTCGACTGGCAGGCGAGTCCGCGCGCAGGGCAGTACCGCGAAACGCTGCTCAAGCGGCTCTACCAGCCATCGGGCAAGGACCGGTTCGAGCTGCCGCCCAGTGCCGTCAGCGACCGGATCGTGACGGCCCTGACCGCCCGGAACCCTGCGCCGCGCTATTATGTCACGGCGCCGACGCGCATTTCAGGCGTGGCGCGGCGGGTTCTGTCGTCCCGCGCACTGGACTGGTTTGCCCGGCGGGGATAGGGTCGCGGGCGAAAGGCGGTGCGCCCATGGAAGACAAATCCCTGTTCATCGTCATGCTGGTGTCGATCGGCGTGGTCGTGGCGATCCTGATGACCGGCATCGGCGGCTTCGCCCGCGGCGGTGAGTTCAATCGCAAGCATGGCAACCGGATGATGCGTTGGCGGCTTTACGCGCAGGCAGGCGCCATCGCCCTCATGCTGCTGTTCGTCTGGTGGAGGTCGCTCTGATGGTCGTGCTGAACAAGATCTATACCCGCACCGGAGACAAGGGCGACACCGCCCTGTCGGACGGCAGCCGCGTGGCCAAGCACGATCCGCGGGTCGAAGCCTATGGCACCGTCGACGAGCTGAATGCGACACTCGGGCTCTGTCGACTGCACGCCGGGGGCGAATTGGCCGAACGGATGGCGGTGATCCAGAACGACCTGTTCGATCTGGGCGCGGACCTGTCGCGGCCGAACATGGCCGCCGACGACCACGCAGGCTATCCGGTGCTGCGGATCATCGACGCGCAGGTCGACCGGCTGGAGGCAGAGATCGACGCCATGAACGCGAACCTGCAGCCGCTGCGCAGCTTCATCCTGCCCGGCGGGACGGCGCTGGCGGCGCATCTGCACCTTGCCCGCACCGTCGCCCGCCGGGCCGAACGCCGCGCGACGGAACTGCTGGCGGGCGGCGACGTGAACGGGTCGGCGGTGCGGTACCTGAACCGCCTTTCGGACTGGCTGTTCGTGGCCGGGCGCGTTGCCAACGACGGCGGTGCCAGTGACATCCTGTGGGTTCCGGGCGCCAGCCGTTAGCGCCAGACTGGCCAGAACAGCCGCAAACGCGACGTTCCGTGACGCTTTTGCGCTGTTATTGCCGGAACGCCCTGTCTAACACTGCCCCTCGATAGACGACGGAAGAAAGGGAGAGAGGCTGATGAAAGTCCTCGTGCCGGTTAAGCGGGTGATCGACTATAACGTGAAGGCCCGCGTCAAGGCGGACGGGTCGGGTGTCGATCTGGCCAACGTGAAGATGTCGATGAACCCCTTCGACGAAATTGCGGTGGAAGAAGCGATCCGCCTGAAGGAGAAGGGCACGGCCACCGACATCGTGGCCGTCAGCATCGGCGTCAAGCAGGCCGCCGAGACGCTGCGCACCGCGCTGGCCATGGGCGCCGACCGCGCCATTTTGGTCGTCGCCGCCGATGACGTGCATCAGGACATCGAGCCGCTGGCCGTCGCCAAGATCCTCAAGGCCATCGTCGATGCCGAACAGCCCGGGCTGGTCATCGCCGGCAAACAGGCCATCGACAACGACATGAACGCGACCGGCCAGATGCTGTCGGCTCTGCTGGGCTGGAGCCAGGCGACCTTCGCGTCGAAGCTGGAGATCGCCGGAGAGACCGCCAAGGTCACCCGCGAGGTCGACGGCGGCCTGCAGACCATCGAGGTCAAGCTGCCCGCCATCGTCACCGCCGACCTGCGCCTGAACGAGCCGCGCTATGCGTCGCTGCCCAACATCATGAAGGCCAAGAAGAAGCCGCTGGAGGAGAAGACCCCCGCCGATTACGGCGTGGACGTCGCCCCGCGCCTGACGGTCGTCAGCACGCGCGAGCCCGAGGGCCGCAAGGCGGGCATCAAGGTCGGCTCGGTCGACGAGCTGGTGTCGAAACTGAAAGAAGCGGGGGTCGTTTGATGGCTGTTCTTCTGCTGGCCGAAGTCACCCATGGTGAGTTGAACCTCGACGCGACAGGCAAGGCCGTCAGCGCCGTGGTGTCACTGGGCGACGTCACCGTTCTCTGCGCCGGTGCGCAGGCGCGCGCTGCCGCCGAGGCCGCCGCGAAAATCGCTGGCGTCGCCAAGGTCCTGGTGGCCGAGGACGCGCGCTATGGCCACCGCCTGGCCGAGCCGACTGCGGCGCTGCTGGTGTCGCTTGCGGGGGAATATAGCCACGTCGTGGCGCCCGCGACCACGGATGCCAAGAACATCATGCCGCGCGTCGCCGCGCTGCTGGACGTGATGGTGATCTCGGACGTCTCGAAGGTGATCGACGCCGACACGTTCGAACGCCCGGTCTATGCCGGCAACGCGATCCAGACGGTCAAATCCTCGGACGCGACCAAGGTCATGACCATCCGCACCACCAGCTTCGACGCGGCAGGCGAAGGCGGTCAGGCATCGGTGTCCGACGCGGCGCTGGCCGACGATCCGGCGCTGTCGACCTGGCTGAACGACGAGACCGCCGAGAGCGATCGCCCCGAGCTGACCTCGGCCGGCCGCGTCGTCTCGGGCGGCCGTGCGCTGGGGTCGAAGGAGCAGTTCGTGCTGATCGAGCAGCTGGCCGACAAGCTGGGCGCCGCCGTCGGCGCGTCGCGGGCGGCGGTCGACTCGGGCTATGCGCCGAACGACTGGCAGGTGGGCCAGACCGGCAAGGTGGTGGCGCCCGCGCTCTACGTCGCGGTCGGCATCTCGGGTGCGATCCAGCACCTCGCGGGCATGAAGGACAGCAAGGTCATCGTCGCCATCAACAAGGATGAAGAGGCCCCGATCTTCCAGGTGGCCGATTACGGCCTGGTCGGCGATCTGTTCCAGATCGTTCCGGAACTGACCGAGAAGCTCTGACCGCGACCCTGCGGAACGACCTGTGCAGCCGCCCCTTCGGGGGCGGTTTTGCATTGCAGCCCCGCCAGCCCCGCCCTATCGTTCGGGCGAGCAAAAACGGGGGTGCAGACATGGCGATTCAATCGGTTGGCGTGATCGGTGCAGGCCAGATGGGCAACGGCATCGCCCATGTCTTCGCGGTCGCCGGCTTCGACGTGCTGCTGACCGACATCAGCCAGGATGCTCTGGACAAGGCCATCTCTCTGATCGACCGCAACCTGGAACGTCAGGTCAGCCGCGACAAGATCTCGGCCGAGGACAAGAAAGCCACCATGGGCCGCCTGCGCACCACGCTGAAGCTGTCGGACCTGGGCCAGACCGATCTGGTGATCGAGGCCGCGACGGAGCGTGAGACCGTCAAGCAGGCGATCTTCGAGGACCTGGTCCCGCATCTGAAACCCGAAACCATCCTGACCTCAAATACGTCCTCGATCTCGATCACGCGGCTGGCCAGCCGGACCGACCGGCCCGAGAAATTCATGGGGTTTCACTTCATGAATCCGGTCCCCGTGATGCAGCTGGTCGAGCTGATCCGCGGCATCGCCACGGACGAAGCGACGTATTCATTGCTTCTGGACGTCGTCAACAAGCTCGGCAAGACCGCCGCCAGCGCCGAGGATTTCCCGGCCTTCATCGTCAACCGCATCCTGATGCCGATGATCAACGAGGCGGTCTATACGCTTTATGAAGGTGTGGGCTCGGTTCGGTCGATCGACAGCGCGATGAAGCTGGGCACCAACCACCCGATGGGTCCGCTGGAACTGGCCGACTTCATCGGCCTGGACACCTGCCTTGCCATCATGAACGTGCTGCATGACGGGCTGGCCGATACCAAGTACCGCCCCTGCCCGCTGCTGACCAAGTATGTCGAGGCCGGCTGGCTGGGCCGCAAGACCGGCCGCGGCTTTTACGACTATCGCGGCGAAACGCCTGTTCCGACGCGGTAAGACAGGGGCCGGTCGCCCGGCCCCGCTTGTCGGTCACGCATCCGCCTTGGGCTGGCGGTTGCCCATGAACTGGTCGAATTCGGCCTTGTCCTTGGCCTCTCGCAGCTTCTGCAGGAAGTCGACGAACTCGCGGTGCTCGTCTTCCAGCCGCTTCAGCGTCTGTTCGCGATAGGCGTCGAAGGCCGTGTTGCCGGTCGAGGGCGCGGTATAGCGGGGGGCGCGTATGCGCTTGCTGCATCCGAACATGCGTTTGCTCCAGATCATGTAGAAAAGAAGGCCAAGGCCGACGGGCCAGAAGGCGATGAAGCCAAGGATCATTGCGACGATCCAGGCTGGGCGGCCGCGCTCGTCCAGCCAGTCGCGCCCGCGGGCAAGGAAGTCGCCGAAGCGTGGTCCCGACAGCGGCCGAAGTGCGCGTGAGACAGTGTCCATCTCATGGTCTCCCAATGTTAATGTTAATCACATTTACATAGATGGGAGCAATCGGCGCGCCGTCAAGACGGACAATCGCAAAAATCAGTCGGGGATCAGGCCGAGGCCGCGGAGATAGATCAACGCTCCGCTCTCCAGCATCTCACTGGCGGCGACGGGGCTTCGGCTGCCGGGCTTGCCCCTGCCGAACAGCTCGACGACGCCGTGGCTCAGCGCCCAGATGTGGTTCGCCACCATCCGCGCCGGCGGACGGTCGGCGGCAGGCAGCCGCGCCGAAAGCGCCTCGGCCGCGTCGATCAGCACGCCCTGTGCCCGTCCGGATGCCGCTGCAAGTTCCGCATTGCCGACGATGGAGATCCCGGATTCGAACATCGCCATGTAGTAACCGGGCCGCTCGGCCGCGAAATCCAGATAGGCCTGCCCCATGCGAAGAAATGCCGTCAGCGGCTTGGGGCGCCCGTGGTCGAAGGCCGCCGACAGACGGTCGGTGAAGTCGACGAAGCCTTGGCGCGCCACCTCCTCCAGAAGGTCGTCACGACCCTTGAAATGGCGATAGGGCGCGGCGGCCGACACTCCGGCATTACGCGCCGCCTCGGTCAGGGTGAATGCCTGCGGACCCTGTGCCTCGATCAGCGCGGCGGTTGCTTCCACCAGTGCCTGGCGCAGGTTGCCGTGGTGATAGGACTTGCGCTCGGGCACTACATGCCTTCGCCGAAGTAGTCCGCGACAAGCGCATCCAGCGCGTCAAGAAGCGCGACCGCCTCGGGTCCGGTGGCGGTGACCCTGATCTGGCTGCCGCGGGGGGCCGTCAGCATCAGAAGGCCCATGATCGAGTCGCCGGCGACCGCCATGCCGTCCTTTTCGACCGTGGCCTGGGCGTCGAACCGCTCTACCACGTCGACGAACTTGGCGCTGGCGCGGGCGTGCAGCCCCTTGACGTTGATGATCGACAGTTGCCGCGTGACGCTGTCGCTCATCTGGCGCAGCTTCCGTCGCCCATCCCGGCTTCCGGCGGCACGTTGTATGAATTGATGTACTTGCGGCCCGCGTCCTTGGCGCAACTGACTGCGTCACGCACCGTCAGGTGGCGCGACTTGGCCAGTTTGACCAGCATGGGCAGGTTCGCCCCGTAGAGGATGGTCCGGTCCTGCACGGCGCAGGCCGGCAGCGACAGGTTCGAGGGGGATCCGCCGAAGAGGTCGGTCACCAGGACCACGCCGTCGCCCAGATCGACCGCATCGGCGGCGGCCTTGATCTCTGCTGTCTTCACGGCGCGGTCGTGATCGTCCTCGATCGCGACGGCAGCGATGCCCACCTGGGGGCCTACGACATGTTCGACGGCGGAAAGATATTCCCGCGCCAGCCCGCCATGCGCCACAATGACAATTCCGATCAACGCGCCCCACCAAGACAAAACGACCGCCCGGGTCCTCGGAGTTTCACAGCGCCTGCTCCCGCATCGGCACTGCCCCGCTTGGGGGCGACGCATCCGCGCCGGTGTTTAGCGCAGCGCCGCGACGCTCCAGTTCCCTGTGCCTTATTGACACCGGCCAGCCAGCATCTGCAAGCGCAACAGCCGCATTTTCCACCAAAGTGACGGAACGGTGTTTCCCCCCGGTGCAGCCGAAACCCACAGCCAGATGCGATTTTCCCTCCTCGATATGGGCAGGCAGCAGGAATTTCACCAGATCGCAGGTCCGCGTGAAAAACTCGGCGAATCGAGGATCGGCGGCGACATGCGCCTGAACGCGCGGATCGCGGCCGTCGAGGGCGCGCAGGTCCGGCTTCCAGTGGGGGTTCGCAAGGAAGCGGCAATCGAACATCATGTCGAGGCCCCGGGGCACCCCGCGCTTGTAGCTGAAGGAATGCAGTGAGACGCTGAGCCGCCGGCCCGGCCTGACATCGAACCATTGCGCCAGCTCGGCCTTCAGGTCGTGCGGCGACAGGTCGGTCGTGTCGACCAGCACGTCGGCCCGCGCCCGGATGGGTGCCAGCAGGTCGATCTCGGCCAGCACGCCCCCCAGTGGCGCCTCGTCCGGCGCCAGCGGGTGACGGCGGCGCGTCTCGCTGTAGCGGCGTACCAGGACGTCCGCGTTGCAGTCGAGGAACAGCACCTCGGGCGAATATTCGGGCAGCCGCGTCAGGCGGTCGATCAACTCGATGACGTTGGCCGTGGAAAAGTCGCGATTGCGCACGTCCAGCCCCAGCGCCAGCGGCATCGGCCGCGCCGGTCCGTCCAGAAGCCGCGGGATCAGCGACAGGGGCAGGTTGTCGATCGCCTCGAAGCCCAAGTCCTCGAGCACGTTGATCGCGGTGGAGCGACCCGCACCAGACGGACCCGTCACCAGCACCAGTCGCTGGATGTCTTCCGAATTCGATGGTCTTGTCATGACGTTCCGGACCATTCGCGTTCCTCTGTCCGCCGGTTCCGCGCTTCAGGCAAGGCGCCGCCCCAGAAGCATCTGCCGCAGCGCAGCATAAAGATGCGCGCGATAGGGACCCAGCACAAGCGGAACCGGCACACCCAGCCAATCGTGCACATGCATGTGTGGCAGGCGCTCCACTTCCTCGCGACCAAGGTCGCAGGCCAGCGCGACCGGAACCGGAGCCGACGCCTCGGCCGATAGGATACCGACCCCGCGCGCCTCGATCCTGCCGCGAAGCTGTGCCGGCACCGACGCGATCAGCTGCCCGGCTATAAGTTCGAGGTCGGTCCTGTCATCCGCCACCAGCAGTGCCCCCACCGCCATCAGCTGCAGGGCCAGCGTCGACTTGCCTGATCCCGCGGGCCCGAGGATCAAGAGCCCCCGCCCGTGGATCGCCACGGTCGTTGCATGCAGTTGCATCCGAATCACCGCTGCAATTCTCCTCAAGTCCGAGATGCTCAATTTACCCGCTGACCGCTCCAAAGCGCGTCCAAAGGAATTATGATTGCGATAACATCAGCAGTTAACGCTAACCGTTTGCGCTGTCGTATTTCGCCACGAATCTCAGATGTTATAGCCGATCTTGCTGCATCCACATCCCCGCAGCGCCCTTCAGCCACGGAGCCACCTACCATGACGACGCGCGTAAACCCCACCTGCCGGCTCGAGGACCAAGGCATCGAGGGGCTGGGCCAAGTCCATTACAACCTCCTGGAGCCTGCCCTGATGTCCGAGGCCGTTGCGCGCGGAGAGGGCAAGCTGGGCCTGGGGGGCAGCTTCCTTGTCTCGACCGGGGCGCATACGGGCCGCTCGCCCAAGGACAAGTTCGTCGTCCGCGCGCCGTCGGTGGAGGACACGATCTGGTGGGATAACAACAAGCCGATGGCGCCCGAGGCGTTCAACCTGCTGCATGCCGACATGCTGGCGCACATGAAGGGCCGCGACTATTTCGTGCAGGACCTCTTCGCCGGTGCCGACCCGGAAAACCGCCTCGACGTCCGCGTGGTGACCGAACTGGCCTGGCACGGCCTCTTTATCCGCCACTTGCTGCGCCGCCCCGAGGCCGCCGAGCTTGCGACTTTCATCCCCGAGTTCACGATCATCAACTGCCCCGGCTTCCAGGCTGACCCCGCACGTCATGGCTGTCGGTCCGAAACAGTGATCGCGATGAACTTCGACAAAAAGCTGATCCTGATCGCCAACACTGCCTATGCTGGCGAGAACAAGAAATCGGTCTTCACGCTGCTGAACTACCTGCTGCCCGAAAAGGGCATCATGCCGATGCATTGCAGCGCCAACCACGCTCCCGGCAACCCCGACGACAGCGCCGTCTTCTTCGGCCTGTCCGGCACCGGCAAGACAACGCTGTCGGCCGACCCGTCGCGCGTCCTGATCGGCGACGACGAACACGGCTGGTCCGACACCGGCATCTTCAACTTCGAAGGCGGCTGCTACGCCAAGACGATCAACCTCTCGCCCAAGGCCGAGCCCGAGATCTTTGCCACCACCTCGCGGTTCGGCACCGTGGTCGAGAACATGGTCTACGATCAGGACAGCCTCGAACTGGACTTCGAGGACAACTCGATCACCGATAACATGCGCTGCGCCTATCCGTTGGACGCGATCTCGAACGCCTCGGCCACCAGCCTCGGCGGTCACCCGAAGAACGTGATCATGCTGACCTGCGACGCCTATGGCGTGCTGCCCCCCATCGCGCGACTGACGCCGGCGCAGGCCATGTACCACTTCCTCTCGGGCTTCACCTCGAAAACCCCGGGAACCGAGGTAGGCGTGACCGAGCCGATCCCGACCTTCTCGACCTGCTTCGGCGCACCTTTCATGCCCCGCCGCCCCGAGGTCTATGGCAAGCTGCTGCAGCAGAAGATCGCCCAGCACGGCGCCAGTTGCTGGTTGGTCAACACCGGCTGGACCGGCGGCGCCTTCGGCACCGGCAAGCGGATGCCGATCGCCGCGACCCGTGCATTGCTGGCCGCCGCATTGGACGGGACGCTGAACGACGTCCAGTTCCGCCACGACCCGAACTTCGGCTTCGACGTTCCCGTCAGCGTCCCGGGTGTCGACGACCGCCTGCTCGACCCGCGCCGGACATGGTCCGATCCGGCCGCCTATGACGCGCAGGCGCAGAAGCTGGTGCAGATGTTCTGCGACAACTTCGCCCAATATCTTGACGCCATCGACGACGAGATCCGCGCCGCCGCCATCGGCTGAACCCGCCGCGCAGCACGAACAAACCCGCGCCGAAAGGCGCGGGTTTCTCACATCGTGTCGGGCGGCCATCGGCCGCCCGTCAATTTGGTCAGCCGATGCGGCCACCGCCTTGCTTGGTGATGGCCACGACCGCCGGACGCACCGGCATATTATCGTGGAAGTCCGGCCAACGGGTCGACAGGTCTTCGTAATAGGACACGCGCCCGTGGCCTTCCCAGTCCTCACCACCGTCGCCGGGGTGCTGAACCGCCACGAAGAAGGTCGTCAGGTCCGGCGTCGGGCACGGCCCGCACATCTCGCCGCCGACCGGCACGCGGTAGAACAGGCGCGACGTGCCGCGGGCATCGCCCTCGGTATCCACGGCCCAAAGACCATCGGTCCGCCCCGTGTCGCCGGCCGAGTTGCCGTCCGTCGACACCCACAGGCGCCCGTCGGCGTCGATGGCGCAGTTGTCGGGCATCCCGAACCAGCCGTTCTCGGTCGTCTCGGTCGAGAAGGTGGCGCCGACCGCGGCGACTGACGGGTCGCCGCACTTCACCAGGATCTCCCAGATTCCCGCGGTCGCGGCCAGGTCGCCGCCGTCTTCCTGGATCTCGATGATGTGGCCGAAGGCGTTTTCCACGCGCGGGTTGGCGGCATTCGCCTCTTCGCGCTTGGTGTTGTTGGTCAGCATCACATAAGCGCGGCCGGTGTTTGCGTCGGGGTCGATGTCCTCGGGACGGTCCATCGGCGTCGCTTCCAGCAGGTCGGCGGCGCGTCGTGTCTCGATCAGCACGTCGGCCTGGCTCTCGAACCCGTTCTCGGCAGTCAGCGGGCCTTCGCCATAAACCATAGGCAGCCACTGCACCGTGCCATCCTCGTCGAAGCGCGCCACATAGAGCGTGCCTTTGTCCAGCAGGTCCATGTTGGCGGCACGATCGTCAGGATTGTACGTTCCGGCGGTAACAAACTTGTAGACATAGTCGAAGCGCTCGTCGTCACCCAGGTAGAAAACCACGCGGCCGTCCTTGGCGACGGCACTTGACGCACCCTCGTGCTTGAAGCGGCCAAGCGCGGTGCGCTTCTTCGGGGTCGAGTTCGGGTCCATGACGTCGACCTCGACGATCCAGCCAAAGCGGTTCGGCTCGTTCGGCTCCTGGCCGATGTCGAAGCGCTTGTCGAAGAAGCCCCACTGGTAGGTACCGCCCGGAACGCCAAGACGCTTGTAGTTGGCGGCTTCGGGGTGGTCCGCCGGCAGTTCGCCGGTGAAATAGCCGTGGATGTTCTCCTCGGCCATGATGTAGGTGCCCCAAGGCGTCACGCCGCCGGCGCAGTTGTTGATCGTGCCGAAGACCTTCGTGCCGGTATCGTCGGCCGAGGTCTTCATCCGGTCATGGCCCGCGGCGGGGCCGGTCAATTCCATCGCAGTCTTCGCGGTGATGCGGCGGTTCATCGCGCCATCCAGCACCGGCTGCCATTTGCTGTCGACCTTGCGGATCTCGATCACCGTACCGCCATGGGCGGCCATCTCGATGCCCACCCGCTCGGCGGTGGCGTCGGCGACGACCATCTCGCCGTTCTGCATGGTGACGATGCCGGGGAACATCAGGTGTTCGTTGGTGTATTCGTGGTTCACGACCAGCAGGCCGTGATCGTCGGCGTCGTCCAGCGGGATAAAGCCCACGAAGTCGTTGTTATAGCCGAACTGGCGTTCCTGCGCGGCCTCGGTCTGCTTCGCCGGGTCGAATTCCGGCGCGTCGGCAAAGACCTTGTCACCCCAGCGCAGCAGGACGTCTGCGTCATAGCCCCCGGCGACATGGTGGTCGGCATCGACGCCGGCCATGACCTCGGGGAAGTCGAAGACGCTGCCCAACGCGCCCTGCGCCTTGGCCTCGCCCGCCGACATCAGCGCAATGGGGCTGACCGTGGCGCTGATCGCCACCGTCGCCATCGAGCCGCGCAGGAAGCCGCGGCGCGAGAAACGGGCGGCGATGATCTCGCCCATGGTGCGGTTCTGGGTGGGGTTCAGGCCGGGGCCGTCGGCCTCTTCCAGCTGTGTGGTGCGGAAAACGTGGCGGCGTGTGGTGTCATCCATCGCGTGGCTCCTGTCGGTCGTTTCTGATCCGCATGCTGCGGGTCAGGCGACCGGTTAGGCCCCGAGAGTGACGGATGGGCGACAGGAACATGAAGCTTTCATGTCGCCCGCTGCCCCCTTGGTCAGAGACCCAGGCAATGCCGCATGATGGCCTTTTGTGCGTGCAAACGGTTCTCGGCCTCGTCGAAGATGACGGATGCCGGGCCGTCCATCACGCCGCTCGTGACCTCGTCGTCACGGTGTGCGGGCAGGCAGTGCATGAACAACGCATCGGACTTGGCACGCGCCATCAGCGCCTCGTTGACCTGATATCCGCGCAGCTGGTTGTGCCGGCGTTCCTTGGCGGATTGCGGATCGTGCATGCTGACCCAGGTGTCGGTGACGACCAGGTCCGCCCCGTCGATCGCCTTGAAGGGATCGCGCTCGATGGTGACCGGGCGTCCCATGTCCGCGGCATAGTCCAGGCAGGCGCGCTCGGGGTCCAGCGGCGGCGGGCCTGTGAACGTCAGGTCAAAGCCGAACTGTCCCGCCGCATGGGCAAAGCTGCAGAAGACGTTGTTGCCGTCGCCCGACCAGACGACCTTGCGCCCCGAGATCGGACCGCGATGTTCCTCGAACGTCATGACGTCGGCCATGATCTGGCAGGGATGCGTGCGGTTCGTCAGCCCGTTGATCACGGGCACGGTGGCGTGCTCCGCCATCTCCAACAGGGTGGCTTCCTCGAAGGTGCGGATCATGATCAGGTCGACATAGCGCGACAGCACCCGCGCCGTATCGGCGATGGTCTCTCCGTGGCCCAGCTGCATTTCCGACCCGGACAGGATCATCGTCTGCCCGCCCATCTGGCGCACGCCGACGTCGAAGCTGACGCGGGTCCGGGTCGAGGGCTTCTCGAAGATCAACGCCACCATGCGCCCGGCCAGCGGCTGTTCGTCGTCGGGCGTTCCCTTGGGACGGTCGTTGCGGGCGGTCTTCATCGCGCGGGCGCTGTCGATGATCGACCTCAGCGCGTCGCGGTCGGTGGTGTGGATATCCAGGAAATGGGTCATCTGTCTGTCTTTCGGCGATATCGGCCAAGCAAGCCTGCTTGCCGCGGCGGGGTCAAGGGGGCGCGGCCGCCCTTTGCGGTTCTGAACGGGAGGGATGCAGCTATCGTCGACGCGTCATCACGCGGACCGGCGCGCCTTCGCCGTCGCGCAGGATATGGTCGCCCGAAAACCCGGCCTTCCGATACGCGCGGACGGCGCGCAGGTTTTCGGGGTCGGGATCGATCGCCAGAAGCGACGTCCGCTCCAGCAGCTCATCAGCCAAGGCGCGCAGCCATTCGCCGCCCCGGCCCATGCCCTTGGGGCCGCCGAAGACGTCTATCGCGATGGCATCGGCGGGCAGGTCCGCGAAATGCGGCGCAGGCCAATGGTGGGCCGGAGAATATTGCGCATAGCCAAGCGGCGTGTCGCCATCCATCGCGATGACCTGCGTCATCGCCGCCTCGTCCAGATCCTCCCGGACAAGGCCCAGCTGGTGCTTCGGGTCCGGCCACCAGCGCGCAACCTCTGGCCGCGCCAGCCACAGGGCCAGCATCGGCAGGTCCCCCGCGGTGACGGGCCGGATGCGGATTTCAGGCGGCAAGGCTGCCGGCGGCGCGGTCCAGCCGCTCCACCGCCTCGGCGATCTCTGCGTCCTCGATGTTCAGGGGCGGCAGCAGGCGCAGCGTGTTGTCACCCGCCGGCACCGTCAGGATCTGCTGGGCATAGCAGGCCTTGACCAGATCGGCAGGCGCAGCGCGGCATTTCAGCCCCAGCATCAGCCCCAGCCCGCGCACGCCCTCGAAAACGTCGGGATGGGCGGCGACCAGCCCCTCCAGCTTCTGCCGGAACAGCGCGCCCTTGCGGTTCACCTCGGCCAGGAAGGCATCATCCGCGACGATGTCCATGACCTTGGCCCCGACCGCGCAGGCCAGGGGATTGCCGCCATAGGTCGAACCATGCGTGCCGGCCACCATGCCCGCCGCCGCGGCCCCGGTCGCCAGCACTGCACCCAGGGGAAAGCCGCCGCCGATGCCTTTGGCGACCATCATCACGTCGGGCGTGATGCCCGCATATTCATGAGCGAACAGGCGGCCCGTCCGGCCCATGCCGCATTGCACCTCGTCCAGGATCAGCAGCGTGCCGGTGCGGTCGCAGATCTCGCGGATGCGCCGCAGGTCGGCGTCGGGCAGCGGGCGGATACCGCCTTCGCCCTGCACCGGCTCGATCATCAAGGCGGCGGTGCGGTCGGTGACGGCGGCCTCGATGGCGTCGATATCGCCCCAGGGCAGGTGCCGGAAGCCCGGCATCAGCGGCCCGAAGCCCTTGACCATCTTGTCCCCGCCGGACGCCGCGATGGCCCCGGTGGACCGACCGTGGAAGGCGCCCTCGAAGGTCAGGATCTCGGTCCGGTCGGGCTGGTCCGCGTGGTCCCAATACTTGCGGACCATCTTGATGGCCAGTTCGGCCGCCTCGGTGCCGGAATTGGTGAAGAAAACCGTGTCGGCGAAGGTCTTGTCGACCAGCATCGCGGCCAGCCGCTCCTGCTCGGGGATCTGGTAGAGGTTCGAGACGTGCCAGATCCGCCCGGCCTGCGCGGTCAGCGCCTCGACCAGCGCGGGGTTGGCGTGGCCCAGCACGTTCACGGCGATGCCCGACCCCAGGTCGAGGTATCGCGTCCCGTCCGCCGCGATGGCCCAGGATCCCTCGCCCCGGTCAAAGGACAGGGGCGCGCGGTTATAGGTCGGCAGGACGTGCGAAATCATGGCGGATTCCCCGAAAGTCGATACAGATTGTGATGGCAGGCGTGATCGGACGGTGACTGTGCGTCAACGTCGGGGACGGGCGGAAAGGGCAGTCCATGCGATCATGCCGAATGCCATAGCCTCAAAACCTCCACCACGCAATCACGGTTTCATGCGATAGCCGGTTTTCAGCCAGCGCCAGGCGACCCACAGGACCACGGTCACGACGCCCGCGCAGATCAGCAGCCCGCGCCAGGCCGGCGCGTCGCTGACCCCGGTGACGCCATAGCGGGCACCGTCGATCAGGTAGAAGATGGGGTTCCAGTGCGAGAGCGTGTTGAAGGGCTGCGGCAGCGCCTGCACGGAATAGAACGTGCCGGACAGAAAGCTCAGCGGCGTGATGACAAAATTCGTGATGGCCGCCATCTGGTCGAACTTCTGCGCCATGATCCCGGCCAGAATGCCCAAGCCCCCCAGCAGCAGGGCCGCCAGCAGCACGAAGACCAGTGCCCAAAGCGGATGCACGATGCCCCGACCTGTAACGATGACCATGCCGGTGCCGATGACCATGGCCACCAGCCCCGCGCGCACCACTGAGCCGGCCAAATATCCTGCCAGCAACTCGCCCGCCGACAGGGGCGGCATCAGCGTGTCAACGATGTTGCCCTGCACCTTGGCCGCCGTGATCGAACTGGAGGTGTTGGCAAAGCTGTTCTGGATCACCGTCATCATCAGGATGCCAGGCCCCAGGAACACCAGGTAGGGCAGGCCCATGACCTGCCCCCGCCCCTGCCCCAGCGCCAGTGCGAATACCAGCACGAACAGCCCCGCCGTCATCAGCGGCGCAAAGATCGTCTGCTGCCAGACCGCCATGAACCGCATGACCTCTCGCGTCGCAAGCGTGCGCAGGCCCAGCCAGTTGACGCGGCCAAAGCGGCGCACGCCCATCGCGGGACGGTCGGGGATCATCTGGGGGGTCATCTTGCGGTCCTTGAATTTCTGCGCGTCGGCGGCTAAATCTCGGCATCCCGTTTGTGACGGGATCAATCGCAGGTGACAAGATGGGGCGGCACGATGACCCGCCCGGAAAGGCAGCCATGTCCTGGACGGATGAACGTGTCGAGACGCTGAAGCGCATGTGGTCCGAGGGTCAGTCGGCCAGCGCCATTGCAAAGGAACTGGGCGGGGTGACCCGAAACGCGGTGATCGGCAAGGTCCACCGCCTGGGCCTGTCGAACCGGACCGAGGAGGCCGAGGTCGCGCCCGAGCCGCAGCCCGCCCCCGAACCCGTGGCCGAGAAGAAGCCTGTGCGCCCGGCCCCCGCGCCGCAGCCGGCCGCTGCCGCCCGTCCGGCCGAGCCGCAGCCGGAACCCGAACCCGCGGACGTCGCGGCGCAGCCCGTCTTCACGCCCGTGCCGCGCCGGCCCATCGTGCCTGCGGGCCAGCCCCTGCCGCCTCAGCCCTCGGCCAACGAGATCAGCCCCGAGGCGTTGGCCTCGGTCCGCGAGGTCGAGAAGCGCGCCCGCAAGTTGACTCTTATGGAGCTGACCGAGCGGACCTGCAAATGGCCGATCGGCGACCCCGCGACCGAAAAATTCTGGTTCTGCGGCCTGCCCAGCCAGCCCGGCAAGCCCTATTGCGAGGCGCATGTGGGCGTCGCCTTCCAGCCGATGTCCTCGCGCCGCGACCGCCGCCGCTGAGGTCGCGCAGCCTTCTTGCCGAAACCACCAAAGGGGCTGCCTTTTCCGAGGTAGCCCCTTTCTGGTGCCATCACCGGCTCGCGCTATTCTGCGGCCTCCTGCTGGCGCGGCGGATGCGCCTCCGTCTGCGCTGCGTTCGGCTGAGGTGATGGTGCATGGCGAACAGCACCCAGATCTTCACCCCTCGCAGGGCGCAGCAGCATTACGCAGACGGACTGGAGGATCAGGAGAGAGCCGAACAGTTCCAGCACCTCCTCGGTTCGGCCAGCCAGGTCGTTCAGCCTCCCCGATATCTCGATGCCCCACGGGGCCAGCTTGCGCCCCAACCCGTCCAGCGACTTGGCGACAACATAAAGCGGCAGCGCCAGCCCAAGCAGCCCCCCCTGCCCATTCCTGAGGCCGGCGAGCCAAGGACCAAGGTCGCGGCGCAGCATCCGCACTCCCGCCCAGATCAGCACTGCCAGCACCAAGCTCCCTACCAGCTTCTGGCCCAGAGGGTGAGGCCCGGAGTAAAGGCCGGAGGACAGAATTCCGCGGTCGGTAAAGGCCTTGTCCCAGTCCAGTTCTCGCAGCGCCGCTGCCAGGATCAGGACCACGAGGTGCCAGCGCGGCCAGCGCCCCTGCCACAATTGGTCGGCAGCCAGCCACATCCCAGCCAGGACCAGGTACAGCGCCGACAGCCTTTCGACCGGGCCGGATTCCGAAAACAACCGGTCGGGACCCCAGCCCAGCACGACCGCCGCCAGGACCCATGCCAGCGCCAATGCGCAAGACAGGGCGAACAGCAGGACCGGGTCGCGGCGGACATGAAGATATGGATGAGGCACCTGGGTTCCGTGACGATCTGATGACGGTTGCAAACCTGAACCCTCCTGTTCTTCATGGCAACCTCCGCACGCCGGGTCACGCGGCGTCATCCGCTGCAAAACACCTGGAACACGCGCGCCCTGCCGGACTTACATTCACGCGGCAACGCGGCTAGAGATGCGGCCAATCCCGGAAAGGACGCATGCCATGGCCCGCCACCTCATCACCTCTGCCCTGCCCTATATCAACGGCATCAAGCACCTGGGAAACCTCGTCGGATCCCAGCTGCCGGCCGATCTTTACGCGCGTTACCTGCGGGCGCGGGGGCACGAGGTGATGTTCATCTGCGCGACCGACGAACACGGCACGCCAGCCGAACTGGCCGCAGCCAAGACGGGCGAGGCCGTCGCGGATTACTGCGCACGGATGCATGGCGAGCAGGCGGCGCTGGCAAAGGGGTTCGGGCTGTCCTTCGACCATTACGGCCGGTCTTCCAGCGAACGCAACCGCGTCCTGACCCAGCATTTCGCGGGCCAGCTGGCCGACCAGGGCTTCATCCGCGAAGTGTCGGAACGCCAGGTCTATTCCCATGCCGACGGCCGCTTCCTGCCCGACCGCTATATCGAGGGCACCTGCCCCAATTGCGGCTATGACAAGGCCCGCGGCGACCAGTGCGAGAACTGCACCAAGCAGCTGGACCCGACCGACCTGATCGAGCCGCGCAGCGCCATCAGCGGCTCGACCGATCTCGAGGTGCGGGAAACCAAGCACCTCTACCTGCGCCAGTCGGCGCTCAAGGACCAGATCGCCGCCTGGATCGACAGCAAGGCCGACTGGCCGATCCTGACCACCTCGATCGCGAAGAAGTGGCTGAACGACGGCGACGGGCTGCGCGACCGCGGCATCACCCGCGACTTGGACTGGGGCGTGCCGGTGAAGCGCGGCGACCGGGACTGGCCGGGGATGGAGGGCAAGGTCTTCTATGTCTGGTTCGACGCACCCGTCGAATATATCGGCGCGACCGCCGAATGGGCCGACGCGGGCGGGCTTGACGACGCCGCATGGCGCCGCTGGTGGCGCACCGACGAAGGCGCGGGCGACGTGACCTATACCCAATTCATGGGCAAGGACAACGTGCCCTTCCACACCCTGTCCTTTCCGGCCACGCTGATCGGCTCGGGCGAATCGTGGAAGATGGTCGACTATATCAAGTCCTTCAACTACCTCACCTATCAGGGCGGGCAGTTCAGCACCTCGCAGGGGCGCGGCGTCTTCATGGACCACGCGCTGGAGATCCTGCCCGCCGATTACTGGCGCTGGTGGCTGCTGTCGCACGCCCCCGAATCCGGCGACAGCGAGTTCACCTGGGACAACTTCCAGCAGTCCGTGAACAAGGACCTGGCCGACGTGCTGGGCAACTTCGTCAGCCGGATCACCAAGTTCTGTCGGTCGAAATTCGGCGAGGTCGTCCCCGAAGGCCCAGCCTACGGCCCGGACGAACAGGCGCTGATCCAGTCCCTGACGATCCGCATCCGCGCCTATGAAGGCAACATGGCCGCGATGGAGGTCCGCAAGGCCGCGTCGGAACTGCGCGCCATATGGGTGCTGGGCAACGAATACCTGCAGGCCGCCGCCCCCTGGTCGGTCTTCAAGACCGACCCCGAGCGCGCGGCGATGCAGGTGCGGATGGGCCTGAACCTGATCCGTCTTTACGCGATCCTGTCGCGCCCCTTCATCCCCTTCGCCTCGGCCACGATGCAGCAGGCGATGAACGCCGACGCCGACTGGTCCGACGATGTGGCGGCCGCCCTGTCGGCCCTGCCCCCCGGCCATGCCTTCGCCGTGCCCGACGTGCTGTTTGCCAAGATCAGCGACGAGAACCGGGCCGAGTGGGAAGAACGCTTCAGCGGCACCCGCAGCTAGGACGTCGCATTTCGGCAACATTTGCGGGCGGACCGGCTTAAGGCCTTGCCGCCCGCCGTCTGGAGTCCTATTCCCCAGGAAATCACCCAGGTAGCCGGCTTTTCCCTCTGGTCGCGACCCCAGGCAGACAATCCCTCCTTCCTCCGGAGCAAGATATGTACCTGCCCCCTCGCGCCGGGCGCCGCCTTTCGGGCCGCGCCGTCCTTTTGTCCCTCACCGCCCTGTCCAGCCCCGCCCTTGCCCAGGATGCCGAACCCTTCGCCCTGGAAGAGATCGTCATCAGCGCCTCGGGGTTCGAGCAGAACATCGCCGAAGCGCCAGCCAGCATTTCCGTCATCAGCGGCGAGGAACTGGCACGCCGCAACATCACGGACCTCTCGGACGCGCTGCGGGGCGTGCAGGGCGTCGTGACCACCGGCGTGGCAAATGAACAGGACATTTATATCCGCGGCCTGCCGGGCCAGTACACGCTGATCCTGGTCGACGGAAAGCGGCAGAACACCCGCGATTCGCGCACCAACGGCAGCGCGGGCTACGAGCAGAGCTTCATCCCCCCTGTCAGCGCCATCGAGCGCATCGAGGTCGTGCGCGGCCCCATGTCCTCGCTCTATGGCTCGGACGCGATGGGCGGCGTGATCAACATCATCACCAAGCCCGTCAGCGACACCTGGACCGGCTCGGTTTCGGTCGAGACGACGCTGCAGGATACCGAGGGGTTCGAGAACAGCCGCCAGATGTCGTTCTATACCTCGGGGCCGCTGATCGTTGACAAGCTGGGGCTGCAATTGTGGGGTCGCAAGTTCGACCAGGACGCCTCGACAATCCCTTCGGGTCCCGCCGCATCGGACGACTATGATCTTGGTGGCCGCCTGACCTGGATGATCGACGACCGGAACGAGATCCTTGCCGAGGCGGGCCGCACGCGCATCACCAGCGAGGAATATGATTCGGACAGCTATCGCGACCACCTGCGCGATCACTGGTCGCTGACCCACAAGGGCAGCTATGGCGCCATGCAGACGGAACTGTCCTTGTCGCAAGAGGTCGGAGAGCGGAAGTCCTTCGGCCCGAACGAGGATACCGGCGAAATCGTCGAGGACCTGCGCTCGCCCGAGGTGAAGAACTCGGTCCTCGACGCCAAGGCGACGATGCCCTTCGACTGGCGCGGCAGCCACCAACTGACCTTCGGGGGCCAGTTCCGGCGCACCACGATCAGGGATCAGAACCCCGGCGCCCAGGCCAACCTGGACGAAGAGGACCGCTTCGACGAAAAGCTGTCGCTGGACGAATGGGCCATCTTCGCCGAGGATGAATGGCGCCTGCGCGACGACTTCGCCCTAACGCTCGGCGCGCGGTTCAGCGACCACGAAGCCTATGGCGGCCAGATCACTCCGCGCATCTATGGCGTGTGGAACGCCACGTCGGCGCTGACCGTCAAGGGCGGGATCTCGACCGGCTACCGCGCGCCGGATATCCGCACGATCACGCCGGGCTATGCCTATACGACCGGCGGTGGCGGCTGCGCCGACGTGGTGGACGCCGACGGCAACCCGCGCATCCCCAGCTGCGGCGTGATCCTGGGCAACGAGAACCTCGACCCCGAAGAGACGGTCAACGTCGAGATCGGCGGCATCTACGAGGCACCGACCTACAGTCTGGGCGCAACCGTCTTCCACACCCGCTTCAAGAACAAGCTGCAGCAGATCCGCACCGAAGAGAAGTGGACCGACGGTCCGCGCTACCAGGGCGACGACGGGGCGTTCTATCGCTATGACATCTTCCGCAACTTCAACGTCGACCGGGCCGAGATCACCGGACTGGAGCTGACGGGCGACTGGAACGTGACCCGGACCCTGTCGCTGCGCGGCAGCTATACCTATACGGATTCGAAACAGAAGACCGGCGCCTTCGAGGGCTTTCCGCTGGCCCGCACGCCCGAGCACATGGCCAGCCTCCGCGTGGACTGGATGACCCCGGTGCAGGGCCTCGATGCCTGGGGAAGCGCCAATTACCACGGCAGCGAGATCGCCTCGGGGCTGCGCATCGGGGACAGCGGCCGCGAGATCGAGATCAACGGCCAGACCGGGCGCAAGTACGACGCTTATGCGACCGTCGATCTGGGCGTGAACTATGCCCTGACCGACAACGCGACGCTGGATGCGGCGGTCTACAACGTCTTCGACAAGGAGGTCCGCGAAGGCGACTTCAACACCGTCGAGGAAGGGCGTCGCCTCTGGCTGGGCCTGACCAGCGAATTCTGAGATCCAACGCCCGGCCGGTGGACTTCCCCCCGCCGGGCGCGTTTACTTGCGGCGATCCGCAACCGGAGACCCCGATGACGCACTGCATCCTGATCGGCGCCCCCGTGGACGAGGGCCAGCGCCGCCCCGGCTGCCTGATGGGACCCGCCGCCTATCGCACCGCTGGCCTGGCCGGCACGCTGTCCGCGCTTGGCCACAGCGTCGAGGACAGGGGCGACGTCGCCCCCGCCCCGCCGGGACCCGAGACCTGCGACAACCCCGCCGTCCATCACCTGCCCGAAACCATCGCCTGGACCCGCGCCCTTTCGGCCGCAACCGCCGCCGCGCTGCCCGACGGCATGCCCATCATCATGGGCGGCGACCACTCGCTGGCGCTCGGAACCGTGGCGGGCGTGGCGGCCCATGCCGCCGCGCAGGGCCGCCAGCAGTTCGTGATCTGGCTGGACGCACACAGCGACTTTCACACCGTCGCCTCGACCACCTCGGGGAACCTGCACGGCACGCCGATGGCCTATGCAAGCGGCCTTTCAGGCTTTGCCCCCTTCCCGCCCTTCCCCTCCCCGATCCCGGGCGAGAACATCTGCATGTTCGGCATTCGCAGCGTCGATCCGGCGGAACTGGCCGCCATGCAGCCGACCGAGATCACGGTCAACGACATGCGCGTCCTGGACGAACAGGGCATCGTGGCGCCGCTGCGCGCTTTCCTCGACCGGGTGCGGGCGGCCGACGGCCTTCTTCATGTCAGCCTGGACGTAGATTTCCTCGACCCTTCCATCGCACCGGCTGTCGGCACCACCGTTCCGGGCGGCGCGACGTTCCGCGAGGCGCATCTGGTGATGGAGCTTCTGCACGAATCGGGCTTGGTGACCTCTCTTGACCTGGTCGAGCTGAACCCGTTCCTGGACGAGCGCGGGCGGACCGCCAAGCTGATGGTCGACCTGGTCGGCAGCCTGATGGGCCGCAAGGTCTTCGACCGCCCGACCCGCAGCTATGGCTGACCGGGTGTCTTCGCGTCGAACCCGTCGGGGTCCGGGGGCGCGAAGCCCCCGAGCCGCCGGTTACCAGATCGCCTCTTCGCGTTCATAATACCGTCGGGACGCCGCCTCGACGAAGGCCGCCGGCTCCAGTGACGGTACGCCCTTGTCAGGGACCACCCCGGCGGCCGACAACAGCTTCGCGGCCGCCTCGTCCGCGCCGATGGCCTTGCAATGGGCGAAGGCGTCGGACACGAAATCGATGGCGGGCTTGTACTTCGACAGCTTCGCGGCATCCTCGGTCGACATGACCAGCGCGACCGCATCGAACAGGACCGAGGGAGAACCTGCCAGCTGCGCCTCGGCCTTGCCACGCTCTTTCGCGATCAGCATCGTGCTGCCGCCTTCGGCTTCGACGGCCGCGACCAGCGCGTCCACCTGCGCCTGATCGCCGTTGTCGCCGACTAGGATGCCAACCTTTCGGCCCTTCAGCGTGTACTTCGCGCTCTTGGCGATCGACAGCGCGTCCGAGGTCGGCATGTCGATCGGCTCTCGGAAGGGCTTGGCGGATTCCGGCAGGTCCTCGGCCAGGCCTTCGGCGACCATTTCGGCCAGTTCCTCGTCGATGACCCGCAGGTGGCCCAGCATCCGCTGGATCACGTGGCCCAGGCCGACCTTCGACAGTTCGAACGTGACCGCCTCGGCGATGTGGCGCTGCTCGACCTCGGTCTGGCTGCGATAGAACATCCGGGCCTGGCTGTAGTGATCGCCGAAGAGTTCAGGCCGCACCCGCAGCTTCTCGTCCGGCCGGTTGCTCAGGTCGGTCATCGACCTTGCCGTGGCGAACCCGTGATCGATGGCGCGCGGACCCGGATACTCGCCCGCCTCGTCCAGGCTGTTCGGTTCATAATTCGCCCGGCCCTTCGGCACCGCCATCTGCATCATCCCGTCGCGCTGGAAATTGTGCATCGGGCACTTGGGCGCATTGATCGGCAGCTGGTGGAAGTTCGCCGTCCCCAGTCGCGACTTCTGCGTGTCCAGATAGCTGAACAGCCGGCCATGCAGCAGCGGGTCGTCGCTGAAGTCGATGCCGGGCACGATGTTGGCCGGGCAGAAGGCCACCTGCTCTGTTTCGGCAAAGAAGTTGTCGGGATTGCGGTCCAGAACCATGCGACCGACGATGCGGACGGGGATGTCCTCCTCGGGGATCAGCTTCGTGGAATCCAGCACATCATAGGGCTGGCGGGCCGCCCATTCGGCGTCGAAGGTCTGGATGCCCAGGTCCCATTCGGGAAAGTCGCCCGAATCGATGGCCTCCCACAGATCCTGCCGGTGATAGTCCTGGTTGGCGCCGGCAGTCTTCACCGCCTCGTTCCAGACCTGCGACTGCAGGCCAAGCCGCGGCTTCCAGTGGAACTTGACGAAGGTCGACTTTCCCTCGGCGTTGACCAGCCGGAAGGTGTGGATGCCAAAGCCCTCGATCATGCGCAGGCTGCGAGGGATGCCGCGGTCCGACATCGCCCACATGATCATGTGCATCGATTCGGGCATCAGCGACACGAAGTCCCAGAAGGTGTCATGCGCGCTGGCGGCCTGGGGATAGCCCTTGTCGGCCTCCATCTTCACGGCATGGATCAGGTCGGGAAACTTGATCGCGTCCTGGATGAAGAAGACCGGGATGTCGTTGCCGACGAGGTCCCAGTTGCCTTCCTCGGTATAGAACTTCACGGCAAAGCCGCGCACGTCGCGCGGCGTGTCTACGCTGCCCGCGCCGCCCGCGACCGTGGAAAACCTGGCAAAGACCGGCACGCGGCCCGGCTTCGACAGAAGGCCTGCGCGGGTCAGTTCGGGGATAGGGTCGGTGCATTCGAAGTAACCGTGCGCGCCCGAGCCGCGGGCGTGGACGATCCGTTCGGGGATGCGTTCGTGATCGAAATGGAAGATCTTCTCGCGCAGCACGAAGTCCTCCAGCAGGGTCGGCCCCCGCGCGCCGGCTTTCAGGCTGTTCTGGTTGTCCGATACCGGGGTGCCCTGGTTCGTGGTCAGGGTCTCGCCCCCGCGCTGGTGCAGTTCGCCGCCGTTGCCCTGCGTCTGGCTGATCTGGGACATCGTTCCCTCCTGTTTCCCATGTGCGGGACAACCTTGGGCCGGTGGCGCGGTTCCGCTTTTTCGCGTCCCGACCGTCGGCAGCGGCTTGTCCAAGCGCGCGCCGCCTGCAATATGCTGCTTCATGGTCACGCGGACGTGGCGAAATCGGTAGACGCAGCAGACTTTGACAATTGGAGTGCCCGCGCGGGAAACCGTCGGTGCAGAACCGCTCAAATTCGGGGAAAGCTCTGGGTTCGCCCGTGCCGATCCCGAGCCAAGCCCCGGCCCGCCGGGGAAGGTGTAGAGACTAGACGGGCGGCGCCTAAGGCTGAAGGCTAGGGCGAAGGGATAGTCCAGACCACGAACGGGGAAACCCGGCGGCGAAAGCCGAAGTGGTACGAAAATCTGTTTTCCGAATGGAAGTGCGGGTTCAAGTCCCGCCGTCCGCACCACCCCTCTAGCGCCGGCCCCCGGCCAGCACGGCCGCCTGCGGCAGCGCGCGCAGGCGCAGCATTGCCCAGGCCCCGGCCGCCGGGCCGGGCACCAGCGCCAGGAACGCCCACCGCCAGCCGCCAAGCGCCGCGGCGACATGCGGCATCAGCCAGATCGCCAGCACCGTCAGCGCAAAGCCCAAGGCGAGTTGCAGCGTCAGCGCCGTGCCGACCAGGTGGCGGTCCGAAAGCTCGGTCACCGCGGTCGAGAATTGTGCGCTGTCGCCGATGATGCTGATGCCCCAGACCACCGCGATCAGCGCCAGCAGCCAGCCTGGACCGCCCCAGGCAAGGCCCATCAACCCGGCGCAGGCCCCCGACACCGCCATCATGCCGGCCGTTGTCCAGCACCGCCCGATGCGGTCGGACAACCAGCCGCCAAGCGCGCAGCCGAAGACGCCAGAGGCAATGGCCAGGAAAGTGAGGACCGAGGCGCTGACCGGCAGCGACCCGGCCTGCCCCGCAGCCAGCGCGAACGTCAGGAACCAGGCCCACATCGCATAGAGTTCCCACATGTGGCCCAGATATCCGACCGTGGCCAGGCGCAGCGGCGGGTCGCCCAGCACCCGCAGTGTCTGGCGCGGATCGAAAGCGGCCCGCGCGAAACCGTGCGGCCCTTCGGCCACGGCACGTCCGAAGATCGCCGCCGAGCTGAGCGCGCCGATGCTGGCCCCCGCAACCACGACACGCCAGTCCAGCCCGCCGCCAAGCGCCCGCAGCAGGTGCGGCATCGCGGACCCCAGCGTCAGCGCACCGACCAGCAGCCCCATCGCGAAACCGCGCCCGGCGACGAACCACGTCGCCATCAGCTTCAGCGCCGGCGGATAGACCCCGGCCAGGGCGACGCCGGTGACCAGCCGCGCCAGCAGCAGCCCGGTGAAGTCCGGCTGCAGCAGGACGGCGGCGTTGGCGGCAGCCGCCAGCAGGGCCGATACGGTGATCAGCCGCGTCATCGGCAGGATGTCGGGCAGGTTCACCGCCGAGGACGCAAGCGCCCCCACCACGAAACCGATCTGCACCGCGTTCGTCAGCCAGCCTGCCTCGGCGGGCGACAGCTGCCAGACCCGGGCCAGTTCCGGCCCGATGGCGGTGGTGGAAAACCAGCAGGCCATGGCGCCGATGACGCCGGCGCAGATCAGCGCCAGCGCCGTCCAGCGTCCGGGGGCCGGCGCGGTCAGGTCTCGACCTGCTGCGGTTCGCGCGGCGGGCGGCCGATGATGTCGCGCAGCGCGTCCAACTCTATGAAGTTGTCGGCCTGCCGGCGCAGGTCGTCGGCGATCATCGGCGGCTGGCTGCGGATCGTGGACACGACCGAAACGCGCACGCCCTGCCGCTGCAGCGCCTCGACCAGCGGGCGGAAATCGCCGTCGCCGGAAAAAAGCACCGCGTGGTCAAGATGCGGCGCCAGCTCCATGGCGTTCACCGTCAGCTCGATGTCCATGTTGCCCTTGATCTTGCGGCGTCCGGCGGTGTCGGTGTATTCGCGGGCGGGCTTCGTGATCACGCAAAAGCCGTTGTAGTGCAGCCAATCCACCAGCGGGCGGATGGGCGAATAGTCGTCGCCCTCGACCAGGGCGGTATAGTAGTAGGCTCGCATCAGCTTGCCGCGGCGGTCGAACTCCTGGCGCAACAGCTTATAGTCGATGTCGAAGCCAAGCGACTTCGATGCCGCGTATAAGTTGGCGCCGTCTATGAAGATCGCCAATCTGTCGTCTTTGTAAAACATCGGTGTTGCCTTTGTCGGAGTTCTTCTTGCAAGGCGGGACAAACTGCCAGGGTGAGGGGCCCGCGCGGCCTGTCCGTCGCCTTGAACCTGTATTATAGAGGAGAAAGCGTGGTTAAGCTGTCTTTTGGTATCGTTGCTCTGGGTGCCAATCTTCCTCTGTCGCAGCGGGATCCAAGGGCGACCCTGCGTGCGGCCCTGAACATTCTGCATAGTGGCCCCGGCATTTCAATATCTGCGCTGAGCCGGTTCTGGCGGACTCCTGCCGTTCCGACGGGCAGCGGTCCCGACTTTGTGAACGCCGCCGCGACGATCCGGACCGACCTGCCGCCGGACGAGGTGCTGGCCCACCTGCACCGGATCGAGGCCGAGTTCGGGCGCGACCGGTCCGGCGGGCGCTGGTCGGCACGGTCCCTGGACCTGGACCTGGTCGCGATGGACGACCGCATCCTGCCGAATGCCGATCACCTGCGGCGCTGGATGGGGCTGGACCCGCAGGCGCAGCGGACCCTGGCGCCGGACCGGCTGATCCTTCCGCACCCGCGCCTGCAGGACCGCGCCTTCGTCCTTGCGCCGCTGGCCGAGATCGCGCCCGGCTGGCGCCACCCGCTGACGGGGCAGAGCGTGTCGGACATGCTGGCCGCGCTGCGGCCCGAGGCACTGGAGGGGATGGTGCCGATGGGGACGTCGGACCTTGACATCCGGCGCCCAAGCGAACAGTAGTCCCTTTTCGCCCCGAATGTCCGATTCGCAACTGCACAGGTGATTCATGGCCCGCGTAACGGTTGAAGACTGCGTCGACAAGGTTCCCAACCGCTTTGATCTGGTGATGCTCGCCTCGCATCGCGCACGCGAGATCACGGCCGGCAGCGCGCCGACCGTCGACCGCGACAACGACAAGAACCCGGTGGTCGCCCTGCGCGAAATCGCCGAGGAAACCCAGCCCGTGGACGAGCTGCGCGAGCGGATGATCGAATCCACCCAGACCCAGATCGAGGTCGACGAGCCCGAGGAAGACGCGATGGCGCTGCTTCTGGGCGCCGAGGTGGACCGTCCCAAGCCCGCCGACGAGGAGTCCGAGGAACGTATGCTGCGCATGATGCTGGAAGCCAACCAGCGCAGCTGATCCCGGACGGAATGCCAGAAACAGAGGTCTTCGGCAGCATCATGATCGACGTCGAGGACCTTCTGGCGCTGGTGCGCAACTATAACCCGCGCAGCAACGCAACCCTGATCCGCGATGCCTACGAATACGGGATGCGGATGCACGAAGGGCAGTTCCGCCATTCGGGCGAGCCCTACTTCACCCATCCCATCGCCGTCGCCGCCATCCTGACAGAAATGCGGCTGGACGACGCAACCATCGTCACTGCGCTTCTGCACGATACGATCGAGGATACCCGGTCCACCAAGGACGAGGTGTCGGCAATTTTCGGCGCCGAGATCGCCGACCTGGTCGACGGCGTGACCAAGCTGACGAATCTCGAACTTTCCAGCGCGCAGTCGAAACAGGCGGAAAACTTCCGCAAGCTGTTCATGGCGATGTCGCGCGACATGCGCGTGATCCTTGTCAAGCTGGCCGACCGGTTGCACAACATGCGCACGATCCGGTCGATGCGCCCCGACAAGCAGGTCAAGAAGGCGCGCGAGACAATGGACATCTATGCGCCCCTGGCCGGACGCATGGGCATGCAGTGGATGCGCGAAGAGCTCGAGGATCTGGCCTTCAAGGTCATCAATCCCGAGGCGCGCAGTTCCATCATCCGCCGTTTCGTCAGCCTGCAGAAGGACAGCGGCGACATCATCGGCCAGATCACCGCCGATATCCGGGCCGAGCTGGAAAAGGAAGGCATCGACGCCGATGTCTTCGGCCGTGCGAAGAAGCCTTTCAGCGTCTGGCGCAAGATGCAGGAAAAGCAGCTGGCATTTTCACGGCTGTCGGACATCTATGGCTTTCGGATCATCACACGCTGCGAGATGGACTGCTATCGCGCGCTTGGCGTGATCCATCATCGCTGGCGGGCGGTGCCGGGGCGGTTCAAGGACTATATCAGCCAGCCCAAGTCGAACGGCTACCGGTCGATCCATACCACCGTGTCGGGCCGCGACGGCAAGCGGGTCGAGGTGCAGATCCGCACCCGCCAGATGCACGAGGTCGCCGAGGCCGGCGTCGCCGCCCACTGGGCCTATCGCGACGGCGTGCGCACCCGGAACCCCTTCGCGGTCGATCCCGCCGAATGGATCGCCCAGTTGACCGACCGCTTCGACACCGAGGACCACAACGAGTTCCTCGAGCACGTCAAGATGGAGATGTACCAGGACCAGGTCTTCTGCTTCACGCCCAAGGGCGACGTGATGCAGCTGCCGCGCGGCGCGACACCTATCGATTTCGCCTATGCGATCCACACGCGGCTGGGGAACTCCTGCGTCGGCGCCAAGATCGACGGCATCCGCGTACCCCTGTGGACGCGGCTGAAGAACGGCCAGTCGGTCGAGATCATCGCCGCATCCGGCCAGCGCCCCCAGTCGACCTGGCTGGACATCGTCGTCACGGGCCGCGCCAAGGCTGCCATCCGCCGGTCCCTGCGCGAAGAGGACCGCGACCGCTTCATCCGGCTGGGGCGCGAACTGGTGCGCGTCAGCTTCGAACATGTCGGCCGCAAGGTCACCGACAAGGCGCTGCGCACGGCGGCCAAGCAGATGGGCCTGCCCACGGCCGAGGAGCTGCTGGCCCGGATCGGCAGCGCCGAGAATTCCGCAAAAGAGGTTCTGGCCGTCCTTTATCCCGAATTGGCCGACCACCAGGACGAGATCGACGGCAAGCGCCCCTTCGCGGGACTGGAGGCCGACGCCAACTTCAAACGCGCGCCCTGCTGCAATCCGCTGCCGGGCGAACGCATCGTCGGGATCACCTATCGCGGCGCGGGCGTGGTGATCCACGCCATCGACTGCCCGGTCCTGGCCGAGTTCGAGGACAGCCCGGACCGCTGGGTCGACATCCAGTGGCGCGACGGGCGTCACCCGGCGGCCTATTCCAGCGTCCTGAACCTGACGATCCGCCACGATGCGGGGGTGCTGGGGCGCATCTGCACCTTGATCGGCGCGCAGGGGGCGAATATCTCGAACCTGGAGTTCATTGCCCGCAAGCCGGATTTCTATCGCATCGAGGTCGAGGTCGAACTGCGCGACCAGGAACACCTGCACAACCTGCTGACCGCGGTGGAAGCGGAAAGCGACGTCGCTCAGGTGTCCCGCGTCAGGGACCCGGCGCTGAAACCCTGACGGGCGGCCCGCCCGCAGATACCATCGGATCGGGTGTCCCTTGTTCAAACGTCGCAAACCCCGCAGCTATGGCCGGATAGCCAGCGAGATGATCTATCCGCGCGGCGGATGGCGACGGGCCGGGACCTATGTGATCCACCGCCTGCGACGCCTGCCCGACCAGCCGCACCGGATCGGGCGCGGCGTGGCGGCAGGCGTCTTCGTGTCCTTCACGCCGCTTTTCGGATTTCACTTCCTGTCGGCGGCGGCGGTTGCCTGGATCATCGGCGGCAACATCCTGGCGGCGCTGCTGGCGACCTTCGTCGGCAATCCGGTCACCCTGCCCTTCATCGCGCTGGCCTCGGTCGGACTTGGCCGAGAGATCCTGGGCCTGAAGGGGGAGCTGTCACCGAACTTCATTTTTCGGGAATTTTCACAGGCTACCAGCGAGATCTGGCACAACATCCAGTCCGTCTTCGGACCCGAGGTGGCTCACTGGGTGCGCCTCGAGGATTTCTTCTGGCAGATCTTCTGGCCCTATGTCGTCGGCGGGACGATCCTGGGGCTGATCGTCTCGGTCGGCACGCATTACCTGACGGTGCCCGTCTTCCGCGCCTATCAGCGGCGCCGGGAAAAGCAGATGGCGACGCGCATTGCCCGCGCATCGGGGCGTGCGGCGGAACTGGCGCGGGCCCGGGCGGCGCGGGGCGACAGGCCGCCGACCGATCGGGGTCAGTAACCCTTCGCGCGATCCACCAGGTGCAGGATCGGCCGCCCCGACATGGCGCGGCGCAGGTTCTCGGCCGCGACCGGGGCAGCGGTCTCGGGGCGCGTCTCGGCCGCGATATGCGGGGTGACGGTGATCCCAGGATGCGCCCAGAATGGGTGGGCAGGCGGCAGCGGCTCGGTCCGCAGGACGTCCAGAACCGCATGGGCAAGGCGGCCACGATCCAGCGCCTCCAGCAGGGCGTCGTCAGCGATCAGCGTGCCGCGTCCCGGATTGACGATCCACGCCCCTTCGGGCAGCAGCGCCAGCCGCCGCGCGTCCAGAAGGTTCCGGGTGTCGGGCGTGTCGGGCAGCAGGCAGATCAGGATCGAGGCCTGCCCCAGCACTCGGACCAGATCGGCCAGCGGATGGACCGCCACCCCCTTGACCGAGCGCCCCGAGGCGCTGACGCCCGTGACGCCGAACCCGATCCCGCGCAGCATGTGGGCGACGGCGCGGCCAAGCTCTCCCATGCCGAGGATCGTGACCTGACGGTCGGTTGCCAGCGGGGGCGACAGGTCGTTCCGCCAGATGCCGTCCTGCGCATAGCGGTCCATGCCCAGATGTGCCCGCATCGCCCAGCCCGCGCAGTATTCCGCCATCCCCTGCGCCAGCCCCGGATCGACCATCCGCGCCAGCGGCTGGGTCAGCGTGCTGTTGGTCACGATCCGCTCGACCCCGGCCCAGAGGCTCTGGACCAGGCGGACGTTGCGATATGGCGCGAAATCGGTGATGTCGCCGCCGGGGGCATAGATCATCGCGTCAAAGCTGGCGGGGTCGCCGTCGCGCGCCAGTTCAGCCTCGGGCAGCGCCGCGCGCAGGACGGGGGCCCATTTGGTCCAAGCCTCGGCGCTGGCGGAAAACCGGATCTTCATCGCGTCACCTCGGCCTGTGGACATGGGCGGCCTGCACCAGGCCGAAGCCCAGCATCAGGATCATCAGCGACGTGCCGCCATAGCTGACCAGCGGCAGGGGTGACCCCTTGGCCGGCAGAAGCCCCATCACCGTCGCCATGTTGATCGAGAAATACAGAAAGAACGTGCCGCTGATGCCGATGGTGATCAGGCTGGCGAAGCGGTCGCGGTTCGACAGCGCCGAATAAAGACAGAAGCCCACGATCAGCATGTAGAGCGTCAGCAGGGAAAACGCGCCGATGAAGCCGAATTCCTCGGACAGGACCGTAAAGATGAAGTCGGTGTGCTTTTCGGGCAGGAAGTTCAGCCGCGACTGCGTGCCCTGCATGAAGCCGCGCCCCGACCAGCCGCCTGACCCCAACGCGATCTGGCTCTGGATGATGTTGTAGCCTGCCCCCAGCGGGTCGGCATTCGGATCAAGGAACGTGTCGATCCGCTTGAACTGGTAATCCTTCAGCAGCTGCCAGTCGGTCCCGCGGCTTTTCATCACGGCCGCCACAAGCCCCACGCCGGCGGCGATGACCACGCCGAAATACCACAAGGACACGCCGGCTGCGAACATCACGATCCCGCCCCCAGCGATCAGCATGATCGAGGTGCCGAGGTCGGGCTGGATCAGCACCAGCGCCGTCGGCGCCAGGATCAGCACGACGGGGACCAGGACCCAGAACGGCCGCGACACGCGGCGCAGGTCCAGCCAGTCGTAATAGGCGGCCAGCAGCAGGACGAGCGCGATCTTCATCAGCTCGGACGGCTGGACCCGCACCGGGCCGATGTCGATCCAGCGCTGCGCGCCCATGCCGATGGTCCCGAACAGGTCGACCGCGACCAGCATCAGGAAGCACACCACATAAGCCGCGATCGAGATCCCGCGCCAGAACCACATCGGCACGAAGGCCAGCCCCAGCATGATCACCATGCCGACGGCAAAGCGGTACATCTGCGGCTCGGCCCAGGTCTCAAGCACGCCGCCGGCGACGGAATACAGCATCAGGAACCCGATGCAGCAGACCGCCACGACCAGCACGACCAGCGGCCAGTTGATATAAAGGATCTTGCGAAAGCCGGTCGGAACCTGTGCAACTTGGTAGTCGAGATAGGACATGCCGCTAGGCCCTGCTGCGGCCCGGGCGCGGGGGCTCGGGCTTGTAGAGGTGCATGGCCTCGTGGCGGGCGTCCATCGCGGCGCGCTGGTCCGACGGGATGGCGTCCGGCGGCGGCAGCCCGCCGTTCAGCGCGAACAGCAGGATGTCCCGCGCGATGGGCGCCGCGACGGCGGAACCCCCGCCGCCATGTTCCACGACGACCGAGACCGCATAGCGCGGCGCCTCGAACGGAGCATAACAGACGAAGAGTGCGTGGTCCCGCCGATCCCACGGCAGCTGCTCGTTCGAGATGACGCCCCGCGCCCGTTCGGCGGCGGTGATGTTGCGCACCTGGCTGGTGCCGGTCTTGCCGGCCATGCGCCAGTCCTCGCGCGAGATCCGAGAGCTTCGGGCCGTGCCGCGGGCGCTGTTCATCACCGCGTCCATCCCGGCCCGCGCCACCCTGAGTGAGTTTTCCGAGATATCCAGCGGCGGATATTCCGCCACCTGCTGCCGCACCCCGTCGATGGACCGGATCAGCTGCGGCTCGACCTGCCGCCCCGAGGCGATGCGCGCGGTCATCACCGCCAGCTGCAAGGGAGAAGCCAGCACATAGCCCTGCCCAATCGAGGCGTTCAGGCTGTCGCCGATCTGCCAGGACTGCCCATATCGGGCCTGCTTCCATTCGCGGTCAGGCGCGATCCCCTCGGCCACGGCCGACATCGGCAGGTCGTGGCGGGTACCCAGGCCCAGCTTGCGCGCCATGGCCGCGATCCGGTCGATTCCGACCCGCTGCGCCAGTTCATAGAAGTAGACGTCGCAGCTTTCCTCCAGGCTTTTCACGGCATCGACGGTCCCGTGCCCGCCGCGCCGCCAGCAGTGGAAGCGCCGCGTGCCCAGTTCGGTATAGCCGGGGCAGTAATAGCGGCTGCCGGCGTCGATCACGCCCGCCTCCAGCCCCGCCATCAAGGTGACCATCTTGAAGGTCGACCCCGGCGGATAGACCCCTTGCACCGTCTTGTCGGCCAGCGGGCGGTGGTCGTGATCCATCAGCGCCCGGTAATCCGCGCTGGAGATCCCGCGCACGAACTTGTTCGGATCGAAGCTGGGGGAGGAACAGATCGCCACCAGGTCGCCGGTCTGGCAGTCCATGACCACGGCGGCGGCGCTTTCCTCGCCCATGCGCTGCGCCGCGTAGTTCTGCAGCGCCGCGTCAGCGGTCAGTTGCACGGCCGCGCCCTGCTCGCCCTCTTGCCGCGACAGCTGGCGCATCTCGCGGCCGGTGCTGTTCACCTCGACCCTGCGGGCACCGGCCTTGCCGCGCAGGACCTCCTCCATCCGTCCCTCGACGCCGATCTTGCCCAGTTGGAAGTCGGGCAGCAGCAGGACCGGTTCCGGATCCTCGATCTTCGACAGGTCATAGTCGCTGACGGGGCCGACATATCCCATCACATGGGCGAAGTCGCCCGCACGCGGATAGGCCCGTGACAGCGCGGATTCCGGGGTCACGCCCGGCAGCGATGGCGCGTTGACGGCGATGGCGCTGAATTGGTCCCAGCTGAGCCGGTCGGCCAGCACGATCGGCGTGATGGCCGAACGTTTGGAAAACTCTTCCAGAAGCTCGTCGATTCGAGCTTCCGGCATGGGGATCAGCTGTGCAAGGCGGCGCAGGACGGGCGCGACCTCTCCGCCCGCTTCCTCGCGCGTCAGTGTCACGCGATAGTTCTGTTCGTTGTTGGCGATGATCAGGCCGTTGCGGTCCAGGATCAGGCCCCGTGCCGGCGGCAGCAGGCGGATCTTGATCGAGTTGCCGTCGGCCAGCATCCGGTATTCCTCGGCATGGTCCAGCTGCATCGACCGCAGCTTGAGCGCAAGCGTCGTCACCGTCGCGATCTGCACCCCCGCCAGCATCAGCCCCCTGCGGGTGATCTGGCGATTGCTGACCATGATTTCGCGCTGTGATTTCTTCATGAAACCCTCGTCATGCCGTTCAGGTCGCCTCGCCGCGCCGGATCCTGCGCAGGCCGATCAGCCAGCGCGCCAGAAAGATCACGACGGGATAGGCGGCCACCGTCGCAAGGTATTGCAGGATCACCTGGCCCAGTGCCGGAACCGGCAGCATGAACAGCACCTGAGCGATCCGGTAACCGAGCATCATCAGGCCGATCAGCACCCCGACCCCGATCCATTCAACCATGAATGGCTGGTCGCGCCAACGGGCTTCGCGCGATCGTGCCGCCTCGGAGCCGATAAGGACGATGGCGGTCCACAGGCCCAGGGGCCGCATCAGCATCACTTCCTCGACCAGGACAACCAGCACGACGACCGGCGCGGACAGTTGGTCCGGACGGCGCAGCACCCAGGCGAGGATCAGCGCAAGGCCCATGTCCGGGCCCGGCCAGCCCATGAAGCCCTGCGACAGCGGCAAGAGGCGCAGGAACAACAGCGCCCAGGCCGCGAACAGGAAGACCAGCGTGCCCAGCACGAAACTGCGGTTCGGCAGCTGGATCATGGCACGGTGCCGGGGTTCAGCGGGTCGCTGGCCGAGGCTGCCTCGACGGGAGATTCGGGCAGTTGCGGGCCGATGAAACCCTCGTTGCCGCGGCGGATGACGGCATCGCTGTCCACGACGGCCTCGGCCGGGTGCGATCGCAGGACGCGCAGGAATTCCAGCCGTTCGTAGTCGGCCGCCATGCGAAGCCGCATCCGGCCGTCGCCGCCTTGCACCACCTGACCGACCAGCAGGCCGGCCGGGAAGACGCCACCGTCGCCCGAGGTCACCACCCGGTCGCCCGGCCGCACGTTGTCGCCCGATTCGATGAACTCCAGCAGCGGCAGGGGCGTGTTGTCGCCCGCCAGCAGCGCCCGTTCACCGGTCGGCTGGATCGTCACGGGCAGGCGCGACGACGGGTCGGTCAGCAGGATCACGCGGCTGATCCGCTGTCCGACGCCGGCGATGCGGCCGACAAGACCCAGCCCGTCCATCGTGGCCCAGCCTTCGATGATGCCGTCGCGCGCGCCGACGTTCAGCAGCACCGACTGGCGAAAGGCCGATCCGCTGTCGACCATCACCACGCCCGTGACGCTGGTCAGCGCCGGATCGATGCGGGTGTTGTTCAGCGCCAGCAGCTTCGAGTTTTCCTGCTCAAGCTGGACGGCAGCCTCTTTCCAGGCGGTCATGCGCTGCAATTCGCGGCGCAGTTCCTGGTTCTGTTCGTAAAGCCGGGCATAGCTCTGGAAGCCCGACACCATCTGCGACAGCTGCGTCACCGGCACCAGCGCCCATTCGAACCGCGGCACGATCCGGTCGATCAGCGCGGTGCGCATCATCTCGGCCCGGGGGCTGTCGATGCGCCAGAAGAGAAACAGCGCCAGCAGCGCCAGCGCCAGCAGCGCGATCAGCACGCGCCGGACGGGGGTGGCGAAGTCGGGACCCTTGCGCGCCATTCTGGCGGCCCTCCGGTCGTCGGATCAACTGTCGTAGTCGATGACGTGGCGCAGCTGCTTTTCGAATTCCAGCGCCTTGCCGGTGCCAAGCGCCACGCAGCTCATCGGCTGGTCGGCCAGGCTGATCGACAGGCCGGTCTGCTCGCGCAGCGCCAGGTCCAGCTCGCCCAGCATGGCGCCGCCGCCGGTCAGCATCACGCCGCGGTCGACGATGTCGGCTGCCAGGTCCGGGGGCGTGGCTTCCAGCGCGACCATCACGGCCTCGCAGATCGACTGGACGGGTTCGGCCAGCGCCTCGGCGACCATGGCCTGGCTGATCTCGATTTCCTTGGGAATGCCGTTCAAAAGGTCGCGGCCGCGCACCATCAGCGTGGCGCCGCGCCCGTCATCGGGCATCCGGGCGGTGCCGATGCTGGTCTTGATGCGCTCGGCGGTGCTGTCGCCGATCAGCATGTTCTGGTTGCGGCGCAGATAGTTGATGATGCCTTCGTCCATGCGGTCGCCGCCGATGCGGACCGAACGGGCATAGACCACGTCGCCCAGGGACAGCACCGCGACCTCGGTCGTGCCGCCGCCGATATCGACGACCATGCTGCCGGTCGGTTCGGTGATCGGCATGCCAGCGCCGATGGCGGCCGCGATGGGTTCGGCGATCAGACCCGCCTTGCGCGCGCCGGCCGACAGGACCGACTGGCGGATTGCCCGCTTCTCCACCGGCGTCGCCCCGTGCGGCACGCAGACGATGATCTTGGGCTTCGAAAAGGTCGTGCGCTTGAACACCTTCTTGATGAAGTGCTTGATCATCTGCTCGGCGCTGTCGAAGTCGGCGATGACGCCTTCGCGCATCGGGCGGATCGCCTCGATGCTGCCGGGCGTGCGGCCCAGCATCAGCTTCGCATCCTCGCCCACGGCCAGCACCTGCCGCTTGCCGTCCTTGACGTGGTAGGCCACCACCGACGGTTCGTTGAGGATGATCCCCTTGCCCTTGACATAGATCAGCGTGTTCGCCGTCCCGAGGTCGATTGCGATGTCGGTCGAAAACAAACCGCCGAATGCCATGCCCGTATCCTTTCGCGCCGGTTTCTCCGGCCTGCCTTGTTCTGAGGTCCCGCAAGGGCATCGCGCCCTGAATCGCCTGTGCAGGCGTGGCCCCGTATAGAGCCACGCAGCCGACCGGAAAAGCCCCCGATGCACAGGAAGCCGCGCAAAGGCGGCTTCCGGCCGCGATCAGTGCGAATACATGCTGATCTGCTTGGCGTCGCTGCCCTTCGCGGTCATCGAGCGGCGCACGATCAGCCGGTTCAGCGCGCCCACATAGGCCTTGACGGACGCAAGGATGGTGTCCGTGTCGGCGGCCTGGCCGGTGACGATGCGGCCCTCCTCCTCCATCCGGACGCTGACGGTGGCCTGGGCATCGGTGCCCTCGGTCACCGCATGCACCTGATAGAGCTGCAGCCGCGCCTCGTGCGGGAAGATCCGGCGGACGGCGTTGAAGCAGGCGTCGACCGGACCGTCGCCGGTGGTCTCGGCGCGCTTCTCCTCTCCGTCGACGATCATCGTCAGATCGGCCGACTGGCCATCGCTGCCGCAGACGACGCGCAGGTGCTTGACCTGCAGGTGGTCGGCATCGGTATTGGCGGCCGCGTCCAGGACCAGCGCCACGATGTCCTCGTCGTAGACCTCTTTCTTGCGGTCGGCCAGGGCCTTGAAGCGCACGAAGATGTCCTTCAACTGGTTGTCGCCCACCTCGTAGCCCAGGTCGGCCAGCTTGGCGCGGAGCGCCGCGCGGCCGGAATGCTTGCCCATCGCGATGTTGTTCTCGGTCAGGCCGATGTCGGTGGGGCGCATGATCTCGAAGGTCTCGACGTTCTTCAGCACGCCGTCCTGGTGGATGCCGCTTTCGTGCAGGAAGGCGTTCTTGCCGACGATCGCCTTGTTGAACTGCACGGGAAAGCCCGACACCGCCGCCACGCGGCGAGAGATGCCGATGATCTTCGTGGTGTCGATCCCGGTCTGGTAGGGCATGATGTCATTGCGGACCCGCATCGCCATCACGACCTCTTCCAGCGCCGTGTTGCCCGCGCGTTCGCCCAGCCCGTTGATCGTGCATTCGATCTGGCGGGCGCCTGCCTCGACCGCGGCCAGGGCGTTGGCGGTCGCCATGCCCAGGTCGTTGTGGCAATGCGTCGCGAAGACGATGTTTTCCGACCCCGGCACACGCTCCAGCAGCATGCGGATCAGGTCGGCGGATTCGCGAGGCGCGGTGTAGCCGACCGTGTCGGGGATGTTGATCGTGGTGGCGCCGGCCTTGATGGCGATCTCCACCACCCGGCACAGATAGTCGTGCTCGGTCCGCGTCGCATCCATCGGCGACCACTGCACGTTGTCGCACAGGTTGCGGGCGTGGGTCACGGTCTGCTCGATCCGCTCGGCCATCTGGTCCATGTCCAGGTTCGGGATCGCCCGGTGCAGCGGCGAGGTGCCGATGAAGGTGTGGATGCGCGGACGGCGGGCGTGGCGCACGGCCTCCCAGCAGCGGTCGATGTCGGGGATCTGCGCGCGGGCCAGGCCGCAGATCACGCTGGTCTGCGCCATCTTGGCGATTTCGCTGACGGCGGCGAAGTCGCCTTCCGATGCGATGGGGAAGCCGGCCTCGATGATGTCGACGCCCATCTCGTCCAGCATGCCGGCGATCTCCAGCTTCTCGGCATGGGACATGGTGGCCCCAGGCGATTGTTCGCCGTCGCGCAGCGTGGTGTCGAAGATCACGACGCGGTTCTGTTCAGTCATTTGATGCGGTCCTTCTTACGGATGTCTGGCTGTGGGAACCGGGCGCCGACCTGACTGAGCGGTGGCCCGGGGACCCGCTCAGCGCAGCGTAAGAAGCAGCAGACCGCGACGCTGCACGGCCAGTCGCGCGCCTTGAGGCGCGGTCGGGGCGGTGGCGATGTGGCGCATCCGGGTCATGGCGCGACTATGCCGCCTTGCACAGCGATTGAAAACCCCAAACCTGCGGCACACAGCGCCCGATCGCAGGGCAGACCGCCCGCCATTCCGCCGGACGTCATTGTAGCGACACATTTCCGCTGGCCGGATCGGCCTCGCCTGCCTATCCTTTCGGCACCAAAACAAGAACGACAATCAACAGATGAGGGAACGATGTCACGCAAGATCGTCGTCGGATTCGACGGCAGCGACGCCTCACTGCGCGCGCTCGATTTCGCCATCACGCGGGCCCAGGCCCAGGGCGACAACCTCCTGATCGCCCACGTGCTTGAATGGTCGCCCTACAGCTTCCTGACCCCCAGCGAGGTCGAGGAACGCCACCGCCGCCGCAATGAGGAGTTGAAGCGCGCGGAAAGCGCCATCCTGACCCCGGTCGTCAAGCGCGTCGAGGATGCAGGCATCCCGGTCGCCACGTCAATCCGCTATGGCCACATCGCCGAAACGCTGTGCCGCATCGCGCGCGACGAACAGGCGGCGATGATCTTCATCGGCCGCATGGGCGCTTCGGGCTTCGCTTCGCGCATCTTCGGGTCGGTTGCGGCGACGCTGGCGCAGGTTGCGCCGGTGCCCGTGGTGATCGTGCCATGACCCGTCCGGCGCAGCGAACAAGAGGGGCAACCACAATGACCGCATTTCCACGACCGCTGATCCCCGCCGCCGCCATGGCGCTGGCCGCCGCACCCGCCGCCGCCCAGGGCATCGACGAGACGGTGAACGAGGTCTTCGCCAACTCGACCGGCTGGTTCGTCAGCCTGATCTTCTCGAACTTCCCCGGGACAACCTTCCCCTGGATCGTGGGCTGGCTGGTCGTCGCCGCAACGATCTTCACGATCTATTTCGCCTTCATCCAGTTCCGGGCCTTTGGACACGCGATCGCGCTGGTGCGCGGCGACTACTCGGATCCCGACGACGCGGGCGAGGTCAGCCATTTCCAGGCGCTGACGACGGCGTTGTCGGGGACCGTGGGCCTTGGCAACATCGCGGGCGTCGCCGTGGCCGTCGGCATCGGCGGGCCGGGCGCGACGTTCTGGATGATCCTCGCGGGACTTCTGGGCATGGCCACGAAGTTCACCGAATGCACGCTCGGCGTCAAATACCGCAACGAATACGCCGACGGGACGGTCTCGGGCGGGCCGATGTACTACATGACCAAGGGCTTCGCGGCGCGCGGTCTGCCGGGCGGCAAGATTTTGGCCGTGATCTTCGCGATCTTCTGCATCCTGGGCAGCTTCGGCGGCGGGAACATGTTCCAGGCGAACCAGGCGCATGCCCAGATCATCAACGTCATGGGCGACTATCCCGGCTGGATCACCGGCCTGATCATGGCGATCATCGTCTTCCTGGTCATCGTCGGCGGCCTCAAGTCCATCGCCAGCGTGACAGAAAAGGTCGTGCCGTTCATGGCCGCGCTCTATGTGATCACGGCGCTGATCATCATCGGCATGAACTCCGACATGATCGGCACGGCCTTCCGGCAGATCTTCGCGGGCGCCTTCACCAATGACGGCGTTGTCGGCGGGGCCATCGGCGCGCTGATCCAAGGCTTCCGCCGCGCCGCGTTCTCCAACGAGGCCGGCGTGGGCTCTGCCGCCATCGCCCACAGCGCCGTGCGCACCAAGGATCCCGTGACCGAGGGCTTCGTGTCGCTGCTCGAGCCCTTCATCGACACGGTCGTGATCTGCACCATGACGGCACTGGTGATCATCATCACCGGCCAGCTGGTCGTCGACCCGGCCACCGGCCTCTTCGTCCAGAACGAGGCCGGCACGCAGATCCAGACGATCACCGGCAACAGCGGCGTCGCGCTGACATCGGATGCGTTCAGCAGCGCCTTCGGCTGGTTCCGCTACATCCTTGTCCTGGCGGTCGTGCTGTTCGCCTTCTCGACGATGATCTCTTGGAGCTATTATGGACTCAAGGCATCGACCTTCCTCTTCGGAGAGGGCCACACGAAAGAACTGATCTTCAAGATCATCTTCTGCCTGTTCGTGGTCATTGGAGCCGCCGCCAACCTTGGCCCGATCATCGACTTCTCGGACGCGGCGATCTTCGCGATGTCGATCCCGAACATCATCGCGCTGTACCTGCTGATGCCGATCGTCAAGGCCGAGACGCGCAGCTATCTGGACCGGCTGAAGACGGGGCGCATCCGCAAGTTCGCCTGAACCAAAGGCGGGCGCGACAGGCGCCCGTCCGTGCTTTCTTTGCGGCGGCGGGACGATGGTCACCGGCGGCGGGCTCTGGCAGACGGCGCCACCCTGACCGCCGTCGAGAGGAACGATGACCCCGCCCTTCGTCCACCCCGGCATGCGCCTGCCCTTCCTGCTGCTTGTGACCTGCTTCGCGGCCTGGGGAATCGCGGCCAACATGACCGACCCGCTGGTGCAGGTTTTCTCTCGCATCTTCTCGATGACCACGGTGCAGGCGTCGCTGGTGCACTTCGACCATCACGGCGCGAATTTCCTGCTGGCCCTGCCCGCGGCCTTCATACACCGCCGCTTCTCGTTAAAGACCGGCATCCTGACCGGGCTCGGCTGCGCGGTGCCGGGCGCGTTCCTCTTCTATCCGGAGGCGCAGGCGACGACCTCCGCCTTCTTCCTGGCGGCGCTGCTCCTGCTGGCGGGCGGTCTGTCGATCCTCGAGACCTCGGCCAATCCCTTCGTCATGGCCATGGGACCCGAGACGAACGCCACCCGCCCCTGAACCTGGCGCTGGCCTTCATCCGGTCGGCATAAATATCGGCGTCTTTCTGGCAACCACCCTGATCCTGCCCCGGTTGAACCTGGCCAACGCCGCCGACCGCGCCGCCATGGCGCCCGAAGCCCTGCGCGCCATCCGCGAGGCCGAGATGCAGGCCATCATGACCCCATATGTCGGCCTTCCGTTCGTGCTGCTGGCGATCTAGGCCGCCATCGCGCTGATCCGCATGCCGACCCGCCGCGAGGCGGCAGAGGAGACCGCACCGGACCGCCTCGGCGCGACCCTGCGGCGCCTGTCGCGCAATCCGCACTATGTCTTCGGGGTCCTGGCGCGCTTCTTCAACGTCGCGGCGCAGACCTGCATCTGGACCTTCACGATCCAGTACGCGATGGCGACGCTTGGCGGAACCGAGGCCGGGTGGTACCTGCAGGCCACCATGATCGTGTTCCTGATCTCTCGTTTCGCAATGGTCGGCCTGATGGGCGTGATCCGCCCGGCCCTGCTGCTGGCGGGCATGGCGCTGGTCGGGACGGTGCTGTGCCTTTTCGCCGCCGGAGGACCGGGCATGGCCGGGCTGTGGGCCGTGGTCGCGCTGTCGGCCTGCCTGTCGCCGATGTTCCCCATCATCTACGGCATCGCCACGGAGGGGCTGGCCGAGGACACCAAGTTCGGTGCGGCGGGCCCGGTCATGGCAATCCTGGGCGGCGCGGTGATGCCGATGGTGCAGGGCACGATCCTGGACGCGCGCGGGACGCAGTTGTCCTTTGTCGTGCCGGGCCTGTGATTTCTGGTTGTCGCGGCCTTCGGCGCATTCAATCTGCGGCGCCGCCGCCGAGGGTCAGTCCCGCGCCGGGATCAGCTGCTGCGCGGCCCCCGCCAGCAGCAGCCAGATCGAGGTCAGCACCAAGCCCCAGTTCGCCCAGCTGGCCGGGTGAAAGTCCACGACAGCCGCCCAGCAGGCGAACAGCACCCACAGGACCGCGATCGGCAGCGACACCATGCGCCACCGCTCGGTCCGGACGGGATGGATGAACTTGATGTTGGTGAACATCGCGATGCTGAGAAGGACGACGACCGCCAGGATGATCGTCCAGTGTGGCTCGACCGCGAAAAGCACCAGGATCACCATGTTCCAGCAGCCGGGAAAGCCCGCAAAGGAATTGTCGCGCGTCTTCATGCGGGTGTCGGCGAAGTAGACGACGCTGGCGAAGACGATCAGGATGATCGCGAACCAGCCCGTCCAACCCGACAGCAGACCCGACTGGAACAGCGCGAATGCCGGAATGAAGACATAGGTCAGATAGTCGATGATCAGGTCCATCAGGACGCCGTCATAGGACGCCCAGTTGGTCTTGACGTCGTAACGGCGCGCCAGCGGACCGTCGATGCCGTCCACGGCGAAGGCTGCAACGAGCCACAGGAACATCAGCGCCCATTCCTCCTCGGTCGCGGCCAGCATGGCCAGCATCGAAAGGACCGCCCCGGTGGCGGTCAGAAGGTGAACGGCAAGAGCTTTGTATTTCAGCTGCATGTCGGTTTTGTCGCAGGTTGACTGCCGCTCCGCAACCGCGCAAGGCCGGGCCGGGGCAGGAAGTTCAACGCAGGATCGGCGGACGCGGGACTTTCGGGGCCTCGGGTTCCGGCTGCGGCGGCGTCAGGTCGAACAGCAACGCGCCCGGCGGCGGCGAGGGTTCCGAGAAGCTGATGTCCACGCCGCCGGGCTGCGGCGGCAGGAAGGCCAGCGTCTCGGCCAGGGCCTTGGCGACGGCGGCATGCCGATCGGCGGGCGCACCGGCGACCAGCAGCAGGTGCCCCTGCCCGCCCGCAACGCCGACCAGCGCCGCCCCGGCGATCAGCCCGCGCATGTCGGCCAGCCGCTGCCCCAGTGGGGCGGCCAGCGCCTCGGCCACGTCGGGCGCGGGGGCAGTCAGGCGCAACCGGGCCTCGGCTTCCTCGGGGGTGGCCGCCAGAGCGCCGGTCAGCCAGTTCAGCATCGCCGCGTCCAGCAGCATCTCGGACGGCTGGCCGGGATTGACCAGCAGCCCCGCCCCCTCGGCGCGCAGCAGCCCCGCCAGGACCCGCCCCGGCATTGCCGCATAGGCCACCGGCTGGCCGAAGAAGCCTGCCAGCCGATCCTCTCCGTCGCAGGCCAGCGCGACCTGCGCCCCCTCCAGCGGGAACATCCGCAGCTCGATCCGGTCGCCACGGGGCTCTTGCACCAGCGCCACGGCCAGTTCGGTGTCAGCCAGCCGCGACAGCATCCGGGCCCGCTGCGGGGCGTCGGCGTCATGAAAGGGAACGGTGGCAAGATCATCCAGCGCGGTCACGGGCACGGCCTTTCCTTTGATCGCCCCTGCCCTAGTCCCGCGTCCGCCCGCACGCAAGCGTGATTGCCGCAACGCCGCCCCAGCCCCCATATTCGACGGCATGAAACGCCGCACCCTGATCCTGACCACCGCCGCCGCGCCGCTTCTGGCCGCCCCGAGCCTGGCCCGCGCCGCCCTGTCGCCCGTCCTGTCCGCCGCCGCGGGGCTTCAGCCGCTGCGCGCCGTCGCTGTCTGGCGGGGCGACGGCAGCGGCGGAGAGGAGATCGCCGCCGAGGGCTTCCACGGCTTCACGCCGGACAGCCCGACGAACATCAAGTCGGCCTCGAAGTCGATCATCTCGGCCCTCGCGGGCATCGCCATCGACCGCGGGTTGCTGGAGGGTCCGGACCAGCCCATCGCCCCGCTGCTGCGGGACGACCTGCCCGACAATCCGGACCCCCGGCTGGCGCGGGTGACCCTTGGCAATCTCTTGTCGATGCAGGCGGGGCTGGAGCGTCAGTCGGGCCCGAACTATGGCCGCTGGGTCAGCAGCCGGAACTGGGTCCGGGCGGCGCTGGCCGCGCCCTTCACGCAGGACCCAGGCGGAAGAATGCAGTACTCGGCCGCCTCGACACACCTGGTGGCGGCGATCCTGACCGGTGTGACCGGGCGGCCCCTGATGCAGGTGGCCGGCGACTGGCTAGGGCCGATCCCGGGCTTTCGCATCACCGGATGGGACCGGGACCCGCAGGGCATCTACCTGGGCGGCAACCAGATGGCGATGAGCACGCGGTCGCTGCTGGCCTTCGGCGCGACCTATGCACGGGGCGGCGAAGCAGGAGGCGTCCAAGTGGTGCCGCAGGACTGGATTGCCGACAGTTGGCGGCGCCGGACCTCCAGCATCTTCAGCGGGCAGGGATACGGCTATGGCTGGTTCCTGGGCCGGATGGAGGGGCGGGACGTCCGCTATGGCTGGGGCTATGGCGGGCAGATGATCTATGTCTTCCCGGCAATGCGCGGCCAGCCGGCGCTGGCAATCGCCATCACTTCGGATCCCGACCAGCCGTCGGCGCGGACCGGATATCGCGACAAGCTGCACCGGCTGGCGCAGGACATCCTGCGCGCCGCCTGATCGTCAGTCGATGAAGTCGCCGGCTTGGAAGTTGCCCAGGTTGCCCAGAAGCTGGCCGATGAACGACACTTCTGACACGCTGCCCTCGGTCACCCGGCGCGACAGCGTCACGACGCGGCCCTGTTCCAGCCCGAAGCGCTCGACGTTGCTGACGACACCGTCCGGCGCGAACGAAATGGCGACGACCTCGCGATTGATCTCCTCGGGGGCGGCGGGGCCGATCCGGCGCCAGCGCGACCCGACATAGTACCACCCCGACCCCGTCAGCAGCCCTTGCGCCGAGGGCCGTCCCACCAGCGCCGGCAGGTCGTCGCGCGTCGTCTGGCCCGGCACCACCTGCGCCAGTTCCAGGTCCGGCGGCACATAACCGTGGTTGCGATAGATCGGCGCGCAGGCGGCAAGCCCGAGGATGGCCAGAAACGCCAGTGTCATCAGGCTTCTGATCGCGGCCATGTGGGGTTATCTCCTTGGGGCGGTTGACGCGGCCCGCCCTGCCTAGCAAACTCGGGCACCCTGCTCAAGAATGTCAATCTGCGGGCCGCGCCCCGCCCCCAAGATCGCGAAGGCCGCCATGACTGCACCCGAATCGCACCCGCAGCGCCTGCGCGTCGCGCATCTGAACCCCAACACGCCCACGCCCTTTCACCTGGCGCCGGACGCGGAAACCCGTGCTGCCCTGGCCGGAGAACTGGGGCTGGACGTCCTGTCGCGGCTGGATTTTCGCGGAGAGCTGCGCGCCCATGGCCGCGACGGCTGGCTGCTGACCGGCAACCTTGCCGCCCGCGTGACGCAGCCCTGCGTGGTGACGCTGAGGCCCGTGCGCAGCGACATCCGCGACGACGTGCACATCCAGTTTTCCCCCCATGTCGCCGCGCCCGAGGGCGACGAGATCGAGATGCCGGACGAGACGCTGGAGCCGCTTGGCACCTTCATCGACCTGAGCGCGATCATGGTCGAGGCCCTCAGCCTGGCGCTGCCGGAATACCCACGCGCCGAGGGTGCCGAGCTTCCCGCCCCCGATCAGCCCGACGAACCGGCAGGCGATACCCGCCGCCCCTTTGCGGGCCTCGACAAGTTGCTGGGGGGCAAGTCCGGCGAATCCTGACCGTGGCGCGGCCGCAACAGGCCGCGCCGAAAGACGCGCCGCCTGCACGGAAGGGGGCGAAATCGAACGGAAAACGCGCCACAGGGGGCAGAACGTGGCGCAATTCCCGACAACCGCTGGCCTTCGGGGCTTGCGGGCGCGGCGTTCATCGCGTATCTGCGCGGTTCATTTACGAATTCAAATCTCCGGTGCCCTCGCGTCAAGGCGCAGCACCCTGACAACCGAGGTGGTGACATGGCTGTCCCTCAGAATCGCGTAACCCGCTCCAAGCGCAACATGCGTCGTGCGCATGACTCGCTGGTTGCCGGCAACCCGAACGAATGCTCGAACTGCGGCGAGCTCAAGCGCCCGCACCACGTCTGCCCGTCCTGCGGCCACTATGCGGACCGCGAAGTGATCGCGCAGGCGAACGAGGTCGACCTGGACGACGACGCGGCCTGATTCGGGAACGCAGCGCCCCTTGATGACCGTTGATTCCGCGACCACGCCGGCACCGCGCGCCCCCGGGACTGGGGGCAGCGTGGTGATATCGGTTGACGCCATGGGCGGTGATCGCGGACCCGCGGTCGTTGTCGCCGGCATGGCCGAAAGTGCCGAGAAGAACCCCGAGATTCGCTTCATCGTCCATGGCGACGAGGCCGAGCTTGCGGGTCTGATCGCGCGCCGAAAGGTGCTGCAAGGCCGCTGCGACATCCGCCACGCGGCCGGCGTCGTGACAATGCACGACAAGCCCAGCCAGGTCGTCCGCAAGGGCGAAGGCAGTTCGATGTGGTCGGCCATCGAATCGGTCAAGCAGGGCGAGGCATCCGTAGCCGTGTCCTGCGGCAACACGGGCGCGCTGATGGCCCTGTCGATGCTGCGCCTGCGCAAGCTGCCGGGCGTGAACCGCCCCGCCATTGCCTGCCTCTGGCCGTCGCGCAATCCGCAGGGCTTCAACATCATGCTGGATGTCGGCGCCGATATCCGGGCCGATGCGCATGACCTGCTGCAATACGCCCTGATGGGCGCGTCCTATGCCCGCAACGGCCTGGGCGTGAAGATGCCTCGCGTCGGCCTGCTGAACGTCGGGACCGAGGAACACAAGGGCCGGGCCGAGCTGAAGCAGGCCAACGACCTGATCGAAGCTGCGGCGACTGACAACTTCACCTATGTCGGCTTCGTCGAGGGCGGCGATCTGCCGTCATCGCGCGTGGATGTGATCGTCACCGACGGCTTTACCGGGAATGTGGCCTTGAAGACCGGCGAGGGCGTTGCCAAGCTGGTCGGTGATTTCCTCAAGGACGCCTTCTCGAACTCCATCATGTCGAAATTCGCGGCCGTTCTGGCCATGACCTCGCTGAAGCGCCTGCAAAAGCGCATCGACCCCCGCCGGGTCAACGGCGGCATTTTCTTGGGCCTGAACGGCACCGTGGTCAAATCGCACGGCTCGGCGGATGCGACAGGGGTTTCGGCGGCGATCAAGCTGGCCTTCACGCTGGCCAAGTCGGGCTTCCAGGACCGCCTGGCCGCCCGCGTGGCACAAAGCGCGGCCACCCCGACAGGAACCGAGGCATCGTCTTGACCCGCCGTTCCGTCATCCGCGGCACCGGCCACTACCTGCCCGAACACGTTATCGAGAACAGCTGGTTCGAGGGTCGGCTGGACACGACCGACGAGTGGATCCGCTCGCGCACCGGGATCGAGCGTCGCCATTTTGCGGCCGAGGGGCAGACCACAAGCGATCTGGCGATCCGCGCCGCCCGCGTCGCGCTGGACCGGGCAGGCATGACTGCCGGCGACATCGACGGAATCGTTCTGGCGACCTCGACCCCCGACTTCACCTTTCCAGCGGTCGCGACGATGGTGCAGGCGGGCTTGGGAATGCGCCGCGGCTTTGCTTTTGATGTGCAGGCCGTCTGCGCGGGCTTCGTCTTTGCGCTGGCCAATGCGGACGGGATGATCCGGTCCGGCCAGGCCGACCGCGTCCTGGTCATCGGGGCCGAGACGTTCTCGCGCATCATGGACTGGACCGACCGCGGCACCTGCGTGCTGTTCGGCGACGGCGCCGGCGCCGTGGTGGTCGAGGCGCAGGACGGTGCCGGCACCAGTGACGACCGCGGCATCCTGTCCAGCGACCTGAACAGCGACGGCACCTATCGCGAACTGCTCTACGTCGACGGCGGCGTGTCGGCCACGGGGACCACGGGTCAACTGCGGATGCAGGGCAACCTGGTCTTCCGCCACGCGGTGGAAAAGCTGGCCAAGACCGCGCATACCGCGCTGGACAAGGCGGGGCTGACCGGCGCCGATGTCGATTGGCTGGTGCCCCACCAAGCCAACATGCGGATCATTACCGCCACCGCCCACAAGATGGGCCTGCCGATGGAAAAGGTCGTGCTGACGGTGGCCGACCACGGCAACACCTCGGCGGCCTCCATCCCGCTGGCGCTGTCGGTCGCAGACAGCCAGGGGCGCTTCCAACCTGGCCAGCTTTTGGTGACAGAGGCGATCGGCGGCGGGCTCAGCTGGGGCTCTGTCGTCCTGCGCTGGTAGGCGGCGCTATTTCAACAAGGCATCCTTGCTGGCGCGGCGATTCATCCCGCCGGTGGGTCGGCGCGCGTGATCGTGCCCCGACTGGCAGTCCACGCACAACTTGACGCCCGGCTGCGCCTTGCGGCGTGCCTCGGGGATCGGATCGGCGCACTCGGCGCAATGGGTCGCACTGTCGCCCTGCGCGGCGCGACGTGCCGCGGCCTCGCGCGCCCGCGCGACGGCCTCTGCCGTGCTGATCTCGATCTGCTCGTTCACCGCGTCGTCGCGGGCCCACCCACCGGCCATGCGCATTCTCCTAGATGTCTGAACAAGATGGGGCTGCGGGCCGACAAATGCAAATCCTGAACGACTGTTGACAGGATGGCGGGCAGCGGAAAGACTGCACGCAATGCAGGTGCAGCGACAGCCACCTGCCGCCTTGGGGAGGGCTGAAATCTTGCCGATCGTCCGTCTGATCGACGGCATCAATGAGGTCGTCGGCCGCATTGTGTCCGTCGTCGCGCTCATCTTTGCCGCCATCATCATCTATGACGTCTTCATGCGCTATGTGCTGGGCCAGCCAACACGGTGGGCGTTCGACGTCACCAAGCAGCTGTACGGCTTTTATTTCGTAATGCTCGGGGGCTATGCGCTGCGCCACCAGTCGCATGTGCGCGTCGACCTGCTGACCGCGCGCATGGGGATCGGCCTGCGCCGCTGGGTCGAGATCGCGGGCTACGTGATCTTCTTTTTTCCATTCGCCTGGATCTTCGCGCGGCGCAGCTGGGATTTCGCCCTGACGTCCTGGAACCAGGGAGAGCTGACCTATGGTGCGGTCCAGCTGCCGGTCTATCCGCTGAAGATGTCCATGTTCGCCGCCGCCTGTCTGCTGCTGATCCAGGGGGTCAGCGAGGTGCTGAAACTGGTCCTGAACCGGGCCGATCATCTGGAGCCGCGCGATGTCGGGTGAAACGATCGCCCTTGTCATGTCGGGGCTCCTGGTGCTGGGCCTCTTCATGGGGCACCCGCTGGCTTTCGTGCTGGGCGGGACGGCGGTCCTTGGCGCCTTCATCGCCGGCAAGCCGATGGTGCTGGGCATCGTCATCAACCGCATCTTCGGCGACGTGCTGGACAACTATGTCCTGATCGCCATTCCGCTCTTCGTGCTGATGGCGCGGTTTCTGTCCGACAGCGGCGTCACCGACCGCATGTTCGAGGCGCTGCGCCACCTGATGGCGCGCGTGACCGGTGGCCTGGGGCTGGCCGTCGTCTTCATCTCGATCCTGCTGGCGGCGACGACGGGGATCATCGGCGCGTCGATCACGGTGATGGGCATGATGGCCCTGCGCCCGATGCTGCAATACGGGTATGACAAGCGGCTGGCGACCGGCCTCATCGGGGCGTCGGGCTGCCTGGGCATTCTGATCCCACCGTCGATCATGCTGATCCTGATGGCGTCCTATGCGCCGGGCCTGTCGGTCGGACAGCTGTTTGCAGGCGCGATGATCCCCGGCCTGCTGCTGGGCATCATGTATGCACTTTATGTCGTGGTCATTGCCTGGCTGAAGCCCGAATGGGCCCCCAAGGTCACCGAGGAAGAAAAGATCAGCCGTGGCGCCCTGTGGCGGATGCTGATCGTCGAGGCGGTCCCCCCGCTGATCCTGATCCTGGGCATCCTCGGCACGCTGCTGGCCGGCATCGCCACCGCGACCGAAGCCAGCGCCATTGGCGCAATCCTGGCCCTGCTGATCGTGATCGCGCGCGGCCGCTTTCAGTGGGCGACGTTCTATTCCGCGCTGCTGGAGACCGGGCGCACCAGCGCGATGATCCTCTTCATCGTGGTCGGCGCGACCGCCTTCACCGGCGTCTTCAACATCACCGGGGGCCTCCGCGCCAGTCAGGACCTGATCCGGGGCCTGGCCGACGATCCCTATACGCTGATCGCCGTCATGCTGCTGGTCGTGTTCATTCTGGGCATGTTCCTCGACTGGACCGGCATCGTGCTTCTGTCCTTCCCGATCTTCCTGCCCCTGGTCGGAGAGATGGGGATCGACCCATTGTGGTTCGTCGTGCTGATGGCGGTGGTGCTGCAGACCAGCTTCCTGTCACCACCCTTCGGATATGCGCTCTTCTACATGCGGGCCATCGCGCCCCCCGACGTCACCACCAGCGACATCATCATCGGCGTGCTGCCCTTCATCGGGCTGGTGCTGGTGATGTGCCTGCTGATGATTCTGTTCCCCGCGCTGGTCACCTGGCTTCCCGTCACGCTCTACGGCTGACCCGCGCCGCTTTCACCCGAGGAGGAGTTCTTGATGAAACATCTGATGACCGCCGCCGCCCTTGCGATGGCCGCTGCCACCCCTGCCCTGTCCGAGAACTGGACGATGACCTCGACCTGGCCTTCCAGCCTTGAACTGATCGAGATCGACAAGCACTGGGTCGACCTGGCCAATAAGCTGGTCGACGACGACAAGCTGACGATCGAGTTCTACGAGGGCGGCGCCCTTGTTCCCGCGGGCGAGGTTTTCGGTGCCGTCGAATCGGGCACCATCCAGGCCGGCGCCGACTGGCCGGGATACTGGGCGGGCCGCGACAGCGCGTTTTCGCCCCTTTCGACCACGGCGAGCCTCTTCAATGCCGTCGACTACGTGAACTGGATCCAGGAATGGGGCGGCAAGGATCTCTACAACGAGGTCTATGGCAAGTTCGGCATGGTCTATCTGCCCTATGGCGTGACCAACAACGAATCGGGCTTCCGCACGGTCAGCCAGCCGATCCGCACGCTCGATGACCTGCAGGGCCTGCGCCTGCGCCTTTCGGGGCTGGAGCAGGGCAAGCTGCTGGAGAAGCTGGGCGGCAACCAGGTCAGCATGGCCGGTGGCGAGATCTACCAGTCGCTGGAGCGCGGCGTGATCGACGGGGCGGAATTCTCGACCCCCAACGTGGACTATTCGGGCGGCTTTCAGCAGGTCACGGACTTCTGGTCCACGCCCGGCTGGCACCAGTCGTCCTCGGTCTTCGGTGTGATGATCAACAAGGGGGCCTGGGACGCGCTGGACGATGAAACCCGCGAGCGTCTGCAGATCGCGGCCGACGCCACCATGCTGTGGAGCCTTTCCTTCACCGAAAAACGCGCGACCGAGGCTTATGTCCAGTTCCAGGAGGCCGGGACCGAGATCACCCGCCTGGACGACGCCGCACTGGAGCAGGTGCAGCAACTGGCAAACGAGACCATCACCGAAGTCGCCTGCGAAAACCCGCTGTCGGCCAAGGTCTATGCCAGCCAGCTCAGCTATCTGCAGGACTACGCGACCTGGCGTGACGCCTCGGCGCCGTTCAACCTGGGCCGGACGCCGAACGGTCCCGACCTGGCCGCAATCCAGGAATGCGCGAACTGACATGGGCTGACAGAACGGACAAGTCACGGGCGGGGAACGATTTCCCCGCCCGCCTCGTTGACAGGGACTGCAAAGACAACCATCCTTCCCCCAATCAAGAGGACGACCATGGGCGACAAGACCTTGACCCGGATGGACCTGGCCGAAGCGGTGTTCCGCGACGTCGGCCTGTCACGCCACGAATCGGCGCAGCTGGTCGAAAGCGTTCTGGAACACATCTCGGACGCGCTGGTGCGGGGCGAGCAGGTGAAGATCTCGTCCTTCGGCACCTTCTCGGTCAGGGACAAGAACGAGCGGATCGGCCGCAATCCCAAAACCGGTGAAGAGGTTCCGATCACTCCGCGCCGGGTCCTGTCGTTCCGGCCGTCCCATCTGATGAAGGACCGCGTGGCCGCGGGCAACAAGCGATAGGATCACCCGCACAGGATGGCAAAGGGCGCAGAGGCATTCCGGTCGATCGGTGAGGTCGCCAACCTGATCGGCGTCGCGCCCCATGTCCTGCGTTACTGGGAAACACAGTTCCCGTTGCTGCGGCCGATGAAGCGTGCCGATGGGCGCCGCTACTACCGCCCTGCCGATGTTGCGCTGGCCGCCGGTCTCGTGGAGCTGCTGCGCGACAAGGGTCTGACCATCCGCGGCGCGCGCATGGCGCTTGCGCCCGACCGTGGAGAAACAGTCCGCGCCCGGGGGCTGGCGCGGCTGTCCGGGCTGGCGCCGGACGAGGAGGAGCCGTTCACCAAACCGCCCGATGGGCGGCCTCAGGCTGCCGTTGATGGCAGGACCGACGCGTCGTCGGTCAGCGAAACCGGCGGCGTGGCCGTCGACGTCGCTGGCGCGGCGGATCCCGACACGCCTGACGAGGCAGAGACGACGGCTCACCCCGATCCAATGTTCGACCCCGACCTGGACGAGCGGCCGCACCACCGGTCTGAAGATCCCGCGCAGATGGACCAGAGGTTTCAGCCGCTGACGGAAGCTGCTGCCGGAGACGAGAGCGCGGGGACCAACATTTCAAGCGCGGCGCATGTCCCCGACGATCCCGCGTCCCGCGTGGCTTCTCGTGACACGACGCTGCCGGACCCTGCGGAGGCCGGCGAACCTGTCCAACCCCTCGCAGACACCCTCCTGCAGGCTCCACACGAGCCCATGCCTGACGCGCCCCCTCCCGCGCCAGCCCCGCCATCGATGGCGGAGCATCCCATTCACTTGCCAGACTGTCTTGAAGCCGCACCGCAATGGCTGGGCCGCCTGACACGTCTGGCGCGTCTGCTGCAGCATGTTCCGGTCCTTGATCCGCAGACCGACGCCGCGCACGCCGTAGCGTTGCGGCTCGCTCGGGCGATGCTTCGCCTTTCGTGACAACTCCGCGACATTCGGCGCAGATTTCCGCAATGTTGCCCTTGTGCTGGCCTGCCGGATCGCTCTATACGATGCGCGTCGGGCCGTGGCGCAGCCTGGTTAGCGCGTCCGTCTGGGGGGCGGAAGGCCGCGAGTTCGAATCTCGCCGGCCCGACCATTCCGAAAACGCCCGTCCCCTTCCGGGGATGGGCGTTTCCCTTATCTGCAGCCGAGAGTGTCCAGGATGAACGGTGTTTTGCCCGACAGCGAGATCCGCAAGCTGATCGGGTCCGGCGCGATCAGATACGATGCGCCGATCCTGCCCGAACAGATCCAGCCAGCTTCGCTGGACCTGCGCCTCGGTGCGGCGGCTTATCGCCTGCGCGCCAGCTTCCTTGCCGGTCGCGGGCGCCGCATCGCCGACCGGCTGGAAGATTTCCAGATGCACCAGATGGACCTGACCGGGGGCGCGGTTCTGGAACGCGGCTGCGTCTATCTAGTGCCCCTGCAGGAAGGCATCGCCCTGCCCGCCGGGCTGACGGCTGTCGCCAATGCGAAATCATCCACGGGCCGGCTGGACCTGCTGACGCGGCTGGTGACCGATGACGGGACCGAGTTCGATCGCCTGCCCGAAGGCTATGACGGCCCGCTTTACGCCGAGATCTGCCCGCGCAGCTTCTCGGTCCTCGTGCGCCCCGGCATGCGGCTGAACCAGTTGCGGCTGCGGCGCGGACAAGCGGTGCTGTCAGACGCCGAGCTGATCGCGTTGAATGCACAAGAACCGCTGGTCGGCGAGGGCCCGGCGCTGATCGACCAGGGCTTGGGCTTCTCGGTGGATCTGCGGCCGTCAGCGGGGGACCTGGTCGGCTACCGGGCGCGGCCGCATAGCGGAGTGATCGACCTCGACCGCATCGGCGCCTATTCCGCCCGCGACTTCTGGGACGAGCTGCACACGACCGACGGCCGCCTGATCCTGGACCCGGGCGCGTTCTACATCCTCGTCAGCCGCGAATCGGTGGCGATCCCGGCGGATTACGCGGCCGAGATGGCCCCCTACCTGGCGATGGTCGGCGAATTCCGCGTCCATTACGCGGGCTTCTTCGACCCGGGCTTCGGCATCGGCGCGACCGGCACCGGCGCGCGCGGCGTGCTGGAGGTCCGCTGCCACGAGGCGCCCTTCGTGCTGGAGCATGGGCAGGTCGTCGGGCGGCTGGTCTATGAACGCATGGCGGCCCGTCCCGAGCGCCTCTATGGCGAGGGGATCAAGTCCAATTACCAGGGCCAGGGCCTCAAGCTCGCCAAGCAGTTCGGCTAGAGCGGTCCGGTCTGCCACAGGCGGACCTTCAGCCCGCCATGCGCCACGATCGGCCCCGGCGCCTGCCAGGGCAGCCCCGTCGCCTTCGCAAGCCCCGCCTCGCTGGTGACGATGCCGATGCGCCAGCCCTGGAAGCGGGTGCGGAACACCTCTCCCATCTGCGCGTGCAGGCCGAACAGCGGACCCTTGTTGCCGATTCGCGCGCCATAGGGCGGGTTCACGATCACGATGCCGGGCTTGCAATCGGGACACTGACGGTCGGCGATCTGGCACGCTTCGAAACTTACGACACCGCCCACCCCCGCCCGTTCGGCATTGGCATGGCTCATCCGAATGGCGCCGGGGTCGCGGTCGCTGCCGAAGAAGCGGGCAGAGGCATCGCGGCGGGGCGCCGTCGCGAGCCGCGCGATGGCGGCAAGGTCATGGTTCGCCAGATGCTGGAAGGCAAAGCCCCGGCTGCGTCCCGCAATCAGCCCCAGCGCCATTTCGGCCGCCTCGATGACGAAGGTGCCCGAGCCGCACATGGGGTCCAGCACCGGCTGGCTGCCGTTGAAGCCCATCTCGGCCAGGAACATGGCCGCCATCGTTTCGCGCATGGGGGCCTTGGCGACGGCCTCCTTGTGGCCGCGCTTGTGCAGCGACTCTCCGGTCGTGTCGATGCTGAAGGTGACGAGGTCGTCTTCGATCCGCACCTTGATCGTGATCGGCGCATCGGCGGCCAGTGGCGCGCCAAGCTCCTCCGAGATCGCCCGCTCGATCCGCTGCGTCGCCGCTCCGGCGTGATAGATCTTCGAGGCTCGGCAGACCGTCTCGACCTTGACCGGCACATCGGGGCGCAAGAGGTCGGCCCAAGGGAACTTGCGCGCGCGCTTGTCCAGCTGCGCCAGGTGCATTGCGCGGAACCCGCCGATGCGCGCCAGCACCCGCGTCGCCCCGCGCAGCATCAGGTTCGCGCGCCAGACGTCGCGCCAGGTGCCGCGGATGGTGACGCCGCCGGGCTGGATAACGGGCTGCCAGCCAAGGGCCGCGGCCTCGGCCGCCAGCGGCGCCTCAAGCCCCGGCGTGGCGACCAGGAAGATGTCGAAATCGGTATCGCTCATCCCGCAGCCCTAGCCTCTGCCGCAGGGAATGGCGAGAGGGGTTCAGTGCCGCGTCAGCCGGCTCAGCACCCGCATCTTGCGGGCAAGATCGCGCGCCTGCCTGTTCTGATGGTGGCCGCGGCCGTGCTTCTTGCCGGACAGCGTGTTGATGCCCTTGTTGATCCCCCAGTTCATCGCGCGGCGCGCGACGAGGCGGGTGAACATGTTGAACAGCTGGTTCATATTCATGGGCGGTCTTGCTCCTCGTCGAAGAGGTCCTCGGCTGATTCCTCCGGCTCCTCCGGCTCCTCATCGGGGTCGTCCCCGGCCCCCGCAAGGGGCAGGCCCAGCCCTTCGGCGGGCGGCCGCGACTCCAGAAGGCCCGCTGCCCGCAATTCGGCAAGCCCCGGCAGGTCGCGCGCCGATTCCAGCCCGAAATGGTCAAGGAACGCTTCCGTCACGATATATGTTGCCGGGCGGCCGGGCGTCATGCGGCGGCGTCCGACGCGCACCCACTCCATCTCGATCAACTGGTCCAGCGTGCCCCGGCTGACGGCGACGCCGCGGATCTCCTCGATCTCGGCGCGGGTGACGGGCTGATGATAGGCGATGATCGCCAGCGTTTCGACGGCGGCGCGCGACAGGCGGCGGGTCTCGACCGTATCCGCCTGCATCAGGAAGGACAGGTCGGGCGCGGTGCGAAAGGCGTGACCGTCGCCGATCCTCTCCAGCACTACGCCGCGATCCTGGTAGGTCCGCCGCAGGCCCGCCAGCGCCTCGGCCGGGTCGCAGCCATGCGGCATCCGCGCCGCAAGCTCGCGGACCGTCAGGGGCTGCGCGCTGGCGAACAGGATCGCCTCGACCATGCGCTCCTGCTGAGGCATGGGAGGGGGCGGAAAGTCAGGCGGGGTCGTCATGGGCTTTGGGCCGATAGCTGATGGGCGCGAAGGTGTCCGTCTGCCGTATCTCCAGCCGGCCCTGCCGCGCAAGTTCCAGCGAGGCTGCGAATGTCGCCGCCGTCGCGCTGCGGCGGCGCTTGGGGTCGGCCCCCCAGCCTTCGGGCAGGAAGACGGCCAGGTCGGTCCAGTCGCCGGTGAAGCCAATCAGGCGGCGCAGACGCTCCAGCGCCTGCTCCATCGTGAAAACGTCATGACGGTCGAAGGCATAGGGCCGGAATTCGTCGCGCGTCTTCAGCCGCGCATAGGCGCGCATCAGGTCGATCAGCCCGGCCTGCCACTGGGTCCGCCGGGTGCGTGCCACGGTTTCGGGCGCGCCGCGCGGAAAGCGCGACTGTCCCAGGCGGTCGCGGCCCATCAACTGCGCCGCCACCCGGCGCATGGCGGCCAGACGCTCCAGCTGGAAAGCCAGATGCTCGGCCATGTCCTCGGCCGAGGGGCCGTCGGCCTCGGGGTCGGGCGGCAGCAGCAGGCGCGACTTCAGGAAGGCCAGCCAGGCAGCCATGACCAGGTAGTCGGCCGCCAGCTCGATCCGCAGGGCGCGGGCGCTTTCGACGAAGTTCAGGTACTGCTGGGCCAGGTCCAGGACGCGGATCTTCAGCAGGTCGACCTTCTGCGTGCGGGCCAGCGTCAGCAGCAGGTCCAGCGGCCCCTCGTAGCCGCCGACATCGACGATCAGCGCCTCTTCGGCGCGGCGTTGCGCGACCTCGGCGGGGTCGAGGCCGTCTGGGGGAACGGGCGTCAGATGGGGCACATGGGGTTTGGCCACAGGGCCTCCTTGCGTCAGGCGGGCAGAGTTCCGCCGCGCCGCGGTCCTGTCAAGAAAGCAGCCCGCGAAGTTCCGTTGTCAGCGCGACGATGTCGGTCCCGACCAGGGGGCGGCGCAGCGCCAGGGCCGCATCCGCCCGGCGACAGGCCTCGGCGGACATGGGGCCGGATGCCGCGACGACCGGCTCCATCTGCGCCACGGTGCCGTTGCAGTGCAAAACAAGGTCGCAGCCCGCCGCGATGGCGGCTGACGCGCGCTCGGCCTCGGTCCCCGACAGGGCGTTCATGGTGATGTCGTCCGTCATCAGCAGCCCGTCGAACCCGATCCGGTCGCGGATCAGGCCGATCATCCGGGCCGAGGCCGTGGCCGGCGCATCGTCCAGCGCGGTGAAACGGATGTGTGCGGTCATCCCCATCGGCAGATCGTTCAGGGCGCGGAAGGGCGCGAAATCCATGTCCAGCCCGGATTCTGGCGCATCCACGACCGGCAGGCCATGGTGGCTGTCCACGACGGCGCGCCCATGTCCGGGCATGTGTTTCATGACCGGCAGCACGCCCGCCGCCAGCATCCCGTCGGCCGCGGCGCGGCCCAGTTCGGCGACCGCCGCCGGGTCGGTGCCAAGACAGCGGCTGCGCAGGAACGGGTGCGTCTGGGCCTGGGCGACATCCAGTGTCGGGGCGCAGTTCGAATCTATGCCGACGGCCCGCAATTCCTGCGCGATCAGGTGATACCGCAGCCACATCGCGCGCGGACCGGCGGGGGCCTGGTCCAGCGGCTCGGGCCAGTCGGCCCAGTTGGCGCCGCGCAGGCGCTGGACGCGCCCGCCCTCCTGGTCGACGGTCACGACGGCATCCCGCCCGACCGCGTCCCGAAGATCGGAGGTCAGGCGGATCAGCTGCTGCGGGCTGTCGACATTGCGACTGAACAGGATGAAGCCCCAGGGGTCGGCGTCGCGGAAGAAAGCGGCCTCGTCGGCCGACAGCGTCAACCCGGCGATCCCGCCGAGAATGGTGGCGTTCGCGGCCACATCAGCCGCCGAGCGCCAGGCAGTCGGTGCCCGACGACTGCAGCGCCGAACAGAACTGCCGCGCTTCGCTGAGCGAGCCGAAGCCTGCGACGCGCAGACGCCAGAAGGTGCGGCCGTTCGACTGATGCTCCTGGATCACCGGCGCCTTGCCGGAGAAGAGCGAGCCGTTGCGACCGGCCAGCCGCTGCCATTCCCCTTGGGCGATGGCGTTGCTGTCGAAGGCGCCGACCTGGACGACCGGTCCGCTGGCCGAGCTGGCGACAGGCGCCGGTTCAGGCGCGCGTGCAGGCGCAGGCGCGGCGGCGGCAGGGGCCGGTGCGGGCGCCGCGGCGGCGGGGGCTGCGGCCACCTGCATGACGCGCGGGCGCGGTGCCGGCCGGGACGAGGCGACCAGCACGCCGGGATTGGCCTGGGCCTGGGCCAGGGCTTCGGCAATGGCCGCGGCCTGAGCAGGCATGCCGTTTTCGTCCGTGACGACTTCGTTGACCGGACCTTCGGTCGCGGGGGCGTCGATGATGGCGGCCTCGTTCACGGCCTGGTCGGCCAGCGCGCGTTCGGCCGCGGCTGCAGCCTCGGCTTCCGCCATGGCGCGGGCCTCGCTGTCAGAGAGGGGGACGACCGGCTCTCCGTCGAAGGTCAGCGGCGTTTCGGACGGGTTCGACGGCTCGCGCACAGTGGCGCCCAGCTCGCCCATGGCGACGTCATCCTCGGCCAAGCCGACCGCCGGAGGCGCGATGGCGACCTGGTCGACCGGCGCAGCCTCCTTGCCGCCGGCAACGGTATTGATCGCAAGGCCGGTGTGGTTCGTCAGCTGCCCGCCGGGATTTTCGGGCGTAGTCCGGGCCTCGCCCTCGACCGCGCGAATGACCGGGACGGCAGAGACGTCGCGCGACACCAGCTGCCAACCCCAGGCCAGTAGCACCACCATCAGCGCGACCGAGGCAACCGCGCCGATGTAATGCGTCAGCCGCGCCAGGCGCGCCGACAGGCTGTCGGGGGCCACACCCTCGTCGTGCCGAAGCACATCGCGACCCGGATCGCGGCTGTCGGTCCAGCCCGCCTGGTCGTACGAAAATTCGCGCTTCACCTTGTGACGCGAGAACACATAGCCGCCTTCGCGGAAATCCATCACTGCCATGTCTGCCTGCCTGCCGGTTGTTCCGGGTTTACTTTGCCTGCTTCAGCCACGACCGGCAGTGGCGCTGTTGGTCAGCGCATCTCTTCCGCCGGCGTGACCCCAAGAATAGCGAGACCGCTTGAAATCACAACGCCAACCGCCCGCACCAGCGCAATTTTTCCCTGGGACGTGACCGGATCGCCATCCTGGATGAAGCGCAGCGACGTGTCCTCGTTGCCGCGATTCCACAGCGAATGCAGGTCCGATGCGATGTCATAGAGGAAGAAGGCCACCCGGTGCGGTTCATGCGCGCGGGCGGCATGCTCCACCAGCCGCGGCCATTCGGCGACCTTGCGGGCCAGCTCCAGCTCGGCCGGGTGGGACAGGACCGACAGGTCGGCCGCCGCAAGGGCGCTGTCGCCGGCATCGATTCCCGCCTCGGCCGCACGGCGCAGGACCGAATGGACGCGGGCGCTGGCATACTGGACGTACCAGACCGGGTTGTCCTTCGACTGTTCAAGCACCTTGGCGAAGTCGAAATCCAGGGGCGCGTCGTTCTTACGGGTCAGCATGATGAAGCGGGTGACGTCGGCGCCCGCCTCCTCGACCACGTCACGGAGCGTGACGAAGGTGCCGGCGCGCTTGGACATCTTGAACGGCTCGCCGTTCTTGAACAGCTTGACCAGCTGGATCAGCTTGATGTCCAGCGGCACGCGCCCGTCCGACAGCGCCTTCACGGCGGCGTTCATGCGCTTGACATAGCCGCCGTGATCGGCGCCGAAGACGTCGATCAGCTGGTCGAAGCCGCGGTCGATCTTGTCCCAGTGATAGGCGATGTCGGGCGCGAAATAGGTCCAGGCCCCATCCGATTTCTGGATCGGGCGGTCCACGTCGTCGCCATGCGCGCTGGACCGGAACAGCGTCTGTTCGCGTTCCTCCCAATCCTCGGGCAGCTTGCCCTTGGGCGGTTCCAGAACGCCGCGATAGATCAGGTCCATGCCGCGCAGCCGTTCGATCGCGGCCTCGATCCGGCCGGTGCCGTAAAGCGCCTTTTCGCTGGAATAGACGTCCATCTGAACGCCAAGCGCGGCCAGGTCGCCGCGGATCTCGGCCATCATGGCCTGGGTGGCGAATTCGCGGATCGGGACCAGCCAGTCTTCTTCCGGCTTGTCCAGCAGGCTGTCGCCGTATTCGGCCTTCAGCGCCTCTCCGACCGGGATCAGGTAGTCGCCGGGATAGAGCCCCTCGCGGATCTCGGGCTCCAGCCCGTTGGCCTCGCGATAGCGCTCGTATGCCGACCGCGCCAGCACGTCGACCTGCGCACCGCCGTCGTTGACATAGTATTCCCGCGTCACGTCATGGCCGGAAAAGTCCAGAAGGCGCGCCAGTGCGTCGCCGAAGACCGCGCCCCGCACGTGGCCCACATGCATCGGACCGGTGGGGTTGGCGCTGACGAATTCGATATTGACCTTCTGGCCGGCGCCCAGGTCCGACCGGCCGAATTCGGCGCCTTCCGTCAGCGCGGCCTTGACCACGCCCTGCCAGACGACCGGCGACAGCCGAAGGTTCAGGAAGCCCGGTCCCGCGACCTCGGCCGCGCCGATGCGCGGATCGGTCAGTCGGGCGGCCAGCTTCTCGGCGATGTCGCGCGGCTTCATGCCGGCGGGCTTGGCCAGCACCATCGCGGCGTTGGTGGCCATGTCGCCATGCGCCGGATCGCGCGGCGGCTCGACCGTGACATTGGCGGTATCCAGGCCCGCGGGCAGCTCGCCCGCCGCAGCCATCTGGTCCAGCGCCTCGACGACGACGCCGCGGAGATCCGTGAAAAGGTTCATGTGAAGCTTCCTGGTTGACCCCCGCGGGTTAACGCCAGAGGTCGCCCGAGGTCAACCGAAAGCCCCTTCAGCTGCCCGTTTCGCCCCGTTCGCGCCGCTCGCGGGCGACATCGGCGGCCTCGGCGGCCAGTTCCGGGGCGGGCGCATCCGAGGCCTCGGACTGCTCGGGCGGCAGAAAGGCCGTGATCCAGTCGCCCGCCTGCACCGCCACGGGCTGGTCGGGACCGGCAAAGCGCAGCACGCCTGCCTTGGTGACGACGGCGAAAGGCTCGGCGCCCGGACGCTCGGCCTGCCAGTCGTCCATGTCGTATTCGTCGGTCAGCCGCGTGCTGCGCAGGGTCCATCCCTCGGCCAGCCGCTGGTTCACCGCCTCGAAGGTGGGACGGCCGGCCAGCCGCTGCCCGCCCAGCTGCGCCGGTAGCGCGTGGCGCGACCGGTCGCGCACGCGGCTGATCTGCCAGACGGCGTCGCGGCCCAGGTCCGGGCCAAGGTCGGTTGCGACCAGCGTGTTGTAGGCGTCATTGTCGGACGCGGCCAGAACGACGGGATAGGCGATGAACTCGACCTGGTGCTCGGCCGCCTCGCCCAGGATGTCGCCGTAATAGGTCGGCAGCCCAGCATGGCGCGCGGGCGCCAGGTGCTGGCGGTTCGTATCCGCGATAAGGGCGTCGACGCCCGCCTTCTCCAGCGCCTGCGCCAGGGCCACCGCGAAGGGCGATCCGCCGATGATCAGCAGGCCCGGACGTTCCGGCCCCGAAAGGCCAAGCCGCCGGGCCAGTGGCGCCAGGGTGAAGCCGTAGATCAGCACCGTGGCCAGCACGATGATGAAGGCCAAGGGCGCCAGCGTCGCGCCGTCCTCGATTCCCGCATCGACCAGCTTGGCCCCGAACAGGCCCGAGACCGCCACCATGACCACGCCTCGCGGCCCGGTCAGCGCGATCAGCCAGCGTTCCTTCATCGGCAGCTGCGTCCCGATCAGCGGCAGCATCACCTGCAGCGGGCGTGCCAGCGCCACGGTGAACAGCACGAACAGCGCCGCCCGCCAGGTCAATTGCCCCAGCGTGGCGAAGTCCAGCGACGCCGCCATCAGCACGAACACGCCCGACACCAGCAGGATCGTCGCATGCTCCTTGAAGCGGTGCAGCTCGACATAGGATGAGAGCTTCGCGTTGGCCAGCATCATGCCCATGATGGTGACGGCCAGCAGACCGGTTTCATGCAGCACGCTGTCGGTGACCGCAAAGACGGCAACCACGCTGACGAACAGCACCGGCACCTTCATGTATTCCGGCACCCAGGCGCGGCCAAAGGCCACCGCCATGCCCTTGCCCGCGACCCAGCCCGCGACGGTCGCAAAGCCGATGCCGGTGCCCAGCACCCAGGCCGCAGCGCCCACCGAGACGCCCGTTTCCAGCACCAGCACGACCTCGAGCACGAGGACCGCGATCAGCACGCCGATCGGGTCGTTCAGAATCGCCTCCCATTGCAGGACCTGGGCGGGGCGGGCGCGCAGACGGGCCTGGCGCAGCATGGGCGCGATGACGGTAGGACCAGTCACGACCATGACGCCGCCGAAGACCGCTGCCGACTGCCAGGACAGCCCGACCGCCAGCCACAGGACCAGCGCCGATAGCGCCCAGCCAAGCGGCGCGCCCAGATAGACCAGCCGCTGCACCGGGGCCCGCGCGTCCCGCAGCCGGGCATAGTCGAGCGTCAGCCCCCCCTCGAACAGGATGATCGCCACGGCGACCGCGATCAGCGGGCGATAGATGGGGCCAAGGTCGCGTTCGGGCAGAAACCACCCCATCACCGGACCCACCAGCAAGCCTATTGCCAGCATCAGCACGATGGCGGGCAGTCGCAGGCGCCAGGCCAGCCATTGCGCGCCCACGCCCAGCACGCCCACCAGCGCCACCACCTGCACCGGGGTCAGCCCCTGCACCACCTCATGCTCCATCCGGGTTCCTTCGCTTCGGGCCGTCGCAGACAATCCGGTGGTCGCCCTGCCGGTTCCGGTCACGGGCCCGGATGCAAAAGATTGACGCGGCAGCGACTTTCGTCTAGGGAACGCGGGCCTGCATCCGGCGGGCACAAAGGCGGGGCGTCCGAGACTGCGTCCCACATCTGCCGCCCTAGCGCCGAACGCGCGCGGCATTGGAACGCAACGCGCCATAACGGGCGCGGCTTATTGGAAAGCCCCGAATGACGAAATTCGCTGATCTGAAGCTTGACCCCAAAGTGCTGCAGGCCGTGGTGGAAGCCGGCTATGAAAGCCCGACGCCCATCCAGCAGGGGGCGATTCCGCCTGCGCTGGAAGGCCGCGACGTGCTGGGGATCGCTCAGACCGGGACCGGCAAGACGGCCAGCTTCACGCTGCCGATGATCACCCTGCTGGGCCGCGGTCGCGCCAGGGCTCGCATGCCGCGGTCGCTGGTCCTCTGCCCGACCCGCGAACTGGCCGCGCAGGTCGCCGAAAACTTCGACGTCTATGCCAAGCACACCCGCCTGACAAAGGCGCTGCTGATCGGCGGCGTCAGCTTCGGCGAACAGGACAAGCTGATCGACCGCGGCGTGGACGTGCTGATCGCGACGCCCGGCCGGCTTCTGGACCATTTCGAACGCGGCAAGCTGCTGCTGACCGGCGTTCAGATCATGGTCGTGGACGAGGCCGACCGCATGCTGGACATGGGCTTCATCCCCGATATCGAGCGTATCTTCCAGCTGACGCCCTTCACGCGCCAGACGCTGTTCTTCAGCGCCACCATGGCCCCCGAGATCGAGCGCATCACCAACACCTTCCTCCATTCGCCCGAACGGGTCGAGGTTGCCCGACAGGCCACCGCAAGCGAGACGATCACGCAGCGGCTGGTGGAAATCACCCCCGCCCGCCGCGACGCTGCAGCCAAGCAGAAGCGTGACCTGCTGCGCGCCCTGATCGATGCCGAGGGCGAGGGGCTGACCAACGCCATCATCTTCTGCAACCGCAAGACCGACGTGGACATCGTCGCGAAATCGCTGGCCAAGTACGGCTATGACGCGGCGCCGATCCACGGCGACCTGGACCAGAGCCAGCGGACGCGGACGCTGGAAAGCTTCCGCGACGGCAAGCTGCGCCTGCTGATCGCGTCCGACGTGGCGGCGCGCGGCCTGGACATCCCGGCTGTCAGCCACGTCTTCAACTATGACCTGCCCAGCCATGCCGAGGACTATGTCCACCGCATCGGCCGTACGGGCCGCGCCGGCCGCCTGGGAACCGCCGTCAGCATCTCGACCCCGTCCGACGAAAAGTACCTTACCGCGATAGAATCGCTGCTGAAGAAGTCCCTCCCGCGCGTCGAGATCCCTGCCGGCTTCGCTCCGTCCGATGTGGTTGCCGCACCGGCCGAACGCGAGGAGCGCCGCGGCGGATCGCGCGAGCGCGGCCGTCGCCGCCGCCGCGATGAGGACCGCCCCGAGGCGGTCGCGGAACCGGCGGCCTCCGAAGCGAACCGCTCGCGCCCCGAGCCTCGGCCCGAACCGCGCCCCGAGTCCCGGTCCGAGGCGCGCAAGGACGAGCCGCGCCGCGAAGAGCGCCGTGGAGACCGCCGCGACGGTCGCCGCGGGCGCGACCAGGATGGGCGCGGCCATGACCGTGGCCAGCCGATCGTCGGCATGGGCGACCACATTCCGCAGTTCATGCTGGTCGAGATCCGCAGTGACGTGGCAACCGCCGAACCCGTGGCAGAGCCGCAGCCCGCGCCGGCGGAACCCGAAGCCAAGCCTGCCAATCGCCGCTCTCGTGGACGGCGTAAGACCGAGGCGCCTGCCGTGGAAGCCGCACCAGAGGTCGTGGCCCAGCCCGAAGCCGTAAAGCCGGTCGCGGACACGCCTGCACCCGCCGATTCTCCGGCAGAGGCTCCCGCGGTCGAGGCCGCGGAAACCGCCGCAGAGGTGGCGCCGAAGCCCAAGCGCACCCGCCGCAAGAAGGCCGAGCCCGAAGCTGCAGTGTCCGAAGCGGAAGCTGCGGCTCCGTCGCCCGAAGCTGATGCCTTGGCACCCGAAGCCGAAGCCGAAGTCGTCAAGCCCGCGCGCACCCGCCGCAAGCCTGCGGCAGACGCGCCCGCCACCGAGGAAGCAGCCGAGAAGACCAAGCGCACCCGTCGCAAAAAGGCCGAGCCCGAGGCGGCAGCACCCGAAGCCGAAGCGACCAAGCCCACGCGGACCCGGCGCAAGAAGGCCACCGACGAGCCTGCCGCCGAGGCAGCGGCCGAAAAGCCCAAGCGCACCCGTCGCAAGAAGACCGAGCCAGAGACTGCGGCCGAACAACCGCGGGACGCAGACGCCGAGGCGTGATGACCCGCGACGCGTCAAGATCAAGGCGCAGGGGCCGTCCGCCCCTGCGCCATCTGCTTGTCGACGCCGGCCTGGGGATCGTTGCAGCCTTTGGCCTTGCGCCCTTCGGCATCTGGGCCGCCACCCCCATCGCGCTATCGATCCTTCTGTGGCGCATCGCGTCGGTCCGGCCCGTCACGGCGTTCTGGCATGCATTGGCAAGCGGCTTCGGCTGGTTCGCCCTCGCGCTGTCCTGGATCGTCGAGCCGTTCCTGGTCGAACCCGAAATCTATGGCTGGATCGCGCCGTTCGCGCTGCTTCTGATGGCGCTTGGCGGCGCGCTCTTCTGGGCGCTGCCGATCTGGGCCGCCGCCAGCGTCTCCTCGGGTCGCGGCCGCCTGCTGGCCGTCGCGGCCGCCCTGATCCTCTCGGACTGGCTGCGGGGCTGGATCTTCACCGGGTTTCCCTGGGCGCTGATCGGCCACGCCTGGATCGACACACCGGTCGCGCAACTGGCTGCCTGGATCGGTGCGCCGGGGCTTGGCGTGCTGACCATGACTGTTGCCGTGCTGCCGCACCTGCTGCGGCGCCAGGGGCAGCCACGAGTCGCGGCGGTCCTGCCGGGTCTGATCCTGGCGTTGCTGGCGGTCGGGGCGGCATGGGCCGCGGGCCTTGCCCGGCTGGCGACACCCGGCCCTGCCGACACAAGCACAACGCTGCGGATCGTCCAGCCCAACGCGACGCAAAGCCTCAAGTGGGACCCCGAGTGGTCCACCGTCTTTTTCCAGCGACTTCTCGACCTCTCGACACAGCCCGGGCAGCGCGACCTGGTCATCTGGCCGGAAACGGCCGTCAACTTCCTGCTCGACGAAGCGTCCGGGGTCTTACCCGCCATGTCGGACGCCGCCGGCGCGCCCCTGGTCATGGGCATCCAGCGGCGTGAGGGCAGCCGGTTCTACAACAGCCTCGCCGTGATCGACGGTGGCCGGGTCCTTGGCATCTATGACAAGTTCCACCTTGTCCCCTTCGGCGAATACATCCCGTGGGGCGATGCGCTGGCGCGGTTCGGCATCGGCGCCTTTGCCGCCCAGCAGGGCAACGGCTACTCGGCAGGCCCCGGTCCGGCGGTCCTTGCCGCACCTGGCGCGCCCGACTTTCAGCCGCTGATTTGTTACGAGGCCATTTTCCCGCAACATGTGCGCGGCCTCGACGAACGGCCGGAATGGCTCTTGCAGGCGACGAACGACGCCTGGTTCGGCCGCATCTCGGGGCCGTACCAGCACCTTTCGCAAGCCCGCCTGCGCGCGATCGAGACGGGGCTTCCGCTGATCCGGGCCGCGAATACCGGCGTCAGCGCCGTGATCGACGCCCGTGGCCAGATCCGCGACAGCCTGCCGCTGAACACCGCCGGCAAGATCGACGCCCACCTGCCGGGCGCTCTGCCCCCGACGGTCTGGATGCGCATGGGCAACATGCCCCTGGTGACGCTGCTGATCCTGGTCCTGCTGGGCGCGGCCCTGACGCAGCGCCTCCGCCGGTCCTGACGCAACGCCAGCGGGGCGGGCGGGGGCAGCCCCCCTGCCCGCGACCGATCAGTCGCGGATGAAACGGCTGTCCTTGATCTGGTCCCAGGCCCAGACCACCTCGGACAGGCGATCCTCGTCGGACCGGTCGCCGCCGTTCATGTCGGGATGCAGGTCCTTGACCAGCGACTTGTACTGCTTGCGAATTTCCATCCGCGTCCAGCTGTCCTTGGCTTCCAGGATGTCCAGGGCCCGACGTTCCGTGGGCGGAAGCTTGCGGGCGGTGGACTGGGCGCGGGCCTCGGGCGCGGTGCCGTTGGCGCCCAGGATCTCCAGCGGGTCGCTGACGCCGTGGCGGGCCCACTTGTCCTCTTGCGCGGACCGGCCGAAGGGCTTCGTCGGACGTTCCCACACGGTCGCGTTGTCGATGAACTGCTGGAACTCTTCCTCGGACTGGCCCTGGAAATAGTTCCAGTTCGCGTTGTATTCGCGGACATGCTCCTTGCAGAACCAGAAATAGTCGTCGAGGTTCCGCGGGTTCTTGGGCGCGCGGTACTGGCCCGGCTCGTTGCAGCCCTCGCGCTCGCAGATGCGGGTCGAGGTCTCGAACGCCCCCGACATCCCACGCCGTCCCTTGGTCTTGCGCTTCTTGTCCTTGGCGGCGGAGATATCAAAACCGAACGGGTCGTTCTTGCTCATGAGGGGCACCTTTGCGACTCGGAGGCGGCAGTTTAGGGTATTTGGCGGCACATGAAAGGCCTTGACGGAAAGGAACTGCAGATGATCGCCGACAAGATGCGGGCGCGCCTGGCAACGCTGGACCCGACACAGCTGGAGATAAGCGACGAAAGCGAACAGCATCGCGGTCATGCGGGCTTTCGCGAAGGCGGGGAAAGCCACTTCCATATCCGCATCGCCTCGCCCGCCTTCAAGGGCCTGTCGCGGGTCCAGCGGCACCGTCTGGTCCATGCCACCCTGGGCGACATCGTGCCGCAGATTCACGCGCTGTCGCTGGATCTGTCAGAAAGCTGATACGTTAGCGCCGTCACCCTTGCCGCCCCCCGCCGCGCCACCTAAGACACCCGTGAAGCCAAGGAGAGAGGGACGAGGGACATGACCGCGCCTAAGGATTTCAACGACCGGATGCTGTCACTGGGCCTCGCCCGCGTCAGCGAGGCTGCCGCCCACGCCTCGGCCCGGCTGATCGGTCGCGGCGATGAAAAGGCCGCCGACCAGGCCGCCGTCAACGCCATGCGCGACCAGCTGAACATGCTGGACATCAAGGGCGTCGTCGTGATCGGCGAGGGCGAGCGCGACGAGGCCCCGATGCTGTTCATCGGCGAAGAGGTCGGCACCGGCGAGGGCCCCGAGGTCGACATCGCGCTGGACCCGCTGGAGGGCACGACGCTGACCGCCAAGGACATGCCGAACGCGCTGACGGTGATCGCCATGGCGCCGCGCGGCACGCTGCTGCACGCGCCCGACGTCTACATGGACAAGCTGGCCATAGGGCCGGGCTATCCGACGGACGTCGTCAGCCTCGACATGACCCCGGCCGAGCGTGTCCGCGCCCTGGCCAAGGCGCGCGGCGTGGAGGCAGGCGACATCACCGTCTGCATCCTGGAGCGTCCGCGCCACGAGGACATGATCGCCGAGGTCCGCGACACGGGCGCGGCGATCCGCCTGATCACCGACGGCGACGTCGCCGGCGTGATCCACACGGCCGAGGCCGAACTGACCGGCATTGACATGTACATGGGTTCGGGCGGCGCACCCGAGGGCGTGCTGGCGGCGTCGGCGCTGAAATGCATGGGCGGGCAGATGTGGGGCCGGCTGATGTTCCGCAACGACGACGAGAAGGGCCGCGCCCGCAAGGCCGGGATCACCGACCTGGACCGCATCTATGCGCGCGACGACCTTGTCACGGCCGACGTGATCTTCGCGGCGACGGGGGTGACGAACGGGTCCATCGTTGCAGGCGTCAAGCGGGAACCGGGGCACCTGACCACCGAGACGATCCTGATGCGGTCGAAGACCGGGTCGGTGCGGCGGATGATCTATCGCAACCCGATCAAGTAAGGTATGGGGGCGCGGCCCCCCATCCCGTTCCGGGACCTCCCTGGGGGTGCTTGGGGCAAGGAAGAAGAGGCAGCGTGGCGTTTCTGGGAATCGACAGCTCGCTGACGGGTCGGCGCTGGATCGGCCCCGAGGCGGAGCTTGAGCGGCGGGCCGAAGGGCTGGCGCAGCAGGCCGCCCTGCCCCTGCCCGTGGCGCGGGTGCTGGCCGAACGCGCGGTGGAACCCGCCGAGGCCTCGGGCTTCCTGACCCCGAAGCTGCGCGACCTGCTGCCCGACCCGCTGCTGCTGCGCGACATGGATGTCGCGGCCGACCGGCTGGTCGAGGCGGCCGTGACCGGCCAGCGGATCGCCATCTTCGCCGACTACGACGTCGATGGGGGGGCCTCGGCCGCGCTGCTGATCGACTGGCTGCACCAGCAGGGGCGGCAGGCGACCCTCTATATCCCCGACCGCATCGACGAGGGCTATGGCCCGAACGTCCCCGCCATGGAGGCGCTGGCGCGGGACCACGACCTGATCGTCTGCGTCGATTGCGGCACGCTGAGCCACGACGCGCTGGCCGCCGCCAAGGGCTGCGACGTGATCGTGCTGGACCACCACCTGGGCGGCGAGACGCTGCCGCCCGCCCTGGCCGTCGTGAACCCGAACCGCAACGACGAGGACGGAACGCTTGGGCATCTCTGCGCGGCAGGCGTCGTCTTCCTGACGCTGGTGCAGGCAGGACGCGGTCTGCGGGCCCGCGGGCTGCCAGAGCCCGACCTGATGGCGATGATGGACCTTGTGGCGCTGGCGACGGTGGCCGATGTGGCGCCGCTGGTCGGCGTGAACCGCGCCTTCGTCCGCCAGGGCTTGGCGGTGATGGCGCGGCGGCAGCGGACGGGGCTGGTGGCGCTGTCGGATGTCGCGCGGCTGGACGGCCCCCCTGCGGCGTTTCACCTGGGCTTTCTTCTGGGGCCGCGCATCAACGCGGGCGGGCGCGTGGGGCGGGCCGATCTGGGCGCGCTGTGCCTGTCCTGCCGCGATCCGCGCCAGGCCGAAGACCTGGCGCGCCAGCTGGACGAGCTGAACCGCGACCGCCGCAACATCGAGGCCGCCGTGCGGCTGGAGGCGCTGGCGCAGGTCGAGGCGCGGGGCGATCCGCGCCTGTCCTGGGCCGCCGGTCCCGGCTGGCATCCCGGCGTGGTCGGCATCGTCGCCGCCCGCGTGAAAGAGGCGACTGACCTCCCCTCGGTCGTGATCGGGGTCGAGGGCGGCATCGGCAAGGGCAGCGCCCGCTCGGTCCCCGGCATCGATCTGGGGCGGGCGATCCAGCGGCTGGCGCGCGAGGGGCTGCTGCTGAAAGGTGGCGGGCACGAGATGGCCGCCGGGCTGACGGCCGAGGAAGCCAAGATCGCCCCCGCGATGGAACGCCTGGCCGACCTGATCGCCCGCGACCTTGCAGGCCGCACCGGCGGGCGAGAGCTGCGCATCTCGGGCCTGCTGGAATGCGCAGGTGCCACACCGCAGATGTACCGGATGCTTGAAGACGCCGGTCCCTACGGGCAGGCCGCCCCGGCCCCGCGCTTCGCCTTTGCCGATCAGCTGATCGACAGCGCCGCGACGATGGGCGACCGCCACCTGCGGCTCTCGTTCCGCAGCTCCGGCGCGCCCGCTCTGGAGGCCGTCGCCTGGGGTGCGATGGACGGCCCGCTCGGGCCGGGCCTGATCGGCGCCAAGGGCCGGCGCTTTCATCTGGCCGGCAAGCTGGAGCTGTCGACCTGGGGTGGACGCGAGCGCCTGCGCCTGCGCCTGGACGACGCCGCGCCGGTCTGAAGGCAACCCTTGCCCTTTGCTGGGGGTTCTGGTCAGCGCCCGTCGCGGCGGCTAACCTGATCCTCAAGGAGGACCCGATGAACCTGACCTGGCTTGGCCATTCCGCCTTTCGGCTTGAAATCGAACAGGCCGTGATCCTGATCGACCCCTGGATGACCGGCAATCCCGCCTTTCCCGACGGCGCGCGCGACGACGCCGTCCGGGGGGCGACGCATATCTTGCTGACCCACGGCCATGGCGACCACAGCGGCGACACGCTGGCGCTGGCCCGGGACCTGAAGATCCCCGTCGTGGGCATCTTCGACCTGATCAGCCATTGGCAGGACTCCGAAGGCATCGACGGCATCGGCTTCAACAAGGGCGGCACGGTCGACCTGGGCGGCGCGCAGGTCACGATGGTGAACGCAACGCATTCCAGCTCGATCGCGGGGCCGAACGGGCCGGTCTATGCGGGCCACGAATCGGGCTACATGATCGCGGGCGACGGCCACGTGATCTATGTCTCGGGCGACACCGACATCATGGCCGACATGGAATGGATGGGCGACCTGCACAAGCCGGACATCGGCATCCTCTGCGCGGGCGGCCACTTCACCATGGACATGACGCGCGCCGCCTATGCTGCGAAGCGTTATTTCGACTTCAAGACCGTCATCCCCTGCCATTACAAGACCTTCCCTGCACTGGACCAGGATGCCAGCGCCCTGATCGCCGGACTGCCGGGCGTCCAGGTCATCGAACCCGAAGTCATGAAGGCCATCAAATTGTGAGTTTCCAAAGCTTTGAAGATCCCGCCGGCGGCGGCGACCACGCCGCCCGGTTGGAGGCCCTGCGCCAGGTGATGCGCGACCAGGATCTGTCCGCCGTCATCGTGCCCCGCGCCGATGTGCACCAGGGCGAATACGTGGCCGACGCCGATGCGCGGCTGGCCTGGCTGACCGGGTTCACCGGCAGCGCGGGCTTTGCCATTGCGACGTTGGACCGGGCCGGCGTCTTCGTCGACGGCCGTTACCGCGTGCAGGTCAGGGGGCAGATCGATCTGCGCCACTTCACGCCGGTGGATTGGCCCGAGACGCGGCCCTCGGACTGGCTGCGCGAGGCGCTGCCGCAGGGTGGCCGCGTGGGCTTCGACCCCTGGCTGCACACCCGGCGAGAGATCGAGACGATCGACGCCGCGCTGGAAGGCAGCTCCATCGCGCTGATCGCGCTGGACGACAACCCGGTCGACGCCATCTGGCCCGACCGCCCGGCCCCACCGGTCGGCGCCGCGCGCACTCACCCCGAGGATGTCGCCGGCGAAAGCGCCGCCCAGAAGCGGGCGCGCCTGGCCGTCCAGCTGAAGGCCGAGGGTCAGGCGGCGGCGCTGCTGACGCTGCCCGACTCGATCTCGTGGCTGCTGAACATCCGCGGCAGCGACCTGCCCAAGAACCCGGTGGTGCAGTCCTTTGCGGTCCTGTCGGACACGGGCCACGTCGCGCTCTTTGCCGATCCGGCCAAGTTCGACGATGACCTGCGGGCGCATCTGGGCAACCACGTCTCGATCCTGCCGGCCGATGCGCTGGCGGCCGCGCTGACCGACCTGGAAGGACCCGTGCGGCTTGATCCGGCCACCGCGCCCGAGGCCGCATTCCGCATCCTCGACGATGCCGGCACCGACATCGTGCGGGGGGCGGACCTCGCGCTCTTGCCCAAGGCCCGCAAGAACGCGGCCGAACTGGCGGGCATGCAGGCGGCGCACCACCGCGACGGCGTCGCGATGGTGCGGCTTCTGGCCTGGCTCGACGCGCAGGACCCGGCCGCGCTGACCGAGATCGATGTGGTCCGGCGGCTGGAGGATCTGCGCCGCGACGCAGGGATCCTCGACATCAGCTTCGACACGATCATGGGCGCCGGCCCGAACGGCGCCATCGTCCACTACCGCGTGACCGAACGGTCGAACCGCCGCCTTGCCGATGGTGAACTGCTGCTGATCGATTCGGGCGGGCAATATCGCGACGGCACGACGGATATCACCCGCACGGTGACGCTCGGGCAGGTGCGGCAGGACGCGGTTGCCCCCTTCACCGCGGTCCTGCGCGGCATGATCGCCCTGACCCGCGCGCGCTTCCCGAAAGGCGTGGGCGGCGCGCATCTGGATGCACTGGCGCGGCAGTTCCTGTGGCAACAGGGGCTCGACTTCGACCACGGCACCGGCCACGGCGTCGGCGCCGCACTCTGCGTTCACGAGGGCCCCGCGCGGATCAGCCGCGTCAGCGACATGGCGCTGGAGCCCGGCATGATCCTCTCGAACGAGCCTGGATACTACCGCGAAGGCAGCTTCGGCATCCGGATCGAGAACCTGGTCGCGGTGACCGAGGCCGAGGCCGAGCCCGGCCGCCAGATGCTGGGCTTCCAGACGTTGACGCTCTGCCCCATCGACCGGCGGCTGATCGACGTCGCGGCCTTGTCGCGGGACGAGATCGCCTGGCTCGACGCCTATCACGCCCAGGTGCGGGACGCGCTGGTCGACCGGCTCGACCCGGCCGAACAGGATTGGCTCAGGGCCGCGACGGATCCGCTCGGCTGAAACGGGGCGCGACACCCGGGGGGTGCGGGGGGCAGGCAGCCCCCCGCCGTCGCGGGACGTAAGGCTCGGCCGCAGTCAGAGCGCGTTCAGGATCCGTTCGGCTTCGTTCTTGCAGGGCGACAGCGCGCCCCGCTCTTCGCCGGGATAGAACCTGGCGCGTACGGCCGTCGGCATGGGCGCCGGCGCATCGATCACGATGCGCGGCCCGGTCTGCACCGTCTCCGCCCGCCAACTGCGGGCCAGCGCGATCTGCGCCGCCTTGCTGGCCCCATAGGCGCCGAAGAACTTTTGCCCGGCGCGCGGGTCGTCGAAGAACAGCGCCGTGCCGCCCTGCAGGCGCAACAGCGGCTCCAGCAGCGCGATCAGCCCGCGCGTCACCTCGACATTGGTCAGCATCGACTTCGACCAATCCCGCCCCTCGATATGCGGCGCGGGCGCCAGGGGCGCGGCGTGTACGGCGGTATGCGCCCACAGGTCCAGCCCGCCCCAGCGGTCGCGGATCGCCTGCACCATCTGCTGCATGGGCGCGGGGTCGTTGATGTCCATCGGCGCCAGCGTTGCCTGCCCACCGGCGGCCCTGATCCGATCGTCCAGTTCCTCCAGCGCGCCCACCGTCCGGGCCACCGCCAGAACGTGGTATCCCCGCGCCGCCAGCCCCTCGGCCAGCGCCGCGCCCAGACCCCGAGAGGCCCCCGTCACAAGCGCCAGCCTGGGCGCCCCTGCCTGATCAATCTCGCTCATGCCGGCTCCCTTGCCACCGCGACGGCCATCGCGCAAGGCCCTGTCGGTGCCGCCGCCCCCGGACATCGGGACGGCACGCGGCATCCGGCGGATCCGCGGCACCGGCACGATCTCCCGCCCTGCGGCAGCCCCGACAAAGCCAATGCCCCGCCTCCTTGCGGAAACGGGGCATTGCGAAGCCTGACCGGCGGCCGGTGCCGCCGCCTTGGCCCTCAGCGAGCGGACAGGTCGATGTAGTCGCGCTTGCCGCTGCCGACATACAGCTGCCGCGGGCGGCCGATCTTGTTCTGCGGGTCGGCGATCATCTCTTTCCACTGGGCGATCCAGCCAACCGTGCGCGACAGCGCGAAGATCGGTGTGAACATCGAGGTGGGGAAACCCATCGCCTCGAGGATGATGCCCGAATAGAAGTCCACGTTCGGATAGAGCTTCTTCGAGACGAAGTACTCGTCCTCCAGCGCGATCCGCTCAAGCTCTTTGGCGACCTGCAGGGTCGGATTGTCGGCCACACCCAGAAGGTCCAGCACCTCGTCCGCGGACTCCTTCATGACCTTCGCGCGCGGGTCGAAGTTCTTGTAGACACGGTGACCAAAGCCCATCAGGCGGAACGGGTCGTCCTTGTCCTTGGCGCGCGCGATGTATTCCGGGATCCGGTCGACGGTGCCGATCTGGCGCAGCATTTCCAGGCAGGCCTGATTGGCGCCGCCATGGGCGGGGCCCCACAGACAGGCGATGCCGGCCGCGATGCAGGCGAAGGGGTTCGCTCCCGACGACCCGGCCAGGCGCACGGTGGAGGTCGAGGCGTTCTGTTCGTGATCGGCATGCAGCGTGAAGATGCGGTCCATGGCGCGGGCAAGGGCCGGGTCCACGTTGTATTTCTCGGCCGGAACCGAGAAGCACATGTTCAGGAAGTTCGACGCATAATCCAGCTCGTTCTGCGGATAGACGAAGGGCTGGCCGATCGAATACTTGTAGGCCATTGCGGCGATCGTCGGCAGCTTCGCGATCAGGCGGATCGAGGCGACCTCGCGCTGCCACGGGTCGCTGATGTCGGTCGAGTCGTGGTAAAAGGCCGACATGGCCCCCACGACGCCGACCATGGTCGCCATCGGATGCGCGTCGCGACGGAAGCCCCGGAAGAAGTTGTGCATCTGTTCATGCACCATCGTGTGGCGCGTGATGCGGTTCTGGAAGTCGGTCATCTGCTCGGCCGTGGGCAGTTCGCCGTAAAGCAGCAGGAAGCACACTTCCAAGTAGTTCGACTTGGCGGCCAGCTGTTCGATCGGATAGCCGCGATACCACAGTTCTCCCTTGTCGCCGTCGATATAGGTGATCGTCGAATCGCAGCTGGCGGTCGAGGTGAAGCCAGGGTCATAGGTGAACACGTCCGCCTGGCCATAGAGCTTGCGGATGTCCAGAACCTCCGGTCCATGCGTCGGGCTGAGGATCGGCAGCTCGTATTCCTGTTCGTCGATTCGCAGTTTGGCTGTCTTGTCCGCCATCCTGTGCGTCCTTTCCGGCTAAGCCCGCCCCATCGTCACGTCGTGACGGGATCCGGGCATGTTGCGGCAGGCCTCAGCCTGCCAAATCGGTCTGGTCCTGAAGCCGGGCCAGCGTCTCTTCGCGGCCAAGCGCAGTCATCATGTCGAACACGCTGGGGGTTGCGCCGGTCCCGGCCAAGGCCGCCCGCAAAGGTCCCGCGATCTTGCCAAGCCCGACGCCGTTCGCCTCGGCAACCTGCTTGGCCGCACCCTCCAGATCGTCTCGGCTCCAGCTAACATTCTGCACTGCGGCAGTCAACGATCGCAGCATACCACGGGATACCGAATCCAGAGACTTGTTCGCTTTCTCATCCACCTGCACGGGCCGCTCGATCATCGCGAACCGGGCCTGATCCAGCAGCGCCGGCAGGGTTTTCGCCTTGTCCTTCAGCACGGCCATCGCGCCCATGATGCGGTCCCGCTGCAGCGCCGTCAGCGATGCCGCCCCAATTTCCGCAAGGTAGTCCTCCAGCGCGGACATGACGGCCGCATCGCTCATCGTGCGAAGGTGGTGGCCGCTGACATGTTCCAGTTTCTTGAAATCCAGCCGGGCAGGCGCGCGCCCGATGCCCGACAGGTCGAACCATTCGCGCGCCTGCGCGTCGTCGAACAGTTCGTCGTCGCCATGGCTCCAGCCGAGGCGGGCGAGATAGTTGCGCATCGCCGCGGGCGGATAGCCGAGCGCCGCGAATTCGTGCAGGCCCACCGCGCCGTGGCGCTTGGACAGCTTCTTGCCGTCCTCGCCGTGGATCAGCGGGATATGGGCGAAGACCGGGCGGTCCCAGCCCATCGCGTCATAGATCTGGATCTGCCGCGCGGTGTTGGTCAGGTGATCGTCCCCCCGGATCACATGCGTCACGCCCATGTCGTGATCGTCCACCACCACCGCCAGCATGTAGGTCGGCGTACCGTCGCTGCGCAACAGGACCATGTCGTCCAGCTGGTCGTTGGCGACGCGCACCTCGCCCTGCACCTGGTCGTCGATCACCGTCTCGCCCGTCCGCGGGGCCTTGAGGCGAATCGCGAAGGGCGCGTCCGGAAGGTCGATCGCGTCGCGCCATGGGCTTGCGAAGGGCTGGCGCGGGTTCGCCTCGCGCCAGGCAGCGATTTCCTCGGTCGTCGAGAAGCACCGGTAGGCCGTGCCGTTCGCCAGCATCTGCTGGGCGACTTCGGCATGGCGGTCCTTGCGGGCGAACTGGCTGACCGGTTCCCCGTCCCAGTCGAGGCCAAGCCAGGTCAGGCCCTTGAGGATCGCGGCGGTCGCCTCGGGCGTGGACCGGGCGCGGTCGGTATCCTCGATCCGCAGCAGGAACTTGCCCCCGCGTCCGCGGGCGAACAGCCAGTTGAACAGTGCCGTCCGGGCGCCTCCGATATGCAGAAAGCCGGTGGGCGAGGGGGCGAAGCGGGTGACGGGAGGGGTCTGGGACATGCGGGCCTTCGGCAGAGAGGTGACGTGGCGGGGCGGTCTGGCGTTAACACTTCGGTAAGCATCGCCGTGCCATCTTCGCGGCAATTGATAGTCAACGGTCCCCGAAAGGACAAGGATGTTGCCCCAGTCGGGCACGGCGCCCCTGCCCCATGCCCGGCCCCGGATCGTCCCCGTGCCGCGCGTCCGACCTGCGGCGGCGGTGCGCGCGGGTCTGTTCCCCTGGGTGCCGGTCTGCCTGTCGGCCGGGATCGGGCTGTGGTTCCTGCGGCCCGCGCTGCTGGGCTGGCCGGAATGGGCCGCGATCGCGGCGGTCCTGCTGTCTGCCCTTGTCGTTGCCCGATTTGCACCGACCTGGGCCGAGCGCGGGCGGATCGGCTGGCCGGCCGCCGACGCCCTGCACCTGGGGGCGCTTGTGATCTGCCTGGTCGCCGGCGGCACGGGGCTGGCCGGCGTTCGTGCCGCCCATGTCGCGGCCCCCGTGCTGGAATGGCGCTACTATGGCCCGGTCGAGGGGCGAGTGATCGAGATCGACCGCTCCAGCCGCGACCGCATGCGCCTGACGCTGGACCGCGTGGTGCTGCGCGACCTGCCCCCCGACCGGACCCCGGCGCGGGTGCGCCTGTCGCTGATGGGCGATGGTGCGCTGCCGCCCCTGGGCCAGCGCGTGATGCTGACCGGCCATCTGGGTCCGCCCCCTGCCCCGGCCTCGCCCGGCAGCTTCGACTTCCGCCTCCATGCGTGGTTCGAGGGGCTTGGCGCCGTCGGGTACACCCGCACGCCGATCATGTCCGTCGCCCCGGTCGAGGGCGGCATCTGGTGGATGCACCGCGCCCGCATGGCGATCAGCGCCGCGATCCAGGACCGCATCGGCGGCCAGGCGGGCGCGGTGGCATCGGCGCTGATGACGGGCGACCGGTCGGGCATTTCGGAACAGACGAACGAGGTGATGCGGGCATCGAACCTCTACCACATCATCTCGATTTCCGGGTTGCACATGGGGATGCTGGCGGGCTTCGTCTATGGCGGACTGCGGCTGGCGACGGTCCTGGTCCAGGCTGGCGGCATGGGCCTTGGCCGGCCGCTGCACAAGGTCGCGGCGGGCGGCGCGCTGGCGGCGGCGGCGGGCTATCTGTGGCTGTCGGGCGGCGGCGTCGCGACCGAGCGGGCCTTCATCATGGTTGCCGTCATGCTGGGTGCGATCATGGTCGACCGGCGGGCGATTTCGTTGCGCACGGTCGCCGTGGCCGCGACCGTGATCCTGATCTACAGCCCCGAGGCGGTAACCGGCGCCGGCTTCCAGATGAGCTTTGCCGCCACCATCGCGCTGATCCTGTCCTATGGGCCCTGGTCGCGCATCGGCCCGCGCCTGCCCTGGTGGCTGCGCCCGGGCGCGATGCTGATCGTGTCGTCCCTGGTCGCCGCGGTCGCGACTTCCCCCATCGCGGCGGCGCATTTCAACCGCATGGCCCAGTACGGGCTGCTGGCGAACCTGCTGGCGGTTCCCGTCATGGGAACGCTCGTCATGCCAGCGGGCGTCATCGGTGCGATCCTGGCGCTGGTCGGTCTGGAGGGTCCCGCCCTCTGGATCATGGGCATCGGCACCAAGTGGATGCTGCTGGTCGCAGAGCAGGTCGCGAACCTCGGTGGGGCGGTCACGGCGCTTCCGCTGCCCCCCGGCCCGGTGGTCCCGATGATGGAGTTCGGCGCGGCGCTGGCTATCCTCTGCTGGCGCGGCGGTTGGCGCCGCAGCGTGGCGACGGCGGGCCTGGGCCTTGGCATCGCATTGATGGCCGCGGCGGCGGCCGCATGGATCACGGCCAGCCGGCCGCTGCTGCTGATCGCGCCCGAAGGCGAGGCCGTGGGCGTGATGACGCCGCAGGGGCGGGCGATCTCGAAACCTTCGGGCGGATCGTTCGTGGTGTCCACGTGGCTTCAGGAAGACGGCGACATGTCGACGCAAGAGCACGCTGCCAACCGGCCGGCATGGTCGGGCGACCGCCGCAACCGGGTGGCCGACCTGCCCGAGGAGTGGCAGCTGTGGCACCTGACCGGCAAGGGCTCGGGCGAACGCGCGGCCGAGGCCTGTCGCCCCCTGCGGATCGTCGTGGCCTCGGAACCGGTCGACCTTGCAGACCCCACACCCTGCCTGCTGCTGGACCCCGGGCGGCTTGCCGCCACCGGCGCCGTGTCCATCGGCTTCTCCAACGGCCGGCCGACCGTCCACCACGCCGCGCCCCTCCGTCTTGGGCGATGACGTCAGTATCCTTGTAGAGGAGACTATGCGGGCGACTTCGAAACCGGGCGCTGTCAAGCATAGCGCCACCCGTCGTCCTCTTGGATTTGGCCGAGCGCCCGTCACATCCGTTGATCCGACTATATCGAGTCTGCCTTCAGGCGAGTCCCGCCGGCGGGTCCCCGTTGCCGATACCAGCCAGCGGTGACAGCAGCACGACTGCACCCGCCGCAGCTCCTGAACGACCGCGGGGCCCGCAAGGGTCCCGCCACCGCCGGGCCCCTTGAGGCCGGCAAATCCCCCCGTCGCCACGCAATCCCCGATCATGGGCGCGGAAGCTTCTGATACGCGCGTCAAATAGGGGTAAACCCCCTGACCGGCCCACTCCCCATGCGGAAAAGACGCTGCATGCCTTCACCGGCGAGGGACGGAAACGGCCGTCGAACCAACTTCCTGCCGCCGTAGGGATCGGAACGAACGCAGGCCGGGGACGCCCTGCCTGCGTTCGGATCAATTCGGATCACGTCATGCCAGTTCGGCGAAGACCTTCCCGAGCGCCTTGTCTAGCTTCTCGAACATCTCGTCCATCTGCGCGGTCGTCAGGATGAAGGGCGGGCAGAGGACGATGGACTGACCCAGCGGGCGGCAGATCAGGCCCATGTCGGTGCAGGTGTTGGCGATGCGTTCGCTGACCGACAGGTGCCCCTCGAACGGGGTCTTGGTGGCCTTGTCGCGCACCGCCTCCAGCGCCCACATGAAGCCCACGCCGCGGTATTCGCCGATGTTCGGGTTCTGGGCCAGCTGGCGCAGCCCGTCCTCGAAGCGAGGGGCGAGGTCGACGACGTTCTGGGCCAGCCCCTCGTTCATCACGACGTCGATGGCCTTCAGCGCGACCGCGCAGCCGACCGGGTGCCCGGATGCGGTGAAGCCGTGCGGGAACTCCTCTATCTTGTCGATCGCGGCCTGCAGGCGGTCCGTCAGTTCCGGCCCCAGGATCACCGCGCCCATCGGGAAGAGGCCCGCCGTCAGGTTCTTGGAGCTGATGATGGCGTCGGGCACGAAGTCATAGGTCTGGCTGCCCCAGGTGTTCCCGGTGCGGCCGAAGCCCGTGATCACCTCGTCCGCAATCATGGGGATGCCGTGCTTCTTCAGCACCGGCATGATCGCCTGGAAGTAACCGGCGGACGGCGGGATCACGCCCCCTGCCCCCTGCACGGGTTCGGCGAAGAAGCCCGCGATGGTGTCGGCGCCCTCGGCTTCGATCGTCTCGTCCAGCTCGCGTGCCAGGCGTTGCGTGAACTGCTCCTCGGTCTCGCCCTCCTGGCCGAAGCGCCAGTAATGCGGGCAGGTCAGGTGGATGAAGCCCGGCAGCGGCAGGCCGAACACCTCGTTATAGGGCTTGCCGGTCATGGAGGCCGAGACCGCCGTCACGCCGTGATAGGCGTTCCAGCGCGTCAGGATCTTGCGCTTTTGCGGGTTCCCTTCGCTGGCGTGCATGAACCACAGCATCTTGACCATGGTGTCGTTCGCCTCGGACCCCGAGTTTGTATAGAACACCTTGCCGCGCGCGAACGGCGACACCTCGACCAGCTTTTCCGACAGCATCACCGTCTGGTCGGACATCCGGCCGAAGAACGCGTGATAGCCGGGAAAGCGGTCGTACTGCGCCTTGGCGGCCTCGGCCAGACCCTTGTGGTCGAAGCCCGCGACCATGTTCCACAGGCCCGAATTGGCGTCCAGGTAGCGGTTGCCGTTCACGTCGACGACATAGGGTCCCTCGCCATGCGTCAGCACGACGGCGCCGCGCTTGTGCACGCTTGGCAGGTCGGTAAAGCCGTAGAGCGAATATTCGTCGGCGCGGGCTTCCCAGCTTTGCGGGGTCGTCATCGTGATGCTCCTGTGACCGGTTCGGTCACAGGCTATCCGCCCGGAACCGCACGTTCAATGGCCGCACACGCAAGGCCGCATGCGACGCATTTGATGGACTTTGGGTTTGGCGGAACGCCCTCAGCAGGGTTACCTTTCACCCGTCACGGCCCTGATCGGGGGCCACAATGTCACCGGGTTCGCGAAGAACCCGGCCGCACCAGAACGGCGCACCTCACCATCATGCAGATCAGCCCGGACCTTCGGCACCGGCAGCAGAGGCGTCGTCAAGATGAACTATTCGGGACCGCTGGTCTTCACGGGCAATCACCTGGCGCGGACCGCCAGCCAGCCGACCAACTTCCGCAACCCCGGCGATCCGGGCTTCGGGATGGAGGTAAGGGACGCTTCGGCCGTCGGCGGGTCGACCGACTACTACCGGCTGGTCTGGGTGGGAAACACCAACGGCACCGACACGACCTTCAGGAACGGCCAGTTCTGGGACATCCAGAAATACGATCCGGCGCAGGACCCCGGGGGCGACCCCTATGCGAACGGCGCGGGCTGGCCCAAGCCCGGCAGCAGCCCGACATTCGCGCGGCTGGTTCCCAAAGACGATCTGGTCGCAGGCATGGGCGGCGGCGAAAATCACATCGTGCTGGAAAACCAGGGCAGCGGCGGGCATCTGGTCCTCGATCTGTCGCGCAGCTTTCCGACTGACAAGACCAACCTCTTCTATCCGGGACCCGGAACAGGGCAGCTCACCTTCGACCGCTTCGCGCCGCCCCCGGCCGAAAGCCCGAGGTCCGCGACCTGCTTCACCCCCGGCACGATGATCGCGACGCCGCACGGTCCCTGCGCGATCGAGGGCCTGGCGGTGGGCGATCTGGTCCTGACGGTCGACAGCGGTGCGCAGCCGATCCTCTGGATCGGGACCCGCGAGGTGCATCTGGATGCCGACGCCGCCCATCTGCGGCCCATCCGCCTTTCGGCGGGTGCATTGGGGCCGGGGATGCCGGACCGCGACCTCCTCGTGTCGCCCCAGCATCGGATGCTGATCCGCTCGGCCACGGCCGAGGCACGGTTCGGATCGGCCGAAATCCTTGTCGCCGCCAAGCAGCTGGTCGCGGTCAGGGGGATCGACGTCGTGGAGGACCTGGCGACGGTCACCTACATCCACATCCTGCTGCCCCGGCACGAGTTGGTCCATGCCAACGGCGCCGTGACCGAATCGATGTATGCCGGGCCGGAAGCCCTGAAGACCCACGATCCGGACACCCGCGCCACCATCATGCGGCTTGCCGGAATGACGGGGCCCGACGTCGAACTGCCCAAGGCGCGCCTGACCCCCTTGGGCGGCCAGGCGCGCCGGCTGGCGCAGCATCACGCCCGCCGCGGGACACCGCTTGTCCTGCCGCTGCGGCAGCAGGTGCCGGCCATGGCCTGAGCGCTTTCCAAGACCAGTGCTTTCCTGTATCAGCACGCGGATCCCAAGGACCGCATGTCATGACCCAGCACGCCCCCTCGAAGGCCGTCAAGAAGCTTTTCATCAAGACCTATGGCTGCCAGATGAACGTCTATGACAGCCAGCGCATGGCCGAGGCGATGGGCGCCGAAGGCTATGTCCTGACCGAGGATCAGGGCGATGCCGACATGGTCCTGCTGAACACCTGCCACATCCGCGAGAAGGCGGCCGAGAAGCTTTATAGCGATCTCGGCCGGCTGAAGCCGCTGAAGGCAGAGAAGCCGGACCTGAAGATCGGCGTCGCCGGCTGCGTGGCCCAGGCCGAGGGCCAGGAGATCGTCCGCCGCATGCCGCTGGTCGACCTGGTGGTGGGGCCGCAGACCTATCACCGCCTGCCCGCGATGGTGCGCGGAGAGGCGCCCGCGATCGTCACCGACTTCCCCGAGGAAGACAAGTTCGACCACCTGCCCGAACGCCGCGCCACCCGCCGCGCGCCCGCGGCCTTCCTGACGGTGCAAGAGGGCTGCGACAAGTTCTGCGCCTTCTGCGTCGTCCCCTACACCCGCGGGGCCGAGGTCAGCCGACCCGTGGACCGCATCATGCGAGAGGCCCGCGATCTCGTGGAACGCGGCGTGCGCGAGGTCACCCTGCTGGGCCAGAACGTCAACGGCTGGCACGGGGCGGGCAGCGACGGCGAATGGGGCTTTGGCCGGCTGATCCGCGCCCTTGGCGAGGTGCCGGGGCTGGACCGCATCCGCTATACGACCAGCCATCCCAACGACATGGCCGACGACCTGATTTCGGCGCATCGCGACATCCCGCAGCTGATGCCCTATCTGCACCTGCCGGTGCAGTCGGGCAGCGACCGCATCCTGAAGGCGATGAACCGCAAGCACACCGCCGACCAGTACCTGCGCCTGATCGACCGCATCCGCGAGGCGCGGCCCGACATCCTGCTGACCAGCGACTTCATCGTGGGCTTTCCCGGAGAGACCGACGAGGACCACCGGGACACGCTGCGGCTGGTCGAACAGGTCGGCTTCGGCACGGCCTTCAGCTTCAAGTATTCGCCCCGCCCCGGCACCCCCGCCTATGACCGCCCCGAGGTCGACGGCGCCGTGGCCGATGCCCGCCTGCAGGAACTGCAGGCCCTGCTGACCCGCCAGCAGAAGGCGGCGCAGCAATCGATGGTCGGCCGCACGCTTGGCGTGCTGTTCGAGAAGGCGGGCCGCGAGGCGGGCCAGATGGTCGGCAAGTCCGACTACCTGCATTCGGTCTTCGTCGAGGCGCCGCAGGCGCAGGTCGGCGATCTGGTGCGGGTCAGGATCGTGGAAAGCGCCCCGAATTCGCTGCGCGGAGAGCTGGTGGCCTGAGGGTAATCGGCCCCCGATCGGACGCGCAAGAGATCGGGGGTCGGATTTCCACGCGGTCGGGCCGGCGCGAAAGCTGGTCTCGCGGTCTTGGGCCGCGAAGAAGGTGCCGGTCCCCCGAGGAACGCGCGAACAGGACGGGGGACCGGTCTTTTCCGTGCCGAAGCGCGGGCACGGAAACCGGTGAACCGGGCGGCTATTCGCCGCCGCCCAGCCCGTGGACATAGACGGCAAGGGCACGGATCTCGGCCTCGGTCAGGCGGCTGGACCAGGCCGGCATCACGCCATAGGGACCTTGGCTGATGATGCGGTCCAGCGTGTCGCGGTCGCTGCCATAGAGCCAGACCTGGTCGTTCAGCGCGGGCGCGCCCTGGTCGCGGCTGCCGCTGCCGTCCTCCATGTGACAGGCCGCGCAGTTGTCGGCGAAGATCGCCGCGCCTTCGGCCGCGCGGGCGGCGTCATGCGGCAGGCCCGACAGCGACAGGACGTGGTCGGTGACCTGCACGATCTGCGCCCGGTCCAGCAACCCGTCGGTGCCGAAGCGCGGCATCTCGGAATAGCGCGTCTCGGGGTCCAGCGGGTCGCGGATGCCGTGCTGCAGGGTCTGGTGGATGTCGGCCAGGCTGCCGCCCCAGAGCCAGCTGTCGTCCAGCAGGTTCGGATAGCCCGCGCCCCCGGCCGCACCCGCGCCGTGGCACTGCGCGCACCATGTCCGGTAAAGCGCCGCGCCCGCATTCGTGGCATAGCCGGTCAGTTGCGGATCGGCGGGTATCTGCTCCAGCGGTGCTGCGACAAGGGCGGCCTGGACCGGCGCGTTCGCTGCGGCAAAGCGGTCGATCTCGGCTGCGACCTCCTCTCGGGTGTCGGTCTGCAGCAGGCCCTGGGTCGCCTGCGTCACCAGGGGAATGGCCGGATAGGCGACGACATAGCCGATCGCCCAGGCAATCGTGGCATAGAAGGTCCACAGCCACCAGCGCGGCATCGGGTTGTCGTATTCGGTGATCCCGTCCCATTCGTGGCCGGTCGAGGGCGTTTCCTGCAGCGCCACCCCATGACGCCCCTTGCGGCGGGTCTTGGGCGCGACCGGCTGGTCGGGGGCGGGACGCGGCGGGATGTCGCCCGCCAACTTGGCGGCATGTTCGACATCGGCGGCGGCACGGCGCAGGCCGATCCTCTCGGCGTCATCCGCCGGTTTCCGGGGCTCGTCGGACATCAGCGGTCCTCCTTGGTCTTGTCCTCGGCCGGACGGGTTTCGTTGCGGAAGATGCTTTCGGCGGCGTCCTTCTGGGCGCGGCGCGCTCCGGGGCGGAACACGAACCCGATCACGCACAGGAAAATCAGCGTCAGCGCCAGCAGGACCCAGCTGTCGGCCAGCGTGCGAAGGAAGCTATAGGTTTCCATGGCGGCCTCAGCGGTTCGGGTCGGGTTCGAAGGTCGAGAAGTCGACCATCGTGCCCAGGATCTGCAGATAGGCGATCAGGGCGTCCATCTCGGTCAACTGGGGCTGGCGGTCGAAGTTGCGCATCTGCGCGCCGGGATACCGGTCCTGCAGGGCCGGGTCGCCGAACGGATCGGCCTGGGCGCGGAAATCGGCCACGGCGTTCTGAAGCATGTCGTCGGTATAGGGCACGCCGACGGTTTCATCCGTGCGCAGACGGTCGCGGATGTGGTCGGGCGTGATTACCCGGTCCAGCAGGAACCCATAGGAGGGCATGATCGATTCCGGCACGACCGAACGCGGATTGCGCAGGTGGTCGATGTGCCACTCGTCGGAATAGCGGCTGCCGACGCGCGCCAGGTCGGGGCCGGTGCGCTTGGAGCCCCATTGGAACGGGTGGTCGTACATCGATTCGGCCGCTAGGCTGTAATGGCCATAGCGTTCGACCTCGTCCCGCATGGGGCGGATCATCTGGCTGTGGCAGACATAGCAGCCCTCGCGGACATAGATGTCGCGGCCGGTCAGCTCCAGCGGGGTGTAGGGGCGGACGCCCTCCACCTTCTCGATGGTATTTTCCAGATAGAACAGCGGGGTGATCTGGACGATGCCGCCGATGGTGACGACCAGGAAGGAAAAGATCAGCAGCAGCGTCGCGTTCTTTTCCAGGATCTTGTGCTTTTCCAGGATGGCCATGATCTGCCCCTTATTCGGCCGGAACGGCGATAGTGGCGGCGGCGGCCCGAGGCTGCCGGGCGACGGTCGCCCACAGGTTCCAGGCCATGATGATGCCGCCCGCCAGATACAGGACTCCACCCAGCCCGCGCACCACGTACATCGGGAACTTGGCGGCGACGGTGTCGGCGAAGGCGTTGACAAGGAAGCCGTTCTGGTCGACCTCGCGCCACATCAGCCCCTCCATGATGCCGGTCACCCACATCGAACTGGCGTAGAGGACGATCCCGATCGTCGCCAACCAGAAGTGCCAGCTGACCAGCGACAGGCTGTAGAGCCGCTCGCGCCCCCAGAGCCGCGGCGTCAGGTAATAGAGCGCGCCGAAGGTGATCATCCCGTTCCAGCCCAAGGCGCCGGAATGGACATGCCCGATGGTCCAGTCGGTATAGTGCGACAGGCTGTTCACGGACTTGATCGACATCATCGGCCCTTCAAAGGTCGCCATGCCGTAAAAGCCCACCGCGACGACCATCATGCGGATGATCGGGTCGGTGCGCAGCTTGTCCCAAGCGCCCGACAGCGTCATCAGGCCGTTGATCATGCCGCCCCAGCTGGGCATCCACAGCATGATCGAGAACACCATCCCAAGCGTCGCGGCCCATTCGGGCAGTGCGGTGTAGTGCAGGTGGTGCGGACCCGCCCATATATAGAGGAAGATCAGCGCCCAGAAGTGGATGATCGACAGCTTATAGGAATAGACCGGGCGCTCGGCCTGCTTGGGGATGAAGTAGTACATCATCCCCAGAAAGCCCGCCGTCAGGAAGAAGCCGACGGCGTTGTGGCCGTACCACCACTGCACCATCGCGTCCTGCACGCCGCTGAACACCTGCACGGACTTGCTGCCCCAGATGCTGACCGGGACCGACAGGTTGTTCACCACATGCAGCATCGCGATGGTCACGATGAAGGCCAGGTAGAACCAGTTGGCGACATAGATATGCGGCTCGCGACGCTTGATGATCGTGCCCAGGAAGACGGCAAGGTAGACCAGCCAGACGATGGTCAGCCACAGGTCGACATACCATTCCGGCTCGGCATATTCCTTGGACTGCGTCGCCCCCAGGATATATCCGGTCGCGGCCAGCACGATGAACAGGTTGTAGCCCCAGAACACGAACCACGCCGCGTTGCCGCCCCAGAGCCGCGCCGCCGATGTCCGCTGAACGACATAGAAGCTGGTCGCGATCAGCGCGTTGCCGCCGAAGGCGAAGATCACCGCGCTGGTGTGCAGCGGACGCAGCTTTCCGAAGTTCAGGTAGCCCTGCGTCAGGTCCGACAGGTTCAGCGACGGAAAGGCCAGCTGGAAGGCGATGAAGGTGCCCACCAGAAAGCCCACGACTCCCCAGAGAACGGTCGCCACGACGCCGAAGCGCACGGGACCGTCGAGGTATTGGTTCGCATTGACGACCGGCACCGGCTCATCGATGCGGCGCAGCGTCCACAGGAACAGGCCGCCCGCCACCAGCATGACCGTCAGCGCGTTGACCATGTAGGCCGGGTCGCGGGCCAGGTTGGCCCCGATCGCGGCGAACAGGGCCACGCCGCCCAGTCCGATAAGTTTCACGTAATTCCACATGGCGTCCCCGTGCCCAAAAGCCTCGCGTTCCGGTTTCAGCCTATCGGCCGGCGAATCGGCGTCAGGGGCTGTCGATGGGCCGGAAATAGGCGCCGGGCGCGGCACGAGCCTTGATCTGCGTCAAGGTCCGGTTGATCCTGATCAAGGCGTGTCGTCACGCGCAGACGCAGCATCGGCCCATCAGACACCACGGAGGCGACCATGGCCTACAAGACGATCCTGACCGTTATCAGCCACCCCGGCCAGATGGCGCAGCTGGAGGCAGCCGCCGCGCTGGCGGCATCGCAGGATGCGCATCTGGATATTCTCTGCCTGGGGGTCGACCACAGCCAGCCCGGCTACTACTTCCCCGGCGGCGCGGCCTATGGCCTGCAAGAAGCGATCGACACCGCGATGACGGATGCCGAAACGCTTCAGGCTCGGGTGCGTCAGCACATGGCCAGCGCCTCCGACCTCTGCTGGGCCACCGAATCGGCGGTCGCGCAATCGGGCAGCATCGCGGGGCTTGTCGGGCTGCGCGCGCGGTTCTCGGACCTGACGGTCCTGGCCAGCCCCTATGCCGACGGACAGCCGGGCGACGCGGAAACCATTACCGAGGCCGCGCTCTTCGAGGGGTCCTGCCCGATCCTCGTCCTTCCCAAGGCAGAGACACCGGCACTGCCGCCGCAGCGCGTCCTCGTGGCCTGGAACCAGTCGTCCGAGGCACTGGCCGCCATACGCCGCGCCCTGCCCCTTCTGCAGGCGGCACGAGCGGTCGAGGTGACCTGCATCGACCCCGGCAGCAGCGGGCCCGAACGCTCGGATCCCGGCGGTGCGCTGACGCAGATGCTGACCCGCCACGGGGTGCGGGCCGAGATCGCGATCCTCGCCCGCACCGCGCCGACCATCAGCGCCGAGATCAACCGCCGCGCAACCGAGATCGGCGCCGATCTGGTGGTGATGGGCGCCTACGGTCACTCGCGGCTGCGGCAGGCGATCCTCGGCGGCGCCACGCGCAACATGCTGGGACAGGCCCGCGTGCCGGTGTTCATGGCCCGCTGAAGGCCGGCGCGACGCGCAGGGGGGTGCGGGGGGACCGCCAGTCCCCCCGGCGTCGCGGGACGCAATCACACCCCGCGCTTGTTGCCCCACAGCATCACGTGCAGCTGGGGCAGGACGTGTGCGGCGAACCAGCCGTCGGCGCAGACCTTGCCTACCAGCCAGAGGACCCGGTCCGCGACGTCCTGCGCCGCCACCGGCACCTCGGGATCGACCTCCGGGTTGCCGGGCTGCAGATACAGCGGCAGGTCGGGATAGCGTCCCGCCACCTCCTGCGCCCAGGCATAGTCTTGGTCGTCGAAGATCACGATCTTCAGCGCCGTCTGCCTCGCCCCCGCCGCGACGCAGGCCTCAAACGCCGCCCAGTCCGCACGCTCGCCGCTGGACGGCGGCTTCGGGCTCAGGACCAGCATCTCCAGCCCGACGAACCAGTCTCGGGCGATCGAGCCCTGGGTTTCCAGCGCGAACCTGTACCCCTCGATCCGCCCCAGTTCGATCAACGGCCCGAAGTCCTGAATCGCCGGGTTGCCGCCCGAGATCGACACGGTCAGCGGCCGCCCGGCCGACAGCTCGCGCACCCGCGCCCAGACCTCTGGCGCCTCCATCGGGGCCCAGCTGTCGCGGAAGCGGCTGTCCACAGCGTGCAGCGAATCGCACCACGCGCAGCGATAGTCGCAGCCGCCCGCGCGGACGAAGACCGTGGGCTGGCCAATCAGCGCGCCCTCGCCCTGGATCGTGGGGCCAAAGATCTCCGCGATGCGCAGCCGGCTCATGGCCGGAACTCCGCCCAGGTCTTCGGCGTCTCGCTGACCCTGACGGCGCTGACCTCTGGCCAGCGCGCGCGGCTCCACTGGAAGAAATGCCGCGCCAGGTTCTCGGCCGTGGTGGGCCCGTCCAGCACGTCGTTCAGGTGCCGGTGGTCGAACGTGCCGTCGATGTGGTCCTTCAGCGGCGCCAGCTCGTGATAATCGCGCACGAAGCCGTCGGAATTCAGGCCGGCCGCCGCCAGTTCGACCACGACGATATAGTTATGGCCGTGCAGCCGCGCGCATTGATGGTCCGGCGCCAGATGGTCCAGCCGGTGCGAAGCGCTGAAGTGGAACTCTTTGGTGATCCGAAACATCACGCGCCCCCTGCCACATGGGCGGCCACGGCGGCACACCAGAAAACCCGGTCCTCGTAATCCGTGGGGTCGGCGACGCCCGCCAGGTGAAACGCCTCGCGCCGCTCGACGCAGGTGCCGCAGCGTCCGCAGTGCAGATCCCCGCCCTTGTAGCAGGACCAGGTCTCTGCGAAGGGCGCGCCGGCCGCGGCCCCCGCCGTCACGATATCGGCCTTGGTGGCGCGCACGAAGGGCACGTGCAGTGCCACATCGGCATAGCCGTCCAGCGCCGCCCGCTGCATGGCGCCGAAGGCATCGGTGAAGGCGGGCCGGCAGTCGGGATAGATGAAGTGATCGCCCCCATGCACCGCCGCCGCGACGGCCGTGTCTCCATTGGCGGCGGCGATGCCGAAGGCGATCGTCAGCATGATCGCGTTGCGATTGGGCACCACCGTGACGCGCATGGTGTCTTCGGCATAGTGGCCGTCAGGCACCGCGACATCGTCGGTCAGCGCCGACCCCGACAGCGCCGCGCCCAGACCCGACAGGTCGACCAGGTGGAAGGGCACCCCCAGGCGCCCGGCGCAGGCGGCGGCGAATTCCAGCTCCTTCCGGTGGCGCTGGCCGTAATCGAAGCTGACGATGCGCGAGAGCCGCCCTTCCGCTGCCAGCACTTGGGCAAGCGAGACGGAATCGAGCCCGCCCGAGCAGACGAGAGTGGTTTTCATTCTGTGACCCTTGTTTTTGTGACCCGGGTAGGCTGCGACCGGGAAGCGCCCGGTTAGCAGCCGTGACGCGGGATGGAAAGGGTCAGGCGGGCAGGCCGCCGTCGGAATCGTCACCCGATTCCTCGACCAGGCGGGCGAAGTCCGGCAGGATCACGCCGCGCTTCCCCTGCAATTCGATCACCCCGTCGCGCTTCAGCGCCGTCATCTGGCGGCTGACGGTTTCGATCGTCAGGCCCAGATAGTCCGACATCGCCTCTCGCGTCAGCGGCAGGTCCAGCACCATGCGGCCGCCGGGCTGCCGCTTGTGCAGCGCCGCCTGACGACGCGCGATGATGGAGATGAAGGACGCTATCTTTTCCCGCGCTGTCTTGCGTCCCAGAAGCAGCATCCATTCGCGAGCCGCGTCCAACTCGTCCAGGGTCATTTCCAGCAGGCGATGGGCCAGGTGCGGCGTCTGGCGCATCATCTGGTCGAACGGCTTGCGCCGGAAACAGCACAGCACGACCTTGGTCGCCGCCGTGGCGTTATAGGCCGCCTCGTGGCGGCCCGGGCGGCCCAGGAAATCGCTTGGCAGCAGCAGGCCCACCATCTGCGTGCGCCCGTCCTCCAGCGTCTGGGTCAGCGACGCCACCCCGGTCACGACCGATGCGACAAAGTCCATCCGATCGCCCTCCCAGACGATCGCCTGGCCGGACTCGTAGCTGCGATAGAACTTGATCTGTTCCAGATTCGTCAGCTCTTCGCCTTCGCAATGCGCGCACACTGCCCGATAGCGAATCGGACAGTCCGTGCAGCGCATGTCCTCATGCGTTGCCGTGCCCGTCTGTCCGGGCTTGATCTGGGTCAAGGAAGGCGGTCGCATCTTGCTTCAAGGATAGGCGCATGGAGCATATTTCGCAACTCAGGCGTGCCGGTCTGTTTCAGGCCTGTGCGCCGCGCTATACCAGCTATCCGCCGGCGACGCAGTTCAAGGCCATGGGCGCCGACCTTGTCGGCGGATGGATGATGGCCGTGCCCGAGGGGGCGAAGATCTCGCTGTATATCCACATCCCGTTCTGCCGGCGGCTGTGCTGGTTCTGCGCCTGCCGCACCCAGGGCACCCAGAGCATGGACCCGGTGCGCGCCTATGTCGCGACCCTGCGGTCGGAGTTGCTGGCCCTGCGCCACCGCCTGGCGCCACGCATCGGGTTGTCGCGCCTGCACTGGGGTGGCGGCACGCCGACGCTGCTGACGCCCGATCTGATCTGCCAGCTGGCCGGCGCGGTCTTCAACCTGTTCCCGCTGGAGGAAGGCGGCGAGTTCTCGGTCGAGATCGACCCGTCCGAGATCGACGCACCCCGCATGGCCGCGCTGGCGGCGGCGGGAATGACCCGCGCCTCGATCGGCATCCAGGACTTCGACCCGCAGATTCAGGAGACGATCGGCCGCCCGCAAAGCTTCGAGATGACGGCAGAGGCGGTGGACCTGATTCGCGGTCACGGCATCGCCGGGCTGAACGCCGACATCCTCTATGGCCTGCCCCACCAGACCCTGCCACGCATCGCGGACACGGTGCAGAAGGTGCTGGCACTGTCGCCAGATCGCATCGCCCTTTACGGCTATGCCCATGTCCCGTGGATGTCCAAGCGGCAGGTGATGATCCCCGGCGACGCGCTGCCCGAGGGAGAGGCGCGGCTGTCGCTGTTCGATGCCGCGTCCGACCTGTTCCGGGGCGACGGCTTCCAAGCGATCGGGATCGACCATTTCGCACGACCGCAGGACGGACTGGCCCGCGCGGCGGCCGAGGGTCGGCTGCGGCGGAATTTCCAGGGCTATACCGACGATCCGGCCGAGGTGCTGATCGGGCTGGGGGCTTCGTCGATCTCTCGCTATCCGCAGGGCTATGCGCAGAACGCCCCCGCGACGGGCGTCTATACGGCAGCGGTGCGCGACGGGCGCATCCCGGTGACGCGCGGCCATGCCTTCACTGCCGAGGACGCCTGTCGCGGCCGGATGATCGAGGCGCTGATGTGCGATTTCCGCATCGACATGGCCGAGATCACCCGCCGTTTCGACCTGTCGCCCGACGCGCAGTCGGCGCTGTTCCGGCCCGTCCTGCAGCGCTTCGGCCCTGCCCTGCGGCAAAGCAACGAGGCGCTGCAGATCACGCCCGAGGGTCGCCCCCTGACGCGGCTGATCGCACAGGCGCTGGATGCCTATGCCGCGCCCCAGGGCGGACATTCGGTGGCGGTCTGAAGCGCGCCGGGGCCGTTTCGGCTCAGTGCGCCTCGGCCCAGTTGGCGCCTTGGCCCGCGTCCACGACCAACGGGACCGAAAGGCGCAGCGAGGGTTCGGCAGCGCCCTCCATGACGGCACGCGCGCGGTCGATCAGCGCGTCCACCGCATCCTCCTGCACCTCGAAGACCAGTTCGTCATGCACCTGCAGCAGCATCCGCGCGGGCAGGTCGGCGATGGCGTCGGGCATGCGGATCATCGCGCGGCGGATGATGTCGGCCGCCGCGCCCTGGATCGGCGCGTTGATCGCGGCACGGCGGGCACCGCCGGCGGCAGGTCCGGACTGGTTGATGCCCGGCGTGTTGATCCGCCGGCCGAACAGGGTCGTCACGAAGCCGTCGCGCTTTGCATCCGTGACGGTCTTGTCCATATAGGCGCGGATTTCCGGAAAACGTTCGAAATAGGTGTCGATGAAGCTCTGCGCCTCGGCCCGCGGGATGCGCAGGTTGCGCGAGAGGCCGAACCCCGAGATGCCGTAGATGACGCCGAAGTTGATCGCCTTGGCCTGGCGGCGGATCATCGGGTCCATCCCCTCGACCGGGACGCCGAACATCTGGCTGGCGGTCATGGCGTGGATGTCGATCCCTTCGCGGAACGCCTGTTTCAGCGCCGGAATGTCGGCCACATGGGCCAGGATGCGCAGCTCGATCTGGCTGTAGTCCAGGCTGACCATGCGGTAGCCTTCGGGCGCGATGAAGGCCTGCCGGATGCGGCGGCCCTCCTCGGTCCGGATTGGAATGTTCTGCAGGTTCGGATCGGTCGATGACAACCGCCCGGTCTGCGCCCCGGTGATCGAATAGCAGGTGTGCACGCGGCCGGTCTCTGCGTTCAGATAGGTCGGCAGCGCGTCCGTATAGGTCGATTTCAGCTTGCTGATCTGGCGCCAGTCCAGCACCCGGGCCGGCAGGTCGTGGCCTTCGGCGGCCAGGTCCTCAAGCACGTCCGCGCTGGTGGAAAAGGCGCCGGTCTTGCCCTGCTTACCGCCGGCAAGGCCCATCTTGTCGAACAGGATTTCCCCCAGCTGCTTGGGGCTGCCGATGTTGAAGCTCTGGCCCGCAAGGCCATAGATCTCGTCCTCCAACCCCGCCATCTTCTGCGAGAACGCGTTCGACATGCGCTTCAGAACGTCCGTGTCGATCCGCACGCCCGCCATCTCCATCTGCGCCAGCACGGGGATCATCGGCCGTTCCAGCGTGTGATAGGTGGTCGAGACCTTTTCGACCGGCAGCATCGGCGCAAAATGCCGGTAAAGGCGCAGCGTGACGTCCGCATCCTCGGCCGCGTAGGGGGCAGCGTTGTCGATGGCGACCTGCCCGAAGTGGATCTGGCTTTTGCCAGACCCGATCAGGTCCTTGATCGGGATGCACTTGTGGCCGAGGTAGCGTTCGGCCAGCTCGTCCATGCCGTGGTTGTGGGTGCCCGCGTTCAGCGCATAGGACATCAGCATCGTGTCGACCAGGGCGGCCATGCGGACGCCGTGGCGGGCCAGCACCTTCCAGTCGTATTTCAGGTTCTGGCCGATCTTCAGGATCGACCTGTCCTCCAGAAGCGGCTTCAGCGCCGCCAGCACCACCGGCAGGTCCAGCTGTCCGTCCACGCGCGCCGATTGCCCGAAAAGATCGTCGCCGCCTGCCACGTGGCCCACCGGGATATAACAGGCCCGCCCCGGGGCCACCGCAAGCGACAGGCCGACAAGATCCGCCTGCATCTCGTCCAGGCCCGTTGTTTCGGTGTCGATGGCGACCTCGCCGGCCTCTCGGATGGCCGCGATCCAGGCGTCCAGAGCCTCGGCCGTGGTCACGGTCTCGTACGCGGCGGTATCGATGGCCGGCAGTTCGGGCGCGGCGGGCGCGTCGCTGACGGGCGCGGCCTGAATCACCGGGGCCTCGGCGCCCAGGGTCGCGGCCACACGGTTCGTCAGGGTGCGGAACTCCATCTCGGACAGGAAGGCCAGCAGGCGCTCGGGCTGGGGCGCCTTCACCGACAGGCTCTCCAGCGTGAAGTCCAGCGGCGTGTTGCAGTCCAGCTCGACCAGCCGCTTCGAGACGCGGATCTGCTCGGCGTTCTCGATCAGCGTCTGGCGGCGCTTGGGCTGCTTGATCTCGGACGCGCTGGCCAGCAGCGTCTCCAGGTCGCCGTATTCCTGGATCAGCAGGGCCGCGGTCTTGATGCCGATGCCCGGCGCGCCCGGCACGTTGTCGACCGCGTCGCCGGCCAGCGCCTGCACGTCCACGACACGGTCCGGCCCGACGCCGAACTTCTCGAACACCTCGTCCGGGCCGATCAGCTTGTTCTTGATCGGGTCCAGCATGTCCACGCCGTCGCCGATCAGCTGCATCAGGTCCTTGTCGCTGCTGATGATCGTGGCGCTGCCGCCGGCCTCGCGCGCACGGCAGGCAAGCGCTGCTATGATGTCGTCGGCCTCGAAACCCTCGGTCTCGATGCAGGCGATGTTGAAGGCGCGGGTCGCCTCGCGCGTCAACGGGAACTGGGGGCGCAGGTCCTCGGGCGGCTCGGGGCGATGGGCCTTGTAGGCCGAGTAGATCTCGTTCCGGAAGGTCTTCGACGAATGGTCGAAGATCACCGCCGCATGGGTCGGCGCGGTGTGACCGTCATCGGTCTGCACGTAACGCCACAGCATGTTGCAGAACCCCGCGACCGCACCCACCGGCAGGCCGTCGGACTTGCGCGTCAGCGGCGGCAGTGCGTGATAGGCACGGAAGATGAAGGCCGATCCGTCGATCAGATGCAGATGACAGCCGTTGCCGAATGCGTCGTCCATGATCACCTGTTCCCTGCTGCTGTCATGCGTCTTTTGCCACGCCCGCCCCGGATCTTCCAGCCGCCGAAAGGATGCCCATGCCGCCGATGCGCCGCAAGTCGGACCTGCCGCAGAAGACATGCGCCGCCTGCAGTCGGCCGTTCAGCTGGCGACGGAAATGGCGCGGGATTGGGAAAGCGTGCGCTACTGCTCGGACCGCTGCCGGTTCACGCGGGCTGGCGGGTCGGGCAAGGGTGGCAAGGCCACCCCGGGTTGAGGGCCCCCTCGATGGGGGCGCTCGACCCGCGCCCTGCGGACAGGCGGGCGATCAGTGGTCGTCGTGGGCGTGGTCGCGGTCGATGACGAAGCGCTTGTCGCAGTATCCGCAGTCGACGAACCCGGCCTCGGGCGCGATGGCCAGCCACACGCGCGGATGCCCCAGCCCTGCCGCGTCGTCGCCGTCGCAGCTGACGCGCCAGCGGGTCACGACCTCGGTCACCGGGGCCGGTCGGGTCAGCGCCTCCATCCCCGTTTCGGTCGACAGAGGCGTCTCGGGCGTCACGTGCTGCGTCATGGCTGGCCTTCTTGTGGCGGCTTGCATCATCTGGTCTAACCCCCATTAGCGCAGCGCCGCCTGCCTTCGCAAGCTCCGCAAGGAAATCCCATGTCCGACGCCATCCAGATCACCGGCCTTCGCAAGACCTATGCCGCGCAGGGCAATGCCCCCGCCAAGGACGCGCTGAAGGGCGTGGACCTGACGATCCGCGCGGGCAGCATCTTCGGCCTTCTGGGTCCGAACGGCGCAGGCAAGTCGACGCTGATCAACATTCTGGCGGGGCTGGTGAACAAGACGGCCGGCCAGGTCACCATCTGGGGCTTCGACCAGGACCGCAACCCGCGCCAGTCGCGCGCCGCCATCGGGGTCATGCCGCAGGAGCTGAACATGGACCCCTTCTTCACCCCCCGCGCCAGCCTCGAGGTTCAGGCGGGCCTCTACGGCGTCCCGAAATCCGAACGCTGGACGGACGAGTTGCTGGCGCTGGTCGGCCTGACCGACCAGGCCAACGCTTATGCCAGGAACCTGTCGGGGGGCATGAAGCGGCGGCTGCTGCTGGCCAAGGCGCTGGTCCACCGCCCGCAGATCCTGGTGCTGGACGAACCGACGGCCGGCGTCGACATCACCCTGCGGGAGATGCTCTGGGCCAACGTTCGCCGCCTGAACGACCAGGGCATGACCATCATCCTGACGACGCATTACCTCGAAGAGGCCGAGCAGATGTGCGACGAAATCGCCATCATCAACCACGGAGAGGTGGTCATCCGCCAGAACACCCGCGACCTCCTGTCGCGCACCGACGGCAAGACGCTCGTGCTGGACACGGGCGGCCCCGTCACGCTGCCCCCGCTGCCCGAAGGCGTGCGGCACGAGCGCCGCCCCGACGGGCGGGTGGCCATCACCTATCCGCCCTCGCGCTTGCGCGCCGACCAGATCCTCGACGCGGTGCGCGGGGCCGGCATCCCCATCCTCGACGTGGCGACCGAGCAGCCGGACCTCGAGGACGTCTTCGTGGAACTCACCCGCGGCTGACCCGCCGCGCGGGTCAGCCGCGCGCGCCGATCATCGGACCCATCACCGCACCACCCATGATGTGCAGGTGGAAATGCGGCACCTCCTGCACCCCATGCGCACCGGCGTTGCTGATCACCCGGAACCCCTGCCCCTGCTCCAGCCCGACGCCTTCGGCCGCGCAGACCTCGGCGCAGAGCCGCATGAAGCCCGCGATCTCGCCCTCGCCGGCGTTGGCCGCGAAGTCGTCGAAGCTGACATAGTTGCCCTTGGGGATCACCAGCACGTGGACGGGCACCTTCGGCGCGATGTCCCGGAAGGCCAGCGCGTGGTCGTTCTCGGCCACACGGTCGCAGGGGATCTCGCCGCGCAGGATGCGGGCGAAGATGTTGCTGTCGTCATAGGTGAAGGGCATGGGACGTCCTCTTTCAGTCCGTGAACAGGTGCAGGGTGTTGGCGATTTCCTCCGCCGCGTCCCGGTCCAGGTCCAGGAATGCGGCGATCGCCGTGGCATTGCGGTCCGCCGGTGCCGCGTCCGAGACGATCGACAGCTGGGCAAAGCCCGCCTCCTTCAGGCGGTCGGCCTCGTGCTCCAGGTCGCTGCGCATGATCGGCAGCAGCCGGGCCACGTCATCGGCGGAGGCATTGCCGCCGACCAGGCCGATCCGGCCCATGTGGCCGCGGACATAGTCGTCGTCGAACCGGCTTTCGACGAACAGCACCCGCGTCTCGGCCCGGTCCCGCTCGAAGTCCGAGATCAGGCTCAGCGCCGAGGGGTCAACGCAGAAGACCAGCCGGTCGGTCCCGAACTGATCGAAGAGCAGCTTGACCAGCGCGCGCCTGTGCCGCTCGCGCTTGCTCAGCGACGACGCGACGCGGCCCATCTCGGGCAGGTTGGCATCCAGTTCGTTGAAGACATAGTCCACTGCCGGAACCGACGTGTGCTGACGGATCGCGGCCGTCAGCCGCTTGGCGACATGCCATTTCTTGGCGACGATCATGTGGACGACACGCTCGGCGCCCAGACTGCCGTCGGCTTCCCAGAACCGGGGGGCAAAGCGACGGCCGATGCGCCCGCGCCCGGTCAGGAATGTGAACAGCCGCCGCCCCTCGGCGGCAATCGGGAAGCCCAGGCCGGCGCTTTGCCATAGCGCGCCCAGCCTTTCGCGCAGTTCCAGCGCTTCGGGGCTGATCTTGCGCGCGAACAGGTAATCCTGGCGCAGCAGCAGGTCGTAGTGGTCGTTGTAGAAGACCACCGGCATCCCGTAGTCGGTGAAGATCAGAAAGGTCAGCGTCCGCGTGCGGATCTGCTTGCGCGGCACCAGATGGGCAACCAGCGTCTGGAAGAACGTCTCGTCCGGGATCCAGGTCGTGCGGAAGAACCGCACGATCTCGGGGCGCTCGCGGATCAGGTCGAGGATCGCCTCGACCGTCTGGCGGCGCAGGCACCACCACTGCGATCCGATCATCACCTGAAGGTCGCGCGGAACCTCTCGGGACAGCCCGAATCGCTGCTGCAGGTTGACCCAGGTGTAGAACAGCCACTTCTGGTTGCGCTCGTTGAACCAGTGGCGATAGATCAGACGCCCTTCCTTCAGGCCGGTCTTGATCCAGTCGCTGTCGAAAAAGTCGAGACTTTCGATGAAGTCGCAATCCTCGGCATCGAGGGATGCCCGCGCGAACTCGGCCGACTTGATGGGCATGCAGTCGCCCGACAACATGTAGAAATGCGTGGCCTGGGGGAACGCCGCCTCGGCCGCGCGCAGCGCCTCCAGCGTGGCGGCAACCAGCGACCATTCGCCCCAGCCGCACTTGTGCCGGCGCGGGGCGAAGACGACGCCCGGATGGTCGCCAAGCGCATCCTTGATCTGCTGGAACATCGCCATGGGCGCGCGCTTGTCGAAATGGATCGACACGTAATCGCCCGTCGCCGTCAGCCGCCTTGCCTGGTCGATGACCCCCTGCGGGTCCTTGTGGGTCAGCAGGATGAAGGCGATCCGTGCCATGAGCCTCGCGTTGTCCGGTCATCGAATCCACGCAATTGGTCACAAGGCGTTGAATTCGTCGCTGCGTTTTGCTTTGTGTGTAGCTGATTTCAGCGTCGGGACAAGCGAGACGACCCCGACTTCCTCGCAGGCCGCGGTATCGGAGAATGCAACATGGGGTTTCCCGGCGTCTGGATGACCGAAAGCGAGAGCATGATTTATCGGGTGGTGCCGAAATGCGCCTGTTCGACCATCGGCCAGATCATGTTCTATTCCGACCACGGCCGGTTCTTCGACGGCGACATCCATGATGCAAGCAAGGGCCTGCACAAATGGGCGCTGGATCACAGCCAGGGCCCGATCGAGCGTGCGGTCCAGTCGCGCGACGCGCTGACCTTCACCTGCGTCCGCAACCCCTATGCGCGCATCCTGTCGTCCTTCTTCGACAAGATCGCCGGCATCCAGCGCAACGGCCGCCGCTATCGCGGCAACCTGGTGCCGCAGCTGGTTCAGCGCTACGGGATCGACGTCGGCACCCCGGAAAACGGCTTCGACTTCGACCAGGTCGCCAGCTTTCGCCGTTTCCTGCTGTTCGCCCGGGACACCATCCGCTTTCGCAAGCCGATGGACCCCGACATCCACTGGTCGGCCATGTCGGGTCACATCTCGACCTTCATCGTGAACGGCGGCCGCTACGACCGCATCTTCTTCACCGAGGCATTCAACGACGGGATGGCGCAGGTCCTGTCAGCGGCCGACACCCCCGTGGCGCTGGACCTGGCCGAGGTGCCCCGGTTCAACGAATCGGAAGGTCACGGGCCCAAGCGCGCCCACAAGGTCAGCGATTACTTCGACGACCTGTCGCGCCACCTGATCTGGGATATCTACAAGGACGACTTCCAGCTGTTCCGCTACGACTTCGACGATCCCGACAACAAGATGCCCCTGGCCGAGGTCGACCTGGACGAGGTTCACGCCAAGCTGGGCCGCTGAAACGGAAACGGGCGCCCGAAGGCGCCCGTCGTGGCGGCGTGTCGGGCGCCGGTTACTCCAGGTGGCTCTCCAGGAACCACAGGTCCTTGTCCAGTTCACGAGAAACGCCGGTCAGCAGATCGGCGGTATCGGCATCCCCGGCATCGTCGGTGCTGTCGATGGCGTTTCGCACTTTCTCTCCATGGTCGCGGATGCGGGCGCACAGCTCGGTCAGGTGGTCCTGCACCTTGGTCACGTCCGTCGGATAGGGCTTCAGGGTCACCGAATCCTTCACGACCTCGACCGTTCCCATCGCGCGGCCGTCCAGGATCTGCACGCGCTCGGCCATGACGTCGGTATGGGCCAGAACGCGTGCATGGACGGCATCCAGGAACTCGTGAACGGCGATGAAGTTCGGCCCCTTCATGTTCCAGTGCGCCTGCTTGACAGCCAGCCCCAACGCGATGCTGTCGGACACGCGGGCGTTCAGCGTCTCGATGGAAGTCTTGCGGGCGTTGTCTTCAAGACCCTTCACGTTCACGGCCATGAAAGCCTCCTTTTTGCGGATGTTTCGCCGCCACAACAAGGTGCCTGGCCTTCGGGTTCCACGGACCCGGCGCATGGGACAACTTCCATGAAAAACGGCGCCTCCCGAGCTGGGGGCGCCGTCTGGCCATCGTGCAAAGCGCGCGCGGCCGAAAAGGCTTCGGGTCAGACCGCGCCCTTGATGAAGTTCACCGCGTCGCCGACGGTCTGGATGGTTTCGGCGGCGTCGTCGGGGATCTCGATCCCGAACTCTTCCTCGAAAGCCATGACCAGCTCGACGGTGTCGAGGCTGTCGGCGCCCAGATCGTCGATGAACGAAGCGGATTCGACCACCTTGTCCTCATCGACACCCAGATGCTCGACCACGATCTTCTTCACGCGATCAGCGATATCGCTCATGTCATATCCTCATTCTCGCGGGCATCCGCCCAAGTTTTGCGCGGACACGCGGTCCGGTTCAGCACAGGGCGGTTCCCCTGCTGCTAAAGCGGGGGATATAGCACCCACGAACCCTCATGCAACCGCTTTCGGAACGATTCCTGCCGGGCGTTGCCGCCGCGACAGCGCCCGTCAGATCATCGCCATCCCGCCATTGACATGCAAGGTGGCACCGGTGACGTAACCCGCCTCGGGGCTGGAAAGATAGAGAACGGCGGCGGCGATCTCCTCGGGGCTGCCCATCCGGCCGGCGGGGATCTGGCCCAGGATCTTGCCCTTCTGGTCGTCGTTCAGCTTGTCGGTCATGGCCGTCGCGATGAAGCCCGGTGCCACGCAGTTCACCGTGATCCCGCGGCTTGCCACCTCGTAGGCCAGCGATTTCGACATGCCGACAAGCCCCGCCTTGGCGGCGGCATAGTTGCCCTGCCCCGGATTGCCCGTGGCCCCCACGACCGAGGTGATGTTGACGATCCGCCCCCAGCGCGCCTTCATCATGCCTCGAAGGACGCTGCGCGACAGCTTGAAGACGCTGGACAGGTTCACATCCAGCACCTGCGCCCATTCCTCGTCCGACATGCGCATGAACAGGTTGTCGCGGGTGATCCCGGCGTTGTTCACCAGGATGTCCAGCGATCCCATCGCCTCGGTCGCCGCCTTGGGCAGCGCGGCCAGCGACTCGGCCTCGCCCAGGTTGGCGGTCACGACATGCGCGCGGTCGCCCAGTTTCTCGGCCAGCTCGCGCAGCGGCGCCTCGCGCGTGCCCGACAGCGTCACGGTCGCCCCCGCCCCATGCAGCGCCTCGGCGATCGCGCCGCCGATCCCACCCGAGGCGCCAGTCACCAGCGCCGTCTTTCCCGTCAGATCGAACATCCCAGCCTCTTCTTTTTCATGTATCCCGGAACTCGGGACAGCGCCCCGACCCGCGTTAACCCCTGAGCGCCGCGACATCCGCCGGAATGCCGACATTGCGCACGGTCGCATCCTTCGTGATCCGCTTGATCATACCGGACAGTGCCTTGCCCGCGCCGATCTCCCAGAACTCGGTCACACCGGCCTCGGCCATATTGGCGACGGATTCGCGCCAGCGCACGGTTCCGGTCACCTGCTCGACCAGCAGGCGCCGGATCGCGCCCGGCTCGATCACCGCCTCGGCGCGGACATTGGCGATCAGCGGCACGGCGGGCGGCTGGATGTCGACCCCGGCCAGCGCATCGGCCATGACCGCCGCCGCCGGCTGCATCAGCACGGAATGGAAAGGCGCCGACACCGGCAGCATCAGCGCCCGCTTGGCGCCGGCGACCTTCATCGCCTCGGCCGCGGCCTCGACCGCATCCTTGTGCCCCGAGATCACGACCTGCGCCGGATCGTTGTCGTTGGCGGCCTGCACGACCTCGTCGCCGCCGATCTCTCGGGCGATGCGGTCCACGGTTTCGAAATCGAGGCCCAGGATCGCCGCCATCGCGCCGACGCCCACCGGCACGGCCTCTTGCATGGCCTGCCCGCGCAGGCGCAGCAGGCGCGCGGTGTCGGACAGGGTCAGCGCCCCCGCCGCGCAGAGCGCCGAATATTCGCCCAGCGAATGACCCGCGACAAAGTCGGCATCGTGGATGTTGATCCCTTCGGCTTCCATCGCGCGGAAGGCCGCGATGGACGTCGCCATCAGCGCCGGCTGCGCGTTCCGCGTCAGCGTCAGCGTGTCGGCATCCCCTTCCCAGATCAGCTTGGACAGGTTTTCGCCCAGCGCCTCGTCCACCTCGTCGAAGACGTCGCGCGCGGCAGGCCAGGCTTCGGCCAGTTCGCGGCCCATGCCGACCGTTTGCGCCCCCTGCCCCGGAAACACGAATGCCCGCATGGCACTTCCCCCAAAAAAATCGTTGCGTCGCAACTGGGCATAGCCGTTGCGCGACGCTGCCGCAACCGATGCCATCTGCCAGCCGCGCCAGAAGAAAGGGGCCGCGAAGGGCCCCTTTTGGTCAGTCCGCATCGTCCTGGCGGCTTCAGCCGACCAGTTCGAGGCCCGAGAAGAAGAATGCGATCTCTTCCTTGGCGGTCTCGGGGGCGTCGGAGCCGTGCACCGAGTTCTCGCCCATGGACAGCGCGAACTCCTTGCGGATCGTGCCTTCGTCTGCATTGGCCGGGTTGGTGGCGCCCATGACTTCACGGTTCTTCGCGATGGCGTTCTCGCCCTCCAGGACCTGCACGACGACCGGTTCCGAGGCCATGAACTCGACCAGTTCTCCGTAGAAGGGGCGGTCCTTGTGAACTTCGTAGAACTTGCCCGCCTGCTCGGCCGACAGCTTGATGCGCTTCTGCGCGACGATGCGCAGGCCCGCATCCTCGAACTTGGCGTTGATCTTGCCGGTCAGGTTGCGGCGGGTGGCATCGGGCTTGATGATGGAAAGCGTGCGTTCGGTGGCCATGGTCTTACCTTGTCTGATCGGCGGGCCGCGCCCGCGCTTCACGGAAATCCGCGTCCGGTTAGCAGGCTTGGCCGCCCCGGGCAAGAAGGTGCGGCGGAACCCCCACGCCGCGCTGCGGATTGATCCGCCAGCACAGGAGCATCCATGACAGACTGGCGCCCGACCCCGCCCGCACGGCACGAACCTTCCGGCGCGGGCACCGACCGCGCGCTGACCACCGGCACGCTGGTCAGGACGGCGGCGCTGGTCCTGCTTCTGGGCGCGGCGTGGGCGTGGTCCCATGTCCTCTTGCTGGTCTTCGGCGCCATCCTTGTCGCCATCGCGTTGCGGGCCGGGGGCAACGGGCTGCACCGGCTGATCGCCCTCAACGTCAAGCTGGGGGTGCTGATCGTCGTTCTGGCGGTGATCGGCGCTCTGGCCGGGGGCTTCTGGCTGGCCGGGTCCTCCGTTGCCGCGCAGTTCCGGGACCTTCTGGATGCGCTGCCCGAATCCTGGGATGCGCTGACCGGCTGGATGCCGGGCGATCTTCTGGGCGAGGCGGTCGAGGACAAGCTGCCCGAGGACATCGAGGCCGGGGCCGAGCGCCTGGCCGAGCGTCTGCCCGACATGATGGGCATGCTGACCGGCATCGTGAACACCCTTCTGGGCAGCGTCTCGTCGGTCCTGCTGATGCTGATCACCGCCGTCTATCTGGCGATCGAGGCGCCGCTTTATCGCAGGGGAGCGATCCGACTGGTGCCGCTGCGTCGCCGCGAGCGCGCCTCGGGCATCCTGGATGAGCTGGGCACGCAGCTGGCGCGATGGATGGCGGGGCAGGCGCTGGACATGGTCGTGGTGGCGATCCTGGCCGGGCTGGGCCTGTGGCTGCTGGGCGTGCCGCTGACGCTGATCCTGGCGCTGATTGCAGGTGTGACCAACATCGTGCCGATCGTCGGGCCCGTCTTCTCGGGCGGCATCGCGGTCCTGGTGGCGCTGCCGCAGGGGGTCGACACCGCCCTTTACGTCGCCCTGCTGTTCCTGGCGATCCAGACGTTCGAGGGCGACGTCCTGATGCCGCTGATCCAGCGCTATGCCGTGCAGCTGCCGCCGGCGCTGACGATCGTGGCCATCGTGGCGTTCGGCGGGCTCTTCGGGTTCGTCGGCGTCATCCTTGCAACGCCGCTGCTGATCGTCGCGATGCTGCTGATCCGCCGGCTTTACGTGCAGGACACGCTTGGCGATCCCGAGATCGACTGACGGGGCCGAATGCCTTCGTGATTTCGACACAGGAGGCGCTTATACTGGCACCGCGTCCATCAGGGGTTGGTCACGATGAAACCGCTGTCCAAGGGTCGGTACCGCGCGCGCTTGGCCGACACCGACCAGGACCTCTGCGATTGCCAGCGGCTGCGCTGGCAGTGCTTCCTGGCCCGGACCGGAGAGATCGACGACGGCCACGGCCTTGACGCCGACGCCCTGGACGCCGATTGCCAGCACATGCTGGTCGAGGACGCGGCCTCGGGGCGCCTGGTCTGCACCTTCCGCTTCCTGCCGCTGGCCGACGGATCGCAGATCGCGCGCAGCTATTCGGCGCAGCACTATGACCTGGCAGCCCTGGGCCGCTTCGACGGTCCCATGGTCGAGATGGGGCGCTTCTGCATCCATCCCGACCACCGCGATCCCGACATCCTGCGAATCGCTTGGGCCGCCCTGACGCGCCATGTAGACGAAGCCGGGGTCGAGATGCTGTTCGGCTGCTCCAGCTTCGTCGGCTGCGATCCTGACACGCATGCCGAGGCCTTCGCCATGCTCAAGGACCGCCACCTGGCGCCGCGCCGCTGGTGGCCGCGCGTCAAGGCGCCCCGCGTCTTCCGCTTTGCCCGCGTGCTGCGCCTGCGCCAGCCGGACCCCCGCCGCGCGATGGCCGCGATGCCGCCGCTGCTGCGCAGCTACCTGGCGATGGGCGGCTGGGTCAGCGACCACGCCGTCGTCGACCCAGCGCTGAAGACGATGCATGTCTTTACCGGGGTCGAGATCCGCGCCATCCCCCCGTCCCGCAGGCGGCTGCTGGACGCAATAGCCTACCGGATCGCCTGAATCTTCTGCCCGGTTTGCGGGCAGGTTGCCCATTTGCGGTGCGGCCTGCATGTTGATGCCCACGCGGCAAGCAATTGCGGCGTACCCGGTCGTTGACGCTGCGGCGTGCTTTGGCAACCCATGCCCGTATGTTCAACAGCACCACCCCCACGATCCGCATGCAGCGCAGCCACGGCGCGGCGCAGGTCGTCATCGGCCCGCGCGGGCTGATCGACTTGGCGCAGCGGGGCTCGGCCAAAACGATGCTGCCGCGCATGACGGCGGGCCTGCCAGAGATCGTGTTCCTGAACACATCCGGCGGACTCGCCTCGGGCGATCGGCTGTTCTTCGGCGTCGCGCTGCGCCCATGCACCCGTGCGGTGGCGACGACCCAGACGGCCGAGCGTGCCTATCGCGCCAACGGCACCGCAACGGCGCAGGTGTCGCTGTCGGTGGGCGACGGCGGGTGGCTGGACTGGCTGCCGCAGGAAACGATCCTCTATGACGGCGCGCGCCTGCAGCGGGAAACAACGGTGGATCTTGCCCCAGATGCCGGCTGCCTGCTGCTGGAGATGCTGGTCCTCGGCCGCCTCGCCATGGGCGAGCGTCCGGCCCGCCTGCACCTGCGCGACCGCCGCATCGTGCGCCGCGCGGGCCGCATCCTGCTTCACGACGCGCTGGCGCTGGACGATGCCACGCTGCCGCGGCTGGACAGCCCGGCGATGCTGGGCGGCGCCCGCGCGCTGGCCACGCTGGCCATGGTCGCGCCCCATGCGCCGGACCTTCTGCCGCAGGCCCGCGCGGCGCTGGACGAACCCGGCGTCAGTGCCGCCGCCAGCGCGCCACCGGGCCGCCTGTTGATCCGCATGCTGGCCGATGACGGCTGGCCGCTGCGCCGGCAGATCAACCGACTTCTGGGGGCGCTGCGCCCCGATCCCCTTCCCCGCATCTGGCAGGTCTGACGATGAACCTTTCCCCCCGCGAACGCGAGAAGCTGCTGGTCTCGGTCGCCGCCATGGTGGCGCGCAGCCGCCTGTCGCGCGGCGTCAAGCTGAACCACCCCGAGGCGATTGCAATGATCACGGATTTCGTGGTCGAGGGCGCGCGCGACGGCCGCAGCGTGGCCGACCTGATGCAGGCGGGCGGGCATGTCATCACCGCCGACCAGTGCATGCCCGGCATCCCCGACATGATCGAATCCGTCCAGGTCGAGGCGACCTTCCCCGACGGCACCAAGCTGGTCACCGTCCATCACCCCATCCGCGAGGCCTCCGAATGAAACGCCTGATCCTTGCCTCCATGCTGCTGCCCGCAGTTTTTCCGGGGACCGCGCTGGCCCATCCCGGCCACGTTCATGACGCCCAGTTCATCCACGGCCTGGCCCATCCGGTGGGCGGTGTCGATCACCTGCTGGCGATGGTCACGCTTGGCCTTCTGGCCGCACAGCTGGGCGGGCGGGCAATTTGGGCGCTGCCGGCGACCTTCGTCGGCGCGATGTTGGCGGGGGGCGCGATGGGCGCGGGTGGCATGGGCCTGCCAGCGGTCGAGCCGATGATCCTGGCCTCGGTCGTGGTGCTGGGCGTGCTGGTCGCCATGGCCGTGCGCCTGCCCTTGGAGGCGCTGGTCCCGGTGGTGGTCATCTTCGGCGCGGCCCATGGCTGGGCGCATGGGGCCGAGGGGCCGGCGACGGGGCTTGGGCTCTACGCGGCGGGCTTCGCGCTGGCGACCATGGCGCTGCACCTGGGCGGCATCGCCTTTGGCCGCCTGCTGTCGCGGGGGCTGGAGCTGCGCGTTCTGGGCGGCGGCACCGCGCTGGCGGGCCTGGCGCTGGCGGTCGGCTGACATGATCCCCGGAGAGATCCTTCCCGCCGATGGCGAGATCGCGCTGAACGACGGGCGCGCGACGATCACGCTGATGATCGCCAATACCGGCGACCGGCCGATCCAGGTCGGCAGCCATTACCATTTCGCCGAAACCAACCCGGCGCTGTATTTCGACCGCGCCGCCGCGCGCGGCATGCGCCTGGCCATCCCCGCCGGCACCGCCGTGCGGTTCGAGCCCGGCCAGTCGCGTCAGGTCACCTTGGTGGGCTATGCGGGCGACCGGATCGTGCACGGCTTTCGCGGCCAGATCGGGGGTGCGCTGTGACGACGCTGTCCCGCGCCGATTATGCCGCGCTCTATGGTCCCACCACCGGCGACCGCATCCGCCTGGCCGATACCGAGATCCTCATCGAGGTCGAGCGCGACCTGACCATCGCGGGAGAGGAGGTCAAGTTCGGCGGCGGCAAGGTCGTGCGCGACGGCATGGGCCAGTCCCAAGTCACCCGCGCGGACGGCGCCATGGACACGGTGATCACCGGCGTCGTGGTGTTCGACCACCAGGGCATCATCAAGGCCGATGTGGGCCTGAAGGACGGGCGCATCGCCGGGATCGGCAAGGCCGGCAACCCCGACACCCAGCCGGGCGTGACCCTGATCATCGGCCCCGGAACCGAGATCATCGCCGGAGAGGGCCGCATCCTGACCCCCGGCGGTTTCGACTGCCACATCCACTATATCTGCCCGCAGCAGGTGGACCACGCGCTGCATTCCGGGGTCACAACGCTTCTTGGCGGCGGCACCGGCCCCGCGCATGGCACGCTGGCCACGACCTGCACCCCCGGCCCTTGGCACATCGCCCGCATGCTGGAGGCCTGCGCCGACCTGCCCGTCAACATCGGCATCGCGGGCAAGGGCAACGCCAGCGTCGCGGCCCCGCTGGAGGAACAGGTCCGCGCCGGCGCCTGCGCGCTGAAGCTGCACGAGGATTGGGGCACCACCCCCGCCGCCATCGACTGCTGCCTGACCGTCGCCGACGTTATGGACGTGCAGGTGATGATTCACACCGACACGCTGAACGAATCGGGCTTTGTCGAGGATACGATGGCCGCCATCGCGGGCCGCGCCATCCACGCCTATCACACCGAGGGCGCGGGCGGCGGGCACGCCCCCGACATCATCCGCATGGTCGGCATGGCGAACGTGCTGCCGTCGTCGACCAACCCGACGCGGCCCTATACCGGCAACACGATCGAGGAACACCTCGACATGCTGATGGTCTGCCACCACCTTGACCGCCGCGTCCCCGAGGATGTCGCCTTCGCCGAATCCCGCATCCGGCGCGAGACCATCGCGGCCGAGGACATCCTGCACGACCTTGGTGCGTTCAGCGTGATCTCGTCGGACAGCCAAGCCATGGGCCGGATCGGAGAGGTGATCATCCGCACCTGGCAGACCGCCGACAAGATGCGCCGCCAGCGCGGCCGCCTGCCCGGCGAGCAGGGGCAGAATGACAACCTGCGCGCCCGCCGCTATATCGCGAAATACACGATCAACCCCGCCATCGCCCATGGGGTCAGCCGGCATATCGGGTCGATCGCGCCGGGCAAGCGCGCGGACCTGGTCCTGTGGTCGCCCGCCTTCTTTGCCGCCAAGCCCGAGATGGTGCTGGTCGGCGGTCAGATCAGCGTGGCGCAGATGGGCGATCCGAACGGCTCGATCCCCGTGCAGCCGATGTTTTCGCGGCCCATGTGGGGGCACAACCGCCGCGCCTCGGCCCTCTTCGTCAGCCAGGCGGGGCTGGAGGCCGGGGCCGGATCGGCGCTGCAAAAGACCCTGATCGCGGTGGAACACACCCGCGACATCGGCAAGGCCGACATGGTCCTGAACAACGCCATGCCCGACATCGAGGTCGACCCGGAAACCTACGAGGTCCGCGCCGACGGCGTTCTTCTGACCTGCGAGCCCGCGACCGAGCTGCCGCTGGCGCAACGCTATTTCCTCTATTGAGGGAAGGATCATCCCATGACCGCCACCGCCCATGCCATCATCCGCAACGCGCCCGCGCCTTTCGCCGGCGAGATCAGCCTGGATTACGAAGGCCGCCTGCTGCGGCGCAAGCGCCTGACCTTCGACGGGGGCGACTTCATGGTCGACCTGCCCGAGGTGACCAGCCTGGACGACGGCGACGCCTTCGAGCTGTCGGACGGCCGTCAGATCGTCGTGCGCGCCGCGCCCGAGCCGGTGCTGGTCATCCGGGGCAACCTGCCGCGCCTGGCTTGGCATATCGGCAACCGCCACACCCCCTGCCGCATCGAGGCCGATCGCCTGATCATCCGCCAGGATCACGTCCTGGAGGCGATGCTGCGCAAGCTGGGGGCCGAGATCAGCCACAAGGACATCCCCTTCCGCCCGGAAGGCGGCGCCTATGGTCATGGCCGCACCTTCGGGCATGACCATGGCCACCCGCACGGCGCGGGCGAGGATCACCACACCCATGCCCCGGGCCATGTGCACGGCTGACGCGGCGCGCCTGCGGCTGTGGCAGATGCTGTCGCCCGCCTTTCCGGTGGGCGGGTTCGCCTGGTCGCAGGGGCTGGAATGGGCGATGGATGCGGGGCTGGTGACGCGCGCAACGCTGCCGCAATGGCTGGCGGACTGGCTGGATCACGGCGCGGGCTGGACCGATGCAGTGCTGGTCGCTTTGTCCCTGCGGCCGGGCGCGGATCACCGGGCGCTGGACGATCTGGCCCGCGCCGCCTGCCTGTCCCGCCAGCGGCTGGCCGAGACGGTGGAACAGGGCACCGCCTTTGCGGCCAATGTCGCGGCGCTGACGGGAACCGCGCAACCCCCTGCCGTTCTGCCCGTGGCCTTCGGCCGCGCCTGCGCCGCCATGCCCCTGCCGGCTTCCGAGATCATCGCCGCCTTTGGGCAATCGCAGGCGGCCAGCCTGATCAGCGCGGCCGTCCGTTTCCTGCCCCTCGGCCCCGTCGAGGGGCAAGGGATGCTGGCCGATCTGCAGCCCCGCATCACCGCCCGCGCCAAGGTGGCCCAGGACGCCTCCGAGGCCGATCTGGCCAGCACCGCCTGGGGGGCCGAGATGGCCGCCATGCGCCACGAAACCATGACAACAAGGATCTTCCGCTCATGAGCCTTCACGGACCTCTGCGCGTCGGCATCGGCGGCCCCGTCGGCGCGGGCAAGACCACGCTGACCGAACAACTGGCCCGCGCGCTGGCACCGCGCCTGTCCATGGCCGTCGTCACCAACGACATCTATACCCGCGAGGATGCCGAGGCGCTGATGCGCGCCCAGGTCCTGCCCGTCGACCGGATCAGGGGCGTCGAGACCGGCGGCTGCCCCCATACCGCCATCCGCGAGGATGCCAGCATCAACCTGGCCGCCATTGCCGACCTGAACGCGGCTTTCCCGGACCTGGAGCTGATCCTGATCGAATCGGGCGGCGACAACCTGGCCGCGACCTTCAGCCCGGAACTGGCCGACCTGACGATCTATGTGATCGACACGGCGGCGGGGCAGGACATTCCCCGCAAGCGCGGGCCGGGGCTGGCGAGGTCTGACCTGCTGGTCGTGAACAAGACCGACCTGGCCCCGCATGTCGGCGTCGACGTGGCGCTGCTAGAAAAGGATGCACATGAGGCACGCGGCCCCCGCCCCGTCGTCATGGCCCAGCTGCGCCACGGCGGCGGCGTCGGGCAGGTCGTCGAGTTCCTCGTCACCGAAGGCGGTCTGACCTTGCAGCCGACCTGACGCTGCCTGCGCAGCGGGCACCCGACCTGCCCGCTGCCCATTGGTGCGCCAGTCACCGCCCCGACCGAGCCGCCGGAAGGCACCAATGTCGCCCACGAACTGACGCCCGGCGACAATGACCTTTCGCGCGACGCCGCCCTGGTGCAGCTGGTGCAGCAGGACCTGCTGCAGCCGCCGCTGACGCGCGACGGGCTGCGCGCGCTTCTGGCCCAGCACATCGACGACGGCCATGTCGGCGGCGTTCCGGTGGCCGACCTGCCCTCGCCCGAGGCCCGCGACCGCGCCCATGAGGCCCTGGAGGCCGCCGGCACAGTCCCCCCCGCCGCGACCGAGGCCGAGGCCGCGGCCGCGCTGGAGGCCAGCCGCTTCTTCCAGCTTTACGCCGAAGCCGACCCCGCCGTGACGGATGCCGCCAAGGCCGCCCGGACCCGCGCGCAGGTCCGGCTTGGCGCGATGAAGGGCATCGACCTGGGGCTGGACGCGCTGTCCCTGGCCTCGATCTATTTCCTGGCCGCCATCGGGCTGGCCGTGACCTTCGGCGTGATGCGCGTCATCAACATGGCGCATGGCGAATTCATCATGATGGGCGCCTATACCGGATACACCGTGCAGACGCTGATCTCCGACCGCACGCTGTCGCTGATCGTGGCGCTGCCCCTGGCATTTGCGGTGACCTTCGGGGCGGGGGTGGTCCTTTATCGGCTGGTGATCCGCCACCTGACCCATCGCCCGCTGGAAACGCTGCTGGCGACATTCGGCGTGTCCATCGCTCTGCAGCAGCTGGCCAAGAACATCTTTGGCACGCAGGCCCGGCCCCTGACCTCGCCGCCTGGCTGGAGGGGTCGATCAAGGTCAACGACGTGATCGGGATCAGTTCGATCCGCGTGGCGATCTTCGTTTTGGCGCTGATTTTCCTGAGCCTCTTCCTCTTCATCGTGAAGCGCACCCGCCTGGGGCTGGAGGTCCGCGCCGTCACCCAGAACCCCGGCATGGCCGCCAGCATGGGCATCAACCCCGACCGCATTGCCATGCTGACATTCGGCCTCGGCTCGGGCATCGCCGGCATCGCGGGCATCGCCATCGGTCTTTTCGCCCAGGTCACGTCGGAGCTGGGCCAGGGCTATATCGTGCAAAGCTTCATGACCGTGGTCGTGGGTGGTGTGGGCAACATCTGGGGCACGCTGGCCGGGGCCACGCTGATCGGCGGGCTGTCGAAGGTCATCGAATCGCTGAACCCCGCCAACACGCTGGCGGCGCAGACCTTCATGATCCTGTTCATCATCATCTTCATTCAGTTCAGGCCCCGCGGCATCATCCTGCAGCGCGGCCGCGCAGCCGAGGCGTGACATGACCCGCAAGCCGTTCATTTTGCAGAACCCCCCCGTCCTGGTCGTGCTGGCGGTGCTGGCGGTCTTCACCGCCACGGTCACGACGCTCAGCCACGCCTACGGGTCGGGCGTCACCCCGACATCGGCGGTCAAGGTCTTCGGCATGACGCTGTGCCTGGCGCTGGCCGCCATAGCCATGGACCTGGTCTGGGGCTATCTCGGCATCCTGTCACTGGGGCAGATGGCGTTCTTCGCGCTTGGCGGCTACATGATTGGCCAATGGCTGATGTATGCCCGGACGGAAGGCATCGTCGCCGTCCAGCTGGCCCAGAACCCGATCCCCCCCACCGTGCTGGAGCTGCAACAGGCCACCGCCAACCAGATCTTCGGCGTCGTCGGCAGCGCCGACCTTCCCTCGGTCTGGAGCTTTGCACATTCCCTGCCGCTGCAGATGCTTCTGGTCGCCTTGGTGCCCGGGCTGCTGGCGCTGGTCTTCGGCTGGCTCGCGTTCCGCAGCCGGGTGAACGGCGTCTATCTGTCGATCCTGACACAGGCGATGACGCTGGCGCTTTGGCTGTTTCAGAACGACAGCGGCTTTCGCGGCAACAACGGGCTGTCGGGCCTGCAAAACCTGCCGGGTCTGGAGGGGGTCGACCAAGCGACGCTGTCGGTCTGGCTCCTCTGGACCTCCGCCGGGGCCTTGGCGATTTTTTACCTGCTGGCGGCCTGGCTGGTCAGCGGCAAGTTCGGCAGCGTGATCCGTGCCATTCGCGACGATCAGACCCGCGTGCGGTTCCTGGGCTACCCGGTCGAGGGGTTCAAGCTGGTCGTCTTCACCCTGGCCGCAATGATCACCGCCGTGGCGGGGGCGCTCTATTACCCGCAGGCGGGCATCATCAACCCGGCAGAGCTGATGCCCATCGCCTCGATCCATCTGGCAGTCTGGGTGGCCATCGGCGGTCGCGGGCGGCTTTACGGAGCAGTTATCGGGGCCGTTGTCGTGTCGCTGCTGTCCAGCTGGTTCACCGGCGGGCGGGCACCCGACCTGAACCTGGGCGTCTATGTGGTGAACTGGGTGGACTGGTGGCAGGTGGCGCTTGGCCTGTCCTTCGTGCTGGTCACGCTGTTCGCGCCCAACGGCATCGCCGGCATCTTTGACCGCCGCATGGGCCCGCCGCGCAAGGCCCGCCACCACAAGGAGGCCGAGGCATGAGCGCGCTTCTGGAAGTCAGCGGCATCAGCAAGTCCTTCGACGGGTTCAAGGCGATCAACAACCTGTCGTTCTCCATCAACGCGGCCGAATTGCGGGCCGTCATCGGCCCCAACGGCGCGGGCAAGACAACCTTCATGGACATCGTGACCGGCAAGACCACGCCGGACGAGGGCGACGTGCATTTCGGCGAAGGCAGCCGCTCGCTTCTGAAGATGAACGAGGCGCAGATCGCCCGCGCCGGCATCGGCCGCAAGTTCCAGCGCCCTACCGTCTTCGAGGACCAGACCGTCGCCGAGAACCTGACCATGGCGCTGAAGGCCCCTCGCGGACCGTTCGCGGTCCTGCGCTGGCGGCCGTCCCGCGCCTCGCAGGTCCGCGTCGAGGCGCTGGCCGAAGAGGTCGGCCTGTCGTCACAGCTGACCCGCCGCGCAGGCGAGCTGAGCCACGGCCAGAAGCAGTGGCTGGAGATCGGCATGCTGCTGGCCTCGGCCCCCCGCCTGCTGCTGGTCGACGAACCTGCCGCCGGAATGACCCTGGCGGAACGGGAACAGACGACGACGCTGCTTTGCAAGCTGGCGGAAACGCGGGCGGTGGTGGTCGTGGAACACGACATGGACTTCGTGCGCCGCCTGAACTGCAAGGTGACCGTGCTGCACCAGGGGTCGGTCCTGGCCGAGGGCAGCTTGGATCACGTGACCCGCAATCCCGACGTCATCGACGTCTATTTGGGGCGATAGGATGTTGAACGCGACGAACCTGACCCTGCATTACGGCGGCAGCCAGATCCTGCACGGCATCGACATCAATGCCCGCCCCGGCGCCGTCACCTGCGTGATGGGCAACAATGGGGTCGGCAAGACCTCGCTGATGAACCTGCTGGCAGGCCGGCATCCCCGGTCTGGCCGAGAGATGACGCTGGACGGCAAGCCGCTTGGCCGTCTGACCGCCCAAAAGATGGCTCGGCTTGGTGTGGGCTATGTCCCGCAAGGGCGGGCGATCTTTCCGATGCTGACGGTGCGAGAGAACATGGAGACCGGGCTCGCCTGCCTGCCCCGCGCCGACCGCCGCATCGCCGACGAGATCTTCGACAGCTTCCCGATCCTGGCCGACATGTTCCACCGGCGCGGCGGCGACCTGTCCGGTGGCCAGCAGCAGCAGCTGGCCATCGCCCGCGCGCTGATCACCAAACCCCGCATCCTGCTGCTGGACGAGCCGACCGAGGGCATCCAGCCCAACATCATCGCCCAGATCGGCCGCGTCATCGCCGCGCTTCGCGACCGCGGTGACATGGCGATCGTTCTGGTCGAGCAGTTCTTCGACTTCGCCTGGAGCCTCGGCGACGATTTCCTGGTGATGGAGCGTGGCCGTGCGGTCGTTCAGGGCCCGAAGACTTCGCTGCGGCGCGAGGATCTGCACGCCCGCTTGGCCGGACACGCCGCCGCATGATCGGCCCGCGACAGTCGCGCCCGGCCCTGCCGAATGGCGTGCACTCGCACGGCCCGCGCAGCGTGCCAGGCGCATCGGCAGCAACAGCTTTCGCCGCCGGGCACTGCACCCGTTCTTTACCGCACCGCCCCTCCGCATGTCTTGCGCAGGGTCGAACCGCAACGCTTGCAGGCATCAGGATCAACGATGACCGTCCCCCCCCCCCCGAGCCGGAACGCGCAGATGTCGCAAGAACCTTTTGGCGGCGTTGTGCAGGCGCGGAGTCGCGAGATTTCGGCGAAACATCTTGGTCCGGACGCTCAAGGCTTGTCTTATGCCGATCCCGGCTCTTACGCGAAGAAGAGCCACTGCACGCCACGCCATGCATGCGTGCATTGGCGGTGGCTGGATCGTCAAACGCCTGGTCGTGAGGGACCGTTTTAAAGTCTGATCAGCCATCGTCTTCGCCTGGGGCCTGGAAGGATACAGAGCGGCGCTAAGCCCTCTACGGCAAGCATAAGACACGCGAAGACGATGAAGGATACCATCGGAATAGACATCTCGAAAGCCACGCTCGATGCTTGCCGCCTGAGCACCGATAAGGCGGCGCAGTTTCCCAATTCTGCGGGCGGCCTGCGCGCGCTGCGCCGTTGGATCGGCAAGCAGATGCCAGAGCTTGTTGTTTTTGCGGCGACTGGTGCAAATCACGCTGCGCTTGAACGTCATTTTGCCGAAATCTTGCCTCTGGTGAAGGTAAACTCGTTGCAACCGCCGCTTTGCCCAAGCCCGCGGAACACGAGCCAAGACCGACGCCGTTGATGCGCGGATACTGGCCATGATGGGCGCGGCACTGGAACTTGTGCCGGACGCTCCAGAAGACAAAGAACAGTCTGATCTCAAGGAGTTGCAGGTCGCCCGCATGGCGCTGATCAAGGAGCGGACACGCCTGCTCAACCGGTCCAAAACACAGACCCCACCCTCTTGAAGCGTCAATCCAAGGCGCGCCTTGAGCAAGTAAAGCGCCAATTCCTCGAGATGGAAGAGGCGCTGCTGGACCTCTTGCTCCGGTGCCCGAAACGCGCCCGCGCCTTCGCGGTTCTCTTCTCGATCCCGGTGTTGGGACGGATCACCGCTATAGCCATGCTTGTCGAGTGTCCCGAGATCGGCACCATGAACCGAAAGCAGATCGCCAGCCTTGCTGGCTTGGCACCATTGGCACGGCAACCTGGCCAGTGACGCGGCAAGGCATTCATCCAAGGCGGGCGCAAGTTCCTACGCGACGCGCTCTAGATGCCCGCGCTTGTCGCCGCCCGCCATAACCCGGATCTCCGTCAAAGATACCAGACCATGATCAAGGCAGGAAAACCCGCAAAGGCCGCCCTTACCGCCCTCATGCGAAAACTGATCGAGCTGGCAAACGCACTCGTCCAGCAAGACTGCAATTGGACACCAAAAACGGCTTGATCAAAGGGGTACTTAACGAAGCGAGCGCCAAGCGACTCGCGCTGAAGCTGCTGGTCCTGATGCAGTATGGCAAGCGGATGCCAAGGGTTCCGGATCAGCCACGGCACTCGGATCTGCTCGAGTGATGTCTGGATCTCGACTCTCCGTGTCCCATCTGGACGTCGATGCGGGATCATATGCAGATGGTCATTCATGTGGCCACCGCGCCGAGCCGACTGTCGCGAGAACGTGTCGATTAGGGTCATGGAGAAGGCGTCCACGGCATCACGCATAGCAAGCTGTGCGGCAAATCTGCTGATTTGCGCCGCGCCGTCGTGAACCGAGACCCCTTGCGCCCGCGACAGCTGGCGTTGGCGGTCTCAGGCCGCCGGATTCAGCGCTTGCGTTCCCAGCGGCCCGATTCCTCGGACCAGTACTCGGCCTCGACAGCCGCGGCGGTCAGGGCGCGCCATTGGTCGCGGGCGCGGTCGACGGCGGCGCTATCGCCGCCGTCGAAGATGATGCAGGTGCGGTTCAGCGCGGTCGTCTCGGGCGGGGCGACCTCCACGCCGTCGATCGCCATGAGGCAGGACGGCGCGTTCTGAGCCAATTGCCCCGGCACCGTCAGAAGCACCGGCTGGCGCGCATCGTGCGGCCCGCCGGCCCGGCCGTGCGGCAGGAACCCCTCGGCTTGCCAGAGCTGCTGGTCCAGGCGGTCCAGCCGCCCGGCGTCCGGCCCGCGCAGCTCGACCCGCCACCCTGCCGCCAGCGCCTTGGTCAGGAGGACCGGCAGCAAGACCTCGGCCGGCGAACGGGTGAGGTGATAGAACAGCGCCTTGCCCATCAGCCGGTTCCAGCCGCGACGGCGGCTTTCATGTCGCACTCCCCAGCGGCGCAGGGCCGCAGGACGCCCGCCGGCGTGGCGCGGCGGCGCGCCGCACGGGGGTGCCGAAGTCCCGCGGGCATCGCGGCCGGCAGAGCGGTCACCGGCCCTCGTACTCGTCGCGCACCAGGCGGTCGAGCGTCATGACGCCCCAGCCCGTCGCCCCCTTCGGCGCAAGATCAGTGGCCTGCGGCGGCAGCGTCACGCCCGCGATGTCGATATGCGCCCAGGGCTGGCCGTCCTTGATGAAGCGCTGCAGGAACTGCGCTGCCGTGATCGACCCCGCCGCGCGCCCGCCCGAGTTCTTCATGTCCGCCAGCCGCGACTTGATCAGCGTATCATAGGCCGGGGCCAGCGGCAGGCGCCACGCGCCCTCGCCCTCGGCGCGGGCGGCCGACAGGATCTCGTCGGCCAGCGCATCGTCGTTCGAGAAGACGCCGGCATGTTCATGGCCGAGGGCGACGATCACGGCCCCGGTCAGCGTGGCCAGGTTGATGACCGCCTTGGGCTGGAAACGGTCCTGCGCGTACCAGAGCACGTCCGCCAGCACGAGCCGCCCCTCGGCGTCCGTGTTCACGACCTCGATCGTGTCGCCCTTCATCGACTTCAGGACGTCGCCGGGGCGATAGGCGCCGCCGTCCGGCATGTTCTCGACTAGGCCCACGAGGCCCACGACGTTGGCCTTGGCACGGCGCAGCGCCAGCGTGCGCATCGTGCCCGCGACGACACCGGCGCCACCCATGTCCATCGTCATCTCCTCCATGCCCGCACCGGGCTTGATGGAGATCCCGCCGGTGTCGAAGACGACGCCCTTGCCGACCAGCGCCAGGGGCGCCTCGTCACCGCCGCCGTTCCAGCGCATGACGACGACCTTCGAGGGGCTTTCGCTGCCCTGCCCCACGGCCAGCAGCGCGCGCATGCCCAATTCCCGCAGCTGGTCCTCTTCCAGAACCTCGACCTCAAGCCCGATCTCCTCCATCGCCTTCAGGCGGTCGGCGAAATCGGTGGTGGTCAGGACGTTGGCGGGTTCGTTCACCAGGTCGCGGGTGAAGAACACGCCTTCGGCGAGGGCAGCCGAGTCGCCGGCGCTGCGGGCCAGCGCCTCGGGGTCCTTGACCATGAAGGTCACGCGGGGACGGCCGGCGGGTTTCTCGCCCTCGGGTTTCGTTTTGTAGGCATCGAAGTCATAGCCGCGCAGCGCCAGCCCCAAGGCCACCTCGCCCGCGAGCTTATGCCCGCCGGCCAGGACCAGCGTGTGCCCGTCGCCCAGCTTGGCGCCGATGGCGGCACCGGCGCGGCGCGCCTCGGCCTGGGTGGCGCTATTGGGCAGCATGACCAGCATCAGCGCGTCGGCGGCCATGCCGGCGGGGAAGGCCAGCTCCAGCGTCTGGCCCGGCTTCAGCGCCTGCCCCGCCTTTGAGTCGAGCGCCCGCGTCGCCGCCTCGCGCAGGCCGCGCGGCAGCTTGCCGGGCAGCTTTCCCCCCGCTGCCAGAACCAGCGCGACGCGCCCCTGATGGTCGGCCAGCTTTTCGGGCGCGGCTTCGGTGAAACTGATTTCGACAGGCTGGGTCATCTGGAGCGGTCCTCTCGTCTGGTTCGGCCGACCCTAGCCCCCCGTCCGGCCCTTTTCCAGAGCCGCCCTTGCGGCTAAGCAAGGCGAAACGTTTCGCGCGAAGAAGGCCGCCCATGCCCCGGATCGACCGCTATATCCTTGGCCAGCTGCTGATGCTGTTCGGATTCTTCGCGCTGGTGCTGGTGTCGGTCTACTGGATCAACCGCGCCGTCAGCCTGTTCGACGACCTGCTGAACGACGGCCAGACGGCGCTGGTGGTGCTGGAATTCACGGCGCTGACGCTGCCCCTGGTCATCTCGGTCGTGCTGCCGGTGGCGGCCTTCGCGGCGACCGCCTATGGAACGAACCGGCTGTCGGGCGAATCCGAGCTGGTGGCCATGCAGTCCGCTGGCTTGTCGCCCTGGCGGCTGGCCCGGCCGGTGCTGGTCTTCGGCCTCTTTGTCGGACTGATGGTCGCGGTGCTGGTTCACGGTCTGGTGCCGATGGCGCGGGCGCGGCTGGCCGACCGCAGCGCCGAGATTGCCGAGAACGTGACCGCGCAGTTCCTGCGTCCGGGGTCGTTCCAGTATCCGACGGACGACGTGACGCTGTTCATCCGCGACGTGGCCGCCGACGGACGGCTGCTGGACCTCTTCATCGAGGACGCGCGTGATCCCCGGGACCGCGTCACCTATACCGCGCAAGAGGCGCTGGTGGTGCGAACCGATACGGGGCCGGTGCTGGTCCTGCTGGAAGGCATGGCCCAGAACCTGCACGCCGGCACCGACGGTCCCCGCCTGTCCGTGACCCGGTTCGAAGAATTCGGCTATGACATCGGCGCGATGTTCGGCGGGCGCGGCAACCGCGGGCGCGACCTGCGCGACTATGGCACCCTGCGGCTTCTGGACCCAGACCCGCAGCTTCTGGACGCCACCGGCGCCACCCCCGCCGACGCCCACCGAGAGGCGCACGAGCGCATTGCCCAGCCCCTGCTGTCGCCGGTCGCCGCAATGATCGGCTTTGCCACGCTGATGATCGGCAGCTTTTCCCGCTTCGGCGTCTGGCGTCAGGTGGGCTGGGCGATCCTCGGCCTGATCCTGGTGCAGTTCCTGTCGAACGCGGCGGCGAACCAGGTCGGCCGGAACCCGGCGCTGTGGCCGCTGCTCTATCTGCCGGCGCTGGTGGGCACGGCGCTTTCGGCGGGGCTTTTGTGGTTCGCGGGCCGCCCGCGCGGGCCGAGGGTGGCGGCATGATCCTGGCCGGCTATGTCGCGAAACGCTTTCTGCGCAGTTTCCTGCTGATCGCGGGGGTCTTCCTGCTGATCCTGTTCCTGATCGACATGATCGAGATGATCCGCCGCTTTTCGGACCGCGGCATCGGCCTTGGCGGCGCGGCGCGGCTGGCGGCGCTGAACATCGCCGGCAGCTTCTATTCCATCCTGCCGCTGATGACCGTGCTGGCAGGCATCGCGCTGTTCCTTGGACTTGCCCGCAGTTCCGAGATGGTGGCGATCCGCGCGTCGGGGCGGTCGGCGCTGCGGGTGATCACCGCGCCGTCGTTGACGGCGGTCGCCGTGGGGGCGCTGACGGTGGGGCTCCTCAATCCGCTGGTGGCGGCAACGGGCGCGCTCTATGACGATGCCGTGGCCGAGATCGACCGCGCGGGCAGCCAGACGGTCAGCGTGGGCGACAGTGCCGTCTGGCTGCGCCAGGCGATGCAAAGCGATGGCGAGGAAGCCGGCCAGATCGTCATCCGGGCCAGCCGGGCCAGCCCGGACGCCGTCACCCTTTATGAGGCAAGCTTCATGGTCTTCGGCGCCGATGCAGGCCCGATCCGCCGGATCGAGGCGCGCAAGGCCCGCCTGATCCCCGGAGCGTGGGAACTGACGGACGTAGCGGATTTTCCGCTGAACAGCGGCAACCCCCAGGCCGAGGTGCTGCGCAGCGAAACACTGCGGCTGGCGTCGGATCTGACGGCGCAGCGCATCCGGGAAGGGTTCGGCCGGCCCGAATCGGTGCCGGTGTGGCAGCTGCCCACCTTCATCGCGGGGCTGGAGCGCGCCGGCTTTTCCGCCGCCCGCCACAGCGTCTGGTTCCAGATGGAGCTGGCGCGCCCGTTCTTGATGGCCGCGATGGTGATGATCGCTGCCGCCTTCACCATGCAGCACGTCCGTGGCCGCAACACCGGCGCGGCGGTGCTGGTGGCATTCGGCGCCGGGATCGCCCTGTTCTTTCTGCGCAATCTGGCGCAGGTTCTTGGGGATAACGGTCAGATTTCACCGGCCATGGCGGCTTGGACCCCGCCGCTGGTCGGCGCCCTGCTGGCCATGGCCCTGATCCTGAAACGGGAGGACGGATGACCCCGCGCGTGCAGAAGACCCAGCCCCGGGCACGGCTGCTGGCCGCGGCGCTGGCCGGCGCCACGGCGCTGGCCTCTCCGGCTGCGGCGCAGACGCTGTTCGACACGCCCGGCGAGGTTTTGCCCGACATGCCGGGCGCGCCGATGGGGGATCGCGGCGTGTCGGCGCTGGCCCCGGCCGCGCCGAGCCTCGGCAGCGACCCGGTGGGCGACCGCACGCCCTCGGTCATGGCGCCGGCCAGCGCCGCGCCCGACACCCGCCTGACGCTGCCGGGCACCGACCTCTCTGGCGGCGAATCCAGTCCGGCCACGGTGCTGGCCGACAACGTGGTGCTGCGGGGCGACCGGACATTGGTCGCGGCAGGCGGCGTGGTGATCTGGCACCAGGGCGCGCGGCTGGTTGCGTCCCGCGTCACCGTGGACGGGGAAACCGGTGCGCTGACCATCGAAGGCCCGATCCACCTGTCCCGCCCCGGCGCCGCCGATCCGGAAGCCGAGGCCGTGCTGATCGCCGATTCGGCGCAACTGGACCAGGACCTGCAGAACGGCATCATCCTCGGCGCCCGCCTGGTGCTGGCGCGGGAACTGCAACTGGCGGCCACCCAGCTGGAACGGCGCGACGACGGCCGCATCAGCGAACTGAGCCAGGTCGTGGCATCGTCCTGTCAGATCTGCGCCAGCGACCCGACGCCCCTGTGGGAGATCCGCGCCCGCCGCATCACCCACGATGCCCAGACACGGCTGATCACCTTCGACCACCCGCAGCTGCGCGCCTTCGGCATCCCCTTGGCCTATGTGCCCTTCCCCGTCACCGCCCCCGACCCCACGGTGGAACGGCGGTCGGGCTTCCTGCGCCCCGAGTTCCGCACGACCTCCGGCCTGGGATTCGGCATCAAGCTGCCCTATTTCCAGACGCTCGGCGACAGCGCCGACCTGACCTTCACGCCCTACCTGTCGCTGGACCGCACCCGCACGCTGGAACTGCGGTACCGCCAGGCCTTCGCCAACGGCGCGACCGAATGGAACGGCGCCATTACCCGCGACGATCTGAGAGAGGGGGACACGCGCGGCTACCTGTTCGGCATCGCGCGCTTCGACCTGCCGCGCGGCTACCGCCTGGGGGTGCAGCTGCAGTCGGCCTCGGACCGGGCCTACCTGCTGGATTACGACGTGACCGACGCCGACCGGCTCTGGAGCGGCGTCACGCTGGAACGGGTGCGCCGCGACAAACTGGTCTGGGGGCGGGTCGGCAACTACGAATCGCTGCGCGAGGACGAAGATGGCGCGACCTCGCCCGCGCAGGTCGCCGACGTCGTGTGGATGCGCCGCTTCTCTCCGGGGCTGGTCGGAGGCCAGGCGGTGCTGGAATGGTCGGCCCATGCACACCGCCGCCCGTCGGACCGCGACCGGATCGGGCGGGACATGGCGCGCGCCTCGGTCGGGCTGGACTGGCGGCGCAGCCAGATCCTGCCGGGTGGCGTCGTCGCGGCCGCGCTGGCCGGGCTGGACGCCGACATCTACCGCGTCGCGCAGGACGACCGCTACGACGACATCGTGACGCGCGTCGACCCGCAGGTGGGGGTGGAGCTTCGCTGGCCCCTGGCGACCAGCCGCGGCGGCGCGACCCACATGGTCGAGCCGGTCGTCCAGGTCCTCTATACCCCGCGCGGACAGGACGACGACATCCCGAACGAGGACAGCCGCCTGATCGAGTTCGACGAGGGGAACCTGTTCTCCGACAACCGCTACCCCGGCTGGGACGTGCGGGAAACCGGGCTGCGCGCCAACATCGGCCTCACCTGGACGCGCATCGACCCTACCGGCTGGACGATCGGCCTGACGGGCGGCCGCGTCGTGCGAAGCCGTGAGGCCGACAACTTCGCACCCGGATCGCCGCTCGGCGGCCGCAGCTCTGACTGGCTGGTCGCGGCGCATTACGACAGCGGAGCCGGGCTCGCGGTCGCCAACCGCGCGCTCTTCGACGACAGCTTCGCGATTTCGCGCAACGAGTTGCGGGTTGGTTGGCTGCGCCCCGACCTTCAGGTCTCGGCCGGCTATCTGTGGATCGACCGCGACGAGGAAGAGGGCCGGGAGGTCGATGCAAGCGAGCTGATCGGAAATGTCGGCTGGCAGATCGCCGACGGCTGGTGGGGAGAGGCCGAGACGCGCTACGACTTTTCGGCCGACCGGGCGCAGCGGGCATCGCTGCAGGTCGCCTATCGCAACGAATGCATCACGGTGGAAACCGGACTGTCGCGGCGCTTCACGACGTCCGACCTGGTCAGGCCGGAAACCAGCTTCGACCTGTCGATCCGGCTGGAAGGGTTCGGACAGCGACAAGACGCGCCGGGCACGGTGGCGCGCCGATCCTGCATGCGCTAGTCTGCGGGCCAAGAACCAAGATGAGGGCAGCAATGCGGCACTTCCTATCGGGTATCGCCCTGGCGGCGGTGATGGCCACGGGCGCCATCGCCCCCGCATCAGCGCAGAACCTGTTCACGCCGGTCGTCTATGTGAACAACAGCGCCGTCACCCGATTCGAGGTCGACCAGCGCGTCCGCTTCATGCAGGTGATCGGCGCCCCCGACGCCACGCCGCAGGCCGCCGAACAGGCGCTGGTGGACGACCGCCTGCGCCTGCAGGCGGCACGCGACATCGGCGTCGAGATCACGCCCGAGCAGCTTCAGCAGGGACTGGAGGAATTCGCAGGTCGGGCCGGCCTGGACGCCGCCAGCTTCATCGCCCAACTGGAAGGGGGCGGGGTCGAGGCGGGCGTCTTCCGCGACTTCGTCGAGGCCGGCACCGCGTGGCGCCAGGTCGTCCGCGCCCGCCTTCTGCCGCAGATCGAAATTTCGGATGCCGAGGTCGACCAGGAACTGCAGCGCGCCATCGAAACGCCCGTCATCGACCGGGTCCTGCTGTCGGAACTGATCATTCCCGCCCCTCCGGGTCAGGAGGGCCAGGCCCTTGCGCTGGCCGAACGCATCGCCGCGTCGCGCCCGACCGAGGCGCAGTTCGCCGAAGCCGCGCGCCAGTATTCGGCCGTGCCCTCGGCCGAGGCCGGTGGCCGGCTGGAAATGCTGTCGCTGGACAACCTGCCGCCCTCGCTGCGCCCCATCGTGACGGCTCTCCAGCCGGGCCAGGTGACGCGTCCGCTGCCCGTCGAAGGCGCGGTGGTCCTGTTCTTCCTGCGCGACGCGCAGGGCACGCTGCGCCCCGGCGCCCGCGAACAGGTGCTGGAATACCTGACCCTGCGCATGGCCTCGGTTGCCGAGGCCGCGGCACTGGCGGCCCGCACACGCAGCTGCGACGACCTTTACGTGCAGGCGGGCCCCGAGGCATCCGCCCAGGTGCAGCGCCAGACCGTGTCGCAGGCGCAGATCCCGACGCTGGTGGCGACGCGCCTCGCCTCGCTCGACGCCGGAGAGGCGGGCGTGGTCCCCGTCGGCACGGCAGCCGAGTTGGTCGTCCTCTGCTCGCGCCAGCCAGCCTTGGCCGCCGAGGCCGATGTCGCGACCACCGCCTTGCCCGCCGACGGCGTCGAAGCCGCGGTGCCCCAGCCGGATACCCCTGGCATCCCGACCCGAGAGGCCGTGCGCGACCAGCTCTTCAACGCCAAGATCAACGCGGCGGCCGACGGGCTTCTGGCCGACCTGCGCGCCGATGCCGTGATCCGGCGCCCCTGATGGCGCGCGTGCTGCTGACCTGCGGCGAACCCGCGGGCATCGGGCCGGAACTGGCGCCGCTGGCGCTGGCCTCGGGCGTGGACACCGTCTGGATGGGCGATCCGCGCCACCTTCCGCAAGGCACCGCCTGGACCGAGGTGCAGTCGCCGTCGGACCCGGTGGCGCCCGGACATCTGCCGGTGCTGCGCCACGGCTTCGCAGGCCCCGCCACGCCCGGCACCCCGGATCCGGCCCATGCGGCCGACGTGATCGGCGTCATCGCCCGCGCCGTCGACCTGGCCATGTCAGGCGAGGTCAGCGCCATCACCACGGCCCCGATCAGCAAGCAGGCGCTGAAGGAAGGCGCAGGCTTCGCCTTTCCTGGCCATACCGAATACCTCGCGCACCTGGCGGGCGATGTGCCAGTGGCCATGATGCTCGCCTCGACCACGGTGACGCCGCCCTGCCGGGTGGTGCCGGCCACGATCCACATCCCGCTGCAGGATGTCCCCGCCGCCCTGACCGCCGACGCGCTGGAAGAGGCCATCCGCCTGACCCATGCCGGCCTTCGGCGCGATTTCGGCCTGACCTCGCCGCGCATCGCCGTCGCGGGCTTGAATCCCCATGCCGGGGAGGGCGGCACGATGGGCCGGCAGGACGGCGACATGATCGCCCCTCTGGTCGCCCGCCTGCGCACAGAAGGCCTGAACGTAATCGGCCCCCTGCCCGCCGACACGATGTTCCACCCCCCCGCCCGCGCAACCTATGACGCCGCCGTCTGCGCCTATCACGACCAGGCGCTGATCCCGATCAAGACGCTGGACTTCGCCGGCGGCGTGAACGTGACACTGGGCCTGCCCTTCATCCGCACCTCGCCCGATCACGGCACCGCATTCGACATCGCGGGACGCGGGCTGGCCGATCCATCCTCGACTATCGCGGCGCTTCGGCTGGCGCAGGACATGGCGAAGGCCCGCGGATGACGCCGAGCCTCGAAAGCCTGACCCTTCTGCGACAGGCGCTGACATGATCGACAACCTCCCCCCGCTGCGCGAGGTCATCGCGACCCATGACCTGCGCGCAAAGAAGCAGCTGGGCCAGAACTTCCTTCTGGACCTGAACCTCACCTCCAAGATCGCCCGGCAGGCGGGCGACCTGACGGGTTGCGACGTGCTGGAGATCGGCCCCGGCCCCGGCGGCCTGACCCGGGGTCTTCTGGCCGAAGGCGCCCGCCACGTCCTGGCCATCGAGAAGGACCCGCGTGCCCTGCCCGCGCTGAAGGAGATCGCCGCCGCCTATCCCGGCCGGCTGACGGTCATCAACGGCGACGCGTTGCAGATCGACCCGCTGGCGCATCTGACGCCGCCGATCCGAATCGCCGCGAACCTGCCATACAACGTGGGAACCGAACTGCTGATCCGCTGGCTGACGCCGCGCGACTGGCCGCCCTTCTGGCAGTCGCTGACGCTGATGTTCCAGAAAGAGGTGGCCGAGCGGATCGTCGCCACTCCGGGCTCGAAGGCTTACGGCCGACTGGCGCTTCTGGCGCAGTGGCGCGCCGACGCCCGCATCGTCATGTCCCTGCCGCCCGAGGCATTCGTGCCCGCGCCCAAGGTCCATTCCGCCGTAGTCCACCTGACCGCGCTGGCCCAGCCGCGGTATCCGGCCGATCCGGCGGTGCTGTCGCAGGTCACGGCGGCCGCCTTCAACCAGCGGCGCAAGATGCTGCGCGCCAGCCTCAAGGGGCTGCACCCGCAGATCGAGCAGCTTCTTCTGTCGGTCGCCATCCCCCCCACCGCCCGCGCCGAGGAGATCGACCTCGGGCGCTTCTGCGCACTGGCTCGCGCCCTTTCCGCCGCCCGCTCGGCGGTTTGAAGCCGCCGACAGCAAAAGGGGCCGCCAGCGTTGCTGCGGCCCCTTCCGTTTCTCGAAAAGTCCTCAGGCCAAGACGCCCTCGTGGGATCAGTCCTGGTCGCCACCGGTCGGCGCAGGTCTCTCCACCGGCGGACGATCGACGCCTTCGGCGTCCCCGTTCGAGGGTGCGGCGTCCGCGGCAGGCTTGCGGCGGCTGCGGGGCTTGCGCTCAATCGCCTCGGCTGCCGGTTTCTCGGCCGCGGGGGCACGGGGCGTCCGCGGCCGTGACGTACGGCTGCGCGCAGGCTTCGCTTCGGCCTCGGGGGTGCTGACCTGTTCGGCAGCGTTCTCGTCGTGGGACTGCACGACCTCGGGCAGGCTCGGCGCCTCGACCGGAGGCAGCGCTTCGGTCGGCTCGGGACGGGCCTCGGCGCGCGGCCGCTGATCACGCTGCTGCTGATCCCGGGGTTGCTGCTCGCGCTGCGGGTCGCGCTGCGGGTCGCGGGATTGCTGATCGCGCTGCTGATCGCGCCCCCCGTCGCGGCGCGCGTTCTGGCCGCCGTGGCTGTCACCCTGCGCATTGCCGCCGTGATAGCCGTGGCTGCCGCCGCCGTTCCCATAGCCGTGGTTCGAATAGCCGTGGTCGTCGTCGGACTGCCGGCCCTGCGAATGGCCTTGGCCCTGCGCCTGGCGCTCGGCCATCTCGCGCTGCGCCTCGCCCAGCATCCGCGTGTAATGCTCGGCATGCTGCAGGAAGCTCTGCTCGGCCACCCGGTCTCCCGAAAGCTGCGCGTCGCGCGCCAGGGTCAGGTATTTCTCGATGATCTGCTGGGGGGTGCCGCGCACCTTCCCCTCTGGCCCCGAGCTGTCAAAGACGCGGTTGACGATGTTCCCCAGCGTGCGCTGGCGGTTTGATTTGCTACGCGAGCGGGATTTTGATGATCTCATCCGTCTGTCTGTAATGTTACTGATCGTCAGGGTGCCAGAATGAACTGGACGGCGGTGTCGAACGGCTACGGGGGCGGGTGACCTCTCCGTTCAGCCCTGCCTCGCCGAGGATCGGACGCAGCGTGCGCCCCTTCGGAATCGGCAGTGTCAGGCTGACCCATGCGACGGCGGTTGGCCTGTCGCACATGGCTGACTAATCATGCCGCGCAAGCCAAGACAAGGGAAAACTGCTGAAAATGCCCCGAATCCGGCATCAATTCGCCGCGGATCATGCGAAATCCGCCGTCACCACGCGGTCCCGGCCGTCCAGGTCGGGCAGCACGCGCGTCCGGGCGCCCGAGGCGCGGAAGATGGCGGCGACATCGTCGGCCTGTGTCGAACCGATCTCGACCAGGACGGCACCGCCAGGCGACAGCACGCCCCGCGCGCCCGCCGCGATGGCACGATAGGCGCTGAGCCCGTCGCCGCCGTCTGTCAGCGCTCCCCTCGGTTCCCAGTCGCGGACATCCGAGGCCAGCCCCGCCATCTCGGACGCCGCGATATATGGCGGGTTCGACACGATCAGGTCGAAGGAACCGCTGATGCCTTGATACCAGTCAGCCTGCCGAAACCGGGCGTTCACGCCGATCCGGCGGGCGTTGAAGCGCGCCACCTGCAGCGCAGCCTCGGACAGGTCGGTGCCGGTTCCCGTGGTCCCGGCGCGCGCCGCCAGCAGAGAGATCAGGATCGCGCCCGACCCGGTACCCAGGTCCAGCACGGTCTGCCAGGGACGCGCCAGCGCCGCCTCGACCAGGGATTCGGTTTCAGGCCGGGGGTCCAGCGTGTCGCACGTGACCTTGAAGCGATGCGCCCAGAAATCGCGGAAGCCGACGATCTGCGCCACAGGCTGGCGCAGCGCCCGTGCGGCGATGCCTCGGTGGAACCGCGCCGCCTCGTCCGATGTCAGGGCGCGGTCGTCGGTGATCCGCAGCTGCCCCGGCTCAATCTCCAGCACCGCCGCCAGGATCCGGTCGGCGTCGCGCGATGCGGCCTCGATGCCGGCGGCCTTCAGCAGCGCCGCACCCTCGGCCTGCGCCTGCAGCAGGTTCATTGCGCCACCGCCAGCCGGGCCGCCTGGTCATGGGCGGTCAGCGCGTCGATGATCTCGGTCAGGTCGCCCGCCATGATCCGGTCCAGGGCATAGAGCGTCAGGTTGATTCGATGATCCGTCATGCGGCCCTGCGGGAAGTTGTAGGTGCGGATACGCTCGCTCCGATCGCCGCTGCCGACCTGGGACTTGCGGTCGGCCGCCCGTTCGGCATCGGCCGCCGCCCGCTGCATGTCGTAAAGCCGCGCCCGAAGGACGGCCATCGCATTCGCGCGGTTCTGGTGCTGCGACTTCTCGCTGCTGGTGACCACGATCCCGGTCGGCAGGTGCGTGATCCGGACCGCCGAGTCGGTCGTGTTCACGTGCTGGCCGCCGGCCCCGCTGGCCCGCATCGTGTCGATGCGGATGTCGCCGGCCGGGATGTCGACCTCGGCATCCTCGGCCGCCTCGGGCAGAACCGCCACGGTGGCGGCGCTGGTGTGGATGCGTCCGCCCGACTCGGTTTCGGGAACGCGCTGGACGCGGTGAACGCCGGATTCGTATTTCAGCCGCGCAAAGACGCCCTCGCCCTCGATCCGGGCAATGGCCTCCTTGACGCCGCCCAGCTCGGTCTGCGTCAGTTCCAGCAGCTGGAAGCTCCAGCCCTGCGCCTCGGCGTGGCGCCGATACATCGACAGCAGGTCGCCTGCGAACAGCGCGGCCTCATCGCCGCCAGTGCCGGGACGGATCTCGAGGATCGCGGGCCGGGCATCGGCGGCGTCCCGGGGCAGCATGGCGATGCGCAGCGCCTGTTCCAGCGCCGGCATCTCCTCCTCCAGCCGCCGCAGTTCGTCGGCGGCCAGGTCGCGCATCTCGGGGTCTTCCAGCATCGCGCGCGCTTCCGACAGGCCCTCGCGCGCGGCGCGCCAGCGGCCCACCTGGTCGACCACCGGCTTCAGCTCGGCATATTCGCGGCTGATCTTCGCGATCTGGTCGGGCGCCGCGCCGGCATTCAGCTGCGCCTCGAGAAACTCGAACCGCTGGACGATCTGGATCAGGCGATCTTCGGGCAACATGATCGCGCCATACCCCCGACCCCGCGGCAGGACAAGCCGCCCGCCACGTTCTTCCGTCCGAAAACACCAACCCCGCGCGATATACCCCCGCGCAATTCAGCCACGGCGGTTCCAGCCCAGCAACGCGATCAGCTCGACCGCCACATGCGCCCCGGCGATGGCCGTGGCGCCCGTCGTGTCATAGGGCGGAGAGACCTCGACCACGTCGCCGCCGATCAAATCCACCCCGGCCAGCCCGCGCAGCAGGGCCGCGGCCTGCCAGCTGGCCAGCCCGCCCCAGACCGGCGTGCCCGTTCCCGGCGCAAAGGCTGGGTCCAGGGCGTCGATGTCGAAGGTGACATAGACCGGGCGGTCGCCCACGACCTTGCGCACCCGCGCCAGCGTCGCATCCACCCCGTCCCGGTGGACCGAGGCCGCGTCGAGGATCATCACCCCCAGGGTGTCGGGATTGTCCGTCCTGATCCCTACCGACACGCTGGCGGCAGGATCGACGAGCCCCTGCCGGATCGCCTTGTAAAGAAACGTTCCGTGGTCGATCCGGTCGGGATCGTCGTCCGCCCAGGTGTCGGAATGAGCGTCGAACTGGATCAGCGCCACCGGCCCCCGCCGCGCCGCCACGGCCCGCAGGATCGGCAGCGTGATCGAGTGATCGCCCCCCAGCGTGACCGGCGCCGCCCCGGCATCGAGGATCGCCCCAAGATGCGCCTCGATCCGGCCCGGCACCCCGCGCGTGTCGGCATAGTCGAAGGCCATATCACCGCAGTCGACCACGTCCAGAACCGAGAGCGGGTCATAGCCCCAGCCATAGGGCGCGTCGAACGCCTGCAGGGCCGACGCCTCGCGGATGGCGCGCGGCCCGAACCTTGTGCCGGGGCGGTGCGTCACCGCCTGGTCGAACGGGATGCCCGTCACCGCCACGTCGACGCCCGCGAGGTCCTTGGTATAGCGACGGCGCAGAAAGCTGGTGGCGCCGCCGAAGGCGTTCTCGAAGGACAGGCCCCGCAGCTCTTGCCGCGTGAACGCCTGATCCACCTGGGTCTTCGCGTCTTCCAGCGCCATGCCGTTCCCTCCCTGTCGCCGCCGCAGACTGCCCGCAGCCCCGATCCGCCGCAAGTGCCGACGGGTGCCGCCCGCCGCGAATCACCTTGCATCCGCAGGATTTGCTGCTATGGAACCCTATCCTTCCGCCTGCTTCTTGTGTAACGGCGCAGCCTCTCGTGACGGGTGCGGAAGGGACGGCCCGTCGATGAAATGCGCAGAAAACCGAAAGGATCGCCATGTCTCTGTACGAGCATGTGCTGATCGCCCGCCAGGACCTGTCGAACACGCAGGCCGAAGGGCTGATCGAACACTTCTCGACCATTCTCGCCGATAATGGCGGCAAGGTCGTGGACCACGAATACTGGGGCGTGCGCACCCTGGCCTACAAGATCAACAAGAACCGCAAGGGCCACTACGCCTTCCTGCGTTCAGATGCGCCCTCGGCCGCCGTGCAGGAGATGGAGCGTCTGGCCCGCCTGCATGACGACGTCATGCGCGTGATGACCATCCGCGTCGACGAACACCAGGACGGCCCCTCGGTCCAGATGCAGAAGCGCGAAGAGCGTGGCGACCGCGGCGACCGTCCGCGTGGCGACCGTGATCGTGGCGACCGCGGCGATCGTGGTGACCGGGGCGGCGACCGCGGCGAACGCCGCGAGCGGAACTGAGAGGATCTGAACCATGGCGAACAAACCGTTCTTCCGCCGCCGCAAGGTCTGCCCGTTCTCGGGTGAGAATGCCCCGGCGATCGACTACAAGGACACGCGCCTGCTGCAGCGTTACATTTCCGAACGCGGCAAGATCGTGCCCTCGCGCATCACCGCCGTTTCGGCCAAGAAGCAGCGCGAGCTGGCCCGTGCGATCAAGCGCGCCCGCTTCCTCGCCCTGCTGCCCTATGTCGTGAAGTAAGGAGACCTGAAAGATGCAAGTCATCCTGCTGGAACGCGTGGCCAAGCTTGGCCAGATGGGCGACGTCGTGAACGTCAAGCAAGGCTATGCCCGCAACTTCCTGCTGCCGCAGGGCAAGGCGCTGCGCGCCTCGGACGCGAACATCAAATCGTTCGAGAACCGCAAGGTCCAACTGGAAACCCAGAACGCCGAATCGAAGGGCGAGGCCCAGAAGATCGCCGAAAAGCTGGACGGCCAGACCTTCGTGGTCATCCGCTCGGCATCCGATTCGGGCGCGCTCTACGGTTCCGTCACCACGCGTGACGCCGCCGACGCCGCGACCGATGCCGGCTTCACCGTCGACCGCAAGCAGGTCGTCCTGCGCGCGCCGATCAAGGATCTGGGCCTGCATGACGTCACCGTCGTGCTGCACCCGGAAGTCGAGGCGACGATCACCATGAACGTCGCGCGCTCTGCCGAAGAGGCCGAGCTGCAGGCGCAGGGCAAGTCCATCCAGGATCTGGCCGCCGAAGCCGATGCCGAAGCCGAGTTCGAGATCGCCGAGCTGTTCGACGACATCGGCGGCGCCGATGACGGCGAAGGCGACGACCGCAACTGATCCTGACCTTCAGGACCGGATAAAATTCGCCGCGCCGGGAAACCGGCGCGGTTTTCCGTTCGTTCATCTGCAAACCGAGATCCCGGGACAGCGAAGACGACATGGACCTGATGATTGGAACCGCCGATGCCGGGTCTATCCGCCCGGCTGAAAGGGACGTGAACATGACGGACGCGCTAAGCCGGATGCTGTCCACGCGCGACGTCGTCCTGGCGGACGGGGCCACCGGAACCGCGCTGTTCAACATGGGCCTTGATGGACGCACGCCACCGGAACTCTGGAACGCCAGCCACCCCGACCGCATCGCCGTGCTCTATCGCAGCGCGATCGAGGCCGGGTCCGACCTGTTCCTGACCAACAGCTTCAGCGCAAACGCCAGCCGCCTGCGCCTGCACGACGCCAGCCACCGCGTGGCCGAACTGAACCGTCTGGCCGCAGAAATCGGCCGCGACGAGGCCGACCGTTCCGGCCGGTCGGTCGTCGTTGCCGGCAGCATCGGCCCGATCGGAGAGATCATGGCCCCCGTCGGCGGCCTGACCCATGCCCGCGCGGTCGAGATGTTCCACGAACAGGCCGAGGGGCTGCGCGATGGCGGCGCGGACATCCTGTGGGTCGAGACGCTGTCCTCAGTCGAGGAACTGCGCGCCGCAGCCGAAGCCGCGCGCCTGACCGGCATGGCCTGGTGCGGCAGTCTCAGCTTCGACACCGCCGGCCGCACCATCATGGGCGCGACGCCGCCGCAGCTTTCGGCCGCGGTCGAGCGTCTTCCAAACCCGCCGGTCGCCTATGGCGCCAATTGCGGCGTGGGCGTGTCGGACCTTTTACGCACCATCGCGGGTTTCGTGGCCTCGGGCAACGAACGGCCGATCATCGCCAAGGGCAATGCCGGCGTTCCGCACCTGCAGGACGGCCACATCCACTATGACGGCACACCTGACCTGATGGCCGACTATGCGTGTCTGGCCCGTGACATGGGCGTGCGGGTGATCGGCGGCTGCTGCGGGACGATGCCCGAACATCTGCGCGCCATGCGCGAGGCGCTGGAGACGCGGCCCAAGGGTCCGCGCCCGTCACTGGACCAGATCACCGCCCGGCTTGGCGCCTTCAGCAGCGCCGGCGGCGGCGACGGGCTGACCATCGGCCTTCGCCACTAGAACAGCGACAGCTGGTCGCCGGCGCGCGGCGGCGGCCCGAAGCGAGAGCAGTCCAGCGCCGGGCTGCCCTCGCGGTAGCCAAGCCGCTTGCGCGCCAGACGGAACCGCTGCAGCGCCAGTTGCGCCTCGATCCCCTCGCCCTTGAAGCGGTGGCCGAAGCGCGGGTCGTTGTCGCGACCGCCGCGCATCGCCTGCACCCGGTTCATGACATGCGCGGCCATCCCCGGACGGTGCCGCTCCAGCCAGTCGCGGAAAAGGGGCGCGACCTCGTAGGGCAACCGCAGCGGGATCATGCTGGCGGTGGTGGCGCCAGCCTCGGCCGCGGCGGACAGGATGCGCTCGATCTCGGGCTCGGTCAGGACGGGGATCACCGGGGCGACCATGACGCGGACGGGAACGCCCGCACGTGCCAGATCGCGGATCATCCGCAGCCGGGTGGACGGTGCGGGCGCCCTCGGCTCCAGCTGGCGGGCAAGGTCGGCGTCCAGCGTCGTCACGCTGACCCCGACCGCCGCCTGGTCCCGGGCCGCCATCTCGGCCCAAAGGTCCAGGTCCCGCAATACGGTCGAGCCTCGGGTGACCAGCGTCACCGGATGGTTCCAGTCCCGCAGCACCCGCAGGATGCCGGGCATGATCGCCAGCTTCGCCTCGACCGGCTGATAGGGGTCGGTGTTGGTCCCAAGTGCGATGGGGGCCGGACGATAGGACGGGCGCGCCAGTTCCCGTGCCAGCAATTCCGGCGCGTCGGGCTTGGCGGTGATCTTCGTTTCGAAATCCAGGCCGGGAGAGAGGCCCAGGTAGGCGTGGCTGGGCCGGGCATAGCAATAGATGCACCCGTGTTCGCAGCCGCGATAGGGGTTGATCGACCGGTCGAAGCCGATATCGGGCGAGGTGTTGCGGGTGATGATGCTGCGAGGCCGCTCGGCCGTCACCACGGTACGCACCAGGCTCTCATCCTCGGGGATGTCCCAGCCGTCGCTTTCACGGACGCGGCGCTCGACCTCGAACCGGCCCTCGGGGCGGGTGTCGGCACCACGGGCCTTCAGGCGCTGGTCGGGGTTGCGGGGCGGAAGCATAGCGACATTTTAGAACGGACAGGGAACATCTGCAAAGCCCGTTTTCGGGTTGATGTTCGGCAGGGGCGTTCACATCTTGGAAGGAAAGGCAATGACAGGATCTCCTCATGAACGACTACGTTCCGCCCAAGGTCTGGACTCCGAACAAGGAAAACGGCGGCAAGTTCGCCAGCATCAACAAGCCGACCGCCGGTGCGCAATTCGATCGGGATCTGCCCGTTGGCAAGCACCCCCTGCAGCTTTATTCCCAGGCGACGCCGAACGGACAGAAGGCGACGATCATGCTCGAAGAGCTGCTCGAAGCCGGTCATGACGCGGAGTATGATGCCTGGCTGATCCGCATCGGCGAAGGGGACCAGTTCGGCAGCGGCTTCGTGGCCGTGAACCCGAACAGCAAGATCCCGGCGCTGATGGACCACGCGACCAGTCCGCCGCGCCGCGTCTTTGAATCGGGCTCGATCCTGCTCTACCTGGCGGAAAAGTTCGGGGCTTTCCTGCCGACCGATCCCGCCGCGCGGACCGAGACGCTGAACTGGCTGTTCTGGCAGATGGGCGCGGGCCCCTATCTGGGTGGCGGGTTCGGGCATTTCTATGCCTACGCGCCCAACAAGATCGAATACGCGATCGACCGCTTCACGATGGAGGTCAAGCGCCAGCTGGACCTGCTGGACAAGCGCCTGGCCGAGACGCGCTTCGTCGCGGGCGAAGACTATTCCATTGCCGACATGGCGATCTGGCCTTGGTACGGACGGCTGATCACAGGCGGGGCCTATGGCGACGCCGCGACCTTCCTTGACGCTGAGAGCTACAAGAACCTGCACCGCTGGCAGGCCGAGGTGGCGGCCCGTCCAGCGGTCCAGCGCGGGATCATGGTCAATGCCACATCCGGCGATCCGTCCAAGCAGCTTCATGAACGCCATGACGCGTCGGACTTCCAGACGCGCACGCAGGACAAGCTGTAAGGGATGGCAGGGCAAGGAGGATGACCTTGGATCACCTACCTTCGTTCGATTGCGCCGGGGGCCGACAGCCCCCGGCGCTTCCAGTTTCGCCGATCAGTTGCGGGCGCGATCGACCATCTTGCCCTTGGAGATCCAGGGCATCATCTCGCGCAGCTTGGCGCCGACCTGCTCGATCTGGTGCTCGTCGTTGATGCGGCGGGTCGCCTTGAACGAGGGCTGGCCCACGGAGTTCTCCTGCATGAAGTCGCGCACGAACTTGCCCGACTGGATGTCGCGCAGCACGGCTTTCATGCGGGCCTTGGTCTCGTCATAGGGCAGGATGCGCGGGCCGGACACGTATTCGCCATATTCGGCCGTGTTCGAGATCGAGTAGTTCATGTTCGCGATGCCGCCTTCATAGATCAGGTCGACGATCAGCTTCACCTCGTGGAGGCACTCGAAATAAGCCATCTCGGGCTCGTAGCCCGCCTCGACCAGCGTCTCGAAGCCCATGCGGATCAGCTCGACCAGGCCACCGCAGAGGACCGCCTGCTCGCCGAAGAGGTCGGTCTCGCATTCCTCGCGGAAGTTGGTCTCGATGATGCCCGAGCGGCCGCCGCCGATGGCCGAGCAATAGGACAGGCCGATGTCCATCGCCTTGCCCGACGCGTCCTGGTGCACCGCGACCAGGCAGGGCACGCCGCCGCCCTTGACGTATTCGCCGCGGACCGTGTGGCCGGGGCCCTTGGGCGCCATCATGATGACGTCCACACCGGGCTTCGGCTCGATCAGGCCAAAGTGCACGTTCAGGCCGTGCGCAAAGGCGATCGCCGAGCCTTCGCGCAGGTTGTCGTGGACGTATTTCTTGTAGGTCTCGGCCTGCAATTCGTCCGGCATGGTGAACATGATCACGTCGCACCAGGCGGCAGCCTCGGCGATGCCCATGACCGTCAGGCCTTCGCCCTCGGCCTTCTTGGCCGAAGCGCTGCCCTCGCGCAGGGCGACGACGACGTTCTTGGCGCCGCTGTCGCGCAGGTTCAGGGCATGAGCGTGGCCTTGGCTGCCATAGCCGAGGATCGCGACCTTCTTGTCCTTGATCAGGTTCACGTCGCAATCGCGATCATAGTAAACGCGCATAGGATCATCCTTTCGATTTGATGAGGCGGTTGTACGCCGCCCCGGATGATTTCCCGATGCATTCTGCGCAGAAGCTGCGGCCTTGCCGAAAAGATCATTCCGCATTATCCGCTGCAGCATGAAATTCATGTCGGACAGCACTGATCGCCGCATTCTTCGTCAGCTTCTGGCCGAACCGGGGGCAACGAACAGCCTGCTGGCCGAGCGCGCCGGTGTGACCACCGCTAGCCTTTGGCGGCGGCTGGAACGGATGCGCGAGGCGGGCGTGCTGAAGGGGGTGCAGGCGCGCATCGACTGGCGCGCGATGGGCTGGGCGGTCGAGGTGTCGCTGCGTTTCACGCTGGACAAGACGGACCCTCGCGCCTTCGACGAGTTCCTGGGCGCCCTGCGCCAGGTCCCCGAGGTGATCGAAATCCAGAGCTTCCTCGGCAGCGTGGACTGGCGCGCCTCGGTCATCGCCCGGGACATGGCGCATTGGCAGCAGGTCTATCGCGACCGCATCCTGACCCTGCCCCATATCGCCGAACTGGACGCGCTGATGCTGGTCGCCAGCATCAAGGACAGCGAGGAGCTGGCGCTGTGACCGATCTCGACACCACCGACCTGTCGATCCTGCGGCTGCTGGCGCAGGATGCGACCCGCAGCGCCGCCGAGATCGGCCGCGCCGTGGGCATCGGCCAGCCTGCCGCCTGGCGTCGAATCAAGCGGCTGACGGACCAGGGCGTGATCGCGGGGCGACGGGTGGTGCTGGACCACGCCGCGCTTGGCTTTGGGGTCAGCGTCTTTCTGGGCATCAAGCTGGCCGCCAAGGGCCGCACCGGGCTGGAGGATTTCGAGCGTGCCGTGACCGCCATCCCCGAGGTTCAACTGGTCCAGCACGTTCTGGGGCAGTTCGACTATCGCCTGCGGATCACCGCCCGCGACATCAGCGATTTCGAGCGCATCCTGCGCCGCCGGATCATGACCCTGCCCGGCGTCGGTCAGGTCGAGGCGAACGTGATGCTGTCCGAGGAACGCCGGCCCGGCCCCCTGGGCTAGGCGCGCCGTTCCCGGTGCCAGACGTAAAGCCCGGCCGACAGGATGATCGCCGTGCCGAGCCATGTCCAGCGGTCGGGCAGGTCGCCGAAGGCCATCCAGCCGATCAGGGTCGCGCCCACGATCTCCAGGTATTGCAGCGGGGCCAGCATGCTGGCCTCGGCCAGTGAAAAGGCCTGCGTAATCGCCAAGAAGGTCACCGCTGCCAAGGCACCGGCGCCGATGATGGCGAACTGCGCCCAACCCGGCGCCTGCATCAGGCTGGCGGGCGCACGGCCCATGACCCAAGCCCCGGTCAGCGCCGCCAGCCCCAGCATCGCGGCACAGGCGGCCGCGCCGATCTGCAGGCTCAGCGCCGACTGCCGACGCGTGGCGCTGCGCATGACTACGACGTTCATCGCATAAAGCAGCGCCGCAAGAACCGGCATCAGCGTCACCGGCCCATAGACGGCAAAGTTCGGCCTGATCACGACCAGCGCGCCGATCAGGCCCACTCCTACCGCGGCCAGGCGGCGGGGGCCCGGAACCTCGCCCAGCAGCGGCCCGGCCAGCAGGGTCAGCAGCAGCGGTTCAAGGAAGAAGATCGCGATGGCCGTCGCGATCGGCATCTGCTGGAAGGCCGAAATCAGGCAGAACGACACGCCGATCAGACAGGCCCCCGACAGCGCCGCCGCCCGCGTCATCAGCGGCCCGCCCAAGCGGCGGCGCAGGATCAGCGCCACGGGCACGAACCACAGCGCCTGCGCGGTGGCGCGCCAGACCGTCACCTCGAAGGGCGGGGCGACGGCGGTCAGCGCCTTGGTGATCGCGTCACCCATCGGCAGAAGCAGCATGGCCAGCGCCATGATGCCCATGCCAAGCGCGGGATGATCCTTCGGCGTCACGCCCGATCAGTCGGGAATGACGCGCACCGCGCCCTTGGCGGCGCTGGTGGTCATGGCCGCATAGGCCCGCAGCGCGGTCGAGACCTTGCGCTGGCGCGGCTTGGCGGGCTTCCAGCCTTCCGCCTCGCGCTGTTCGCGGCGGGCGGCCAGGGTGGCGTCGTCCACGACCAGCTCGATCTTGCGGTTGGGGATGTCGATGCGGATCAGGTCGCCCTGTTCCACCAGGCCGATGGTGCCGCCCTCGGCCGCCTCGGGCGAGACATGGCCGATCGACAGCCCCGACGAGCCGCCCGAGAAGCGCCCGTCCGTGACCAGCGCGCATTCCTTGCCCAGCCCCTTCGATTTCAGATAGCTGGTCGGGTACAGCATCTCCTGCATGCCGGGCCCGCCGCGCGGACCTTCGTAACGGATCAGCACGACCTCTCCGGGTTTCACCTTGCCGGTCAGGATGGCGCTGACGCTGTCGTCCTGGCTTTCGAAGATATGGGCCGGACCTTCAAAGGTCAGGATCGATTCATCAACGCCTGCCGTCTTCACGATGCAGCCGTCCTCGGCAAGGTTGCCGTAAAGCACCGCTAAGCCGCCGTCCTTGCTGAACGAATGTTCGGCGCTGCGGATCACCCCGGTCGCGCGATCCAGATCCACGTCGTCATAGCGGCGATCCTGCGAAAAGGCCGTCTGCGTCGGCACCCCGCCCGGAGCGGCCCGGAAAAAATCATGGACCGACGCCGCCTCGGTGCGCGACACGTCCCACCGGTCCAGCGCCTGCGCCAGCGTGCCGGAATGGACGCTGCCCACGGAGGTATCCAGCAGCCCCGCCCGGTCCAACTGCCCTAGGATCGCCATGATGCCGCCGGCACGGTGCACGTCCTCCATATGGACGTCGGCCTTGGCGGGCGCGACCTTGCACAGGACCGGTACCTTGCGCGACAGCCGGTCGATGTCGGACATGGTGAAGTCGATCTGCGCCTCATGCGCCGCGGCCAGCAGGTGCAGCACCGTGTTCGTGGACCCGCCCATGGCGATGTCCAGCGTCATCGCGTTCTCGAAGGCCGCGAAGCTGGCCACGTTGCGTGGCAGGACCGACGTGTCGTCGCCCTCGTAATACCGCCGCGCCAGATCCACGATCAGGTGCCCCGCCTCGACGAACAGCCGCTTGCGGTCGGCATGGGTCGCCAGGGTCGAGCCGTTGCCCGGCAGCGACAGGCCCAGGGCCTCGGTCAGGCAGTTCATCGAGTTGGCCGTGAACATGCCCGAACAGGACCCGCAGGTCGGGCAGGCCGACCGCTCGATCGCCTCGACATCGGCGTCCGAGACCGAATCATCGGCCGCCGCGACCATGGCATCGACCAGGTCCAGCGCCTTCACCTTGCCGTCCTGCAGGACGACCTTGCCTGCCTCCATCGGGCCGCCCGACACGAACACGGTGGGGATATTCAGCCGCAGCGATGCCATCAGCATGCCCGGCGTGATCTTGTCACAATTGCTGATGCAGACCATCGCGTCGGCGCAATGGGCATTCACCATGTATTCGACCGAATCGGCGATGATTTCGCGCGAGGGCAGCGAATAGAGCATCCCGTCGTGGCCCATGGCGATACCGTCGTCGACGGCGATGGTATTGAATTCCTTGGCGATGCCGCCCGCCGCCTCGACCTCCCGGGCGACCAGCTGGCCCAGGTCCTTCAGGTGGACATGGCCCGGCACGAACTGAGTGAAGCTGTTGACGATGGCGATGATCGGCTTGCCGAAGTCGCTGTCCTTGACGCCCGTCGCGCGCCACAGACCGCGCGCGCCTGCCATGTTGCGACCGTGGGTGGTTGTGCGGGAGCGATAGGCGGGCATGGCTGATCTCCTTTGGCTGGCATTGCGTTTAGCACTACCCGCGCCGAAAGGAAATTGCCCCCGCAACACGCTGTCGGTGGTTTTCTGTCAGGGACCCCGAAAGCGACGCGCGGGGGGTCCGGGGGGCGCAGCGCCCCCGGCCGTCGCGGGACGCAATCGCCTGGTCTGCGGTCAGGACGCCAGCTTCATCGTCAGGATGCCGGCGACGATCAGCCCCGCCGCCAGAAGCCGCAGCGGCGTAATCGGCTCGCCCAGGAACGCGATGCCGATCATAAAGCCGCCGACCGCGCCGATCCCAGTCCAGACGGTATAGGCCGTCCCGAGCGGCAGGCTGCGCATCGCCAGCGCCAGCAGCCAGAACGACCCGATCATCCCGACCATCATGATCAAGGTCGGCCACATCCGGGTGAACCCCTGCGACTGCTTCATCGCAACCGCCCAGACAACTTCCAGCAAACCGGCCAAGGACAGCAGGATCCAAGGCATCGACAACCTCCTTCATCCGTCCGGGTCGTCCCGGCAATGGTGCCATTCTGGCCGAGGTCGTCCTCAAAGCCCCATCTAGGAACGCTCCGCCGCCGGGTCAAGCGCTCCGGATCCGGCGCGGCGGGCTGTGACAAATGCGCGCAATCGCCCGAGGAACCGCAGGCAAATGTCGGGCATTGTCTGGACAGGCTTTCCAAGTGCCGCTGCCAACCCCATAGTTGCGGCAAGCGAAAGGAGTGAGCGATGCCTCTGACCCATTTTCTGGTGCTGATCTGCGCCGTCGTCGTCGGCGCCGCGCTGACGCTCTGGGTCAGCCTGGCGGCGGGGCTGCCCGTGGTCACGATCCTGCTTCTGGCGCTCAGCTGCGCGCTTCTGGTGCACCTGGGACAGCGCGACCGCCACGACCACTGACGGGAACCCGCGTCAGCTGTCCAGTTCGGCATCCCAGTAAAGGAAATCCATCCAGCTTTCGTGCAGGTGGTTCGGCGGAAAGCGCCGCCCGATCGCGTGCATTTCCTCGGCCGAGGGCTGGCGCGCCGGCTTGCGCAGGTGCATCCCCGAATGGCGCAGGCTGCGGTTGGCCTTCTTCAGGTTGCACGGCGAACAGGCCGCGACCACGTTCTCCCAGCTGGTCACCCCGCCGCGTGACCGCGGCACGACGTGGTCGAAGGTCAGGTCGCCCTTTGCGCCGCAATATTGGCAGCAGAACTCGTCCCTCAGAAAAAGATTGAAGCGCGTGAATGCCACGCGCTTCTGGGGTCTGACAAAATCCTTGAGAACGACGACCGAGGGTATCCGGAAGGCCTGCCGCTGACTTCGCACCTCGTGGTCGTATTCGGCAATGATCGACACCCGATCCAGGAACACCGCCTTGATAGCTTCCTGCCAGGGCCAAAGCGACAGCGGATAGTAGCTCAGCGGCCGGTAATCCGCATTCAGGACCAGCGCCGGATAGTGGCGCAGGTTCGCAGGCTCGCGCACGAACTGTGTCCTGAAGTCCGTCTGATGATGGTCGTCAAGCATAGCGCCTACCCGTCTGCCCCTTGGGGTTGACCGGGGCGCCCGTCACATCCGTTGATCCGACTATATATCGCGTCGGCCTTCTGGCAAGCCCCCGCATCTGTCCGGGGACTCTCCTGCCGATACCAACCAGCGGTGACAGCCACATGACGGCACAAGCCGCTGCCCCCGAACGACCGCGGGGCCCCGCCACCGCCGGCCCTCTCCGGGGCCGGCAGATCCGCGCGCTGCCTCGGCAGCGTGCGCCGGGCGATCAGGCGCCCAGACGCTCTCGCAGGAAGGCCAGCGCCACGGACAGACCGTCAGGGGAAATACCGTGCCCGGTCCCCTCCATCACGTGGCCATAGACGATGAACCCCGCCGCCTGCAGCGCCTCGCCCGCCAGCCCCATGTCCTCGAAAGGCACCATCTGGTCCTGATCGCCATGGATCAGCAGCACCGGCGGCTTGACCTTCGCCTCGGCCTCCAGCAGCTGCGGCTCCAGCAGCCGGCCGGAAAAGCCCACGACCCCCGCCACCGCCCGGTCCCGCCGGGGCGCCACCTCCAGCGCCATCATCGTGCCCTGCGAGAACCCGACCAGCACCATCCGGTCAGGGGCCAGCCCCTCATCCGCCAGGACGCGGTCCAGGAACGCGTTCAGCAGATCGGATGACTGCATCGCGCTGGACCGGGCGTCGGCCTCGGAGGATCCGTCCAACCAGGGGATCGGAAACCACTGGAATCCCAGCGGGTTGTTCCGGCAGGGCTCGGGCGCGTCAGGCGCATAGAAGGCCGTCTCGGGCATGTGCGGCGCCAGCGGCTCTGCGAGGCCCAGCAGATCGTTGCCGTCAGCCCCATAGCCATGCACCAGGACGACGACCGAGGACGCCTTTGCGGGCCCCTTTCGGTCGGATGTCAGCTGTTCTGTCATGTAATTCCCTCGCGTCCCTTGGCACGCCGGTGATAGGCCCACAGCCCCCGCGCCGCAACCGCACGCCACGGTTGCCACGGCAGCGCCAGCTCGCGCAATGCCGCCGGTCCCGGACGGGCCGGCAGATCGTACATGATTCGCGCGGCCTCCTGCAGCGCCAGATCGCCCGCCGCGAAGACATCGACCCGCCCAAGCGCGAACTTCAGATAGATCTCGGCCGTCCAGACGCCGATGCCGGGCAGCGCGACCAGCTGCGCGATGACCTGATCGTCAGGCAGATCGCGCAGCCCCTCCCAGTCCAGCCGCGCCTCGGCGATGCCGCGCAGATAGCGGGCCTTGGGTCGCGACAGCCCCGCCGCGCGCAGATCATCGTCGCCGGCCCCTCGCAGCGCCGCCTCGGTCGTCAGCCCCGCCGCCTCGAGCCGCGCCCAGATCGCCGCCGCCGCCGCGACCGAGACCTGCTGCCCGACGATTGCCTGCGCCATCGCCGCAAATCCATCCGCCTGCCGACGCAGGGGCAGCGGCCCCAGGTCCGGCAGCACCCGCGCCCAGACCGGACAGACCGCCGCCAGATGGGCGCAGCCCTCGGCCAGATCGTCCTCGGTCAGGATCAGGCGGTGCTCAGCCACCCGCCTGCGCCTCCAGCTTCAGCCGGGTCTCCCACGCCATCGAGATGTGCTGCCGCAGCGCCTTGTCCGCCGCCGCCCCGTCGCCCGCCGCGATGGCATCGACGATCCGCGAATGTTCGGCCAATGCCGTCTCGCTGCGCCCCTCGGCCGCCAGAGAGGTGCGCGCCATCAGCGCCATTGTCCGATGCACCAGATCCAGCTGCTGGACCAGGTAGCGGTTGTGGGACGCCAGGTGGATCTGCCGGTGGAACCGCTTGTTCGTCCGCGCCAGGATCTCCGGATCGCCCTTGGCGCGACGGTCCTCCTCGACCATCTGCGCCAGGACGCGCACCTCCTCGGGCGTTGCGTGACGCGCGGCCAGACGACCTGCCAGCGCCTCCAGCTCGGCCCGCACGGTGTAAAGCTCGGCCAGTTGGTTGTGGTCCAGGGACGCCACGATCAGGCTGCGCCCGTCGCGGACCAGCATCGCCTGCGTCTCCAGCCGCTGCAGCGCCTCGCGCACGGGGGTGCGGCTGACGCCAAACCGCTCGGCCAACTCGGATTCGACCAGCCGACTGCCGGGGCGATAGGTGCCGGCCTCGATGGCGGCCAGGATCAGGGAATAGGCGTCCTTCATGGCCGACACGATTGGCCGGCCCGCGCCGAATTGCAAGCACGCCCGGCGCGCGCTATGCCCCCGGCATGGATTTCTCACATGTGCGCATCTGGATCTTCGATCTGGACAACACCCTCTACCCGCCCGAGGCGCAGCTTTTCGCGCAGATCGAGACGCGGATGACGGCGTGGATGATGCGCCTGCTGGACGTGCCGCAGGATCACGCGAACAGGCTGCGGGCCGAATACTGGCGGCTGCACGGGACCACACTGGCGGGGCTGATGGCCGAACATGCGATCGACCCGCAGGCCTACCTGGCCGATGTGCACGACATCGACTTTTCGGTCCTTGACCCCGCCCCCGACCTGGCGCGGGCCATCGCCGCGCTGCCGGGGCGGCGGATCGTCCACACGAACGGCGACGCGGCCTATGCCCGCCGCGTCCTGGCGGCCCGCGGGCTTGAAAACCTCTTCGAAGCCGTCTACGGCATCGAGGAGACGGGTTTTCAGCCCAAGCCCGCCGCCGAGGCCTTTGCCCGCGTCATCGCCGCCGCCGGCATCGACCCGCGCCAGGCCGCCTTCTTCGAAGACGACCCCCGCAACCTGCAGGTCCCCCACGACCTGGGCATGCGGACGGTGCTGGTGGGATCCGGCCGCCACGGCCCCGACGCGCTGCAGGGCGACCCCGGCCCGCACGTGCACCACCGCACCGATGACCTGACTGCGTTCCTGTGCCGCATCGTCCCGCAGCCGCAACCGGGCTAGGGTCCGGCCGAACGCGCGCCACCTGGAAGAGACCCCGACCATGACCGCCATCGCGCATCGCCGCCCCGTCCTTCACCTGCTCGTCCTCGCCCTGCTGGCGACCGTCGTTCTGGCCGTCGCCGCCGTCGCCCATTTCGGCCTGGCCGTCCTTGGCCTCGTGGGACTGGTGCTGACCCTTGCGGTCTTCGCCGTCATGCTGGCCTTCACGGCGGGCAACTAGGGCCTTTTCCTTGGCGGGGCAGTCGGCGCATGGTGGGGCCAAACCGAAAGGCTGCACCATGACGGACATCCGCGACATCGACATCCTGATCTCGGGCGGCGGCATCGCCGGGCTGATCGCCGCCGCCGCCTTCGGATCGCAGGGCTTCTCGACCGTCTGCGTCGATCCCGCCCCCCCCGTGACCGAGGAAACGGCGACCGGTGCGGACCTGCGCTCGACCGCTTTTCTGACGCCCTCGGTCAAGCTGCTCGAGCGGATCGGCCTCTGGGAACGGCTGGCGCCTCATGCCACGGCCCTTCAGGTCATGCGCATCGTCGATGCCGGCGGCGCCAGGCCGCTGCCGCGCCTGACCCGCGACTTCGATGCCTCGGAAATCGGCGACCAGCCCTTCGGGTGGAACCTGCCGAACTGGCTTTTGCGGCGCGAAATCTCGGCCCAGCTGGACAGCCTGCCCAACGTCCGCTTCCGTCCCGGCACCGGCACGGCCGTCGTGCTGGCGCGGGACGAAGGGGTGATCGTCACCCTGACCGACGGCAGCCGCCTGCGCACGCGCCTGCTGGTTGGCGCCGACGGGCGCAATTCGGCGGTCCGGCAGGCGCTGGGGATCGGCGTGCGCACCTTCCGCTATGGCCAGAAGGCGCTGGCCTTCGCCGTGACCCACGACCAGCCCCACCACAACGTCTCGACCGAGGTGCATCGATCCGGCGGCCCGTTCACGCTGGTCCCCTTGCCGGACCGCAACGGGCAACCCTCCTCGGCCGTTGTCTGGATGGAGAACGGGCGCGAGACCGCGCGCCTGCGGGCCCTGTCGTCAGAGGCCTTCGAGGCCGAACTCGACGCCCGCTCGGCCGGTGTGCTGGGGCATCTCACGCTGGCGACGCGGCTGACCGAATGGCCGATCATCAGTCAGATCGCCGACCGCTTCACCGGCCCCCGCACCGCCCTGATTGCCGAGGCCGCCCATGTCGTGCCCCCCATCGGCGCGCAGGGCCTGAACATGAGCCTTGCCGATCTTGGCGCGCTTCTGGACCTCAGCCGCGGCGATCCGGGCAGCCGCAGCTCGCTTGCGCGCTTTGAACGATCTCGCCGCCCCGAGGCCCATGCCCGTCTGCTGGGCATCGACGCGCTGAACCGGGCCAGCCAGGCGAACCTGCGCCCGCTGCGCGACATGCGCGCGGCCGCGCTCGGCGGCCTTTACGGTATCGCGCCGGTCCGCCGGCTGATGATGCGGGCGGGGCTGGGCCTCAACTAGGCCTCTCTCGGTCCTGCGGGTCGGCACAGGCGACGGGGGTCAAGCCCGCCTGCCGGCCTCAGATCAGGCCGGCGTGTTGCAGCGCCGCGTCGATCAGCCGCCGCGTCGGCTCGGTCAGCGGCGTCAGCGGCAGGCGCACCCGCTCGTTGCAGAGACCAAGACGCGACATCGCATATTTCGCGCCCACAAGGCCCGGCTCGACGAAGATCGCCAGGTGCAGCGGCATCAGAAGGTCCTGGAACTGCAGCGCGGCGGCATAGTCGCCCCGCAGCGTCGCCTCTTGGAACTGGGCGCACAATTTCGGCGCGACGTTGGCTGTCACGCTGATGCAGCCCACGCCGCCGTGGGCGTTGAAGCCGAGTGCGGTCGCGTCCTCTCCCGACAGCTGGACGAAGTCCGCCCCGCAGGTCATGCGCTGGCAGCTGACCCGCTCCAGCTTGCCGGTCGCGTCCTTGACCCCGATGATCGAGGGGATCTGCGCCAGCACGCCCATCGTCTCGGGCATCATGTCGACGACCGAGCGGCCGGGAATGTTGTAGATGATGATCGGCAGGTCGCAGGCCTCGGTCAGGGCGGTGTAATGCGCGATCAACCCCGCCTGCGTCGGCTTGTTGTAATAGGGTGTCACCACCAGCGCCGCATCGGCGCCGACGCTGGCCGCGTGCTGCAACAGCCCGATCCCCTCGCGGGTCGAATTGGACCCAGCGCCCGCGATCACCGGGACGCGGCCATCGACCGCACGCACGACCTCCTCGATGACGGTGCGGTGCTCGTCATGTGTCAGGGTTGGGCTTTCGCCGGTGGTGCCGACCGGCACCAAACCGTGCGTGCCCTGATCGACATGCCATTCGACCAGCTTATTCAGCGTGTCCAGATCCAGCTCGCCGTCCGGGGTGAACGGCGTGACGAGGGCTGGCAGAGACCCTTTGAACATGGCACGCTCCTTGGTGAACTTCTGGGCATAGATGCAATTCTGCGGTCCCTTCCCTAGCGCCGGGCGCGGAACTTGCCAAGGTTGTGAATTGCACAGGTGCGCCATGATGGTGACACAGGGTGGTGATGCGACTTCTGCGTGACATGCTGACCGCCGGCCTTCTTCTGGCCCTTCCCCTTGCCGCCCCCGCGCGGGCCGAGGATCCCGGCGCCATGGCCCTGGCTCTGGCCGCCACCGATGCCCAGGACTGGGTCACCGCCCGCGACGCCGCCCGCCGCGCCGGCCCCATGGCCGAGGCGCTGGTCGGCTGGCACGCCCTGCGCGCGGGCTTTGGCGAGTTTTCGGATTATGCGGACTTCCTGCGCCAGAACCCGGATTGGCCCGGCCTCGACCTGCTGATCCGGCGCGGAGACGCCAAGCTGGGCGCCGGTGCCGATCCCGACGACCTGCGCCTGTGGTTCGACGGCCGCGACCCCGCGACCCTGACCGCGCTGGAAGCTATGGCGGCAGCCCTGCCCGCCCGCGACGCGGCGGCCCTGCGCAACCGTGTCTTCACCGCCCAGCCCTTGTCCGCCGCCGACGAGGCCGCGCTGCTGACCGCGCATCCCGACCTTGGGGCGCTTGTCCCGGCCCGCGTGCAGGCGATGCTGGATACGCACGAATGGACGCAGGCCGAACGCCTGCTGCCCCGCCTGCCCGAACCCGACCGTGCCCTGCCCGCCGCGCGCATCGCGCTGCAGGCCGGGAGGGCTGGCGTCGACGACCTGATTCTGGCGCTGCCCGACGACCAGCGCGCCGACCCGGGACTGACCCTTGACCGCTTCCTGTGGCGCGTCCGCGCCAAGCAGCACGAAGGCGCGCGGGCGCTGATGCTGGAGGCCTCGACCAGCGCCGAGGCGCTGCGCGACCCGGCGCAATGGGCGCAGATGCGCGTCGACTACGCACGGCTGGCCATGCGGAACGGCGACTGGTCCCGCGCGCTGCGGCTGGCGCATCCGCATTTCCTGCCGCCCGACAACCGCCACTACAGCGACCTGGAATGGCTGGCGGGTTTCGCGGCGCTGAAGACGGACGATCCCGCCCGCGCGCTGAAGCATTTCCTGCACCTGGAAACCGTCGTCGGCGCCGCCATCAGCAAGGCCCGCGCCTTCTACTGGCAGGGCCGCGCCCACGAGGCGCTTCGGGACGCCAAGGCCGCCGATGCGGCCTATCGCGCGGCCGCCGATTCTCCCGGCGTCTATTACGGCCAGCTGGCGATGGAAAAGATCGGTGCGACTCTGCCCGCCGACTATGCCCAGCCCGACCCCGGCATCGAGACCCTGCCCGACTGGCGCGGAAGCGCGTTGCGGGAAAACGACGTCTTCCGCGCCGGGCTGTGGCTGATCGCCAGCGGGCGGCGCGACGACGCGCAGCGGTTCTTCCTGCACCTGGCCGAGACCGCCCCGCCCGAGGATATCGCCCGCATGGCGCGCCTGATGTTCGAAGCTGGCGCGCCGTGGCACGGCCTGCGGCTGGCCAAATACTCGGCCAACCAGGGTGTGATCTGGCCCGTCGCGCAATTCCCGTTGACCGGACTGGAGCGTGAGGACCTGGGCCTGCCGCCGGAACTGGTCATGGCTATCGCGCGCCAGGAATCCGAATTCAACCACACCGCCAGCAGCCCGGTGGGCGCGCAGGGGCTGATGCAGGTGATGCCCGGCACGGCCGAACAGGTGACCCGCCAGATCGGCCTGCCCTATGACCTCGCGCGCCTTTCCAGCGACGCGGCCTACAACGCGCGCATCGGGTCGCAATACCTGATCGGGCTGACCGACCGCTTCGGGCCGTCGGTCGCACTGATCGCCTCGGGGTACAACGCGGGGCCGGGGCGCCCGGCGCGCTGGCTGGGGGATTTCGGCGACCTGCGGCGCGATGCCGATCCGGTCGACTGGGTCGAGCTGATCCCCTTCGACGAGACGCGCAACTATGTCATGCGCGTGGCCGAGGCGCTGCCCGTCTATCGCTCTCGCATCCACGGCACGCCGGCGCCGGTGGTGACGCGGTGGGACCTGTCGGGCGGCGGTCAGGTGCCCGCGCCGGAACCGCGCCTGACGCTGGCCCTGTCGGCGCGGCCGAACCCCAAGCCCTTCGTCGGACCGCGTTTGCCGGAGGGCTGGTTCAGCGCGACCGCCTCCGCTGTCGCCACAGAGTGAAGATGCCCGCACCCACCACGATCGCCCCGCCAATGACCACGTTCGGTCGCAGCGTTTCGAAAAACAGCCAGACGCCCAGGAAGCTGACCCAGACCAGCTGCGTATAGGCGAAAGGCTGCAACGCCGATGCCTCGGCCATCTCGTAGCTGCGAATCATCAGGTAGTGCGAGGACATGCCGCAGACGCAGAGGCAGGCCATCCAGATCCAGTCCACCGGCGCCAGCCACTGCCAGTCCCAGATGCCCACCAGGGTGATCGCCACTGCACCGGAAATCCCGGTCCAGAAGAAGCTGACCATCGCCGGGTCGTCGCGCGAGACGTGCCGCGTCAAAAGGCCGTACAACGCGAACATCAGCGCCGCTCCGAACGGCAGCAGCGCGGTGACGCTGATCACTCCGCCGCCGGGATTGAGGATCACCATGATGCCCAGAAAGCCGATGGCAATGGCGGTCCAGCGCCTCCAGCCGACCGATTCACCGAGGATCGGGCCAGACAGCGCCGCGACCAGCAGCGGATAGACCGAAAAGACGGCATGGGTTTCGATCAGCCCGAGGCGAACAAAAGCCTCGACCATCAAGAGCACCTCGAGCGCGAGGATCGCACCACGGGCAATCTGGGTCAGCGGGCGTCTGGTGCGGATGGCCCGCTTCAGCCCGCCGGGCTGGCGCGAGACCAGAGCGATGACAAAGATCGCGAAGACCCAATACCGGATCATCACGATCAGCACGGGCGGATAGGCGCCGCCCAAAATTCGCGAGAACACGTCCTGCAGCGCGAAGATCAGGCTGACGGCGCACATCATCCCGATCGCCAGCCCCGTGCGGTCGCGCACGGGTGGCGGGGTGGTCTGTGTCACCGGCGGTGCCGAGACGGCAGCGGATGCGGCATAAGGCTTGTCTGGCTGATCGTCGGGCATCGGGGCGCCTGTCTGTGATACGCCCCTGTTGCGCCCTGCACCGGGCAAGGTCAAGCAGCCGGCTTGCACGATCTGCAACCCGGCTGGCGCGCCTTCAGTCCCGGGCGCGGATGATCTTGGCGAAGGGCTCCAGCAGGGTCGGGTTCGCCGCGATGATGCGGCCCGATTCCAGCGGGTCGTCGTTTTCGCGGATGCCGTGGACGAAGCCGCCGGCCTCGCGCACCATCAGGATGCCCGCCGCCACGTCCCAGGGCTTGTTGCCGCGTTCCCAATAGCCGTCGAAGCGGCCGGCCGCGACATAGGCCAGGTCCAGTGCCGCCGCGCCGAATCGGCGCACGCCTGCGCTGACCGGCATCAGCTGCGCCAGGTCCTGCAGCGCGGCAGGCAGCGGTCCGCGTCCGGCGAAGGGGATGCCCGTGGCAAAGACCGAATCGGCCAGCCGGGTCCGGCCCGACACGCGCAGGCGCTGGTCGTTCATGAAGGCGCCGCCGCCCTTCTCGGCCACGAACATCTCGTCCTTGGCAGCGTCGAAGATGACGGCGGCGACGATTTCCTTCTTGTGCTCCAGCGCGATGCTGACGGCCCAGTGCGGCAGGCCGTGCAGGAAGTTCGTGGTCCCGTCCAGCGGATCGACGATCCACCGGCGGGTCGGGTCGTCGCCTGCATCCTCGCCGGTTTCCTCGCCCAGCCAGCCATAGCTGGGGCGGGCGTTCATCAGCTCTTCCTTGATGACGCGCTCGGCCTCTCGGTCGGCGCGGGTGACGAAGTCGCCGGCGCCCTTGACGCTGACCTGAAGGTTCTCGACCTCGCGGAAATCCTTGACGAGGCCGCGCCCGGCCTTGCGGGCGGCCTTGATCATCACGTTCAGATTGGCGCTTGCCATCGGGTGCTCCGGGAATTGGGGTTGGCCGCGTCATAGGCCAGCCGGGGCGGAATGCCAAGCATCACGCCGCAGCGCCGCGCAGCATGCGCAGGGGTTCGGTCCGCGACAGGCGCAGCACATGCGCCATGTAGGGCTGCGCAAGGTCCCCGGCCCGCACCGCCGCATAGAGCCGGCGCCGGATGCCCTGCGGCCCCAGCGGCAGCATGGCCAGTTCCGGGTTCGCGGCCTCGCGCCGCAGCACCCAGTCCGGCATGACCGCCACGCCGCGCCCCGAGGCAACCAGCATCAGCGCCACGGCGGTCAGCTCGACCGTCCGCTGCCGCACGGGCTCGACGCCCGCGGGCGTCAGGAACTGACTGAAGACGTCCAGCCGGGCCCGGTCCATCGGATAGGTGATCAGCGTTTCCCCGGCCAGATCGGCGGGATCGGCGTGACCCTTGGCGACCAGCGGATGCCCCGCCGGCACCACCAGCGTCGGGGCGTAGTCGAACAGCGGCTGGAAGATGACGTCCGGCAGATCCTCGGGGTCGGAGGAGATCACCAGGTCCACCTCCTCGCGCACCAGCGCGGGCAGCGCGCCGAAGGCCAGCCGCTGGCGGATGTCCACGTCCACATCGGACCAGGCGCGGCGGAAGATGTCCAGGACCGGCAGCAGCCAGTCGAAGCAGGCGTGACACTCCATCGCGATGTGCAGCCGGCCGATGCGACCCGCCTCGACGCCCTTGAATTCGGCCTCGGTGGCAGCGACCAACGGCAGCACCTGCTCGGCCAGGCGCAAGAGGCGCATCCCTGCGGCGGACAGGCGCATGGGCTTGGCGCGGCGGACGAACAGCTGCGTGCCCGCCTGCTCCTCCAGCGCCTTGACCTGATGAGACAGCGCGCTTTGCGTGATGTTCAGCACCTCGGCCGCGCGGGCCAGGCCGCCCTGTTCGTGGATGGCATGGACGGTGCGCAGGTGGCGCAGTTCCAGATGCATGATGAGCCGCCTTCACTTTGATCTTGAGGATTATGAATTTGTCTCACGCCACCGACTGTGGCACAAGCGCCTCAACAGAAAGGACCAGCCATGACCCCGCCGAAGATCAGTTTCGAGTTCTTCCCGCCGAAGACGTTGGAAGCCTCGTTCCGGCTGTGGGAGACCGCGCGGGCGCTGGCGCCGCTGGCCCCCGATTTCGTGTCGGTGACCTATGGCGCGGGCGGCACGACCCGCAAGCTGACGCACGAGGCCGTGACCACGATCAACCGCCAGTTCGGGCTGGAGGTTGCGGCCCACCTGACCTGTGTCGAGGCGACTCGTGCCGAGACGATGGAGATCGTGCAGTCCTATGCAGACGCCGGCATCCGCGAGATCGTGGCGCTTCGCGGTGATGCACCGCAGGGGGCGGACCGCTTCACGCCGCATCCCGACGGCTTCACCAACACGGTCGAACTGATCGAGGCCATCGCCGCCCGTGGCGACATGACGATCCGCGTGGGCGCCTATCCCGAGCCGCATCCGGACAGCCCGGACGGCGACGCCGACGTGGCCTGGCTCAAGCGCAAGATCGAGGCCGGCGCGACCAGCGCGATCACGCAGTTCTTCTTCGAGCCAGAAACCTTCTTCCGCTTTCGCGACAAATGCGCGGCCGCGGGGATCGATGCGCCGATCATCCCGGGCATTCTGCCGGTGCAAAGCTGGGCTGGCACCAAGCGCTTTGCCGCAACCTGCAACACGACCGTCCCCGGATGGGCCGAAGATGCGTTCCAGCTTGCCGCGCTCGACGGCCCCGGGGCGCAGCGGGCGCTGGCCACCAGCCTCTGCGTCGACCTATGCGAAAAGCTGATCGCCGGCGGCGTCGACCGGCTGCATTTCTATACGCTGAACCGCCCCGAGCTGACCCACGAGGTCTGCACCGCCCTGGGCGTCCGTCCCCTGAACGCCGCGGCCTAAGTCAGCAGGAACTGTGTCTGCCGCACATAGCGGCGAAATTTCCGGGCGCGGGCTGGCGTCTTGACCAGCGCCCGCGCCCGCGGCTTGGCTTCCAGGACGGCGCGGGCCGGAATGCCCGGCGCCCGCCCCGCGTCATAGACGGCCTGCTTGCCTTGCAGCACCGGGTGGTGCCGCATGAACTGGCGATAGCTTTCGGCGTGGCGGGGGCGCCACAGGCTGTCCGGCAACTGCCACGGCTTCGGCGCGCTGGAAACGTGCAGGATCTTCGGCCGCATCCGGTCGAAGCCGCCCATATTCAGGTAGAACGTCGAATAATTTTAGCCCGGCGACAGCGGCAGCAAGTATCCGGCACGGATGGCGTTCAGCGCCGGTTGGTCATGGTGGGCGCAAGTCCCCGCCTTTGTCAGGAAGACGTCCAGCGCGCGCGGCGCGATCTCGGCCCAGGTCTTGCGGCGGAACGGCATCAGCCCCGCGTTGAAACAAGATCCCGCATCGTCCAGTTGCAGCGACGTCAGGTGATACTCCGACCAGCCCGGTCGCTGGCGCGCAGGACCCTCGAACATGACGAAGTTTCTGGCCGCCGCGGCGATCCGCCCTTCGGGCACGTCCAGGCGCAGCAGGGGCGCGGCGTCGCCGACCAGCTGCATGTCGCCGTCCAGGTACATGATGCGGTCGCAATCGTCAGGCATCATGTCGCTGATCTCCAGCCGCGCCAGAGCCGCCAGGGAAACATGCCCTCGAAGAAGCGCGCATAATCCGAGGATGCCGCGAGATCCTTCGTCGAAAGCGCAACAAGCCGGGTTGAAGGACTGGCGAAGTCGCGGCGCAGCGTCTCGATGAAGCTCTCCGGCGGATCGAGGATGAAGACCATCGCGTCGGTCAGGTTCGACAGGGCGGGTCCCGACAATTGGTCGGCCATCAGCATCGACGGCACGATGAGCCCCATGTCCGTGACCAGAATGCTCAGCGTCTTCACAATCAAACTTGCGGAAAGGATCGTGAACTGCCCCAGCTTGTGGGGCGCCAGGATGATACCGCCGCAGGCTGACCGCCTTGCGTCAGTTTGACAACCGGCCAGGCTCCAAACGCGGAAACAGCGCCGCCTGAAAGGCGGTGCTGCTGAATCTTTCTGAACAGAACAGTGGAAGCGGCTGAAATCAGCTCAGCTGCATGACCGTCGCATGGGTCATCGCGCCGAATCCGTTGAAGCGTGTGTTCGTGACCGTGGAATAGGCGCCGGCACCGTGGAAGATCACGAAGTCGCCCTCGGCCACGTCGTCCGGCAGGCTCAGCTCTCCGGGCAGGCGATCGACCGAATCGCAGGTCGGGCCGAAGATGACCCGGCCGCCGGCATCGCCGCCGCGCGGCTGGCCCTGGGGGGTCAGCACCTCGATCCGGTCGATATTGCCGATGATCGGCAGTTCGGCCAGGCCGCCATAGACGCCGTCGTTGAGGAAAACGTGGCCGCCGTCGCGGATACCCTTCACGCGGGTGATCAGCGAATAAGCGTCGGCCACCAGCCCACGACCGGGTTCGCAGACGAGCGCAGGCGCGTCGCCGCCGAACATCTCGGTCGCCGTGTCTCCGATCTCCTGGAAGATCGAGGCGAGGTCGGGTTCGACACCGACCACGCGATGCGACGGAAAGCCGCCGCCGACGTTCAGTCGATGCGCGCGTACGCCAGCCATCTCGCAGATGTCCTTGGCGACGCGGATATAGCTTTCCCAGGCGATCGGGTCGGTGCACTGCGTGCCAGGGTGGAACGTCAGCGACGGGACATAGCCGCGACGCTCGACCTCGGCCAGCAGCTCGGCGGCCAGCTCGGGCGTGGCGCCGAACTTGGACCCGAAGTCATAGGCTGCACCCAGCACGGGCAGCTTGAACCGGGGCGAAATCTCGACCCCTGCACCGTCGACGGTCGTCGGGACCTGCTCGAACAGCTTTTCCAGCTCGGACCGGCTGTCGACGGACCAGGACCGGATGCCCTGCGCGACGGCGTGCGCGATCTCGGACCGGGCGCGGACGGGGTTGTGATAATGGCGGGCGGCGCGAGGCGCCACGCGGCCGATCAGGTCGATCTCGAAAGGCGAGGCGACGTCAAATCCCTGGATGCCGGCGGTGACCAGGTTCTGGATCACGACCTCGTCGGGGTTCGACTTGACCGCATAGGTCACCAGCCCGGGGAAGCCGTCGATGAACTGCCGCGCACGGTCCTGCAGCACCGTCGGCGCGAAGACCATGACCGGATGTTCCGGTGCCAGATGTCGGATGACCTCGGCCGGATTGTCCCAGACGGTCTTCTGTTGTCCCATTGACGTTCCTTTCGCAGCTGCAGCTTTCGGGGGTGAGAGGGTCGAACCCAGAGTGGCGCTTTTGGGTTCCGATTTCACCGATGAAAAGGGTAGATCTGCATCGTCTTATCGTTAATATGCCGGGCTTGATGTCATTATGACGAAAGCGCCCGGATTTGGACGACCTTGACCGCAACATCCTGGCGCAGCTGTCGGGCGACGCGCGCATGTCCGTGGCCGTGCTGGCCCGCAAGCTGCGCGTCGCGCGCTCGACCGTGCAGGCCCGGCTGGAGCGGCTGGAGGGGAACGGCGCCATTGCCGGCTATACCTTGCGCCTCGGAGAGGCCGCGCGCGGCGCCCGCATCCGCGCCACCGTCCTTCTGGGGATCGAGCCGCGCGCCCAGGCCGCCGTGCTGTCGCGCCTGAAGGTCATCCCCCAGGTCGAGCGCATCCACACGACCAGCGGTCGCATCGACCTGCTGGTGCAGCTGGCAGCAGGATCGACGACCGAACTGGACGAGCTGCTGGACCGCATCGGCGGGGTCGAGGGCGTGCGGTCGTCGGAAAGCCTGATCCACCTGTCGACCAAGCTGGACCGCGCGGTTTAGGGCGACGATCCCTTGGCCTTTGCCTGCGCATTCGCTAATCCATCCGCAGGCAAGGGGATACGCGATGACGATGGACAAGAGCTTTGACGCCAAGGCCGCCGAGGCCCGGATCAGCGGCGAATGGGAACAGGCAAACGCCTTCGCGGCAGGGGCCAACGCCTCGCGCAGCGAAACCTTCACCGTGATGATCCCGCCGCCGAACGTCACCGGCAGCCTGCATATCGGCCACGCCTTCAACAACACCCTGCAGGACATCCTTGTCCGCTGGCATCGGATGCGCGGCTTCGACACGCTGTGGCAACCCGGCCAGGACCACGCCGGCATCGCCACGCAGATGGTCGTGGAACGCCGCATGGCCGAGCGCCAGGAGCCGACCCGCCGCGAGATCGGGCGCGAGGCCTTCACCACCAAGATCTGGGACTGGAAGCGCGAATCCGGCGACACGATCATCAACCAGCTGAAGCGGCTCGGCGCCAGCTGCGACTGGTCGCGCAATGCCTTCACCATGTCCGGCGCCCCCGGTGCGCCCGCCGGCGAGGAAGGCAACTTCCATGACGCGGTGATCAGGGTCTTCGTGGACCTCTACAACAAGGGCATCATCTATCGCGGCAAGCGCCTGGTGAACTGGGACCCGCATTTCGAGACCGCGATCAGCGACCTGGAGGTCGAGAACCGCGAGACACCGGGCCACATGTGGCATTTCAAGTACCCGCTGGCCGGCGGCGAGACCTACGAATACGTCGAACGCGACGAACATGGCCGCGTCACGCTGCGCGAGACCCGCGACTATATCAGCATCGCGACCACACGGCCCGAAACCATGCTGGGCGACGGTGCCGTCGCGGTGCACCCGTCCGACGCGCGCTATGCCCCCATCGTCGGGAAGCTGGTCGAGATTCCGGTGGGCCCGAAGGAACATCGCCGCCTGATCCCGATCATCACCGACGAATACCCCGATCCCGGTTTCGGATCGGGCGCGGTCAAGATCACCGGCGCGCATGACTTCAACGACTATGGCGTCGCGATGCGCAACAACATCCCGCTCTATGCGCTGATGGACGGCAAGGGCGCGATGCGCGCCGACGGGCTGTCCTATGCAGAAAGCGCCGCCGTCGCGACCCGCGCCACGGGGGGTGAGGATGTGGGCGACGTGGCCGGGGTGAACCTGGTGCCCGAGGATCTGCGCGGGCTGGATCGTTTCGACGCCCGCAAGCGCGTGATCGACGCGATCACTGCCGAGGGTCTGGTCGTCACCTACCTGCACAAGGAAATCGACAAGGAAACCGGGGCCGAGCACCTGGAAAAGCGCCCGCTGGTGGAATCGAAGCCTATCATGCAGCCCTTCGGCGACCGCTCGGGCGTGGTGATCGAGCCGATGCTGACCGACCAGTGGTTCGTCGACACGCAGCGCATCGTCGGTCCCGCATTGGACGCCGTCCGCGACGGCCGCACCGGCATCCTGCCCGAACAGCACCGCAAGGTCTATTTCAACTGGCTCGAGAATATCGAGCCTTGGACCATCAGCCGCCAGCTGTGGTGGGGTCACCAGATCCCGGTCTGGTACGGGCTGGACCTGTCCGTCCAGGGTTTCCGCGACGACGAGGGTGACGGCGCGCTGGACGAGGTCGAGCTGTTCCGCCTGCTGGAGGGCGGCCTGGTGAACGCGGGCGAACGCCAGCACTGTGCCCCGCAGTTCGACGCGGTGGCCGACCTTTTCCGCGACGATATCGCGGGCCTTCCGCAGCCGCTGGTCGCCAGCCGGGTGGTCGAGGTCAAGGACCGCGACGCGGCGGTCGAGATGCTGGCCCGTGCGCTGGCCGACTACAACCTGTCGCAGGACCCGACCCACCTGATCTATCCGGTCTGGCGCGACCCGGACGTTCTGGACACCTGGTTCAGCAGCGGTCTTTGGCCCATCGGGACGCTTGGCTGGCCCGAATCCACGCCGGAGCTGCAGAAATACTTCCCGACCGACGTCCTCGTCACCGGCTTCGACATCATCTTCTTCTGGGTCGCCCGAATGATGATGATGCAGCTGGAGGTCGTGGGCGACGTGCCCTTCCACACCGTCTATGTCCACGGGCTGGTGCGCGACGAAAAGGGCGCCAAGATGTCCAAGTCAAAGGGCAATGTCATCGACCCGCTGACGCTGGTGGACGAATACGGGGCCGACGCGCTGCGCTTTACCCTGACGTCGATGGCGGCGATGGGCCGGGACCCGAAGTTGGGGCCGAAGCATGTCGAGGTGAACCGGAACTTCGTCACGAAGATCTGGAACGCCACCCGCTTTGCGGAGATGAACGGCGTGCGCGGCGGCGGCGCGCGGCCTGTGCCCAGCCATACCGTGAACCGCTGGATCATCGGGGAAACCGCCCGCATCCTGATGGATGTGGACCAGGCGCTGGCCTCCTATCGGTTCAACGACGCGGCGACGGGGCTTTATGCCTTTGTCTGGGGCAAGGTCTGCGACTGGTACGTCGAGTTCGCCAAGCCCCTGTTCGACGGTGAACATGCCGCCGAGACCCGCGCCACGATGGGCTGGGTTCTGGACCAGTGCTACCTGATGCTGCACCCGATCATGCCCTTCGTCACCGAGGAGCTGTGGTCGCTGACCGACGACCGGCCGAAGATGCTGGTCCACGGTGACTGGCCTGCGCTGGGTGCCGACCTGATCGACGCCGAGGCCGACCGAGAGATGAACTGGGTCATCGCCCTGATCGAATCCGTGCGCTCTGCCCGCGCCCAGATGGGCGTCCCGGCAGGTGCGAAGCTGGACCTGATCGTGACCGAGGCCGATGCCCCCGCCCGCGCTGCGCTGGCCGCCAACGGTCCGCTGATCGAACGTCTGGCGCGGGTGAACGCGCCTGGGGACGGCGCGACCGGGCGCGGCATGATTGCAGTGGCCGTTCAGGGCGCCAGCTTCGCGCTGCCCATCGGCGACGTGATCGACGTTCCGGCCGAGACCGCACGCCTGACCAAGGCGAAGGCCAAGACGGAAAAAGATGCCGAAGGGCTGCGCAAGCGCCTGTCGAACCCCAGGTTCGCCGAGAACGCCGAGCCGGAGGTCATCGAGGAAACCCGTGACAAGCTGGCCGCGCTGGACGACGATATCCTGCGGCTGAACGTGGCGCTGGCGCAGCTGGCGGCGATGTAGGCCTGCGCCTTCGTGCGGCACCCGGCCTTGCAGCGGGTGCCGTCGAAAGGAACAGGGGGTGGCGCGGAATGGGGCTGGCTGGACCGGATCGCCGAACGGATGATGCTGAAGGCCCGCGCCGAAGGGAAGCTCTCGAGCCTCGAGGGAGAGGGCAAGCCCCTGCCCAGCGTCCCGTGGGAGACATCGGCGGGGCCGTGGGCTTTCGGATCATGGCCGAAGCCGGCGTCCTGCCAGAGGAGATCGTGCTGAAGAAGCAGGTCATCGCCGCGCAGGCGCGGCTGGCCGTGATGCCTGACGGGCCCGACCGCGGCACCCTGCTGGCCGAGATCGCCCGCCTGCAGATGCGTCAGGCGATAGCTGAGAAGGCGCGCCGCCGCTTCATGCGGAACTGAGACGGTCCAGTGCCCGTGGCAGGGCGTCTTCCAGCACGTCCAGTTCCGTCACGGTGCCGCAGCTGATGCGGATGCAGCGGTCCAGCGGTGCCACGCCGGGCATGCGGATGAAGACGCCCTCGGCCTCGAGCCCGGCAACAAGGGCGCGGGCGAAGCTGCCGTCGCGGCCGGTATCCAGCGCTACGAAGTTCGTGGCAGACGGCAGCGCCGTCAGGCCGCTCACCGCGCCGATGTGCGCGATGCGGTCGCGGGCGGCGGCAACCTCGGCCACGACATGGGCCAGCCACCCCTGATCGGCCAGCGCGGCCAGTGCCCCCGCCTGCGCGATGCGGTTCACGCCGAAGTGGTTGCGGATGCGGTCAAAGCCCGCGATCAGGTCCGACGCACCGATGGCATAGCCGATCCGCGCCCCGGCCAGCCCGTAGGCCTTGGAGAAGGTCCGCATGCGGATCACGCGCGGATCGTCGGCTGAGATCCGGGGAACCGCATCGGCGGGCGCGAATTCGACATAGGCCTCGTCCAGCACCAGCAGGCTGTCGTCCGGCAGGCGGTCCAGCATCGCCTCGATCACAGGGGCCTTGTGCCAGCTGCCCATCGGATTGTCCGGATTGGCCAGATAGACCAACCGCGCGCCCACCTGCCGCGCACGATCCACAAGCGCCTCGGGGTCCTCGGCAGCGTTGCGATAGGGCACCTTGTGAAGGGCCCCGCCGAAGCCGGTCACGTGATAGTTGAAGGTCGGGTAGGCACCGTCCGAGGTGACCACCGCGTCGCCCGGCGCCACCATCAACCGCACCAGGTTGCCCAGCAACCCGTCGATCCCCTCGCCCACCAGCAGGTTCGCCGAGCCGATCCCGTGATGCGCCGCCAGGGCAGTTGTCAGGTCATGGCTGGGCGCGTCGCCGTACTTCCAGACCTGCCCCACCGCCTCGCGCATCGCGCGCGCCGCCAGGGGGCTGGGGCCGAAGGCGCTTTCATTCGCGCCAAGACGCGCAGCGAAGGACGCGCCCCGCTGGCGTTCCAGCGTTTCGGGACCGACAAAGGGAACGGTGGCGGGCAGTCCCGCAGGCAGGGGGGCAAATCGTGTCATGGCGCGCAATCTGCCCCGACAGCGCCCGCCCTGCAAGCGCGCTCAGAAGGCGCGGAAGGTCATCGTGGTCAGGGTCCGGCTGATATGGGGGATGTCGAACAGCCGGTCCGACAGGAAACGGCCCACATCCTCGTCCTCGGGGATATAGACCTTGGCGATCAGGTCATAGTCGCCCGAGGTCGAGTAAAGCTCGCTGACCACTTCGCGGTCATAGATCGCCTCGGCAACCTGATAGGTCTTGCCGGGCTCGCAGCGGAACTGGACGAAAACTGGGCGCATCGGGCTCTCCTTCCGGGCGCAGGTTAGACCGCCGCGACGGCGCGGGTCCAGTCCCCGCGCGCATGCCCCCGCCAGAAGCGGCGCATCAGCAGGATCGCCGCCAACGTCAGCCCGACGCACAGGCCCAGCCACAGCCCCGCCGGCCCGAAGCCCAAGGGGAAGGCCAGCGCCCAGGCCACCGGCATGCCGACCACCCAATAGCTGAAGCCCGCGATCCACATCGGGACCTGCGTATCATGCACCCCGCGCAGGAAGCCCAGGGCGATGACCTGGAACGCATCGGTCAGCTGGAACAGCGCCGCGAACATCAGCAGGCTGGCCCCGATGGCCACGATCTGCGGCGCCTGCGGGTCCGCGGGGTCGAGGTAGAGCCGCACCAGCCCCTCGGCGAACAGCAGATAGAGAGCGATGGCGATCCCGGCGAAGACCAGCGACATCCACATGACGGTCACGGCCGCGTCGCGCATCCAAGGGCGGTCGCCGCGGCCCTTGGCCTGCCCCACCCGCACGGTGGCCGCGTTCGACAGCCCCAGATGCGCCATGAAGGTGATCGAGGTGATCTGCAGCGCGATCCCGTGCGCCGCCAGCTGCGGCGTCCCGATCCAGCCCATCATGACGTTGGACGCCACGAACAGCCCGCCCTCGGCCACCATGGTCAGGCCGATGGGCCAGCCTACGCGGGCGACCTGCGCCATCGCCTGCCAGTCAGGTCGCCAGAAGCGCTGGAACAGGTTGTACTGCCGCGCCATCGGCAGCCAGGCCGCATAGGCGACCAGCAGCACCAGCTGGACCACCTGCACCGTGACACTGGCGATGGCGGCACCGCGCACGCCCAGTTCCGGCGCGCCGAGGTTGCCGAAGATCAGCACCCAGTTCAGGAACAGGTTCAGGGGCAGCCCGGCCAGCGTCACCCACATGACGATCTGCGTCCGCTCCAGCGCCGCCAGGTAGGATGCCAGCGTCAGCTGTCCCAGCACGACCCCCAGGCCCCAGCCGGCGATGCGCAGGTAATCCTGCGCCAGCGCAGAGACGAGCGGCGTCTGGCCCAAGCCCAGCAGGATCGGCTCGGACCACCACATCAGCGGCATGACGACCAGCGCGAAGCCCGCCGAAAGCCACAGCGCCATGCGCGCGCCACGCCGGACCTCGGTCTCGTTCCCGCTGGCGATGTGGCTGGCGATCAGCCCCATCACGCCAGTGCCGAAGCCCATGCCCAGGAAGAACAGGATGTGGAAGAACGAGGTCGCGATGACCAGCGCCGCCAGCGGCTCGACCCCGTACCAGCCGATCATGACCGTGTCGCCCACGCCGATGGCCATGCGCGCCAGGTGGCTGCCGATCAGCGGCAGTCCCAGGGACAGCGTCGCAAGGATATGGGGACGATACCGGCTGCTCATTTCTTCGCCATATCCGCGCCCGCCGAACCCGGCAAGAGACAGTTGCACGGCCTGCAGAAAGCTGCCGTCGCCCCGGGTCGCACCCCGCTTGCCGCAACCCCGCCCATCTGCGATAGAACGGCTCGACCCCGACCAAGAGGCCGCACATGAGCTTTCGCGCCCGCCACCTTCTGGGCATCGACCATCTGAAGCCAGACGAGATCGTGTCGCTGCTGGACCTGGCCGAGGATTACGTTTCCCTCAACCGCCGCACCGTCAAGCATTCCGACGCACTGGAAGGGCTGACCCAGATCAACATGTTCTTCGAGAACTCGACCCGCACACAGGCCAGTTTCGAACTGGCGGGCAAGCGGCTTGGGGCGGACGTGATGAACATGGCGGTCAGCCAGTCCAGCGTGAAGAAGGGCGAAACCCTGATCGACACGGCGCTGACGCTGAACGCGATGCAGCCCGACCTTCTGGTCGTGCGTCACCCCCATTCAGGTGCCGTGAACCTGCTGGCGGAAAAGGTGAACTGCGCCGTCATCAACGCGGGCGACGGGCGGCACGAACATCCGACGCAGGCGCTGCTGGACGCGCTGACGATCCGCCGCGCCAAGGGACGGCTGCACCGCCTGACCATCGCGATCTGCGGCGACATCGCCCACAGCCGGGTCGCGCGGTCGAACCTGATCCTGCTGGGCAAGATGGAAAACCGGATCCGCCTGATCGGGCCGTCCACCCTGATGCCGTCCGGCGTGGCCGAGATGGGGGTCGAGCTCTATGAAGACATGCGCGAGGGGCTGAAGGGCGCGGATGTCGTCATGATGCTGCGGCTGCAGAAGGAACGCATGGACGGCGGCTTCATCCCGTCCGAGCGCGAATATTTCCACCGCTGGGGGCTGGATGCCGAAAAGCTGGCGCTTGCCGCGCCCGATGCCATCGTCATGCATCCCGGCCCGATGAACCGCGGGGTCGAGATCGACGGCACCATCGCCGACGACATCAACCGCAGCGTCATCCAGGATCAGGTCGAAATGGGGGTCGCCGTCCGCATGGCGGCCCTTGACCTGCTGGCCCGCAACCTGCGCGCCGAACGCGGCCGCGCCGCACTGGGCGAGGTGTGATCATGGACATCGTCTTCCGCAACGCGCGCCTGATCGATCCCGAAACGCTGACCGACGAACCGGGTAGCCTGCGCGTCATCGACGGCCGCATCTCCGGCCGTGCCGCGCCGGACGAACCCGTCCACGAAGGCGCGAGGGTCATCGACTGCAACGGCCGGGCGCTGGCGCCGGGTCTGATCGACTGGGGCGTCAAGATCGGCGAACCGGGGGAACGCCACAAGGAAAGCTTCCGCAGCGCCGGCCGCGCAGCGGCGGCCGGCGGCGTCACGACCATGGTTGCCCGTCCCGACACGATGCCCCCCATCGACACGCCCGAGGCGCTGGAGTTCGTCACCCGCCGCGCCGCCGATGCGCCGGTGAACATCCGCCACATGGCGGCGCTGACCAAGTCGCGCGAAGGGCGCGAGATGGTCGAGATCGGCTTCCTGAACGATCTGGGCGCGGTGGCCTTTACCGACGGCGTACGCGTCGTGCGTGACACCAAGCTTCTGTCGCGCTGCATGACCTATGCCCGCGGCCTCGACGCGCTGATCATTGGCCATCCGCAGGATCAGGGCCTGTCGCAGGGCGCGGCGGCGACCAGCGGGAAGTTTGCCTCGCTCTATGGCATCCCCTCGGTCTCGCCCATGGCCGAGGTGATGGGGCTGGACCGCGACCTGTCGCTGGTCGCCATGACCCGTTGCCGCTGGCACGCCGACCAGATCACCACGGCCGCCGCCCTGCCCGCGCTGGCGCGTGCCCGCGACGTGGGGCTGGACGTGACGGCCGGGATCTCGATCCACCACCTGACGCTGAACGAATTCGATGTCGGCGATTACCGAACCTTCTTCCGCTTCACCCCGCCCCTGCGGTCCGAGGAGGACCGCCAGGCGATGGTGCAGGCAGTGGCCGACGGGCTGATCGACAGCATCGCCAGCTTCCATACGCCGCAGGACGAGGAATCGAAGCGCCTGCCCTTCGAGGCCGCCGCCCCCGGCGCCGTCGGCTTGCAGACGCTGCTGCCGGCGGCACTGCGGCTTTACCACCAGGGTGGGCTCAGCCTGCCGCAACTGTGGCGGGCGCTGTCGCTGAACCCGGCGCGCCGCCTGCGCCTGCCGTCGGGTCGCCTGGCCGACGGGGCGCCCGGCGACCTGGTGCTGTTCGATCCGGACGCGCCCTTCGTTCTGGACCGCTTCACCCTTTTGTCGAAGTCGAAGAACACGCCCTTCGACGGCGCGCGGATGCAGGGCCGCATCCTAGGCACCTGGGTTGCAGGCCGGCCCGTCTTCGGAGACCACGCATGAGCCTGATCCTCTGGGCCGTCTTCGGCTATCTGCTGGGGGCGGTGCCCTTCGGCATCGTGATCACCCGCGCGCTTGGCCTGGGCGACCTGCGCCGGATCGGATCGGGCAATATCGGGGCGACCAACGTGCTGCGCACGGGCAACAAGCCGGCCGCGCTGGCCACGCTGCTGCTGGACAGCGGCAAGGGCGCCATCGCGGTCCTGCTGGCCCGCCACTTCGGCGGAGAGACCGCAGCGATCCTGGCGGGCGGCGCCGCCTTCCTGGGCCACTGCTTCCCCGTCTGGCTGGGCTTCAAGGGCGGCAAGGGGGTCGCGACCTTCCTTGGCACGCTGATCGCGCTGCACTGGCCGCTCGGCCTGATCGCCTGCGCGACCTGGGCCCTGACGGCCGCCGTCAGCCGCATCAGCAGCCTCAGCGCCCTTCTGGCGGCGGCGCTGGCCCCGGTCTTTGCCTGGGGTCTGGGGCGCATGGACATCGCGTGGGTGGCCGCCTTCATGGCGGTGCTGATCTTCATCCGCCACCACGGCAACATCAGCCGCCTGCTGAACGGGACGGAGCCTCGCATCGGCCGGAAATAGGTCCTACCGTTCGGCCACCAGCACCTTGCCGGCGCGGGCCGCGCGGGGCGCTGCCGGCACCTCGGCCAGTGCGGCGGGGCTGAACGGACCCTGCGGCTTGGCGACCGCCTCGGCCGCAGGCGCAGCCCCACGCTGCAGCAGGTCCACCCCCCGCCGTACCGACACCGCGATCGAGATCAGCGCGAGGCAGGCCCCCGCCAGCAGGATCAACGCGACGCAGCCCAGGATCCCCATGTAGATCGGCATCGGCGGCACGCCCTCGGCGGACCGCACCAGGGCCACGACCAGGCCCAGCAGCGCCAGCACCCCGGCTCCGAAGACCAGCGCCACCAGCCATCCGATCCACCGCATCGCATCACCACGCATCTTCCGCCCCATCGTGCTGTTTTTCGACGGCGTGCCATTCCACGCGCGGCAGATCAAGCCGGCAGCGCACGCCGCCACCTCACCTTCCCGTGCGGTCTTCTTCGCCAGGGCCGCCGGCAGCGGTATCTCAGTAGGAATACTCGTCGTAGATCCGGGTCAGGTCGCCCGCCCATTCGCCGTGGTACTTCGCCAGAAGCTCGTCGGCGGGGATCCGGCCGCTGTCGACGCTTTCCTTCAGGGCGTTCAGGAAGTGCGTCTCGTCCGGGACCAGGCCGCCGCTGCCGGGCATGGCGCGGTTCTTCAGGCCGGTTTCGGCAATCGCCACGACCTCTCGGGCCAAGTCGTGCATGCGGATGCCGCCCGCTTCGGCCTGCAGGCCGTCGCGGCCCGCCGCAACGCGCAGCGCCTCGCGCGTCTCGGCATCCCAGCCCTTGACCAGGTCCCAGGCCGCGTCCAGCGCCTCGGTGTCATAGGTCAGGCCGACCCACAGCGCCGGCAGCGCGCACAGCCTGCGCCATGGCCCGCCATCGGCACCGCGCATCTCTATGTATTTCTTCACACGCGCTTCGGGGAAGACGGTGGTCATATGGTCGGCCCAGTCCGACAGGGTCGGCACCTGGCCCGGAAGGGCGGGCAGGCGGCCGTTCAGGAAGTCCTTGAAGCTCTGGCCCAGAGCGTCGATGTACTTGCCGTCGCGATAGACGAAATACATCGGGACGTTCAGGACATAGTCTACCCAGGCTTCGTAGCCGAAACCGTCCTCGAAGACGAAGGGCAGCATGCCGGTTCGCGCGGCGTCGAGGTTCTGCCAGATATGCGCGCGCCAGGACTTCATGCCGTTCGGCTTGCCGTCCAGGAAGGGCGAGTTCGCGAACAGCGCCGTCGCCACCGGTTGCAGCGCCAGCGCCACGCGCATCTTCTGGACCATGTCGGCCTCGGACGCGAAATCCAGATTCACCTGCACGGTGCAGGTCCGGTACATCATCTGCGTGCCAAGCGTGCCCACGCGTCCCATGTAGTCGGTCATCAGCCGATAGCGCCCCTTGGGCATCATCGGCATCTGGTCCTGCGTCCAGAGCGGCGCGGCACCCAGGCCGATGAAGCCCGCGCCAATGTCCCTGGCGACCGCCTCGACCTCGGCCAGGTGGCTGTTCACCTCGTCGCAGGTCTGGTGGATCGTCTCCAAGGGCGCGCCGGACAGTTCCAGCTGGCCACCCGGCTCCAGGCTCACGTTGGCGCCGTTGCGCTCCAGCCCGATCAGCTTGTCGGCCTCCAGGACCGGCTGCCAGTTGAAGCGGTCGCGCAGCCCCTCCAGCATGGCCGTGATCGAGGTCGGGCCCTCGTAGGGCAAGGGCAGCTTGCGGGCGTCGTCATAGCCGAACTTCTCGTGCTCGGTCCCGATCCGCCACTGGTCCTTCGGCTTTTCGCCGCTGGCGATATAGGCCGCCAGCTGGTCGCGATGTTCGATGGGGCCTCCGCCCTGCTGTGGAATGGACATAGGGTCGAGGCCTTTCTCGGTTTCCGGTCGGTCACAGGTGGCAAGCGCGCCGGGCCAAGTCAAGCCGCGTCAGCTGGGCCTGCGCCAAACGGTTCGCATCGCCTCGGGCTGCGCGGCGACATGCGACAGCGCCTTTGACAGCATCCCAAGGTCCAGCCCCGGCAGCGTCTCGAACGCGTCGGCCAGCACGGCGGCGCCTGCGGCGTCGACCGGGATCAGCAGGGCCTGCCCGTCCTGGCTGCGCAGCCGCCAGCATGCGCGCCCCCGCAGGCGCAGAAGCCGGATCTCGGTCAGGTCGCGCAGCGCGACCTCTCCGCCCGGCTCGGTCGCACCGTAATAGCGGACGGCGCCCTCGACCAACTCGACCACGCCGGGGGCGGCGACCGGCCTGCGGAAGGGCGCATGGCGCAGCGCGCCGACGGTCAGGCTGGCGCCCACAAGCACCACGCCCGCGCCGACCAGGGCGAAGAACCAACCGCCCAAGAAGGTCAGCCACAGCCCAAGAAGCGTCAGCCCCCCGAAGATCAGCAGTTCCGACCGGTCGCGCAGCAGGGCGCGAAGTTCGGGCCGGATCATGGGCCGCGATAGGTCGTGGGCGTCCGGGCGCTGCAGACGATTACCACCGGCTCAGCGCGTCCTCGTCGCCTGCCTTGGCCTGCACCCAGGTCGCCGAGCCGTCACGGGCGATCTCGCGCTTCCAGAAGGGGGCGCGGGATTTCAGCCAGTCCATGAGATAGCCGGCCGCGTCGAAGGCGGCGCGGCGGTGGCGGGCGGCGGTGGCGACCATCATGATCTGGTCGCCGATCTCGATCCGGCCGTGACGGTGGACGATGCGCCAGTCGGCCAGGTCGAAGCGCTGCGCGGCCGCGGCACCGAAGTCCGAGAGCGCCCGCTCCGTCATCTCGGGATAGTGCTCGATCTCGAGCGCGGCCATCTGGCCGGTGTCGTCGCGCACGAGGCCGGTGAAGGTCACCACGGCGCCCGCGCCTGCTCCGAAGTCCCGCAGTTCGGCCGCCAGGTCAAAGGGCGCGGTCTGGACGCGGGCGGTCATGGATCAGCCGCCGGTCATGGGCGGGAAGAAGGCCACTTCTCGGGCGCCCGACAAGGGCGCGTCGAGGTCGGTCAGCTTCTGGTCCACCGCGCAGCGCAAGGTGGCAAGATCGTCGAAAGCCGCCGCGTGGCCCGGCGTGCTGGCGGCCAGCTGGGCCACCAGGTCGCGGACGGTGGCCGCGTCGGTGGTGACGGTTTCGCGCGGGTGGCCGACGCGTTCGCGCAGCCAGGCGAAATAGAGAACCTCAAGCGCCATTTCGAGGCTCCCTCAGGAAGGGCAGTGCCTTGACGAAATAATCCCAGCCCGTCCAGGCGGTCAAGCCGGCGGCGACCCAGATCAGCGCGACGCCCGCATAGGTCGCAAGCGCGGCGGCGCTGCCCGACCAGATCAGCCCGGCTTCGCCCACGCGCGGGGGGCGGCCGGCTTCGTTGAAGGCCAGCCCGGTACCAAGGAACAGCGTCGCGATGGCGACCATCTGCAGCGTGGTCTTCCATTTGGCCAGGTTGGTGACGGCCAGCGTGCGGGACTTGTCGCCCAGGAATTCGCGCAGGCCGGACACGAACACCTCTCGGAAGAGGATCACCGTCACCGGCAGGATCAGCCAGGGGTTCATGCCGGAATAGCCGGTGATGACCACCAGCGCGATGATGACCATCGCCTTGTCGGCGATGGGGTCCATGGCGGCGCCGAAGCGGCTTTCCTGCTTCCAGGCGCGGGCCAGATAGCCGTCGAACCAGTCGGTGATCGCGGCCAGCAGGAACAGCGTCAGCGCAGCCCAGTCAGCCCATGGCCGGTGAAAATAGAGAAACATCAACGGCACCGCGGGGGCGGCCAGAAGACGCAGCAAGGTCAGGATGTTCGGCAGGTTCCAGCGCATGGGGGCAAGCTAGTCGCTGCCGTGGGACTTGGAAAGGGGCAAGGCTGATGTACCCCGCCCCCGTTCGGTCACGATGACAGGATCAGGCCGCGGTCGGCGTTTCCTCGGAAAGGTCGAAGCGCTGGTCGTTGATGGTCAGGCGCAGGGCCTTGATGCGGGTTTCGCCGAAATGATGCGCGGGTTCTCCGGCGACATGGACCTTGTCGCCCGGCAGCAGCGCCGCATCGGTCAGGCCGATCGCGCGGTTGCGGGCATGACTGGCCAGTTCGATGGTCCAGTTCATGCCGTCGGGGGCGCGGACCTGCAGCGTCGGGTCGCTGCCGGTGATGTTGATATCGGTGATCGTGGCGTCCAGACGGGTGAGGCCATCGGCCGATCCGTTGTCAACGTCGGCAGGCGAGCGGAGAGGAATGCGGTGCGCGAAAGGTCCGAAGGAACGGGCGTAGGGCATGGCAGCCTCCTTCATCTTGTCGATGGTGAGGGGCAACCATAACGCGAATCGCCGACAGGTCGGCGGTAACATGATGCCACAGCACTAGCTGCGGGTGTTGAAGTGGTCATGCACCTTCTGCGCCATCGCAGCCGAGATTCCCTCGACCGCCAGCAGGTCGGCCAGGCCCGCGCGGCTGACGGCCTTGGCGCTGCCGAAATGCGTCAGAAGCGCGCGCTTGCGGGCCGATCCGATGCCCGCGATCTCGTCCAAGGGGTTCGACATCTGTGCCTTGGCGCGCTTGGCGCGGTGGGTGCCGATGGCCCACCGGTGCGCCTCGTCCCGCAGGCGCTGAACGAAGTACAGCACCGGGTCGTTCATGCGCAGCGCGAAGGGACGGCGGCCGGGGCGGTGGAACTCTTCTTTCCCGTGGTCGCGGTCCTGACCCTTGGCCACCCCGATCATCGGGATGTCCTCGACGCCCAGTTCGGCCATGATCTCCTCGACCGCGCTGACTTGCCCCGCGCCTCCGTCGATCAGCAGAAGGTCCGGCCAGGCCTCGGTCTGGCGGTCGGGATCGTCCTTCAGAAGGCGCTGGAAGCGGCGGGTCAGCACCTCCTTCATCATGCCGAAGTCGTCGCCGGGCGTGATCTCGGTCCCCTTGATGTTGAACTTGCGGTACTGGTTCTTCATCCAGCCTTCGGGACCCGCGACGATCATGCCGCCGACGGCGTTCGTGCCCATGATGTGGCTGTTGTCATAGACCTCGATCCGGCGCGGGGGCGCGGGCAGCTCGAACGCCTCGGCCAAACCCTCCAGCAGGCGCAGCTGGGTGGCGCTTTCGGACATCCGCCGGGCCAGGCTTTCGCGGGCGTTGCGCAGCGCGTTGGTGACCAGGTCCGACTTCTCTCCGCGCTGGGGCACCAGCACCTCGACGCGGCGGCGGGCGCGTTCGGACAGGACCTCGGCGGTCAGCTCGGGGTCCTCGGGGGCGTGGGACAGCAGGATCTGCCGGGGAGGAGGCTTGTCGTCGTAGAACTGCAGCAGGAAGGCCTGCATCACCTCGTCGGGGGATTCCGCCCCGCCGAGACGGGGGTAGAAGTCGCGGTTCCCCCAGCTCTGGTTGCCGCGGATGAAGAAGACCTGCACGCAGGCCTGCCCGCTTTCCATGTGCAGCGCGACGATGTCGGCTTCGGCCACGCCCTTGGGGTTGATCGCCTGCACGGATTGAACTGCGGTCAGCGCCTTGATGCGGTCGCGGAGCGCCGCGGCGCGTTCGTATTCCATGCCCTCGGCCGCCTTGGCCATCTCGGCCGCCAAGTTGGCCTGGATGGTCGTGGTCTTGCCCTGCAGGAAGCGTTCGGCATCGGCCACAAGGCCGTTGTAGTCGTCCTGGCTGATCCGGCCCACGCAGGGCGCGCTGCAGCGCTTGATCTGGAACAGCAGGCAAGGGCGCGTGCGGGATTCGAACGTGCTGTCGGTGCAGTTGCGCAGCAGGAACACCCGCTGCAGCTGGGTCAGCGTGCGGTTCACGGCACCGGCGCTGGCGAACGGACCGTAATAGTCGCCCTTTTCGGACTTCGCGCCGCGATGCTTCTTGATCTGTGGATAGCCATGCGACTTGGCCACCAGGATGTTCGGAAAGCTTTTGTCGTCGCGCAGAAGCACGTTGTAGCGCGGCTTCAGCTGCTTGATCAGGTTCTGTTCAAGCAGCAGCGCCTCGGTTTCGGTGCGCGTCGTCAGGAACATCATCGAGGCCGTCTCGCGGATCATCCGCGCGATGCGCCCGGAATGTCCCGAGGGGCGGGCATAGTTCGACACCCGCGCCTTCAGGTCGCGGGCCTTGCCGACATAAAGAACCGCCTGCTGCGCATCCAGCATCCGATAGACGCCGGGGCTGCTGTCGAGCGTGCGAAGGTAATCCTGGATCAGCGCGTGGCCGGTTTTCTGGGTCATGTCGAAAAATTGGTGATTCTGCGGGGCTGCTGCAAGTTTCGGACCGCGTCTGCAAGGCTGAAGCTTTCCACGGAATCTGTGGATAATTCTGTGGGCGGGCTGTGAGGACGATGCGCCCCGGCCAGCAATCGTTACGGTTCGGTGAAGTTGCCTATTTATTAGGCGGAAATTGAGGGCGTTGTTTTTGCTGCAGATTTTTTGGCATCTTCCCGGCTTTGCCAAATTCTCTAGAAGAATCCGTCACATAGTGAAGGCAACAGGAAAGTCGTGGACAAAAAGGTGCATTCGGGTCCGGAACGGTCCGGTCCGACAGCGCCATGGCTGCCGGATTGGGCCAATGCTGTCAGAGCAGCACCCAGGCATAGACGCCATAGGCCGCGACAAGCGCCGCGCCCACGGGCCGCGTCAGGCTGACCCCCCTGAACAGGAACGGCGCCAGCAGAAGGGCCGCGGCCAGCATTACCCACAGGTCCAGTCGCAGCATCTCGGGCGGGACAGACAGGGGCGCGATGAGGGACGTGATCCCGAGGATCGCCAGGATGTTGAAGATGTTCGACCCGACGACGTTGCCGAGCGCCATGTCCGCCCGCCCCTTCAGCGCCGAGGCGACAGACGCGGCCAGTTCGGGCAGCGACGTGCCGACGGCGACCAGCGTCAGGCCGATCACGGTCTCGCTGATGCCGGCGGCGCGTGCGATTTCGGTCGCGCCGTTCACCAGCATGTTCGCACCGATGGGCAGGGCGATCAGGCCGCCCGCCAGCGACAGCAGGATCTTGCCCCAGGGCGCGCCCAGTTCGGCGCCTTCCAGATCGGCCTCCTCGACCTTGCCGGTCGAGAGCTGCCGCCAGAGCGTCGCGGCAAGGGCCAACAGCAGGATGACGCCTTCAAGGCGCCCGATCTCGCCGGTAAAGGCCAGCGCGATCAGCAGGACCGCCGCCGCGATCATCATCGCCCAGCTTTCGCGCAGGTCGTGTCCCTTGGTCACGATGACCGAGATCAGCGCCGTCACCCCCAGGATGACCAGCACGTTGGCGATGTTCGAGCCTACGACGTTGCCCATCGCGATCCCGCTGGACCCTTTCAGCGCCGCCGATAGCGACACCAGCAGTTCGGGTGCCGAGGTGCCGAAGGCCACGACCGTCAGGCCGACGACCATGGGCGTGATGCCCAGCTTCAGGGCCAGGTTCACGGCACCTTTGACCAGCAGGTGACCGCCCAGGACCAGCAGGACCAGCCCGGCGACGATCAGCAAAATTTCAACGACCACGTTTTATCCCCAGGATGTTCTTCAAGGCGCGCCGGAAGGCCGGGCCGCGCACCAGCGCAAGTCCGACCATGACCAGCAGAAAGACGATGACGATGCGGATGCTCATCCGCGGGTGCCGAAGCGTTGGAAGGCTGCGCGATCCTCGGCCGCGTCCAGCACGGCCTCGGCCGACATACCCAGCCGCCGCAACAGCGGGCGGCGGACGCTGTGCACCTCGAACGCGATCTTGTCGCCATAGAGCTGCTTCATGTGGGGCACCAGGTGGCCGATGCCGTCGGCAAGTCCAAGGGCGACGGCCTCTCGGCCCGCCCAGAACTCTCCGGTAAAAAGGTCGCGCCCCTCGGGCAGACGGCCGCCGCGACGGGCGCGGACATGGTTCTTGAAGGCCTGGTGGATCGGCTCCAGGATGTTGTGCAGGCGGGCCACGTCCTCGGGACGCTCTGGCCGGAAGGGGTCCAGCGTCGACTTGGATTCGCCTGCCGTGTGGACGCGGCGCTCGATGCCCCAGCGGTCGATCAGCTGGTGAAAGCCGAAGCCCGCCGTGATCACGCCGATCGACCCCAGGATCGAGCTGTCGTCGGCCCAGATGTCGTCGGCTGCGCAGGCCAGCCAATAGCCGCCGGACGCGGCGACATCCTCGACGAAGGCATGGACCGGCACGGCCTTGTCGTCGGCCAGCCGCCGGATGCGCGCGGCGATCAGCGACGACTGCACCGGAGAGCCGCCCGGCGAATTGATCGACAGCGCCACCGCCACCGGCTTGCGGCGGAAGGCCCGCTCGATCATCGGAGCCAGGGCGGCGTCGTTCAGCCCACCGCCCCGGCCGGCACCGCCGATGGTGCCCGACAGGCGGATGACCGCGACGCGGGGCTTGCGGGACAGAAGGCGGGTCAGAAGGGGAATGCGCATGAACCGGAAGATAGGATCACGCGCAGTCGTTCACAAGGCGGGGTCTGCGGCGCGAATGGTGTCACCAGGCATGAACGTAGGGGTCAGCGCGACGATCCGATCCTCGGGGGCGCGGTCTTTGCCTGCCACCAGCCGGGCGGCCCGCCGACCCACGTCCACGCGCCGGGCATCCGTGGTGGCCAGCCGCACCGGCAGACCGTCCAGCAGGTCGACTCCGTTGAAGCCCGCCAGCCCCAGCCTGCCCGGAATGTCATATCCCTTGTCGAGACAATGGAGCAGCCCGCCTGCCCCGATCATGTCGTTCGAAAAATAGAGGAAATCGAGGTCCGGCGCCCGCGCCAGCAGCCGCTCGGTCAGCTCGCGGCCCTTCAGCAGCGAAGACCCGCCCTGATAATATTCCCGCGCCTCGAGTTGCACGCCGGCGGCCGTCAGCCCCTCCTCGAAGCCCAGCAGGCGTTTTCGGGCGCGATGATCCTCGGGCATGTGGGTGCCGACGAAGCCGATGCGGCGATAGCCTGCGGCCAGAATCCGCGCCGCCATCTCGCGACCCGCTCGGATATGAGAGATGCCCACAAGCGTGTCGATCCCCTCGCCGTCGATGTCCATGATCTCGACCACCGGGATGCCCGAGTTCTGCAGCATCGCGCGGGCGGCCTTGCTATGCTCCAGCCCGGCCAGGATCACGCCCGAGGGCCGCCAGGACAGCATGTCGTAAAGGACCATCTCCTCTCGCGCGGGGGAATAGTTGGTGACCCCGATGACCGGCTGCAGCCCTGTGTCGTCCAGTTCGGCCGAAATCCCGCCCAGCACGTCCGGAAAGACCAGGTTCGACAGCGACGGAATGACCACCGCGACAAGGTTCACCCGCTGGCTGGCCAGCCCGCCCGCGATCTTGTTGGGCACGTAGCCGAGTGTCTTCGCCGCCGTCAGCACCTTTTCTCGCGTGGCCGCCGACACATCGCCCCGGTTGCGCAGCACGCGGCTGACGGTCATCTCCGAAACGCCCGACGCCTCGGACACATCTCGGAGGGTCAGAGGTCGGCGGGGACGGGTCGGAAGCATGATGAGGATCCTGGCGATGGGTCGAGCGATGTTAGCGGAGGACAGTGGGCGCGACAACCGCCGCCCGTTCGCCGCTTGCCAAACGCGCCCCCGACCCGCTAGACACGGCCTATCGGCCCCGTGGCTCAACTGGATAGAGCAGCCCCCTCCTAAGGGGCAGGTTACAGGTTCAAGTCCTGTCGGGGTCACCAATAAGATCAACTACTTGCCAATAGGGCATAAGTTTGCACGTTTTGGGGGTGGTTTTTGCCCATCCCCTGTCAACAAGAAACTCCCGCGCGTGTTTGATTTGTTGATCCAGCATGTGAATCATCCGCTCCCATGTCCGGCTGCGCGTAATGCCCGCTCAGCCTCGATGCGGAGATAGAGGGTCCCGACATTTCCCTTGCCCGCCAGATAAGGCTGGACATCCGCCGCGTTGAGGAGACTGCGGGAGACATTTCGCTGCAGCCCGAACTCCTGTGCAATCATCGTCAGGTTCAGGAAACGTGCGCGGAACGCGGCCATGGATGATTCCGGCACGGTCCGCATTCGCCGGCGCGTGACAGGATGAACGATGTCTTCCACGGCTAGGTCGCCGCATTCCACCAACGCCAGCAGCTGCACGGCATCGCGAATTCCGATCCCGCGTCCGAATTCAGAAAGAGATACCGCGCGGCCAGTTTCCGCAGAAGATGCTTCATCCATGGTCAACACATCGGCAATGCTGACCTGGAACCCGTGATAGCCTGCGCCCGGCGACTGTTGCCTGAGGCGCAGGTTTCCCGCGCTCAGGCCGGCGAATATTCGGGCGATGCTCACACCGGTTCGGGCCTGGGCAATCTGTATGGTGGCCCAATCCTGCACATCCCCAAGCTCGCTGCGCGAAGCGTAGACTTTCAACTCATCAACCAAGGCCGCTGCGTCCTTCGGACTCCAGCGCAACCGCGCAGTTGTCAAGGCTGTGCGGGGGATCAGGATGTCAGCATGCTCCAGCGCCATCATCTCGGCTTCGGTCGCCCCGAGCATCTTGCGCATTGCCCCATCCGGGACGAGCGTCGAAATGGTCTCCAGCAAGGGGGCAAATCTGCGGGCATCGAATGTCACTCGCGTATAGGGGCGGTGATCATCGGAGGCAATTGCTCCGGCCTCGACCAGCAAAGGCCTCAACCGGTCAGGGTTGACGCTCAGTTCATTTGCGGAGGTGGCAACAGAATGAATGCGCCGCTCGGTTAGAATGTGGCCGAAGACACTGTCAGCGGCGTCCAACGGCCAGAGGTCGAGCAACGCCTCCCGCAAGATATCCCGAAACACATCGAAGGCTGTTTCTTGACGAAGATGCTGACCTAGGATTGCACACATTCGATGGTAAACCTTCCGGACACCATCCGCCACGCCATCTCCCTCGAAGGACAGCTGGATCAGCCTTGCCTTGATGGCGTCAGGCCCTTGCATGATGATATCATAGCCCGCCGCACAGGCCGCGTGCTGATGGGCAACCGGACTTTCTTCTGCCGGGATCAGCCCTGCTCCGAACATCCGACAAAACGCTGCGGTTGCGGATATGCCGTGTGGGGCAAGCCATGTCTGGTCGGGCCGTCCAGAGAGGCGGCCATCCAACCACAGATCGAAGTTGGAAGGCTCAACCGATGCCCCGTCAATCCGGCCCGACATGATCCGATCCAGAATTAGTCGCAGTTGATGCTGCATGTCGAAGCGGCGCTCAGGAACCTCTTCGGTCCACAAGGGCACGAGCTGCATACGATGCCGCAGACAGATCGAGACCTCACGAAGTTGCCAGTTTCCCCGCATGACCATGGCGCTGGTCGGCAGACGCTGCCGCGATCAGGAAGTCCGGCGCGAAGTGGGTATAGTTCCGACCGGTGCCAGTGAAGCTCTTCCGATGGCCAACGATAGCGCCGGCTATGGCCTCCGAGATGCCAGTTGCTCTTGCGCCTTCGTGATAAGGGTGTGCCGAGCGGTATGCGGACTGACGCCTGACACGCTGGCGCCATCGCACATGCGCAGGAAGGCACGATATCCGCCGCTGAAGTGATCCGCTTTCCTAAGTGGAGGCAGGACGTAGAGCTCACTCCTGGGCGATTGATGCAGGAGGCCTAAGACTGAGGCTCCAAGTGGGCGGATAGATCGCCCTTCCTTTACTCTCTTTCATCGTAACCGTGCACACCTGCTGTCAAGGAGATCCCAACCTATGAAGGCGAAATGCCTGTAGGTCGCGGCCTGGATTCGGAAGATGCTGGGGGATTTTATCAGGAGCCCTGACGGCGCCAAACGGTCCCGGGGTCAAGACATCGTTCCACGTCCACGCGCAGAAACACCATTCCGAACGTGCGGCCGTATCTTGTGAAAGGGCTGACACCTTTGTCCACTAGGCTCGTGGGGATCGTATTTCGATGAGCCCATGTTCCGCAGCGATTGTGTGTGTGGTCATGTAGGTCCGGTGAAATCGCGCAATGTCGTCCGGATTAATGACCAGTTGGGCCTGTCGGGTGCGCGTGTTGATCTGCGTGCGGCACGGAATGTAGCCAGCTTCGGCCATGGCAAGGAAGGTGCCCTCACCGCGGATGCCGATGGAGCGGCCGAAAGCCGCTACGGAGAGCAAGCCTTCCTCCTGGGCCTCGCGCCTGCGGTCTCTCCAGTTGTTCAAGACAGCCTTCGGAACAATCAGCGCGCGGTATCCATCTGCATCGGTGCGACGGCCGACGGGCAGCCTGCCTGCGCGAATGGCGGCGATGATGTCCCTGACGGGAATGCCTCGCCGGACCTTCGCCAACTGGATGCTCTCCCACCCACCGTCGTCCGCTGCGACTGGCACGGCCAGCTTATTGGGTTCTTCGACAAGCGCGTGGCCATCGCATCGCGCTCACCAGCGGCGTGACACGGCGCCAAGTCGCGTCGGATCTTGGAGTGGGACCTTCGACGCTCGGAAATGGATTCGGGCGATTTCCGAAGAGGCCCGGGTTCCCGAACGGGGTTTTGTCTCGGACCTGGTGGAAATTGGCTGGCGGCGTGATCTGCAGGTGGACACTCACCCGTCCGACCGGCGGCGGCAACGCCAGGGAGATCACGCCATGAAGCAGAATACCGACAGCTCGTCC
>NZ_JAOTBD010000019.1 GCF_026162625.1 Paracoccus beibuensis | reverse complement strand
GCCCGCCGCAAGAACAACAACCGCCAAAGCCCTCTCGGACATCCCAGACCCCCATCACCCGTTTGCCTATCGTTCCCGCGCGTTCTAAGCGGGGACGACAAAAGGCGAAAGAGCCGAGTTCCCGCCCGTCCCGATTGCGTGGATCGACGAACCGGGCTTGCCGGTTCGGGCTGCGGCTCTACAGTCGGGCAGGCAAACACGCCGGCACAAGGATTCACATGACCCCCAGGATGATCGGGCCCGAGGCCGAATGCAGGCTTGACTGGATCGCGCTGAGCGATGCGCTGGCGGCGGGGCATGCGCTGCCGCGGGCGACGGTGGCGGATACGTTCCTTTATCGCGGCAACGACACGTTGCTGACGCGGTCGGCCTGGATCGAGGGGCTGGGGCTGGCGGTCAAGGCGGCCTCGGTCTTTCCCGGCAACCCGGCGCGCGGAGAGGAGTTGATAAACGGCGTCGTCAACCTGCTTGACGACCGGACGGGACAGCTGGAGGCGATTGTCGATTTCCACCTTGTGACCCGCTGGAAGACCGCCGGCGACAGCCTGCTGGCAGCCCGGCACCTGGCGCGCAAGGACGCGCGGCGGGTGCTGATCGTCGGTGCCGGCAAGGTGGCGGCCAGCATGATCGAGGTCTATCGCGCGCTGATCCCCGATGCGCAGGTGACGATCTGGAACCGCAGCCCGGATGCCGCGCGCGACCTCGCGGCTCGAATGGGCGCCGAGGCCGTTCAGGACCTGGAGCCTGCCGTGCGCCAGGCCGAGATCATCGCGACCGCCACGATGGCCCGCGAACCGGTGATCCGCGGCGCCTGGCTTTCACCCGGCACGCATCTGGACCTGATCGGAGCCTATCGCCCCGACATGCGAGAAGTCGATGACGAGGCGATTTCCCGCGCCGCCCTGTTCGTGGACAGCCGCCAGACGACCATCGGCCATATCGGCGAGATCCAGATCCCGCTGGACAACGGCACGATCCGCGAAAGCGACATCCGCGCCGATTTCTATGACCTGCCCTCTGGCGCCTATGCGCGGCCCGACGACCAGGCGATCACCATCGCCAAGAACGGCGGCGGCGCGCATCTTGACCTGATGACCGCGCGCCACATCCTTCAGGTGGCGGGGTAGGGGGCAGTCCAGGGACGCAAGTCCGCCTCCATCCAGGTGCCGTGGGCGGCGTTCGGGAAGACAATCCAGTCCAACCCGAAGCGATGGGCGTTCTCGCTGGTCAGGCGGTGCTGGTCGGCCAGCGTCACGCCTGCGAAACATCCGTCGAAATCGTGCAGCGTGTCGCCCAGGTGCAGGATCACGCGGTGGTCGCGTTCCACGGCTGCGCGGCGTTCGGCCTTGGGCGGGCCAAACAGCAGCACCTGTTCCGCCCGCACCTGCGGCAGGCCAAGCCGCGACAGCGTGGCAATGGTCGCCAGCTTGTTCTCGTCGAACCGGTCCGAGACGTAGAATATCGTGACGCCGAGGCTGTCGGCCAGCGCCAGGAAATCTGCCGCGCCCGGGATCAGGTGGGGATCGCCCTCACGTTCCCACAGCTTCCAGGCATCGGCGCTGTGGAAGGCCCCTTCGTGGTGCATGGCCATCGCCATGACGGCGCTGTTGTCCAGGATCGTCTCGTCGATGTCGCTGACCACGGCCAGTCCCGCGCCACCGCCGGCCTGGTCAACCGCCTCGCGCAGGCGCAGGGTCGCCAGCGCATAGCATTGCCGCTGCAGCGCCTTCACCTCGGCCGAGGCCTGCTGGTACCGGACGGCGATGGCGTGGTCGTGGGGCGTGCGGTCGGTCATGGGCGCTCCTTCGCGGGCAGGCTAAGGTGGCCGCGAGGGAAGGTCAAACGGCCGCCGGGACCGGCATCCGCACCGGTGCCTCGCGCACGGGCAGGTGGATCAGCGCGCTGAAGGCGCCGACACCCACGCCGATCCACCAGACCAGCAGGTAATCGCCCGAGATGTCATAGAGCCAGCCGCCCAGCCAGACGCCCATGAAGGACCCGATCTGGTGCGACAGGAAGACGAAACCGTAAAGCGTCGCCATGTAGCGCAAGCCATAGATATAGGCGACCAGCCCCGAGGTCAGCGGCACCGTCGCCAGCCACAGCCCGCCCATGACCAGCGAGAAGACGATGACCGTCCCCGGTGTCATCGGCGTCAGGATGAAGGCGGCCGCAGCGATCGTGCGCAGCGTGTAGATGCCCGCCAGAAGGTATTTCTTGGTGTACCGCTTGCCCAGGTATCCGGCCAGAATGGCGCCGCCGATATTGGCCAGCCCGATCAGCGAAATTGCGATTGCCCCAAGGGCCGAGGTCGTGGTGATGCCCAGTCCGGCCAGCATGCCGGCGGGATCGATGGGGCCGCACATCTCGGTGATCATGGCCGGGAAATGGGCGGTGATGAAGCCAAGCTGATAGCCGCAGGAAAAGAAGCCTGCGAAGATCATCAGGTAGGACGGGTCGCGGAAGGCGCGCTTCAGGACCGTGCCCATGCTGTCCTCCAGCTCGGACCGGGTGGCGGGCTTGCCGTCTCCCAGCATCGGCAGGAACAGCAGCGTGGCCAGGACGATCACGCTGAAGATCACGAAGACCGACTGCCAGTGGTAGAAGCCCAGCAGGATCTCGGCCAAGGGCGCGCCGAAGACCTGCCCCGCCGATCCGGCGGCGGTCGCGATGCCAAGAGCCAGGCTGCGATTCTCGTCGCTGGCGGCGCGGCCGACGACCGCCAGGATGACGCCGAACCCGGTCCCCGCGATACCGAAGCCGACGATGATCTCCAGCAGTTGCACCCCGGCCGGCGTGGTCGCGAAGGCCGTAAGGATCAGCCCGAGGCTGTAGAGGATCGCGCCCAGGATGATCGCCCACCGGTCGCCCCAGCGTTCCGCCAGTGCGCCGAAGATGGGCTGCCCGATGCCCCAGGCCAGGTTCTGGATGGCGATGGCCAGGCTGAACTCGGCACGCGGCCAGCCGAAATCGGCGGCCACGGGAATCTGGAACACGCCGAAGCTGGCGCGCAGCGCGAAGTTGATCAGCAGGATCAGCGAACCGCCGATCAGGACCGGCGTGAAGATGCGGGCTTGGGTCATGTCAGGGCCTTGGGAAGATCAGGCCCTCAGCGTTGCCCCCGGCAGGGGACAACGTCAATCACGCAATTGTATGGACGCAATCGCGCCTCAGCGGCGGTTCAGCTCGTTCTGGATCGAGAAGCGAGAGGCGGGGATCGAGCCGCCCTTGCGCATCTCGCCCAGGATCACCGTGGTCTTCTGGCCGCTGTCGTCGGTGACGACCCACTGGCGCAGCTCGGTCGGGCTGGTGAAGACCATCTGGATGTTGCCGTTCTGGGGCCGCTGCGGGTCCTGGGCGGTGACAACCGTTGCATTGTCCTGCTCGGTATGGCCGACCACCATGCCTTGGCGGCCCAGGTTCACGTTCGCGTCCAGGATGATCGACAGCGGCGTTTCCGACAGCGGGTACTGCTGCGGGCCGCCGTTCGACTTGGCATCGAAGATCGCCACGTTGCCGCCCGAAGCCAGCACCAGCGTCGGGTCGTTGTTGTATTCGAAGCGCACCCGTCCGGGGCGCTGGATATAGACGGTGCCGGTGGACACGGTGCCATCGGGGTTCACTTGCGTGAATTCCGACGTGACGGTCGTCAGGCTGTTGATATAGCGCGAGATCTCGTTGAGCGAGATCCGCTCTGCCAGCGCCGGAAAGGCGAGGGCAAGGACCAGGGCGGGCGCAAGGGCGAGTGAGCGTATGTTCATGGGATCGATCTTATCCTTTGGCCGTCAACTTGCACATCACGTCTGCCGGATGGATGCGGCGGGGAACGATCGCGCGCCCGTGACGGTTCCGGTCCGTTTGTTTCAGAATGTCGCACTTGTTCGGAACACAGCAGGAACATATCTTTCATCCATGGCACAGCGCACCCTTCAGCAGAAGCTGGCGATCCTGTCGGACGCGGCGAAATACGACGCTTCCTGCGCCTCCAGCGGGACCGACCGGCGCGATTCGCGCAGCGGCGGGATCGGGTCGGCGGGCGGCAGCGGCATCTGCCACGCCTATACACCCGACGGGCGTTGCATCAGCCTGCTGAAGATCTTGATGACGAACTTCTGCATCTATGACTGCGCCTACTGCATCAACCGGGTCAGCAGCAACGTCGAACGCGCGCGCTTCTCGCCCGAAGAAGTCGTCAAGCTGACGCTGGAATTCTATCGCCGCAACATGATCGAGGGGCTGTTTCTATCGTCGGGCATCATCCGCAGCCCGGACCAGACGATGGGCGACATGGTCCGCATTGCGCGGATGCTGCGGGTGGATCACGGCTTCAAGGGCTATGTTCACCTGAAGACGATCCCCGACGCCGCCCCCGATCTGGTGGCCGAGGCCGGCCTGTACGCCGACCGCCTGTCGGTGAACATCGAACTGCCGCAGGACGCCAGCCTGCGCCACCTGGCCCCCGAAAAGCGCCCCGAAACGATACGTGCCGCCATGGCCGACGTGCGCCTGAACCGAGAAGCCGCGAAGGAGCGCAGCCATACCGGCAAGCGCCCTTTGCGATTTGCCCCTGCCGGGCAATCCACGCAGATGATCGTGGGGGCCGACGCGGCAACTGATCGCGACATCCTGCGGACCTCGGCGAATCTTTATTCCGGGTACCGGCTGAAGCGGGTGTATTATTCGGCCTTCAGCCCCATCCCGGACAGTTCGGCCGCGCTGCCGCTGATCAAGCCGCCGCTGATGCGGGAACACCGGCTCTATCAGGCTGACTGGCTGATGCGCTTCTATGGCTTCGAGGCGGACGAGATCGGTGCGGCGCATCCGTCGGGCAATCTGGACCTGGCGATCGACCCCAAGCTGGCCTGGGCGCTGGCGAACCGGGCGCAGTTTCCCGTGGATGTGGTCCGCGCGCCCAAGGAGATGCTGCTGCGCGTTCCGGGCTTCGGAACCAAGACCGTCGACCGCATCCTGGCTGCGCGGCGCAGCGGCGCGGTCCGCTATGCCGACCTGCTGCGCATGGGGGCGATCATGTCCAAGGCGCAGCCTTTCGTGACCCTCTCGGACTGGCGGCCGGGCGGCTTGACCGACAGCGACGGCCTGCGCGCGCGCTTTGCTCCGCCGCCCGAACAGCTGAGCCTGTTCTGATGATCCGCGTCACGCTGCCGCGCTTTGGCCGTTTCGATGCCTGGCGCGATGCGGCCCGCGACCTGGCGCGCAGCCGGATGCCACCGGAACGGGTGGCCTGGGCCGATCCCGACACCCCCGCCGATCTGTTTGGGTCCGAGGCTGCGCCGCCGCCCGGCGATCACCCGGTGACCGCCACCAAGGACTTCCTGCAACTGGCGCGGCAGGTCGCCAGCCATTCCGACCCGGAACGTTGGTCGCTGCTTTACGGGGCGCTGATGCGGGCGCAGGTGGATCGGACGTTCCTGGCGAACCCCGCCGACCCGATGCTGGACCGACTGACCCGCATGGCCAAGTCGGTGCGCCGCGACATCCACAAGATGCACGCCTTTGTGCGATTCCACGAACTGCCCTCCGAAGGTCCTCGCCGTCGCTTCGGCGCCTGGTTCGAACCCGAACATCCCGTCCTTGAGGCCGCCGCGCCCTTTTTCGCCAAGCGCTTCGCCGATATGGACTGGGCCATCGCCACGCCGGAAGGAGTCGCGACCTTCACCGGCGGCGACATCGCCTATGATCCGCCGGGGGTCCGCCCTGACCTGCCCGACGATGCCAGTCACGACCTGTGGCAGACCTATTTCGCCAATATCTTTAACCCCGCCCGCATCAAGACCGACGCCATGCGGTCCGAGATGCCGGTGAAGTACTGGAAGAACCTGCCGGAAACGCGCCTGATCCCCGAGATGCTGGCCGATGCCCCCCGCCGGGTCCAGGCGATGCGCGACGCCGGCGCGACCGAGGCCCCGGCTTTCGCCCCCCGCGTCACCGCCCGCGTACGTCTGCAGCCCGATGATGCGGTGCCGGACAGCTTGGAGCAGGCGGCAGCCCAAGCCGCGCGCTGCACCCGGTGCGAACTGTGCCACGCGGCGACACAGACCGTCTTCGGCCAGGGTGATCCCGGCTCCGGCCTGATGATCGTGGGAGAGGTTCCCGGCGACCAGGAGGACCTGGCCGGCAAGCCCTTTGTCGGTTCCGCAGGCCAGCTTCTGCGCCAGACGATGGCCGAGGTGGGGCTTGACCCCGGCCGCGCCTGGCTGACGAACGCAGTGAAGCACTTCCGCTTCACGCCGCGCGGCAAGCGGCGCATCCACCAGACGCCGGACCGATCGCATGTCGACCGGTGCCGTTGGTGGCTGGACCTGGAACGCAAGTTCGTGGCGCCCCGCTTGACGGTCGCCATGGGCGCCACGGCTGCCTATGCCCTGACGGGTAACCGTGCCACCCTGACGCCCCGACGCGGCGGGATCGAGCCTGCCCGTGATGGCGCCCCGGTGCTGATCACTTGGCACCCCAGCCTGATCCTGCGCCTGCCGGACGATCGCGCCCCGGCGGCGCTCGCCGAACTTCGCGGCGATCTGGCACGGGCGGCGGACATGGTCGCGTGACCGGCAGCAGTTGAACGGCAGAAACCTCACTGGCAGGCCGTCAGGGAACCGAGACCCCGGGTCTTGTGGCCCTCGATGCTCTTCTAGGTTAAATGGATGCCATTGCATGGCAGTTGACATGCGCAGGGACAGCCAACAGCTAAAGCGGTGACCGGCCTGCCGAAGGCCCGGCGCCCGTCCTGGCAGCCCGTCGAGCCCCTATTCTGTCTAAAGATGAAGCGTGCAAATCTCCGATGGATTTCCACGGGCCGATCCACTGGCAGCCGTTTCAACCGTCGGCTTGGCCGGAGGCCAAGGCCGACTGTTTCAGAGCGGCCGACCCCTCAGCAGTCGCGGCATAGGCTCGACCGACAGCCCCGCTGCTTGACGCATGAAACCCCGGCGCAGGCCAGGGATACTGCTGACCAGGCCCATGCCCAGACCCCGCACCGCAGAGACAAGGCCGTTGCTGGTCCCAAACACCCAATTGACGCCGTCCATTCCCAGCGCAAGCGAGGTGGCGTCGAAGCGCCGCCAGCCTTGATAACGTTCCAGCACCAGATCGCTGCCAACATCCTCGCCCCGCCGTGCGGCGTCGACCAAGGTCTCGGCCAGCGCCGCCACGTCGCGCAGGCCCAGGTTCAGGCCCTGGCCCGCGATCGGATGAACGCCATGCGCGGCGTCGCCCACCAGCGCCACCCGCGGCGCGGCGTATCGTTCGGCCAGCGACAGGCTCAGTGGATAGCTGAAGCGCGGCCCGGCCAGTGAGATGTCGCCCAGGAAATCGCCGAAACGCGGCCGGAGGACCGACAGGAAGTCTGCATCGTCCAGCGCCTTGATGGCGGCCGCGTTGGCGTGGGTCTCGGACCAGACGACGCTGCTGCGGTTGCCGGGCAAGGGCAGGATCGCAAGCGGTCCGGTCGACATGAAATGTTGATGCGCAATACCGTGATGGGGAAGATCGTGATCGATGGCGGCAACCAGAGCCGTCTGTCCATAGTCCCAGCCCTGACGCCGGATCGCGGCCCGCGTCGCCACGCCGGACCCGCGTCCGTCGGCCCCGACCAGAAGGCGCGCCGCGACGATGCGGCCGTCAGACAGAGTCACGGTCACGCCGGCCGGTCCGACCTGCTGATCCGTCACGGCGACGCCAGGAAGATGAGTGACCATCCCCTCCATCGCAGCCAGCAGAGCGCGATAGAGGAACCGGTCTTCCAGCATGTGGCCGACCGGGCCGTCCTCGGTCTCGGCGCTGTCGAAATGCAGGAAGAACGGCGCCGCGCCGTCGCCGGGCTGCCCTTGCGACGCCTTGACCTGGTGGATCGGCTGGCTTTGCCCGGCCAGGTCCGTCCACAGCCCAAGCGCCCCCAGAAGCCGCACCGAGGCCACGGCCAGCGCATAGGCGCGCCCGTCGAAAGCATCGCCCGACCGGGCGGCCAGCGGGCGCGGATCGACGACCGCCACCGACAGCCCCGCCCCGGCCAACGCCAGTGCCAATGCCGGGCCGTTCAGCCCGCCCCCCGCGATCAGGACGTCGTAATCGTGTTTCATGGGCGGATCAATGCACGGGACGCCGCGGTTGGCAATGCGACGCAGGGTCTTCGGCCTGCAGCAGGGCCGCCAATCCGCTGCGATAGTCGGGATAGCGCAGGCTGACGCCCAGGTCGCGCTTGATCCGATCGTTCCGCACCCGCTTGCTGTCGGCATAGAAGGACCGCGCCATGGGCGACATCTGCGCCTGCTCGAACGGGATGGCGGGGGGGACGGGCAGGCCCAGCAGGCGGGCGGCATGTTCGATCACCTCTTGCGGGGGGGCGGGATCGTCGTCGCAGAGGTTGTAGATGCCGCCGGGCGCTGGCGCGGTGATCGAGGCCAGCAGAACCTTGGCGATATCCTCGACATGGATGCGCGAAAACACCTGGCCCGGCTTGATGATCCGTCGGGCGGTCCCGTCGCGGACCTTCTGGAACGGGCCACGGCCGGGGCCGTAGATGCCGGCCAGCCGGAAGATGTGCAGCGGCAGGTCTTGCTCGCGAGCCAGCGCCTGCCAGGCGGCCTCGGCCCGGATGCGGGCCTGCCCGCGGGGCCCCGAGCCGTCCAGCACGCTGTCCTCGTCCACCCAGCCGCCCTGGCGATCGCCATAGACGCCGGTCGTGGACAGGTAGCCGATCCAGCGTGGGCGGGCGCGGGCCAGGTCGTCGCGGAACGCCGCCAGGACCGGGTCGCCCCCGTCGGTCGGCGCGGCCGAGATCAGCATGGCATCCGCCCGCCCGATGGCCGCGCGAACCGCATCCTCGGACCCGGGCCACAGCACCGGTTGCGCCCCGGCCGCGGCCACGCGGTCGGTGTCGCCCCGCGTGGTGCCGGTGACGCGCCAGCCCCGTGCCGTCAGGAGTGGCGTCAGATAGCCGGCCGAATAGCCGTGACCGAAGACAAGCATTTCCATGTCGCTACCGTAACGGCAGCCGCGGGCGGGCGCCAGACGCTTGCCTGCGCTGCGACCTGCTGGCAGGGTCGGACAACCAGAAGGACATGACCAGATGACGGATTGCCGCTTTTTGCCGATCGAGACACCCCAGGCCCCGGATCGCAGCGAATACTTCGACGCGACCGAGGCTGTTGCGCATCTGCGCGCGCTTTACGATCAGGCCACGGGCTTCCTGCTGGAGCATTTCACGCGGGTGCTGCACGGGTCGGCGCCGACGGCGCGCTATCGGGCGTTCTATCCCGATCTTCGGCTGGCGATCCCGACGCATGGCAAGGTCGACAGCCGGCTGTCCTTCGGCCATGTTGTGGCGCCGGGCATCTATGCTGCGACGATCACCCGGCCGGACCTGTTCGAGGGCTACCTGATCGAGCAGGTCGGCCTGCTGATGCGGAACCACGGGGTTTCGGTATCGGTGGGCGTCAGCGATACGCCGATGCCCGTGCATTTCGCCGTGGCCGCGCAAAGCGACCTGGCCGTCCCGCAGGAAGGCGTGCTGGATTTCAGCCTGCGCGACGTCTTCGACGTGCCCGACCTGAACACCATGAACGACGACATCGTGAACGGCGTGGCCGGTCCCATGCCGGACGGCAGCCAGCACCTGGCGGCCTTCACCGCGCAGCGCATCGACTATTCCCTGGCGCGGCTGGCCCATTACACCGCAACCGCAGCCGAGCATTTCCAGAACTTCGTGCTGTTCACCAACTACCAGTTCTATGTCGACGAGTTCGAGGCCTTTGCGCGTCGCGTCCTGGCCGATCCGGGGCTGGGCTATACCGAGTTCGTGGCACCGGGGAACCAGGTCATTCGCGGTCCGCAGGAACCCGTCGAGGTGCTGTCGAAGATGCCGCAGATGCCGGCCTACCACCTCAAGCGGGCACACGGGCAAGGGATCACGCTGGTCAATATCGGCGTGGGGCCGTCGAACGCCAAGACCGCGACGGACCATATCGCGGTGTTGCGCCCGCATGTCTGGCTGATGGTCGGCCATTGCGCGGGGCTGCGGAACAGCCAGTCGCTGGGCGACTTCGTCCTGGCCCATGCGTATCTGCGCGAAGATCACGTGCTGGACGACGACCTGCCGGTATGGGTGCCGATCCCGGCCCTGGCCGAGGTGCAGGTCGCCCTGCAAGAGGCCGTGGCCGAGGTCACGCGGCTGGACGGATACGAGCTGAAGCGCATCATGCGCACGGGCACCGTCGCCACCATCGACAACCGCAACTGGGAGTTGCGCGACCAGTCCGGCCCCGTCCACCGCCTGTCGCTGTCGCGCGCCGTGGCGCTGGACATGGAAAGCGCGACCATCGCCGCCAACGGCTTCCGCTTCCGAGTTCCCTATGGCACGCTTCTGTGCGTCAGCGACAAGCCCCTGCACGGGGAACTGAAGCTGCCGGGAATGGCCACGGATTTCTATCGAACCCAGGTCGCCAACCACCTGCTGATTGGGATTCGCGCGATGGAGAAGCTGCGCGACATGCCGCTGGAGCGTATCCATTCGCGCAAGTTGCGGTCATTCAGCGAGACGGCGTTCCTGTGATGCGGCGCTGAAAGCCCAGCAAACGCAGGTTTTCGCGCTTGAGCCGAAAAAGGCTTGATCTGCCCGGCAAAACCGTGTGTAGCAGGCGATATGCCGCAAAAGGCGCAATTTGTGGGCCCGGTGGAACAGGGCAAGAGGAGACAGACCATGGCTACGGCTGCTGCAAAACCGATGACCAAGACCCAGCTGGTGGCGACTCTCGCCGAAGAAATGGGGTCGGACAAGAAAACCGCCGCGGCGGCTCTGGACGCGATCACCGCGATCGTCACGCGTGAAGTCGCCGGTGGCGGCGCCGTCACCCTGCCGGGCATCGGCAAGGTCGCCTGCCGCGCCCGCCCCGAGCGTCAGGTCCGCAACCCGCAGACCCAGGAAATGATGACGAAGGCCGCCGACAAGCAGGTCAAGGTCACCATTGCCAAGGCTCTGAAGGACAGCGTCAACAGCTGATCCTGCCGCTTCGTGGCGAAACGACAAGGGTCGTGCCTGCGGGCGCGGCCCTTTTGCTTTCCGGCTTCACGCCGTCGTGACGGTCTGCTAGCCGTCTTGCACCACCTGCAAGAAAGGCCCGACATGGACATTCGCGCGATCCTGATGGGGCTGGGCTTTGCGGTGATGTGGGCCTCGGCCTTCACCTCGACCCGGATGATCGTGACCGAGGCGCCGCCGCTGATGTCGCTGGCGCTGCGCTTTGCGCTGTCGGGCGTTGTCGGCGTCCTGATCGCGCTGGCCATGAAGCAGACCTGGCGGGGGCTGACGCGCGGGCAGTGGCGGGCGGTCGTGGTGCTGGGGCTGTGCCAGAACGCTCTCTACCTGGGGCTGAACTGGATGGCGATGCAGTGGATCGAGGCAGGGCTTGCCTCGATCATCGCGGCAACCATGCCGTTGATGGTGGCCTTCCTGGGCTGGACGTTGATGGGCGAGCGGCTGCGCCGCATGGGCGTCGTCGGGCTGTTCCTGGGCGTTTTGGGCGTCGGGATCATCATGGGCGCGCGCCTGCAGGGCGGCAGCGACCTGACCGGGATCGCCATGTGCTTTGCCGCGGCACTGGCGCTGGCCGTCGCCACACTGACGGTGCGCGGCGCAAGTTCCGGCGGCAACGTCATGATGGTCGTGGGCCTGCAGATGCTGGTCGGCTCGCTGACGCTTGGCCTTATCGCCCCCTGGTTCGAGACGTGGGACGTCATCTACACGCCGTGCCTGGTCTGGGCCTTCCTCTATACCGTGATCGTGCCGGGACTGCTGGCGACATTCGTCTGGTTCCTGCTGGTCGGGCGCATCGGCGCGGTCCGCGCGGCGACCTTCCACTTCCTGACGCCGTTCTTCGGCGTCGCCATCGCCGCCATGCTGTTGGGCGAGGATCTGGGTGCGGGCGACGTCATCGGCGTTGCGATCATCATGGTCGGCATCCTGGCCGTGCAGCTGTCCAAGGCGCCATTGCCGGTCAAACGCCCGCCCCCCAGTTGACGGATCCGGTGCAGGTCCTGCCGCGTTGGCCGAACAGAGATGATTTGCGACGCCTTGTCGTCGTTGATTTTCACGAAATGTTCGCCATCTTGGTTCCATGCGCGCCGACCAGATCCTGCACCCGACCGAGGCCGGGCTTTACTGTCCGCCCGGCGACTTCTTCATCGACCCCATCCGCCCGGTTCCCCGCGCGCTGATCACGCATGGGCACGGCGATCACGCGCGGGCAGGCCACGGCGCAGTCATGGCCACGCAGCAGACGCTGGACATCATGGCGATCCGCTATGGCGAGGATTTCACTGAAACGCGCCAAGCCGCAGACGGCGTCACCCGGGTCGGCGAGGTCGAGGTCAGCTTTCACCCTGCGGGGCATATCCTCGGCTCGGCCCAGATCGCGATCCAGCCCGACAAGGGGCCGAAGATCGTCGTGTCGGGCGACTACTGCCGGGCGCCGAACCCGGTCTGCGCCTCTTACGAGCCGGTGCCCTGCGACGTCTTCGTGACCGAGGCGACCTTCGGCCTGCCGGTCTTTCGCCACCCCGACCCGGTGGCCGAAATGACCCGCCTGATCGCGAGCATGGCGGAATTTCCCGGACGCCCGCACCTGATCGGCGCCTATGCCCTGGGCAAGGCGCAGCGGGTCATCGCACTGGCGCGGCAGGCCGGGATCGACGGCCCCATCGCGATCCACGGCGCGCTGCAGCGGCTGTGCGATTTTCACGTGGAACAAGGCATAGACCTGGGGCCCTTGGTGCCGGCCACGGCCAAGCAGGTGGATGCGCAGTTGATCATCGCGCCGCCGTCGGCCTTCGCAAGCGCCTGGGTGCAGCGCTTCCAGGACCCGGTGATCGGCTTCGCCTCGGGCTGGATGGCGGTGCGCGCCCGCGCCCGGCAGCGCGGGGTGGAACTGCCGCTGGTCATCAGCGACCATGTCGACTGGCCGCAGGTCACTCAGACGATCCGGGAACTGGCCCCCGAGGAAATCTGGATCACCCACGGCACCGAGGACGGGCTGATGCGCTGGTGCGAGATCGAGGGCTTTGCCGCCCGACCCCTGCGCCTTGTCGGCTATGAGGAAGAGCCGGAATGAAGGCTTTTGCGTATCTTCTGGAGCGTCTGGCCTTCACCGCCGCGCGCAATGCCAAGCTGCGCCTGCTGCGGCACTACCTGGAGCAGACGCCGGACCCCGACCGCGGCTATGCCCTGGCGGCGCTGACGGGGGACCTGAAGCTGCGCGCCGTGACGCCCAGCCTGCTGCGCGGGCTGATCGAGGAGCGCGTGGACGGCCAGCTGTTCGCCCTGTCCTATGACTTTGTCGGCGACCTCGCCGAGACAATCGCGCTGTTGTGGGAGACCGACGAGGACCAGGACGTGCCGCTGCACCAGGCGGTGGCGCTGCTGTCGGACACCGGCAGGTCGGGACTGCCTGCGGCCATCGCCGCGATGCTGGATCGGCTGGGGCCGTCGCAGCGGCTGGCGTTCCTGAAGCTGGCCACGGGCAACATGCGCGTCGGCCTGTCGGCACGCATGGCCCGGATCGCCCTGGCCGAGATGGGCGCGCCCGAGGTCAAGGACATCGAGGAGATCTGGCACGGCCTGACGCCGCCTTATCAGCCGCTGTTCGACTGGATTGCGGGCGGCACGCAGCCCGAACACGCGGCCCGTGCGCCCTTCCGGCCGGTCATGCTGTCCACGCCGGTCGATCTGGACCAGCTGCGGGCCTTAGATCCGGCAGACTATACCGCCGAATGGAAGTGGGACGGCATCCGCGTCCAGGCGATCAACGACGGGGGCACGCGCAGGCTCTATTCCCGGACCGGAGAGGATATCGGCAAGGCCTTCCCGGATCTTCTGGACGCGTTGAACTTCGACGGCGCCCTGGACGGAGAACTGCTGGTCAGACGCGGGCCGGAGGTTGCGCCCTTTGGCGACCTGCAGAAGCGCCTTGGCCGCAAGGTCGTCGGGCGCGCGATGCTGGACAGCCATCCGGCTGGCCTTCGGGTCTATGACGTGATGATCTGGCAGGGGCGCGACCTGCGCGACCTGCCGCACGAGGATCGCCGCGCCATCCTGGAGACCGCAGATTTCGGCAGCGACCGGATCGACCTGTCGCCGCTGTTGCCGTTCGAGACATGGGACGACCTGGCCGCCCTGCGCGCCGACCCGCCAAGCATCGTCATCGAGGGCGTGATGATCAAGCGGCGCGACAGCACCTATGTCGGCGGCCGGCCGCGCGGCCCGTGGTTCAAGTGGAAGCGCGACCCGATGGTGGTGGACGCTGTGATGCTCTATGCGCAGCGGGGCCACGGAAAGCGGTCGGGGTTCTATAGCGACTTCACCTTCGGCCTGTGGGACGGCCCGCAGCTGGTCCCGGTCGGCAAGGCCTATTTCGGCTTTACCGACGAAGAGCTGCGCGAACTGGACCGCTTTGTCAGGAACAACACCACAGAACGCTTTGGTCCCGTGCGCGCCGTTGCGCCCAAGCTGGTGCTGGAGGTTGCGTTCGAAGGGCTGAATGCTTCGCCCCGCCACAAGTCAGGGGTTGCGATGCGCTTTCCGCGCATCAGCCGCATCCGCTGGGACAAGCCCGTGGACGAGGCCGACCGGCTGGAGACGCTGAAAGACATGATCCCGTGAACCTTCCCAAGGAGTTTCAGGAATGGTTCGCCACGCAGGGCTGGCAGCCGCATCCCCACCAGATCGACCTGCTGAACGCCCGCGGCGACAGCCTGCTGATCGCGCCCACCGGCGGCGGCAAGACGCTGGCCGGGTTCCTGCCCAGCCTGGTCGAGCTGCGCGACCCTCCTGGGGGTCTGCACACACTCTATGTCTCGCCCCTGAAGGCGCTGACGGCGGATATCGCGCGCAATCTGTCGCGTCCGGTGGCGGATCTGGGCCTGAAGATCCGCATCGAGGATCGGACCGGCGACACCCGGTCCGGTCAGCGGGCGCGACAGCGCGTCGATCCGCCGGACATCCTGCTGACCACGCCCGAATCGCTGGCGCTGATGCTGTCCTATGAACAGGCGCCGGCGATCTTCGGGTCCGTGCGCCGCGTAGTCCTGGACGAGCTGCACGCCCTGGCCGAAAACAAGCGCGGCGACCAGTTGATGCTGTGCCTGGCGCGGCTGAAGGCGCTGGCCCCCGGCATGATCGCGACCGGCCTGTCGGCCACCGTCGAGGACCCTGCGAGGCTGGCTCGCTTTATGGGCGGGGCGCGGGTGATCCATGCCGATCCCGGCCCCGATCCAGACATCGCCATGCTGCCCACCACGCGTCCCGCGCCATGGGCCGGAGGCGGTGGCCACTATGCCGTGCCCGACGTCCTGGCCGAGGTCGCGCGGGCCAACACTACCATCATCTTCATCAACACCCGCGCCCAGGCCGAGCTGTTCTTCCAAGCCATATGGGCCGCAAATGATGCCAACCTGCCCATCGGCCTGCACCACGGCAGCCTGTCCCGAGAAGCGCGCCAGCGGGTCGAGGCCGCCATGGCGGCGGGCGAATTGCGCGCCGTGGTGGCCACGGGCAGCCTGGACCTGGGCATCGACTGGGGCGCCGTCGACCTGGTGATCCAGGTCGGCGCGCCCAAGAACGTCAAGCGGCTGGTCCAGCGCATCGGCCGAGCCAATCACCGCTACAACGCGCCGTCCAGGGCGCGGATCGTGCCGGCCAACCGGTTCGAGGTGATCGAATGCGTCGCCGCATTGCAGGCGGTGCGTGAACGCGACCTGGACGGCGACGACCGGGGGCAGGGGCCGCTGGATGTCCTTTGCCAGCACATCCTGCTGACCGCCTGCGCAGGACCCTTCGACGCCGACGCGCTGTTCGCGGAGGTGCGCGAGGCCGGTCCCTATCGCGAGCTGTCGCGCGCGGATTTCGACGCCTGCGTGGATTTCGCGGCCACCGGCGGCTATGCGCTGCGGGCCTATGACCGCTGGCAGCGGCTGATGCTGCGCGATGGGCTGGTGCGCCTGCGCGACCCGCGCGCGGCCCGCGACCTGCGCATGAACATCGGCACGATCGTCGAGGCCGAAATGCTGAAGGTCCGCTTTCGTGGCCGTGGCGGCAGCCTTCTGGGTGAGGTCGAGGAAAGCTTCGCCTCGACCCTGGTGCCGGGCGACACCTTCCTGATCGGCGGCCAGACCGTACGTTACGACGCGCTGCGCGAGATGGTGGTCGAAGTGACGAAGCAACCCGCGAAAGAGCCGCGGATCGCGGTCTATTCCGGGCTGAAGCTTGCCACGTCGACCCAGCTGTCGCACCGGGTGCAGGCGCTGATCGGCGATCCGGCAGCGCATGTCATCCTGCCACCGGACACGCAAGAGTGGCTGGCGCTGCAGGCCCGCGTCAGCGGGCTGCCACGTCCGGGCGTGCTGGTCAGCGAAAGCTTCCCGCATCAGGGGCGGTGGCACTTCGCGATGTATGGATTTGCGGGCCGCAACGCATTGCAGACGCTCGGCCTCTTGATGACCCGCACGATGGAGGTCGCGGGGCTGGGCCCCCTGGGCTTCCTGTCGACCGATTACGCGCTGCTGATCTGGTCGCTGGACCCGGTGACGGACCCCGCGCCCCTGCTGGACCGCGACGGGCTGCGCGAAGGCCTGGGCGACTGGCTGGGCAGCAACGCCGTCATGAAGCGCAGCTTTCGCAACGTGGCGACCATCGCCGGGCTGATCCAGCGCAACCTGCCGGGGCAGCGCAAGTCCGGGCGGCAGGCGACGTTTTCCAGCGACATCCTCTATGACACGCTGCGCAGGTACGACCCCGATCACCTGATGCTGCGCATCACCGCCGACGAGGCCCGGCGGGGCCTTGTGGATTTCGACCGGATCGAGGAAATGCTGGCCCGCACCGACCGATTCGACCACCGAGTCCTGGACCGCGTCCCGCCACTGGCCGCACCGCTGCTGCTGGAGATGGGCCGCGTGCCCATCGCGGGCCAGGGCCGCGAGCGCATGGCCGAGGCCGAGGCGGCGGCCCTGATGGCAGAGGCAGGATTGACGACGTGACGGCCCATCCCTTCGACTTCGACGGCCAGCATCTGCTGGCGCGAACCTCTGGCGCGCTGGTCTGGCCGGCGCGGCGCTGGCTGATCGTGTCCGACCTGCACCTGGGTAAATCCGAGCGGATGGCACGCCGCGGCGGCGCGCTGCTGCCCCCCTACGAGACCGAGGCGACGCTGGACAGGCTGGAGGCCGAGATCGACGCGACCGAGCCCGATACAGTGGTCAGCCTTGGCGACGGGTTCGACGACGATGCAGCCGGGCGCAGCTTGCCCGATGCGATCTGCCGGCGTCTGCGGGCCATGGCTGCCGGGCGCCGCTGGATCTGGATCAGCGGCAACCACGATCCCGGCGGCATCTGTCCGCGCATGCCGGGACAGTCGGTCGATGCGCTGCACGACGGCTTGATCCTGCGGCACCAGGCCGGGCAGGGCCCTGACGTCTCGGGCCACTACCACCCTTGCGTCACGCTGGCTGGCCAGCGGATGCGCTGCTTCCTGGTCGGTCGGGACCACCTGATCCTGCCGGCGTTCGGAACCTATACGGGTGGTTTGCCTGTGACGGACGCAGCACTTGCGCGACTGGTGCCGCAAGGCACCGCCATTGCCTGCGGCGCGCGCCCGATCGCGTTTCCGGTCGATGGGGCGCGGGTGCGGCCACGCAAAAGGGCAGGCGGGTTTCGCCGGCCCTTCTGATGCATCAAGCCGCTAATCAGAACCGGAAGTTCAGGCCGACCTTGACGTTGCTGTGGGTGGGTGTCGGGCGGGTCGCGACTGCAGTGTCGTCGCCGATGTCGAATTCGACCGTCTTCTCGCCGAAGTCGCGGTACTGGTACTCGGCGAAAATGGACATCCGATCGGACATCCGGCGTTCGACGCCCAGTCCCAAGGCATAACCGGTGTTCGAGTATTCGACCGTCTGCGAATCATCGTTCAGGGTGCCGGTATAGTCGAATTTGCCATGCGCGATGCCCGCGGTGCCATAGACGAGCGTGCCGGGCGAGACCTCGTAGCCGGTCTTCATGACCAAGGTCGCGACGTACTTGACGTCGCTTTCCAGCGTGCCCTCGGAGCCGAATGCCGACACTGCATCGCTGCCGTCGACACTGCCGCCTTCGATGCCAAGTTCGGGGCCGAAGACCCACTTGTTGCGCTGCCAGCGATAGCCAGCATGCAGGCCGCCTGTGACCCCCTTGATGTCAGCCTCGCCAAGGTCGTTCGCGCGGCCGACCGTGCTTCCGTCCGAGAGCAGCTCCAGGCCAATCTCGTCATCGCCGCTGAAGGAGTAGCCAAGCGACCCGCCGACATAACCGCCTGCCCAGGTGCTGACCGAAACGGGTGCCACCTCGACCGGGGTCACCTCGACCACCGGCGCGACGACGGGTTCGCCAGCAAGCGCAGCCTGAATGCCGATGAAGACGGACGCGGACGCGGCGAGTGCGAGTCGGTTCGAGTGCATGATGGTGTCCTGCAAATGCGGCCGGAGGGCGACCGGATATATCAATACTCTGCGCAAGTAAGGCAGATCGAGCCTTGGGAATCAAATGGAACGGCACATTGGATGAGGCGATCCGGCCGCTGAACGGCCGGCCGTGGTCTTTGTGCAACAACCTAAGGATGTACTATCAGGTATCAAGATTCTCGACGTTCAGCGCGTTCTGCTGGATGAATTCCCGCCGCGGTTCGACCACGTCGCCCATCAGCTTTGTGAACAGGTCCTCGGCTTCGGCCACGTCTTCGATCCGCACCTGCAGCATCGTGCGCGCGACCGGATCGAGCGTCGTTTCCCACAACTGCTCGGGATTCATCTCGCCCAGACCCTTGTAGCGCTGCAACGACAGGCCCTTCTCGCCCTCGAGGAACACGGCCTGCAGAAGCCCCAGCGGGCCGAAGATCGGCTGGTCGCGATCCTTGCGGATCAGCCGCGCGGGCTTGCCATAGATGTCCTGCAGTGCCTGCGTCATCTCACCCAACCGGCGGCTTTCGGCGCTCCGCAGCATCTGACCGTCCAGGGTGCGATTCTCCTCGACGCCGCGCAGCGTGCGCGACAGGCGGATACCGGCATCCTGGGTCGGACGGCCCTGCCAGCCGCGCTCGTATTCTTCGGCGATCAGGTCCAGGCGTGCGGCGATGTCGGCGGCCACGCCCTTTGCATCCTGGTCGATCCGCCCGACCACCAGTGCACCGGCAATGGCTGCCTGTTCGGTGATGTGTGGCGGGTAATGCGTCGGGTAGGCGCGCAGATAGCGGCGGGCCTGCCGGGCGTCTTCGATCACGCGGGCCAGGTCGTTGCCGGTAATCTCCTCGCCCGATGCCAGGCGGAGGGTGGCGCCTTCGGCACCCTGGTGGATCAGGTAATCCTCCAGCGCGGCCTCGTTCTTCAGATAAACCTCGGACCGGCCGCGCCCGACCTTGTAGAGCGGCGGTTGTGCGATATAAAGATGCCCGGCCTCGATCAGCTCCGGCATCTGCCGGAAGAAGAAAGTCAGCAGAAGCGTCCGGATATGCGCGCCGTCCACATCGGCATCTGTCATGATGACGATCTTGTGGTAGCGCAGCTTCTTGAGGCTGAACTCGTCGCGCCCGATTCCGGTGCCGAGGGCGGTGATCAGCGTGCCGATCTGGTCGCTGGACAGCATCCGGTCGAAGCGGGCGCGTTCCACGTTCAGGATCTTGCCCCGAAGCGGCAGCACCGCCTGGTTCTGGCGCGACCGGCCTTGCTTGGCCGACCCGCCGGCCGAGTCTCCCTCGACGATGAACAGTTCCGACAGCGCCGGGTCCTTCTCCTGACAGTCCGCCAGCTTGCCGGGCAGCGAAGCCACGTCCATTGCCGTCTTGCGCCGCGTCAGTTCGCGTGCCTTGCGCGCGGCCTCGCGCGCCAAGGCGGCCTCGATGATCTTGCCGACAATCTGGCGGGCCTCGGTCGGGTTTTCCTCGAACCACTCGGACAGCTTTTCGTTCACCAGGCTCTCGACCGCAGGGCGCACCTCGGATGACACAAGCTTGTCCTTGGTCTGGCTCGAGAATTTTGGATCGGGCACCTTTACCGACAGTACGCAGGTCAGGCCCTCGCGCGCGTCGTCTCCGGTGAAGTCGACCTTCTCCTTCTTGGCGATGCCGCTGTCCTGGGCGTATTTCCCGATCACCCGGGTCAGGGCACCGCGGAAGCCCGCCATGTGCGTGCCGCCGTCGCGCTGCGGGATGTTGTTGGTGAAGGGCAGCACCGTCTCGTGGTAGCTGTCGTTCCACCACATCGCGACCTCGACCCCGATGCCGTTCTTCTCGCCGGTCATGAAGATCGGTTCCGGCATCACGGCGGTCTTCGACCGGTCGAGGTACTTCACGAATTCCCGCACGCCGCCGTCGTAGAAGAGCTCGGTCTTCTGGACCTCGGCATGCCGCTCATCCTCGAGGATGATGCGCACGCCGCTGTTCAGGAAGGCCAGCTCGCGCAGGCGATTTTCCAGCGTCTTGAAGCTGTAATCGAGGTTCGAGAACGTCCCTTCGGGGTGGTTGGTCTTGGCCGAAGCCATGAACCGCACCTCGGTCCCCTTCTGGCCGGGAGCGTCGCCCACCACGCGCAGATGTTCGACCGTGTCACCATGTTCGAAGCGGACGAAATGTTCCTTGCCATTGCGCCAGATCCGCAGCTCCAGCCAGTCGGAGAGCGCGTTCACCACCGACACGCCCACGCCGTGAAGGCCGCCAGAGACCTTGTAGCTGTTCTGGTCGAACTTCCCACCCGCATGCAGCTGGGTCATGATGACCTCTGCCGCGCTGACACCTTCGGATGCGTGCATGTCGACCGGGATACCGCGGCCGTTGTCGCGAACGCTGACGCTGCTGTCCGCGTGGATCTTGACCTGGACGAAGTCGGCGTGGCCGGCCAGCGCCTCGTCGATGCCGTTGTCGACGACCTCGTAGACCATGTGGTGCAGGCCCGACCCGTCGTCGGTGTCGCCGATATACATGCCGGGCCGTTTGCGCACTGCCTCCAAGCCCTTGAGAACCTTGATGGAAGAGGCGCCGTATTCGGCGGGCTGCTGGGCGGTGTCGGTCATGCGTCGGGGTTCCTGTTCATACTGTCCCGATATAGGCCTTCGGACCGGCAAAGTCACGGCTTTGGCTGGGTTTTTCAGCCCTTTCGGCGGGTTTTCTGCAAACTGTCAGCCCCGGCCGGACCAAAGCTGCCCCGCCGCCAGCGCCAGTCCCACCAGGACCAGCAGCCAGCCCGAGATCCTGTTCATCCACCGCATCCCTTGGGGCGTCGCCAGCCGGGTTCGCGCGGCCGCGATGGCGGCGCCCATGACCAGGTTCAGCCCCAGCGGGATCGTGGCCGACATCAGCGCGATCAGCGCAACATCGCCGCCCGTCAGGCGGGCGATGGGGAAGAAGCCCGGCAGCACCGAAACGTAGAATAGCGCGGCCTTGGGGTTGCCGGTGATCGCCAGAAGCCCGGCCGAAAAACCAGCCCAGCCCCCGCTGCGCGTCAGGCGGCTGTCGCCCTGGACGGGTCGGCCTGCGTGGCGCAGCAGCGCGAGCCCCATCCCCAGGAACACCGCGACCGCGGTCCAGCGCAGCGCCGACAGAAGGGCCTGTTCGCCGACCAGAAGCGTCAGCCCGAAGATGGCGACCAAGGGCCAGACCAGGTCGCCAACGGCCACGCCAAGCGCCAGCGGCCAGACCCCGGCCCAGCCAGACGACAACCCTCGTGCCATGATGGCCACCCAGACGGGGCCGGGCGTCAGCCAGATCGCGCCAAGCGCGCCGGCATAAAGCCAGAAGGATTGCGCCGTGAACGTCATGCGACCTCCACGGCGGCCGAGCGGCCGTCGGTCTTGGTAACCGACAGGCGGCGGGCGCGGGGGCCGAAGGCGTCAAACAGTTCGGGTCCGGTGCCGGACAGCAGGCTCTGGGCGGGCAGGGCGATGATCCGGTCATAGAGCGCGGCGCGCCGGTCGGCATCGAGGTGCGCCGCGACCTCGTCCAGCAGCAGCAGCACGGGCTGGTCCGACAGCGCCCGCGCATTGGCCAGGATCAGCGACAGCAGCAGCGCCTTTTGCTCTCCGGTCGAGGAGAGGGCGGCGGGCATGTCCTGCGGCCCCCAGGACGCGCCCAGATCGGCGCGGTGGGGACCGGACAGCGTGCGCCCCGCCGCCACGTCGCGCGGCCGCATTGCGGCAAGGCGCGCGGCGATGCTGTCGGCGTCAGCGTCGTCGGCCGCGCCTTCGCCTGGCAGAAGGGTCAGCTGCGCCGCCGGAAAGTCGCCGCCGTCCTGTGCGGCCATGATGGTCGCCAGCGCGTCCTGCCGGTTGCGGGTCAGGGCGCTGCCGGATTCGGCCATCTGCCCTTCGAGCGCGCGATACCAGCCCGCGTCCTGGACCTGGTCGCGCAGCAGCCGGTTGCGTTCGCGCATCGCCTTTTCATAGGCCAGCGCAAGGTCGGCATGATCGGGCATCAGCGACAGGGTCACGCGATCCAGGAACCGGCGGCGCCCCTCGGGTGCGTCCGACCACAGCCGGTCCATCGCCGGGACCAGCCAGATGACGCGCACCAACCGGCCCAGCTGCGTCTGCGGCACCGTCTTGTCGTCGATCGTCACGCTGCGGGTCTCTCCGGGCGCCGCGGCAGTGTCGACCGCATGATCGCCAAGGGCCGCGCGGATGCGCCAGCCCGCGTCAGGGCCCTGGCGCGCCTGTTCGGCGGCCGCGGCGCCGCGAAGACCGCGCCCCGGCGCCAGCATAGACATCGCCTCGAGGATGTTCGTCTTTCCCGACCCGTTCGGCCCGAAGATCGCCAGCGGCTGCTTGTCCAGCCCAAGCTCCAGCCGGGGCCAGGACCGGAACTGCGACAGCCGCAGCGAGTTCAGTGTCACACGCGCATCGGCATGACGACATAGACCGCCGTCTGGTCGCTGCCTTCGCGGATCAGCGCCGCATCGCCCGACCCGTTGAACATGAAGACCGCATTGTCGCGGTCCACCTGGCTGGCGATTTCCTGCAGGTATTTCGCGTTGAAGCCGATCTCCAGCGGCTCGTCTGCATAAGCGACGATCAGTTCTTCCTCGGCCGCGCCGGCATCGGGGGCGTTCACCGACAGGATCAGCCGGTCCTGGTCCAGCGACAGCTTGACCGCGCGCGAGCGTTCGCTGCTGACGGTGGCGACGCGGTCGACGGCACGGGCGAAGTCGGTGGCGTCCACCTCCAGCTTGCGGCTGTTGCCCTGCGGGATCACCCGGCTGTAGTCGGGGAAGGTCCCGTCGATCACCTTTGAGGTCAGCGTGATCGTCGGGGTGGCGAAGCGCACCTTGGTCTCGCTGACCGACACGGCGATTTCGGCCTCGTCGTCGTCCAGCAGCTTGCGCAGCTCTCCGACCGTCTTGCGGGGGACGATCACGCCCGGCATCTCGTCGGCGCCGACCGGCAGCGGCGCGTCGATGCGCGCCAGGCGGTGGCCGTCGGTGGCCACGCAGCGCAGCATCGGGCCGTCCTCGGACTTGGCGACGTGCATGTAGACGCCGTTCAGGTAGTACCGGGTCTCCTCGGTCGAGATCGCGAACTTGGACTTGTCGAACAGCCGTCGCAGCACGCCCGCGGGCGCGCGGAAGTTCGCGCTGTATTCGCTGGTGGCCATGACCGGGAAATCGGCCCGCGGCAGGGTCGCCAGGCTGAAGGACGACCGCCCGGCCTGGACCGACAGCCGGCCCGCCGCGTCGTCGCTGGCGATCTGCACCAGCGCGCCGTCGGGCAGCTTGCGCGCGATCTCGTTCAGCATGACGGCGCTGACGGTGGTCGAACCCGGCCGCTCGACCTGGGCGGCGGCGCTGTCCACGACCTCGGTATCCAGGTCGGTGGCGCGGAAGCTGACGCCGTCGGGCGTCGCCTCGATCAGGACGTTCGCCAGGATCGGGATGGTGTTGCGGCGTTCCACGACCGACTGGGCCTGCGACACGGCCTTCACCAGAACGGCGCGCTCGATCGAGAATTTCATCAGCTTCCCCTGTCCCATAGGCGCTTCGGCCCGTTCGTCGGACCTGATGTGTAACCGCGCCGGCGGGCGGTCACAAGATTTTCGTTTTTCAGGCTTCGAGCATCCGCTTCAGGACGGCGATATCCTCGACCATGCTGCTGTCCTCGACCAGCAACTCCTCGATCTTGCGCACGCCGTGCATGATCGTGGTGTGGTCGCGCCCGCCGAAGCGGCGGCCGATCTCGGGCAGGGACCGGCTGGTCAGCTGTTTCGACAGATACATGGCGATCTGGCGGGGCCGGGCGACGTTGCGGGCGCGCTTCGGGCCCATCATGTCGGCCAGGCGGATGTTGTAGTGCTCGGCCACCTTGCGCTGGATGTCGTCGATGTTGATCTTGCGGTCGTTGGTGCGCAGGATGTCGGCCAGGCATTCCTGCGCGACCTCCAGCGTGATCTCGCGGCGCAGCAGGCTGGCATGTGCAAACAGCCGCTGCAGCGCGCCTTCCAGCACGCGGACGTTGGTGGTGATGCGGTGGGCCAGGAACTCCAGCACCCCCGCGCCGATCTCCAGGTCGGGCTGCTGGGCGCGGAAGACCTCGGTCTTGGACTGCAGGATGCCCAGGCGCAGCTCGTAGGTGGTCGGGTGCAGGTCGACGATCAGGCCGCAGGACAGCCGCGACTTGATGCGTTCCTCGAGGCCCTTGATCTCGGCGGGCGCGCGGTCTGCGGAAATCACGATCTGCTTGCCCTGGTCGACCAGAGCGTTGAACGTATGAAAAAATTCCTCTTGGGTGCTGTCCTTGCCGGCGATGAACTGCACATCGTCGACCATCAGCATGTTCACGTTCCGGAACATGCCCTTGAAGTCCATGATGGTGCTTTCCCGCAGCGCCTGGACAAAGCGGTACATGAACTGCTCGGCCGACAGGTACAGCACCTGCGCCGCCGGGTGGCGCGCCTGAAAGTCATGCGCGATGGCGTGCATCAGGTGCGTCTTGCCGAGGCCCACGCCGCCATAGAGGAACAGCGGGTTGAAGCCCACCGGACCGCCCTCGGCCACACGGCGGGCGGCGGCGTGGGCCAGCTCGTTCGGCTTGCCGACGACGAAATTGTTGAACGTGTAGCGCGGGTCCAGCGGCGCGCCCAGGTCGGCCCGGGGGGCGCGTGTGGTTGGCGTTTCGGCCGCGTGGCTGGCGGGGGCGGCGGCCTGCGCGGCGGGACGGGCCGCCTGGCTGCCGACGTCGAAGCGCAGCCTTTCGACGGTGGCGCCAGAGCGGGTCAGGACCGCCATGATGTCCTTGGCGAAATGCCGGTTCACCCAGTCCGAGATGAAACGGGTCGGGCTGACGAAATGCGCGGCCCCGTCATCGATGGACGCCAGGCGCAGGGGCTTGATCCAGTGGTTGTAGTTGTTCGGCCCGACGCTTTTTTCCAGCTCGGCGCATGCCTGACCCCAGATCCTGTCCATCATCATCCTGTTTCCCGTGCCTGTCCCCACCCCCCGCCGGTTGATCCGACGGGCCAGGATTCGCGCGGCCTGGGGGCTTGGCGACAGAAACAGCGCCACCCAGCGGCCGGAATGGCCGCATGAGGGGCGTCAGCCCGTTTCCAATCACAGACACAGATCCAAGGCATGCCAATGGCAGTCGGCACTATTGAACCCGAAGGCGAAGATACTCGCCTGGCCGTTTCATGACTGACCCGAAGGCTTGTTCACGAGGTCCGACCCGTCCCCCAAGCGACGTGAATCGCAAGAAGCAAACTAGCCCCAGCAGCGCGATCCCCGCAACCGAACTATGCGCTTGACAGCAACTTGTCGGAATCGAATCTGCGATGTCTTTGACTCGATTATCAAAAATGCCAAGGCGCTGATTTCTTGAAGTTTTCCGGTTTCGCAGGTGCAGAAAGAAAAATCGGGCGCGGCTATCTTGGCCACACCCGATCCGCTCTTTTCAAGCTGTTCCAGCGGCTTTTCGGCCTGCCGGAAGCGCAGGCCTCAGGCGGCCGAAAGTGCCTTCACGCGGGCAGCCAGACGCGAGATCTTGCGCGAGGCGGTGTTCTTGTGAACGACGCCCTTGGTGACACCGCGCATCAGTTCGGGCTGGGCGTTCCGCAGGGCATCCTTGGCGGCATCGGCATTGCCCGAAGCGATCGCCTCTTCGACCTTGCGCAGGTAGGTGCGGATGCGCGAGCGGCGAGCCTTGTTGACGTCGGTGCGACGTTCGATCTGGCGGGCGCGTTTCTTGGACTGGGGCGTGTTGGCCATGGGTCGGAGATCCTATCGGGTCGTTTGCATTTCACTGTTTCGAACGTGCAAAAGCCCCATGACGCCGACCCTTGACAGGGACGGACATGATTCTTGCCAAAGCGGGCCCACACGCATGTAAGCCCGGGCCTATAGGCCAAGGCGCGGCAAAAGGAAACCCCCTACCTGTCGCGGAACTGCGCTTCGCGCTTTTCCAGGAAGGCGGCCATGCCCTCCTTCTGGTCCTCGGTCGCGAAGAGGGCGTGGAAGGACCGGCGTTCGAACAGCAGCCCCTCGCGCAGCGTCGTTTCATAAGCGCGGTTCACGGCCTCCTTGACTGTCTTGGTGGCGATCTGCGACTTCTCGGCGATCTTGCGGGCGGCGGTCAGCGCCTCGGGGATCAGCTTGGGCGTGGGCACGACGCGGCTGACAAGGCCCGAGCGTTCGGCCTCGGCCGCGTCCATGAAGCGGCCGGTCAGGTTCATGTCCATGGCCTTGGACTTGCCCACGAATCGCGTCAGGCGCTGGGTGCCGCCGATGCCGGCGACAACGCCCAGGTTGATCTCGGGCTGGCCGAACTTCGCGTTCTCGGCGCAGATGATGAAGTCGCAGACCATTGCCAGTTCGCAGCCGCCGCCCAGGGCATAGCCGCTGACGGCGGCGATGATCGGCTTGCGCACCCGGCCGATGGCCTCGATCTGCGCGCCGAACAGGTCCTCCTCATAGACCTCTACGAAGGACTTCTGCGACATCTCCTTGATGTCGGCGCCGGCGGCGAAGGCCTTTTCGCTGCCGGTCAGCACGATGCAGCGGATCTTGTCGTTGCGGTCGGCCTCGGTCATGGCGGCAGACAGCTCGTCCAGAAGCGTGGCGTTCAGCGCGTTCAGCGCCTCGGGACGGTTCAGCCGGATCAGGGCAACCTCGTCCTCGACTTCCACGATGATGGTTTCGTAAGCCATAGGCTTGGACCTCGTTGCCAATTTGCATTGCGGCCGAGTCCTATCAGCAAGGGGCGCAAAAATCCAAGGGTTCAGCGCTGGCAGCCCGGGCACCAGAAGCTGGACCGCCCCGACTGCACGATTCGGCGCAGCGTGCCGCCGCAGCCGTCGCGCAGGCAGGGCTGCCCCGCGCGGTCATAGGCGCGGAAGCTGTGCTGGAAATAGCCCAGCTCTCCGCTGGCCTGCCGGTGATCGCGCAGGGACGACCCGCCGGCGGCGATGGCGTCCGACAGCACGTCGCGGATATGGCCCACCAGAGCGGCGATCCGCGCGGCCCCGATGCGGCCAGCCGCCCGGCGCGGGTCGATACCCGCCCGCCAGAGCGATTCGCTGACATAGATGTTGCCCAGCCCCGCCACGATCCGCTGGTCCAGCAACGCCTGCTTGACCGGCACCCGCCGCCCGGCGAAGGCCGCCGCCAGATAGGCGGGCGTGAAGGCCGGGTCGAAAGGCTCCGGCCCCAGGTGGTCCAGCAGCGGATGGTTGGTCCCTTCGCGGATCAGGTCGACCATGCCGAAGCGGCGCGCGTCGTTGAAGGTGATCGTGGTCCCAGCGTCCGTCGTCAGCACGACATGGTCGTGGCGCGCGATGATGCCGGGGTCGCGGTGAAAGCCCGCCAGTCCCGCACCCTCGACCAGCATCCGGCCCGACATGCCCAGGTGCCACAGGACCGTGCCGCCGCGATCCAGGTCCGCCAGCAGGTATTTCGACCGCCGCCGCAGCTGCGTCACGGTTGCGCCGGTCAGGACCTGCACCAGGTCCACCGGCATCGGCCAGCGCAGGTCGGGGCGACGGACCTCGGCCCGGGCGATGCGCGCGCCCTCCAGATGCGGCAGCAGGCCGCGGCGGACGGTTTCGACTTCGGGCAGTTCTGGCACGTGGTCCCTTTCGGCGCGTCGCGCGTTGTGCATCCGGCCGCCGCGCGTCTGGTCGCATTGCACCCGTGGCGCATCGCGGTCATTGTGCCGGCGTCAGGCTGGACATATCTGGCGATGGAACAGGCAAACGGCAAGCGCATGACGGACAGCAGACAGACCCATTTCGGCTTTCGGACCGTCGACGAGGATCAGAAGGCCGGGATGGTCCACCAGGTCTTTTCCAGCGTCGCATCCCGATACGATGTCATGAACGACCTGATGAGCGTCGGCATCCACCGCATCTGGAAGACCGCGATGATGGACTGGCTGGCGCCCAGGGCCGGCCAGCACCTTCTGGACGTGGCGGGCGGCACCGGCGACGTGGCCTTCCGCTTCCTGGACCGCGCACCGCAAGGCCGGGTCACGGTCTGCGACATGACCGAATCGATGCTGGTCGAGGGCCGCAAGCGCGCCGAGGCCGCCGCAAAGGCCGACCGGCTGTCCTGGGTCACCGGCGATGCGATGGCGCTGCCCTTCGGGGACAACAGCTTCGACCGTTACACGATCAGCTTCGGCATCCGCAACGTGACCCGCATCCCCGATGCGCTGGCCGAGGCCTACCGCGTCCTGAAGCCCGGTGGCCGCCTCATGGTGCTGGAGTTCAGCCAGATCCCGGTCCCCGCCATGCAATGGGCCTATGACCGCTACAGCTTCAACGTGATCCCTGCCATGGGGCAGGCGGTGACGGGCGATCGCGACAGCTATCAGTATCTGGTCGAGTCGATCCGCCGCTTTCCCGACCAAGAGACGTTCGCCCAGATGATCCGCGATGCGGGGTTCGGTCGGGTTCAGTGGCGCAACCTGTCGATGGGCATCGCCGCGCTGCATTCCGGCTGGAAGCTGTAAGGCGTGCGCGGACCACACAACATCCTGCGGCTGATCCGCACCGGCGCCACCTTTGAACGCACGGGCGCCATGGCCGCCGTTCTGAACGCGGTCGATGCGCCGGTGCGGCTGCGGCTGGCGGCGCGGGTTCTGGGTTGGCCGTTCCGCTGGATGGGCTATCGCGGCGACCCGGCGCTGCCGCCGATCACGCGCGCGATCACCGCGCTGGGTCCGGCGTATATCAAGTTCGGGCAGATCCTCTCGACCCGCGCCGACGTGGTGGGGCCTGAACTTGCCGGGCAGCTGCGCATGCTGCAGGACCGCCTGCCGCCGTTCCCGACGCGTGTCGCGAAAGAGGCCGTGGCGGCTGAGTTGCGCGCCCCCGTCGACCAGCTCTTTTCGGAATTTTCGGAACCGGTGGCGGCGGCCTCGATCGCGCAGGTCCACCGCGCCCGCGTGCGAGAAACGGGGCGCGAGGTCGCCGTCAAGGTCGTGCGTCCCGGCATCGGCGCCGCCTTCAGGCGCGACATCGACGCTTTTCACTTCGGCGCCCGGCTGATCGAGATGCTGTCGCCGTCGACCCGCCGTCTGCGACCCCGCGACGTGGTCCGCCACTTTGAACAGACCGTGACCGGCGAACAGGATCTACGCCTGGAAGCCGCTGCCGCGTCGGAATTCGCCGAAAATACCGCGCGCGATACCGGGTTTCAGGTGCCGCTGCCGCATTGGGCGCTGTCCAGCCGTCGGGTTCTTACCGCCGATTGGGCGGAGGGTCTGCCGATGGGCGACCCCCAGGCGCTGCTTGCCGCGGGTCACGACACGACCGACCTGGCCCGCCGGGTGATCCAGCTGTTCCTGTCGCACGCGCTGCGCGACGGGTTCTTCCATGCCGACATGCATCACGGCAACCTCAAGGTGGCGGCGAACGGCGACATCATCGCCTATGACTTCGGCATCATGGGAGAGATCGACGACTATACCCGCCGGGTCTATGCGCAGATCATCTATGGCTTCATCCAGCGCGATTATCGCATGGTGGCCCGCGTCCATTTCGAAGCGGGCTACGTGCCCCGCGACCGGGACGAGGCCGCCTTCGCCCGCGCGCTGCGCGCGGTGGGCGAACCGATCTTCGGCGCCGATGCCAGCCGGATCAGCATGGCCAACCTGCTGTCATACCTGTTCGAGGTGACCGAACGCTTCGGCATGCCCACCCGGACCGAGCTGATCCTGCTGCAGCGAACCATGGTCGTGGTCGAGGGCGTGGCCCGCTCGCTCGACCCGCAGCTGAACATCTGGGACGCGGCCAAGCCGGTCGTGTCGGACTATATCAAGGCAGGCATCGGCCCCAAGGCGGCGCTGCACGACCTGAGCCAGGTGGCGCAGACCGTCGGCCGCTATGGCCCGTTGCTGCCCCGCATCATCGAGCAGATCCTGTGGGACCGCGCCCATCCCGAGGAGGCGCGCCTGACCCTGATCCAGCCCCGCCCCGCGCTGCCCTTGTGGCTGGTGACGGTGCTGGCGCTGGCGGCAGGGGCTGGCATCGGCCTGGCGCTGGCCTGATCAGAAGCAGATGATCTCGGCCTCGGCCTCGGCGCGCCGCAAGGTGGCCACGGTTTCCGTCAGCGCCGCCATGCCCCGGAACATGCCCGCCCGCTCACCGGTCGTCTGCCGCATGCGCAGGACCGTTTCGGCGCTGACATAGTCGCGATAGGGCAGGACTTCGGCGATACGGTCGACGGCGCAAGAGCAGCGGTCCAGCATGTCGCGCGTCTGCCCGTTCGCGGCCATGCAGGCAAACACGTACTCGGCCCGCGCGTTGGTCGGATAGTCGTTGACGGCCTGCGCGCCCACCGGCGCCGCGTGGGATGCCAGCAGAGCCAGCGCGGCAAGCCCGGCAGACCAGTGAGGTAGCAGGGTCCGGCCAAAGCATGTTTGCCGGGTCATTCAAGCACCAGTTCGTTGCGATAGCCCGGAGTCTCGGCCGTGGCGGCGCGCAACTCCTGGATCGGGTCGGCCGGATCGCCCATGACGAAAGTCAGGGTCAGCGTCTGGAAACCGTGCATGCGGGCGGCGTTCGGGTCGTCCTCGAAAGGATGGAAGGTGGCGGTGGTCGTCTCGCCGTTGCGGGCGATCTCTCCGCCCCGGAACAGCGCGTCCTTCATCCGGTTGCGGATGTAATCGGGGCTGCCGCCGGTCAGCGCGGCCATGTCGCGCGCGGTCTGTTCCAGGAAGAAGGTCAGTACCGGGTCGCCGCCCGAAACCGGGAAGGGCCCGATCTTGCGGTCGCGGGTTTCGGTCTTCTGGTTCAGTTCCAGCACCGGTTGCTGGTCGCTGGGGTCGACGACTTCGGACAGCGTCAGGGCGCCGTCGGCCGTGGGCTGGAACCCTTCCGCAGCCGGACCCTCGATGGTCATGCGATAGGCCAAGCGGTCCTGGCCCAGGTTCCACGGGCCGCGTTCGGCGAAGACCGCATCGCCCGCTTCGGCAGCCAGAAGCGGCTGCGGCGACAGGGCGGCAAGCCCCAGCCACAAGGCTGCTGCGATGGCGCGTTTCATGGTATGTCCTCCCACTCTTGTCGGAACATGATGCGTGGCAGTCAAAGCCCGGCGCAAGCCCTGCCACGTGACGCATCAACCCTTGGTCTTACGCCATAAGCCGGCCCAGCATCTCGGCCAGTTCGGCCGGCCGCACCGGCTTTTCCAGAAGATGCACATCCATGGCCGCGCAAACGCGGGCAATGGCCGGATCGCGATGCGCGGTGATCATCACCGCCGGCACCGGACGGTCCGACGCCGCACGAAGCGCCTCGACGGCGGCAAAACCGGTCTCGCCGTTTTCAAGGTGATAGTCGGCAAGGATCACGTCCGGAGGTTCCTCTCCCATCGTGGCCAAGGCTTCGGCGGTGTCGCCGGCAATGCGGGGCACCATGCCGAGGCGGTCGCGCAGGATCATCTCGTATCCGCGGCGCATGTCGAGGTCGTTTTCGACCACCAGCGCCACGCGCCCGCGCAGCGCCAGCATGGCGGTGTCGACGGCGCGGGGCGCTGGCTCGGGGCCGCCGTCGATCAGCGGCAGCCCGACACGGAAGACGGTGCCGCGCATCGCCTCGGAGTGCAGGCTCAGCGGATGGCCCAGCTTGGCGCAGGCCCGCCGGACGATCGACAGGCCAAGGCCCATGCCGGGAGTGCCCGAATCATGCGCCAGCCGCTGGAATTCGTCGAAGATGCGGTTCCGGTCCACGGCCGGAATGCCCATCCCGCTGTCATAGACGCAGAGCCAGCACATCCCGCCCCGACGGCGCGCGCCCACGACCACGCCGCCGCGCTGCGTGTACTTGATCGCGTTCGAGACCAGGTTCTGGGCGATGCGGCGCAGGAAGATCGGGTCGCTTTCGACAACGGTGCCGGTCGGGACGAAGGTCAGCCGCAGGCCCTTGGCCTCGGCCAGCGGCGCGTATTCAGTGGCCAAGCGACGAAACAGTTCTCCCAGCGCGACGGGCTGGCGGTTGAACTCGATCCGCTGGCTGTCCAGCCGCGAGATGTCCAGCACCGCGTGCATCAACTGCTCGACTGATTCGAAGGCGCCGCCAAGGCGGTCGGTCAGTTCAGCCTGGTGTTCATCCATCCGAGTGTCGGCCAGCGCCGACAGGAACAGCCGCGCGGCCGAGAGCGGCTGCAGCAGGTCGTGGCTGGCCGCGCGCAGGAAACGGGTCTTCGAGCGGTTCGCCTCTTCGGCCGCCGCGCGGGCCACCGCCAGTTCGCGGTTCCTTTGCGACAGGTCGGCCATGGCGCGTTCCAGGTCGCGTGTGCGGGCCAGGACCTCCTGCTCCAGCGCGACGGCCGCCTGGAACATCGACCACGCCGAGCCGCGCGATTCCTCCAGCCGGTCGATGCGGTCGATCAGCACCTGGTTGATCCGGGTCAGCTTCTCGATCTGCCTGGCCGGCGGATCGTCCTCACGCAGCATCGACACCCCCGCCGGGGTCCAGAAAGGCCAGGCCGACGAAGGTCTGGTTCACGTGCATGCCGCTGTGCTGTTCGCCATAGGTGTTGAACCCGGCGACGCGGTGGCGGCGATAGATGTCGGACATGCAGCCGATCAGGCCCGCGCGTTCCAGCGCCAGGCGACGCAGGATGCAATCGAAGCCCAGGATCATCAGCGGCGGCCGGGGCAGCGCGTCGAGCGCATCGGCGAAGCCGCGCGTCATGTCCTCGGCCCGGCCGAGGGTCAGGATCGTTCCGGTGTCGATGGCCGACATCAGGGACAGCCCGCCGTCGTCGGTGATCGCGCTGATGGCACGGACATGGTGGCGCCGGCCCATGCGCAACAGCAGGGGGTGGCGCGCGAATTCGGGCGGCGTCAACTCGGTGCGCGGCAGGCCGGTCAGGCGCGCATATTCATCGGCCGCGGGTTCTGCGTTCAGCTCCAGGATGCGGCGCTTTTCGGGGATCGCGGCCGTGACGACGGCGCGGGTCGGCGTGGGGCTGAAATGCGCGAAGGTGATCTCGGCGATGTCCAGGTCCGTTTCGACCAGCACGAACACCGCCATGTTCGACTGCACCCGGCCCTCGGCCAGCAGAGAGGTATGACGGAAATCCAGCCCGTCCCCCGCAGACCCGCCGAGCACCGGGACCGATGGCAGGGCCGCGTCCAGCGTCGCCACCAGCGCGTCCTCCTGTCCCGCCAGGCCGTCGACCAGCAGCAGGCCGAACAGCCGTCGCGCCGGGTCGGTGCCAAAGTCGCGGTGCATCGCCCGAAGGCGCGCCATCCAATCCGAGACCGGCAGCGACGCAAGCTCGGGCAGCGTCAGAGCCGTGGCGCGGAAATGGCGGACCGGGAACCCGATCGCGACCACGCTGCCCGAGGCATAGCCGCCCGGCCCGATCTCTCCGGCGGATGAGCATCCGACGATCACGCAATCGGTCGGGAGCTCGGCCGCCAGGGCCTCGTGCAGGGCGGCAAGCCCGTCGCCTGCGGCGCCGAACAGCAGCACCAGGGCGGGATTGGTGCCGCGCAGGCCGTCCAGCAAGGTCGGGACCAGGTCGATCCCGCCGCGGTCGGCCTGCACAGCAACCGGCCCGGTTGCGCCCTCCTTCGCCACCGGGCCGGTATTCATCAACCGGCCTCGAACAGCCGGACGGAGTTCGCCAGCAGCACTGCCTGGGTGCGGCGGCGCGCATTGATCTTGGACATGATCGCCGTGATGTGGGTCTTCACCGTGGCCTCGGCGATCGACAGCTCATAGCTGATCTCCTTGTTGGCCTTGCCTTGGCAAATCAGCCGCAGGATCTTCATCTGCTGCGGTGTCAGCGTGGCGAAGCGGCGGGCCAGTTCGGCCTTGGCCTCGTCGCCGGCGTCGTCGCGGGCGGGGTCATAGCACTCGGGGGTGACGTGTTCGCCTTCCCACATGCGGCGCAGGCTGTCGACCAGCGCCTCTCGCGACAGCGACTTGCTGATGTATCCCTGCGCCCCCGCCGCCATCGCGGCCGATATCATCGCGCCTTCCAGATCCGCCGAGATCATGGTGATCGGCACGCCCGGCAGCTGCCGGCGCAATGTCACGATGCCTTCGGCGCCGCGCGCGTCGGGTAGGTTCAGGTCCAGAATCACCGCGTCGGGCGCACCCTGCATGCGGATCTGCTCCACCGCCGCAGCAAGGCTGCGGGCGGTGCGGACGTTCTTCAGGCCAAAACTGATCTTCAGCGTCAGTGCCAGCGCGTCACACATCAGCGGATGGTCGTCCACGATCAGAATCTCGCGGACCTGATCTGCGGTGGGTCGCGGTGACGACACAGGACGCGCCTGCATGGCGGCTGCGGTCATGGCATTCCTCCCTGTTGCAGCGGCCCGCTCCTCCTCCAAGGTGCGACCGCATGTGACAGTTTAGGGACGGTTGCCGTTAAAGCAAGCGCCTTGCCAAGACAAAGGTGGGACGAGGACCTCTTGCTGCTTGGGCGTCACCCGCTGACGGAGTCGAACGTTTGGTCCCAGATATTGCCCTCCGTGTCTTCGACATGGACGTGGATGGGCTGGCCATCGGAGTCAAAGGCGAAGCGGAAGACCGGGTCCTCGCTGACGGAAATGCCAGCCGCCATGGTGAACAGCAGCTCCTCGCCCTGGCGCACCTCCAGCCGGTCGATGAAATGTGCCGGGATGTTCAGCAGCGTCACCTGGTCGCGCTGCAGCCCCGAGAAGTTCGGGTGCCGGATCATCAGCGTGCCGATGCTGCGGTCACCCTCGATCGCGGTGCGCCAGCGCATCTGTCCCATCGTGTCCTTCACGGCGGCCATGTCCTTGCCCGCGGGCGCCGAACAGCCGCCGGCCGCCTTGACGAAACGCCCCGCCATCACCGGCGCGCCGTTCGCCAGCGTGGCGATGGCGCGGACGTCGGAATAGCTGTCGACGCGGACCCGCACCTCGAAGTCCAGGGGCATCAGCGCCTGCCCGAAGGTGTACTCGGCCGCAACCGGGGCCGGATTTTCGTCGATCACCAAGGTCGTTGCCGTCACTGCCGGCGCATGCGCAGGCTGGGTCAGGCGTATGGGCACAATGGCCGCCTCATGCGCCCGCATGGGGGCGTCGAGGTCCAGCACGGCCGGATCGACCGGCGGCTCCGCCTCCAGCCCGATGACCGACACGCGCAGGTCGTCCCAGGTCGGCGACGGCTGCAGGGGGTTGTCCTGCGCCAGGGCAGGCGCGGCCAGCAGGACCGCGCCAAGGGTCAGCCAGAGTCTCATCCTCCTATCCTCCCTTTTTCATCCTCCGATAGATGAAGTCCGCCGTCGTGGCGGCCGCGTCCTCCTCGGCCCGGGCGACGACCTGCGCCCGCAGCGGCGACTTGGAACAGACCGGATCGGTCGCCCGCGCATCGCCCGCCAGCGCCATCGCCTGACAGCGGCAGCCGCCGAAATCGACAGTCTTGCGTTCGCAGCTGGCGCAGGGTTCCGGCATCCAGGACGTGCCGCGGAAGGCGTTGAAGCTGTCCGACAGGTGCCAGATGTCCGACAGGCTGCGCTGCTGCGCGTTCTCGAACTGCATCCACGTGATCGACTGCGCCGCGTGGCAGGGCAGGACGGTGCCGTCGGGGCCGACGTTCAGGCCGGTCGAACCCCAGCCCCCCATGCAGGCCTTGGGATAGACTGCGTGATGGTCGGCGGGCACGAAGTCGATGACCATCCGCCCGCGCAGCCGGACGCGCGCGTCGTTCACGACCTGCCGGGCAAAGGCCGCCTGCTCGCGCGTCGGCATGAGCGCGGCGCGGTTCAGGTCGGCCCAACCGTGGAACTGCACCGTCGCCACCTCGATCCGGCGCGCGCCAAGCCGTTCGGCCAGATCCAGCATGTCGGGCAGGCGTTCCATGTTCTGGCGGTGCACGACGGCGTTGATGGTCAGCGGAAAGCCGATCTCGGTCACCCAATCGGCAAAGCCCATCTTCTTGTCCCAGGACCCCGGATGGCCGCTGATCCGGTCCGCCATGTCGGGGCGGATGCCCTGCAACGACAGCTGGACATGGTCGACGCCGGCGCGGTCCAGTTCCTCCAGCCGCTCGCGAGTGATGCCGATCCCCGAAGTGATGAGGTTGACATACAGCCCCGCGTCCCGCGCATGCGCCACGATCTGCGCCAGGTCGCGCCGCGCACCCGGTTCACCGCCCGAGATGTGGACCTGCAGCACGCCGAGGTCGGCCGCCTGCCGGAACACCCGGCCCCAGTCGTCGGCGCTGATCTCGGATTGCGCGCGCACCAGTTCGACGGGATTGCTGCAATAGGGGCAGGCTAGGGGGCAGCGATGCGTGACTTCGGCCAGCATCGCCATGGGCAGGCCGGGGGTGACGGGGTTGCCGTCCAGGTCGCGGGGCTGCTCTGCCAGGTCCTTCATGCCGTGTCCTTCACGAAGACCATGCGGCGTTCGATCAATCCGGACAGGAAATCGCGCACGTCTCCGGCGATCTGGTCGGCCGGCGCCTTGTAGCGCACGGCCAGCCCCGCCACGATCGCCTCCATGCTGCGGCGGCCGTCCAGCTCGGACAGGATCGCCTCTCCGATCTGGTCCAGCTGCATGGCGCGTTCGGGGGCCTGCAGAACGCGGATGCCGCGGACGCGGTCGCCCTGCAGCCTGACGCCGCGGGGCAGGTAGGGGACGTCATGGGCTTCGATCAGGGGGGTCATGCGCGCATCCCCTCTCCGGGGCGCCAGGCGCCGGGGGGGATGTTGCCTTCGACATAGCCGTGCCACAGAGCGTCCAACTGCGCCCACAATACGTCCGTCTTGAAGGTCAAGGCTGCCGCCGCCGCGTCCTGCTTTTCCAGCGTGTCGGCGTGGGCCAGCACGAAATCCAGGCCGAACTTCACGTCCTCGGGCGCCTCGGTCAGGCGCTTCTTGAAATAGGACAGGCTGCTGTCGTCGGCGAAATCATAATGCGCCAGCAGCCCCTCGATCCGTTGCGCGTGGATCTTCGGCGCGAACAGCTCGGTCAGGCTGGCGGCGACGGCGTCCAGCAGAGGCATGTCCCGCACGAAGCGGACATAGGCATCCACCGCAAAGCGGGTCCCCGGCATGATCCCCACGCCGCTGGCGACATAGTCGGGGTCCAGCCCCACCGCCTCGGCCAAGGCCAGCCAGCGGCGGATGCCGCCGCCCTCGGTCGCGCCTCCGTCATGATCCTCGATCCGCTTGCGCCAGGCGCGGCGCAGGGCAGGGTCGTCGACCCGGCTCATGAAGGCCGCGTCCTTCATCGGGATGCGCGACTGGTACATCCAGCGGTTGATGACCCAGGCTCGCACCTCGTCCGGAGTGCACTGGCCGCCGTGCAGGCGGGCGTGGAACGGGTGGCGGTCGTGATAGCGTTCGGCCCCTATGGCGCGCAGCCTGGCCTCGAAGTCCTCGCGCGATTGGGCGGTTCCCTGGATGTCCCTCACAATGTGATCTCCATTCCGTCGCGGGCGACCTGCCAGCCCTGAAGGGCCGCGTCGGCGACCTGCGGGCTGGCCGGGTCGGTCAGCGGGTTCGAATTGTTCATGTGCACGAAGATGCGCTGCCCGACCGTGGTACCGGCCAGCGCGGGCATCGTGTCCGTCACCGGCATGTGGCCCATCCGGCGGCCGGTCTTGCGGCCGAGGCCCATGCGGATCATTTCCTCATCGTCCCAGAGCGTGCCATCGAACATCAGCGCGTCCGCGCCCTCGATCCGGTCCAGCAGCCAGTCGGGCAGGTCAGCGCAGCCGGGGATATAGAGCGCCCGGCGACCATTGGCCCGCAATTCGACGCCTACCGTGTTTTCGCCCAGCAGGCCGGTCTCGACCACCTCGCCCTCCTGGTAGAGCGGCACCTTCCCCGGCACGGCGAACAGCGTGGCCGTCAGGCCAGAAACCAGTTCGACCGTCTGGTCCAGCGCCGCCGCGCGGCGGGGCACAAAGTCAGGGTTCACCGCGGCCAGCATCGGGTTCGCCGCCAGCGCGTCATGGATCGCCGCCGTGGCATAGAGGTCGAAGGGCTGGCTTTCCCGCAGGGTCAGCAGCCCGGCCACATGGTCGATATCGCCATTCGTGACCAGCACCGCCCGCAGCGGCATGTCGCGCGGGCCGCTTGGATGCAGTGCCGACGTCGCGGCCAGTTGCGCGCGAATGTCGGGCGAAGCGTTCAGGATTGCCCAGTCACGCCCGTCGGCGCTGACCGCGATCGAACTTTGGGTCAGCGACGGAATCCGACCGGCGCGTGCGGCATTGCAGTTGCCGCAGCCGCAGTTCCATTGCGGCAGGCCGCCGCCCGCCGCCGCCCCGAGGATGATGATCCGCATCGCTATGTCCCGACGAAAAAGGCTCCGTCCGATCTGATCGGACGGAGCCGTTGCCTTATCTGTCCGACAAGGCTCAGAACAGGACGGGCTCGTCCTCGGCGGGTGCGTACATGTTGATCTCCATGCCGCAGGCGATCTCGGTCAGGGTCGGTTTGGTCCAGGCCATGTGTTCTCCTCCTACATGCCGTTTGCGCCAGGATAAGAAGGCGACTGGATTCAAATGTAGATCAGGGGCAGGATGAATCAACCCGACAAAGGTCGCAACTGCGTGATCGAATGCACGAAATAGGGGCAGTTCGTCGATGTTTCACCTGATCCTGGCCGCCTGCCTGGCCTCTGCACCGACCAATTGCGGCATCATCCTTCTGCCGCAGGGCGATGCCGCGACGCAGCAAGCCTGCGAGGCCGGGGCCGCGCGAATCGCGCAGGAATGGCTGGAGGCGCATCCGGAACTGGTAGGTGACGCGCCCGCCTGCCCGGCCAACGTGGACCTTCCGGCCGCAGACCTGCAAGAGGTCGCGCCGGGCGTCCACGTGAACCTGGGCACCAGCCTGCAGATGGAGGACAGCACGGACGGCCACATCGCGAACCTGGGCGCTGTGATCGGCCGCGACACTGTCGCCGTCATTGACGCGGGCGTGTCGCGAGCCGAGGGACAGGCGCTTTATACCGCGATCCGGCGGATCACCGACAAGCCGATCAGCCACCTGATCGTGACCCACATGCACCCCGACCACAGCTTCGGCGCCGCCGTCTTCGCCGAGGCGGGGGCCGTCGTCCTGGGCCACCACGCCCTGCCGCAGGCTCTGGAGGGGCGTGGCGCGGCTTACCTCGCGAACCTCACGCAGCTTTATCCCCCGGCCGAGTGGATCGGGACCGAGATCGTTCTGCCAGACCGGGTCGTGGGCGACCGGATGCAGATCGACCTGGGCGACCGGATCCTGGAGCTGCGGGCCTGGCCGCCAGCCCATACCGACAACGACCTGACCGTCTTCGACCGCCAGACCGCCACCCTGTTCGCGGGCGACCTTCTGTTCCGCGAACTGACGCCGGTGGTGGACGGATCGTTGAGGGGATGGCTGGAATGGCTGGACAGCGACCCTGCCGCCGGGGCACGCTTCATCGTGCCGGGGCACGGGGCAGTGACCGGTTCCTGGGCGGAAGCGTCGGGTCCCCAGCGGATCTTCCTTGAGGCGCTGGCGGGCGAGACACGGAAGGCCATCGATGCCGGGCAGCCGATGTCGTCAGCCGTCCCGGAGATCACCAAGGCGTTGGAACCGTTGAAGAAGGATTGGGCTTCCTTTGAGGCGACGGTGGCACGGGACGCGACGGTCGCCTTTCAGGAACTGGAATGGGAATGACCACGATCTGACACGCCCGCCGGTGTGCGGGAGCTGGCGCAAGCACCCGGACCTTGACGGTCCGGACCTTTGAGGGAGGAAGACTTGAAGACGACATTGTTCACGACCGCCGCCATCGTTGCCCTGGGCACGGGGATCGCGCAGGCGCAGCTGGTGATCGAGCCGGGCAGCGACGATCGCATCAACTGGGCCAGCCTGGAGGAATTCGCCGCCGCCCATCCTGACCTCGAAGGCGAAAGCTTCAACATCCTGGGCCCTTGGCTGGGTGGCGACCAGGAGCTGTTCCTGTCGGTCCTGGCCTATTTCAACGAGGTGACGGGGGCCGGGGCGCAGTATTCCGGATCGGACAGCTTCGAACAGCAGATCGTCATCGACAGCGAGGCCGGATCGCCCCCCGATGTCGCGGTCTTCCCGCAGCCAGGGCTGGCCGCGGACCTTGCGGCCAAGGGGTTTCTGAAGCCCTTGGGCGAAGAAACCGCGCAGTGGCTGCGCAACACCTATGCCGCCGGAGAAAGCTGGGCCGAGCTTGGCACCTATGAGGGCCCCGAGGGCGAGGAGCATCTCTATGCCTTCCCCTACAAGGCCGACGTCAAGTCGCTGGTCTGGTATGTCCCCGAGAACTTCGAGGATGCCGGATACGAGATCCCCGAAACCTACGAAGATCTGAAGGCCCTGACCGAACAGATCGCCGAGGAGGGCGAGACGCCCTGGTGCATCGGCCTGGGATCGGGTGGCGCGACCGGCTGGCCCGCGACCGACTGGGTCGAAGACCTGATGCTGCGCACCGCCACGCCGGAACAATACGACCAGTGGGTCGCGAACGAGATGCCCTTCAACGACCCGGTCGTGGTGAACGCGATCGAGGAATTCGGCTGGTTCGCCAAGAACTCCGACTTCGTCGCGGGCGGCACGGGGGCCGTGACCTCGACCGACTTCCGCGAAAGCCCGGCGGGCCTTTTTGAATTCCCGCCGTCCTGCTACATGCACCGCCAGGCCAGCTTCATCCCGACCTTCTTCCCGGAAGAGACCGTCGTGGGCGAGGATGCCGACTTCTTCTACATGCCCGCGCCCGCATCGGGCGATCTTGGCCAGCCGGTCCTGGGCGGCGGCACGATGTTTGCGGCCCTGTCGGACAACCCGGCCGCGATGGCCTTCATCGACTTTCTGAAGACGCCCGCCGCGCACGAGATCTGGATGGCGCAGCAAGGTTTCCTGACGCCCCATACCGGCGCCAACCCCGAAGCCTATGTCGATGAAACGGTGCGCCGCATGGGGCAGATCCTTCTGGACGCCACGGTGTTCCGCTTCGATGCGTCGGATCTGATGCCGGGCGCCATCGGCGCGGGGGCTTTCTGGACCGGGATGATCGACTTCGTGGGCGGGTCCTCGGCGCAGGAGGTTGCCGACCAGATCCAGCAGACCTGGGCGTCGCTGAAGTGACCTCGCACCGGCGCGGCGTTATTGCCGCGCCGTCACCGGACAAGGGGAGGGGAAAGCGATGGAGCTGTTCTGGCTGGCCGTCGGCACGATCGTCGCAGGCGTCTTCGGCTGCGTGGCCTGGTTCTGGGGATCGAACTGGGTTCTCGACAAGATCTACCCGCCGCGCGGCGACCGTGCGGGCGACAACATCCGCCGCGCGAACCAGATCAGGCCTTGGCTGTTTCTTGGCCCCGCGATCGTGTTTCTGGCGACCTACCTGGTCTATCCGGTGCTGGACAGCCTGTGGCGGTCGCTGTTCAGTTCGAACGGTTCGGCCTTCGTGGGCGCCGACAACTACCTCTGGCTTCTGGGCGACGACAAGTTCCGGGAATCGATGCTGAACAACATGCTGTGGCTCTTGGTCGTGCCGGCGCTGTCGACGCTGTTCGGCCTGCTGGCGGCGCAGCTGACCGACCGCATCAAGTGGGGCAATATCGGCAAGTCGCTGATCTTCATGCCCATGGCGATCAGTTTCGTCGGTGCCGGCGTCATCTGGAAGTTCATCTATGAATACCGCGCCTCGGGCGAGACCCAGATCGGCCTTCTGAACTGGATCGTGACGCGGTTCGGGGGCGAGCCGCAGATCTGGCTGACGCTGCCCGGCTGGAACAACTTCTTCCTGATGATCGTGCTGGTCTGGATCCAGACCGGCTTTGCGATGGTCATCCTGTCCGCCGCCCTGCGCGGCATCCCCGAGGAAACCATCGAGGCCGCGATCCTGGACGGCGCCAGCCCCCTGCAGGTGTTCTTCAAGATCAAGGTGCCGCAGATCATGGGCACCATCGCGGTCGTCTGGACCACCATCACCATCGTCGTGCTGAAGGTCTTCGACATCGTCTTCGTCATGACCAACGGGCAATGGGGCACGCAGGTGCTGGCCAACCTGATGTATGACTGGATGTTCCGCGGCACCCCCGACTACGGGCGCGGGTCGGCCATCGCCATCGTCCTGATGATCCTGGTCACGCCGATCATGGTCTGGAACATCTGGAACGCCCGCAAGGAGGTCCGCTGATGGAGGGCATGGCCGGACAGAAATCCTCGCTGGCATGGGTGGTCAACCTGTCTGCCTTTTTGCTGGTGCTGCTCTGGACGATCCCGACGCTGGGGCTGTTCGTGTCGTCGTTTCGGGACCGCGACCAGATCTCCACCTCGGGCTGGTGGCAGTCATTTTCCGGATCCGAACAGACCGGCTTCGTCAGGTCGGGCACGGTCGACGACCAGGTGCAGCAGGATGGGCTCTATGTGATCGAAGGCAGCGCCCTGGAGGGAACGCAGAAGCTGTCAGCCTGGGGCACCGGCGCACGCCAGCCGGCCGAGTTCCAGCCGGGCGAGACGACCGAAATCGAGGACGGTATCCAGCTGACCGTGGCCGCCGACGGCACCTATCGCATGACCTCTGCCCAGCCGTTCGAGATGACGCGGGGCGAACGCATCTTCACCACCACCATCTCTCCGCCCGAATTCACGACCGAAAACTATGGCCGGGTGCTGACGGCGGGCGGGCTGGGGCGCGCCTTCATGAACACGATGACGGTGACGATCCCCGCGACCGTCATCCCGATCCTGATCGCTGCCTTCGCCGCCTATGCGCTGGCCTGGATGCAGTTTCCGGGCCGCGCGCTGCTGACGGCGGCCGTGGTCGGCCTGCTGGTCGTGCCGCTGCAGGTGGCGCTGATCCCGCTGTTGCGGCTGCACAACGACCTGGGCATCGGCAAGGGATACCTTGGCATCTGGCTGGCCCATACCGGCTTCGGCCTGCCACTGGCCGTCTATCTTCTGCGCAACTACATGGTCGGCCTGCCGCGCGAGATCATTGAATCCGCCCGCGTGGACGGCGCCACTGATTTCCAGATCTTCCGCCGCATCATCCTGCCGCTGTCCTTTCCGGCGCTGGCCAGCTTTGCCATCTTCCAGTTCCTGTGGGTCTGGAACGACCTGCTGGTGGCCACCGTGTTCCTGGGCAATACGCGCGAACAGCTGGTCATGACGGGCCTGCTGCGCGAGCTGATGGGATCGCGGGGAGGTGAATGGGAGATCCTTGCAACTTCCGCCTTCATCTCGATAGCCGTTCCCCTGCTCGTGTTCTTTGCGATGCAGAAATACTTGGTCCGCGGATTGCTGGCCGGGTCGGTGAAAGGTGGATGAATTGACGGCAATGACGACGGATTGGTGGAAGGGCGGGATCATCTATCAGATCTATCCGCGCAGTTTTCAGGACACGACGGGCAACGGGATCGGCGATCTGGCCGGAATCGCGCAAAGGCTGCCCTATGTCGCGTCACTGGGCGTGGATGCGGTCTGGGTCTCGCCCTTCTTCACCTCTCCGATGCGGGACTTCGGCTATGACGTCAGCGACTATCGCGGCATCGACCCGCTGTTCGGGACGATGGACGATTTCGACTGGCTGGTGACCAGCGCCCATGACCTGGGGCTGAAGGTGATGATCGACCTGGTGATGTCGCACACCTCGGACCAGCATCCGTGGTTCAAGGAAAGCCGGGCGTCGCGGGACAACCCCAAGGCCGACTGGTATGTCTGGTCCGATCCCAAGCCCGACGGGACGCCGCCGAACAACTGGCTGTCGATCTTCGGCGGCAGCGCCTGGCACTGGGATGCGCGGCGCGAACAGTATTACCTGCACAACTTCCTGACCCAGCAGCCCGACCTGAACTTTCACAACCCAGCCGTCCAGGACGCCCTGCTGGAGATGGCACGCTTCTGGCTGGAAAGGGGAGTGGACGGCTTCCGGCTGGACACGATCAACTTCTATTTCCACGACGAGCAGCTGCGCGACAACCCGCCGCTGGCGCCGGAACTGCGCCGCGCCGACACCGCGCCGCGCGTGAATCCGTACAATCACCAGAGCCATCGGTTCTCGAAGTCGCAGCCCGAGAACATCGCGTTTCTGGAACGGTTCTACCAGGCGATCGCGCCCTATGGCGCCGCCGTCGTGGGCGAGATCGGCGACAGCGAACGGGCGCTGGAACTGCTGGAGCAATATACCGGCGTGCCGGGCCGGGTGCAGATGTCCTATGTCTTCGACTTCCTGTCGGGAGACGACCTGCGGGCCGCGCGCATCGTCGAGGTGTTCGACCAGCTGCACGCCGTCGCGCCGAATTCATGGCCGTGCTGGGCGATGTCGAACCACGATGTCGTGCGTCATATCAGCCGCTGGAATCTGCCCGAGCAGGCGGCCAAGGCCTATGCGACGGTGCTTTTGTGCCTGAAGGGGTCCGTCTGCCTCTACCAGGGCGAGGAACTGGGCCTGCCCGAGGCAGAGCTGCGCTTCGGAGAACTGCGCGACCCCTATGGCATCGAGTTCTGGCCCGAGTTCAAGGGCCGCGACGGCTGCCGGACCCCGATGGTCTGGGACATGGGCGTGAACGGCGGCTTCTCGACCAGCCAGCCGTGGCTGCCCGTGCCGCATGTCCACCTGCAGCGCACCGTCGTCAGTCAGGAAGCCGACGCGCAGTCCATGCTGCACCACTATCGGTGGGCCATCGGGCTCAGGCGCAAGCACAGCGCGCTGCGCGACGGCGACATGAGCGACATCGGCGCCGAGGGACCCGTGCTGTCCTTCCGCCGCACCGACGACAGGCAGAGCCTGCTGATCCGCGCCAACCTGTCCGCCGAAGACAGCGGCGGACTGGCGCCCTGGCAGGTGCAAATCATCGAGGGGTAGGGGAGGAATCCGCACATGGCCGACTTGAGACTGACGGATGTCGCCAAGTCCTATGGCGACGTGAACGTGCTAAGGGAAATCGACCTGACCATCCGGTCGGGCGAATTCATCGTCTTCGTCGGCCCTTCCGGCTGCGGAAAATCCACCCTTCTGCGCATGATCGCGGGGCTGGAGCAGATCACCGGCGGCACGCTGGAAATCGACGGGCGGGTGATGAACGACATCCCGCCCAGCCAGCGCGGCATCGCGATGGTGTTCCAGTCCTACGCGCTCTATCCCCACATGACGGTGCGCGACAACATGGCCTTTGCGCTGAAGATCGCGGGCCAGTCCAAGGACCAGATCCGGGAAGCCACCGACCGCGCGGGCAGGATGCTGCAATTGACGCCCTATCTGGACCGCCTGCCCAAGGCGCTGTCGGGCGGGCAGCGCCAGCGCGTCGCCATCGGGCGGGCGATCGTTCGTGATCCGAAGGTGTACCTGTTCGATGAACCCTTGTCGAATCTGGATGCGGCGCTTCGCGTCGCCACGCGGATCGAGATCGCGCAGCTGAAGGCCTCGATGCCGGACCGGACGATGATCTATGTCACCCATGACCAGACCGAGGCGATGACGCTGGCCGACCGCATCGTGGTGCTGGCCGGCGGCGGCATCGCCCAGGTCGGGGCGCCGCTGGAACTGTACCAGCGCCCCGTGAACGAGTTCGTGGCCCAGTTCATCGGCAGCCCTGCCATGAACCTGCTGCCGGGCCGCGTGATCGCCACGGGCCCGATGACCACCGTCGCGCTGGACGGCGGGCTTCAGGCGCAGGTGACCGTTCCCACCCGCGTCGGCGACGAGGGCATGGAGGTCAACCTGGGCGTCCGCCCGGAAGACATGCGCGACACCGATGGCGCGGCCGTCTTCGAAGGCACCGTCGATCTGACCGAGGCCCTGGGAGAGGTCACCCTCCTTTACTTCGGCACCAATGCCGAAACGGTGCCGATCATCACAAAGCTGCCGGGCATCCGTTCCGGGCTGAACGGCCGCCGCGTCAGGCTGACCGCCGATCCGCATGCCATGCACCTGTTTCACGAAGGGCAGTCGCTGCTTTACCGCGACGGTCCGCCGCCGCCCTTCGAAATGCGCGCCGCCGCCCCGTCCGGCAGCCCCGGCAGCACGCCTGCCAAGCCGCATGACGACCAGGGGCGGATCGACGACGGGCTGATCAAGCCCGAGGGGCCGGTGCGGTAACCTGCGACCAAAGTCGCAGGTCGCGGATCGAAATATCCGCTATACTGGCCCCGTCCCTTGGGAGGGGGGAACCATGACGCAGCGCAGCCATGCCGATCTGGTGGCGGAACAGTCGCAGTCGCCGCGCGCGACTTCGGCGCTTGCCGCATCCTGGCGGCGGTCCATGCTGAAGCACGGGCTGGACCCGGCCGACCGACGCCGTCCCGAGCGCCTGTCAGCGGCCGAACTGGCCGAACGGCACGCAGCCATGGCCGCTTTCCTGCATGTCGCGGGGCCGCAGATCGACCAGCTTTACAACCTCGTGGGGCTGTCCGGCTGCAACGTGCTGCTGACCGACGCGCAGGGCGTGGTGCTTGACCAGCGGGTTTCGGACGGCGACGCGGCGCAGTTCCGCGACTGGGGTCTTTGGCGCGGGGCCGACTGGTCAGAGGCCGCGCAGGGCACCAACGGCATCGGCACCTGCCTGGCCGAGGGGCGGCAGGTCACCATCCACCGCGACGAACATTTCCACACCCGCAACACGGCCATGTCCTGCATGGACGCACCGATCTGGGGACCTGACGGGCGGCTTCTGGCGGCGCTGGACGTCAGCAGCGCGCGGGCCGACCAGACCGAGCGGTACAACCGCCTGATCGGGGCGCAGGTGGCGCAGACGGCGCGGGCGATCGAGGCGCTGTTCTTCCGCTCCAGCTTTCCGCAGGCGCGGATCGTGGTGGGGTCGGACGACCAAGCCGACCAGGCGGTGCTGCTGGCGGTGGACAAGGACGACCTGGCGATTGGCGCCACCCGCGCCGCCCGCCGCGTCCTGGGGCTGGAGCGCGAGGGACGTCTGCGCCCTCGACCGGCGGCGGATCTGCTGGGTCGCCAGGACGACCTTCGCGGCTTCGACCGCGGCGAACGTGCCGCCGTCGTCAGGGCGCTGGCGCGGGCCGAGGGCAACGTCTCGGCCGCCGCACGGGCGCTGGGGATCGGGCGCGCGACCATGTACCGGCGCATGGCGCGGCTGAGGATCGGGGAAAATCCCGGCTGACTGTCTCACGCATGAGACAGCTTCTGCGGCGCGGCGTGGATGGCCGGTTGCCTCGAATCACGGGTCATCGGACATCTATGGCAACCCGGACTGGGGAGAGTCCGGGACATCCCGAGAGGAGGACCCGATGCCGAACGACCAGACGCACGAATTCAAGGGCGTGGGCGTGATGCCCTTTGCCAGCCGTTATGACAACTTCATCGGCGGCCAGTGGGTCGCGCCGAAATCCGGCAAGTATTTCACCAACACCACCCCCATCACCGGCGGCGAGATCGGAGAGATCGCCCGGTCGAACGCCGACGACATCGAGGCCGCGCTGGACGCCGCCCATGCCGCCAAGGTTGCCTGGGGCCGCACCTCGACCACCGACCGCTCGAACATCCTGATCAAGATCGCCGAGCGGATGGAGCAGAACCTGGAGTTGCTGGCAACCGCCGAGACCTGGGACAACGGCAAGCCTATCCGAGAGACGATGGCCGCCGACCTGCCGCTGGCCATCGATCATTTCCGCTATTTCGCCGGCGCCGTCCGCGCACAGGAAGGCGGCATCTCCGAGATCGACCACGACACCGTCGCCTATCATTTCCACGAACCGCTTGGCGTGGTCGGGCAGATCATCCCGTGGAACTTTCCGCTGCTGATGGCGTGCTGGAAGCTGGCCCCGGCGCTGGCCGCCGGCAACTGCGTCGTGCTGAAGCCGGCCGAACAGACCCCTGCCACGATCATGGTCTTTGCCGACCTGATCGGCGATCTGCTGCCGCCGGGCGTCCTGAACATCGTGAACGGTTTCGGGCTGGAGGCCGGCAAACCGCTGGCGTCGAATCCGCGGATTTCGAAGATCGCCTTCACCGGGGAAACCACGACCGGCCGGCTGATCATGCAATACGCCTCGGAAAACCTGATCCCGGTCACGCTGGAGCTGGGCGGCAAGTCCCCCAACATCTTCTTCGAGGACGTCACCCGCGAGGACGACGACTTCTTCGACAAGGCGATCGAGGGTTTTGTGATGTTCGCGCTGAACCAGGGCGAGGTCTGCACCTGCCCGTCGCGCGCGCTGATCCACGAGAAGATCTATGACCGCTTCATGGAACGCGCCCTGAAGCGCGTCGAGGCGATTGTGCAGGGCGACCCGCGCGACAGTGCCACGATGATCGGCGCGCAGGCCTCGTCCGAGCAGAAGGAGAAGATCCTTTCCTACTTCGACATCGGCCGCAAGGAGGGCGCCGAGGTGCTGACCGGGGGCGAGGCCGCGGACCATGGCGGCGAACTGTCGGGCGGCTATTACATCAAGCCCACGGTCTTCAAGGGCACCAACAAGATGCGGGTCTTTCAGGAAGAGATCTTCGGCCCCGTCGTGTCCGTGACGACCTTCAAGGACCATGACGAGGCGCTGTCGATCGCCAACGACACGCTCTATGGCCTGGGCGCGGGCGTCTGGTCGCGCGACGCCAACACCTGCTATCGCTTCGGCCGCGCGATCCAGGCAGGCCGGGTCTGGACCAACTGCTATCACGCCTATCCGGCCCATGCGGCCTTTGGCGGCTACAAGCAGTCGGGCATTGGGCGGGAAAACCACCGCATGATGCTGGACCATTACCAGCAGACCAAGAACATGCTGGTCAGCTATAGCCCCAAGAAGCTGGGCTTCTTCTGATCGCGCAGGGGCCCTCCGCAACCCGCGGGGGGCCAGCGGCGTTGGGGCTGACCGTATCGCGGAACAGCCCCATGCCCAAGGACAGCATCATCGACCCCGAAGACGCCGCCGAAAGCGCAGGCCTGGTGTATGTCAACGACGACATGCCGGGCATCACCCGGGTCCGCGCGGGCAAGGGGTTCACCTATCGCGACGCCCAAGGCCGCACGATCCGCGACAAAGCCGAGCGCAAGCGGCTGGCCGCACTGGCCATCCCGCCCGCCTATACCGATGTCTGGATCTGTCCCGACCCGAACGGGCACATCCAGGCCACCGGCCGCGATGACCGGGGCCGCAAGCAGTACCGCTATCATCCCGCCTTCCGCGAGGTCCGCGACGGTGCCAAATACGAGCGCATGTTCGATTTCGCCAAGGCGCTGCCCGGCCTGCGCGGCCGGGTCCGCCAGGACATGTCGCTGCGCGGCCTGCCCGCAGACAAGGTGCTGGCCACCCTCGTCTATCTTCTGGAAAACACCATGATCCGGGTCGGCAACGCCGATTATGCCAAGCAGAACAAGTCGCACGGGCTGACCACGCTGCGCGACCGGCATGTCACCTTCGAGGGCAACGAGGTGCGTTTCCGCTTCAAGGGCAAGGGCGGCAAGGAATGGGACCTGGGGCTGCGCGACCGGCGGGTCGCGCGGATCGTCAAGGCGGCGCAGGACATCCCCGGCCAGCACCTGTTCCAGTACCTGGACGAGGACGGAGAGCGGCATCAGGTCACCTCGACCGACGTGAACGCCTATCTGCGCCGGATCAGCGGGCGGCGGATCACCGCCAAGGATTTCCGGACCTGGACCGGTACCGTACTGGCGGCGCTGGCCCTGGCGGAATATGAGCGCGCCGACAGTGACGCCGCCGCCAAGCGCAATGTCCGCGACGCGATCGAGACGGTGGCCGCCCGGCTTGGCAACACGCCGACGATCTGCCGCAAGTGCTATGTCCATCCGCAGGTGATCGAGGCCTATCTGGCCAGCGACCTGAAGCTGGAATTGCAGGGCGAGATCAACGAGACTTTGGACGACGACCTGCACCACGAGGAAAAGCAGGTTCTGAAGTTCCTGAGGAGGAGATTGAAGGCATGAGCACCGTGACCGCCACCCCCGAGGCGCTGGACCTGCTGTCCGAGATCGTTGCCGATCACGGTCCGGTCCTGTTCCACCAGTCCGGCGGCTGCTGCGACGGATCGTCGCCCATGTGTTATCCGCAAGGCGATTTCCGCGTGGGCGACCGCGACGTCAAACTGGGAGAGATCGGCGGCGCGCCCTTCTACATCTCGGCCAGCCAGCATAAGGCGTGGAAGCATACCGACTTGATCATCGACGTGGTCCCCGGCCGCGGCGGCATGTTCAGCCTGGACAACGGGCGCGAGAAACGCTTCCTGACCCGGTCAGAAATCTGCAGCATCTGAAGCGCCGTTGTGAGGCCGTTCGCGATCGGCTAGACATGCCGCGATCCATCAAGCGAGGTATGTCATGACCCACAGCGTCTTCATCGACGGCGAGGCCGGAACCACCGGGCTGCAGATCCGAGACCGCCTGCTGGGACGCGACGACATCCGCCTGGTCCAGGTCGACCCGGCCCGCCGGAAGGAGGCGTCGGCGCGTGCCGAAGCCTTTGCCGAGGCCGATGTCGCGATCCTCTGCCTGCCCGACGATGCCGCGCGCGAGGCCGTGGCCCTCACCGCCGACATGGACGTGCGCCTGATCGACGCCTCGACCGCGCACCGGATCGACCCGGAATGGGTGTTCGGCTTTCCCGAACTGGCCCCCGAGATGCGCGAGATGATCGCCGCCGCCCGGCGCGTCAGCAACCCCGGCTGCTATTCGACCGGCGCCATCGCCGTCATCGCGCCGCTGGTCGCCGCCGGCCTGATCGACGAGGGCGAGGCCCTGTCGATCAACGCGGTCAGCGGCTACAGCGGCGGCGGCAAGGCGCTGATCGGCGAATACGACGCCGGCACCGCGCCCGCGCATTTCATCTATGGGCTGAACCAGCGCCACAAGCACATCCCCGAGATCATGACCCATGGCGGGTTGCTGGTGCAGCCGGTCTTCGCGCCCTCGGTGGGGAACTTCGCTCAGGGCATGGCTGTACAGTTGCCGCTGCACCTGGACGACGACCGCAGCGCCGCCGCACTGCACCAGGCGCTGGCGGACCACTATTCCGGCCAGCAGTTCGTCGAGGTCGTCCCTGCCGCAGAGATCGGCCCGCGCATCGACCCCATGGCGCGGAACGGCTCGAACCGCCTGCGGATCAGCGTCCATGGCGACGAGGACACCGGCTGCGCATTGGTGGTGGCCGTGCTGGACAATCTGGGCAAGGGCGCTTCGGGCGCGGCGATCCAGAACCTGAACATCATGCTGGGCCTGCCGGACGAGCTGGGGCTTTGACCCCGGCTTGACCGCCTTAAGGAACGGCACGAACAGGCGGCGCCAGAACAGATCTTGGTGAACTGGTGGAGCCGAGGGGAATCGAACCCCTGACCTCGTCATTGCGAACGACGCGCTCTACCAACTGAGCTACGACCCCAACGCGGCAAGATTTGGACCGGCTTGGCGGCAAAGTCAAGTGGCGGTGCGGCTGTCCCGCGCGGGTGCGCGGGACCGGCAGGGACTATTCCTCGGGCAGGGCGAAGGCGATCAGCTGGTCGCCGACCTGCGGCTTGATGATCGAGTTTCCGCCGACGGCGAAGACGACATACTGCCGCCCCTCATAGTCATAGACCGCGGGAATGGACACCGCGGGCGCCTCGACCTGGGCCTTCCACAGGACCTCTCCGTTCGAGGCATCCAGCGCGCGCACCCGCGCATCCATCGAGGCACCGATGAAGATCAGTCCAGAGGCCGTGACGACCGGGCCGCCGATCGTGGGCGAACCCCAGCTTTCGGGCATGTAGAAGCCCCATTTCTGGACCTGGCCGAACGGCACCTCCCACAGGTTCTTGCCCGTCTTCAGGTCGATCGCCGTCATGATCCCGTAGGGCGGCTTCCAGCAGGGCATGCCCATCGCGTTCAGGAAGGTCGACAGTCGGAAGCCGTAGGGCGCACCTTCCATCGGGAACAAGCCTCCCTCGGCCTCGGACCCGCCGGTCGTCAGGTTGGCATATTCCTCGCGCTCGATCAGCTGGAAGATCTGCGCAATGCGCGAGCTGTTGATGTAGAAGATGCCGGTTTCCGGGTCGACCGCCCCGCCGCCCCACTGCATGCCGCCTGCAGTGCCGGGAAAGGCCAGCGTGCCTTCCAGCGACGGCGGCGTGTAGCGGCCGTCATAGCGCAGCTCCTCCAGCCTGCGCGAGCAGCCGCCGAAGGATGCGATGTCGGCCAAGCCGAAGATCCCGTCCCAGTCGTCGCCCATCGTGGGCTCGGGCAGGGTGGGAAACGGCTGCGTGGGCGAAGCCTCCTCTCCCTCTATGTCCGAGGCGGGAACCTCCCGTTCCTCGATGGGGAAGACCGGCTCGCCGGTCAGGCGGTTCAGGACGAATGCGAAGCCCATCTTGGTCGGCTGCACCAGCGCCGGCGTGCTGCCGCCCTCGCCGGGAATATCGACCAGCGTCGGCGCGGACACCGTGTCATAGTCCCAGATGTCGTGGTGGACCAGTTGGCGGGACCACTCGACCTCTCCGGTGTCGCCGTTCAGCGCGGTGACCGACGTCGCCAGCGGGATCTCCTCCAGCCGGGTGCCGCCGTAGTAGTCGGCGCTGGGGCTGGAGACGGGGACGTAGACGAGGCCATTTTCCTCGTCGACCGACATGGCGGTCCAGACGTTCGCGGTGCCGGTCGTGCCTTCGTACCCTTCGGGGATCGAGTAGAACGACCATTCACGCTCGCCCGTGCGGGCGTCGATGGCGAAGACGGACCCCAGGGGGTTCTCGACGCTGTACCAGTCCTTGCCCGCCCAGCCCAGCAGCAGCTTGTCGCGGAAGACCGTGGGCGGCTGCAACTGCGACAGCGGGAAGTTCGCGTCGGGCTTGTTCCACTGGTTGACGTTCAGGATGCCGTTTTCCCCGAAGTCCTGGCACAATTCGCCCGTGTCGGCGTCCAGCGCGTGCAGATGCGCGTCCATCGTGCCGATATAGACGCGCTTGGCGCAGGGGCCGGTCCCTTCAGGGTCTTCCCAATAGCTGACGCCTCGGTTCTTCAGCTCGGGCTGGGTCAGGGGTTCCAAGGCCGTTTCGGGATCATAGGTCCACACGACCTCTCCTGTATCCGGCTGAACGGCGTAGACGCGGTAGAAGGGTGTCCCGACATAGAGCAGGTCATTGGCCAGGATCGGGGTCGCAGACCAGACCGTGCCCGGGATGTCGCCGGACCCATCGGACACGTCGCCGGTGTGGATCTCCCACGCCTTTTCCAACTTGTGCACGTTTTCGGGAGTGATCTGTTCCGACGCCGAATATTTCTGCGCCATCGCGTTGCCGTGGAAGTTCGTCCACTGGTCCTGCTGCGCCAGGGCAGCAGAGGTGGGGATCAGCGCCAGCAGCGCGGCGGTCAGGGTGTACTTGGAGGACATGCGCTTACCTTGCGACCAGAATGAAGATCAGCCAGATGGCCAGCGTCAGGACGATCGTCAGCATCAGCCAACCCTGCATCAGGAACCACGCGCAGAGCAGCGTCAGAAGCCCGCCGATCAGGATCATGACCGTGATGAATGTCCGAAGTCGACCGGGCTGCATCCGTCCGGCCAGCAATGCCGCCACGGTCAGGGCCAGCATGCCAAGGATGGCCAGCGCCGCGCCCGGCGTGCCGTCGACGCCCGAGCCGGGGCGGAAGAAGGCGACAGCGGCGATGACAAGGCCGATGGCGGCGGGAACCGCCATGAGGTTGCCGGCCAGCTCCTCTCGGGCGCGGTTGGGCGGGGAAAGGCGAGCAGGCATCGGCACCTCGTATTCAAGATCAGGTCAGCTCACGACAGATTGTCGGAACCTGACGTCCAGGTGGAATGCACGGGTCCGAGGCGGGGTTCCCCGAAAAGGCGAATTCGGGGAACCCGCTATCGTATCTGCCTACTCGGCCGCTTCGGCATAACTGTCCAACGGCGGGCAGGTGCAGACCAGGTTGCGGTCGCCATAGGCGTTGTCGACCCGCCCGACCGGGGGCCAGTACTTGTCCACCCGGAAGGCGCCCGGGGGGAAGCAGCCCTGTTCGCGACCATAGGGGCGGTCCCAGTCGCGGACCAAGTCCTCGACCGTGTGGGGCGCGTGGCGCAGGGGGCTGTTCTCGACGGCGATGCGGCCCTCGGCCACGTTGGTGATCTCGTCCCGGATGGCCAGAAGGGCGGTGACGAAGCGGTCGATCTCGGCCTTGGTCTCGCTTTCGGTGGGTTCGACCATCAGCGTGCCGCTGACCGGCCAGCTCATGGTCGGAGCATGAAAGCCGTTGTCGATCAGCCGCTTGGCGATGTCGTCCACGGTGACGCCATGTTCCGCGAAGGGTCGCGTGTCGATGATGCATTCGTGCGCCACCCGTCCGCGGTTCCCCATGAAGAGGATCGGATAGGCCCCCGACAGCCGCGCCGCGATATAGTTCGCATTCAGGATGGCCACGCGGGTCGCCTGGGTCAGCCCCTCGCCGCCCATCATCAGGCAATAGGCCCAACTGATCAGCAGGATCGACGCGCTGCCGTATGGCGCCGCGGACACCGCGCCTTCGCCGGTTTGCGGATCGCCCGGCAGGAAGGGCGCCAGGTGCGACTTGACGCCGATGGGGCCCATGCCCGGACCGCCGCCGCCATGCGGGATGGCAAAGGTCTTGTGCAGGTTCAGGTGGCTGACATCGCCGCCGATCTCTCCGGGCTTCACCAGGCCGACAAGCGCATTCATGTTCGCGCCGTCGATATAGACCTGCCCGCCGTGCCGGTGCGTGATCTCGCAAACCTGGCGCACGGTGTCCTCGAAGACGCCGTGCGTGCTGGGATAGGTGATCATCACGGCGGCCAGTTTCGCCCCGGCCTTTTCGGCCTTGGCGGCGAAATCCTCGACATCGATGTCGCCATTGGGCGCGGACTTCACCACCACGACCTTCATGCCGCACATCTGCGCACTGGCGGGATTGGTGCCATGGGCCGAGACCGGGATCAGGCAGATGTCGCGATCCTCGCCCCGCGCCTTGTGATAGGCCTGGATCGTCAGCAGCCCCGCATACTCCCCCTGCGCGCCGCTGTTCGGCTGCATCGAGAACGCGTCATAGCCGGTGATGCGGCACAGCTTCTCGGTCAGATCCGCAATTGCCTCGTGATAGCCGGCCGCCTGGTCGGCGGGCGCGAACGGGTGCAACGCACTGAAGCCCGGCCAGGTGATCGGCATCATCTCGGCCGCCGCATTCAGCTTCATGGTACAGGACCCGAGGGGAATCATCGCCCGGTCCAGCGCCAGGTCGCGGTCCGACAGCCGGCGCATATAGCGCATCATCTCGGATTCGGCGCGGTTCATGTGGAAGACCGGGTGGGTCAGGAAGTCGCTGTCGCGCAGCAGCGCATCCGGGATGGAGGGACCGGTGGCGCGTTCGGCGGGGTCGGTGATGCCGAACGCGTCCAGCAGCCGGGCGATGACACCCGCGTCGGTGGTCTCGTCCACGCTGATGCCCACGCGGTCGCGGCCCACCCGGCGCAGGTTGATGCCGCGGTGGCGGGCGGCGGCCATGATGCCCTGCTGGCCTACGCCCACGCGCACCGTGATTGTGTCGAAGAAGGCGTCCGGCGCGACGTCGGCGCCGGCCTCGCGCAGGGCTTTTGCCACCGTGACTGCGTGCAGATGCACCCGCTGCGCGATGGCCCGAAGACCTTCGGGGCCATGGAACACCGCATAGAACGACGCCATCACCGCCAGAAGGGCCTGCGCGGTACAGACGTTGCTGGTCGCCTTTTCGCGGCGAATGTGCTGTTCGCGCGTCTGCAGAGACAGGCGATAGGCCTGGTTCCCCTGCGCGTCGACGGACACGCCGACGATGCGGCCCGGCATGGCGCGCTTCAGTTCGTCCCGGCAGGACATGAAGGCCGCGTGCGGCCCGCCATACCCCATCGGCACCCCAAACCGCTGCGCGCTGCCAACCGCGATGTCGGCGCCCATCGACCCCGGTTCCCGCAGCAGGCACAGCGCCAGCAGGTCGGTCGCCACCACCGCCAGCGCGCCAGCCGCGTGCAGCGCCTCGATCTGGGGTGACAGGTCGCGGACATCGCCAGATGTGCCAGGATACTGAAAGATCGCCCCGAAGACCTGGTCGGCCGACAGGTCCTCGACCGGCCCCGTGACGATGCGGATGCCCAGTGGCTCAGCCCGCGTGCGGATCACCGCGATTGTCTGCGGGTGCAGGTCGTCGGCCACGAAGAACGCGTCCGCCTTCGACCTCGACTGCCGCCGGGCCATGGCCATGGCCTCGGCCGCCGCCGTCGCCTCGTCCAGCAGCGAGGCGTTCGCGACCGGCAGCCCGGTCAGGTCGGCCACCATGGTCTGATAATTCAGCAGCGCCTCCAGCCGCCCCTGCGCGATCTCGGGCTGGTAGGGGGTGTAGGCGGTGTACCAGGCCGGGTTCTCCAGGATGTTACGCTGGATCGCCGGGGGTGTGACGGTGCCGTGATAGCCCTGGCCGATCAGGCTGGTCATCACGCGGTTCTTGTCCGCCACCTCGCGCATCCGCGCCAGCAGCCCGGCCTCGGACAGGGCAGGCCAGTCCAGCCGGTCGGCCTGGCGGATGGCCGCGGGCACCGTCTCGTCGATCAGCCGGTCCAGGCTCTCGGCGCCCACTGCCTTCAGCATCTCGGCCATCTCGGCCGGAGAGGGGCCGATATGGCGCCGGTTGGCGAAATCGTCGGGGTCATAGTCGGTCGGTGTCCAGCGGCTCATCCGTCACTCCATCCCGCAGCGCCACGTTCGGGCCTGCCTTGGTCGTCAAATATCGGGAAGTCCGGGGGCATCACCCCCGGCAGCGCGTCACCCGACCAGCGCCTTGTAGGCTTCCTCGTCCATGAACCCGTCCATGGCGCCCGCGTCCGAGGGCTTCAGCCGAAAGAACCAGGCTGCCATGGGATCGCCGTTGACGTCGCCGGGGGCGTCGGCCAGTGCCGCATTGACGGCGGTGATCGTCCCCGCAACCGGAGCGGTGATGTCCGATGCGGCCTTGACGCTCTCGATCACGACGACTTCCTCTCCTGCCTCGACCTCGCGACCGTCCTCGGGCAGCTCGATGAACACCACGTCGCCCAACTGTTCGCTGGCGTGCTTCGTGATGCCCACGACGATCTCGTCGCCCTCGGCCCGCAGCCATTCGTGATCCTCGGTGTATTTCAGCATGGGACGCTCCTCAGCGCTTGAAGGTAGGGGAAATGAAGGGCAGGGTGCAGACGGTTGCCGGAAGGCGCTTGCCGCGCAGTTCCGCAAAGACGGTCGCGCCATCGGCGATGTCGGCGGGAAGCCGTACCATCGCGACCGGAGCGCCGACCGACGGCCCGAACCCGCCCGAGCTTACGGTGCCGATCGCCGCGCCGCCCTCGGGACCCGCAAAGATCGGCACGCCCTCGCGGATGGGGGCGCGACCCTCGGGCCGCAGGCCGCGGCGCGTCGTGGCGGGGGATCCCAGCTCGGGCAGGATTACGTCGGCACCGGGAAAGCCGCCGGCGCGCGCGCCGTCGGCGCGGCGCACCTTCGGGATCGACCAACCCAGACCGGCCGCGGCAGGGGTCACCCCGACATCCATGTCGTGACCATAGAGCGGCATCCCCGCCTCCAGCCGAAGGCTGTCGCGCGCGCCCAAACCGATCGGCGCCACCTCTGGCTGATCCAGAAGCGCCCGCGCGAACGCCTCCAGCCGCGCCTCCGGGACCGAGATCTCGAACCCGTCCTCGCCGGTATAGCCCGACCGCGATACCCACAGCTCGACCCCGTCCCAGTCATGCACCTGGCTGTCCATGAAGCGCATCGCGGTGACGCCCGGCACCAGCCGTGCCAGCGCAACCTCTGCCTGCGGCCCCTGCAGCGCCAGCAGCCCTCGGTCGATCACCGGCGTCACGCGCACCCCCGGCAGCGTCCGCAGATGCGCAATGTCCTGTTCCGCGCAAGCCGCGTTCACCACCAGCAGGAAGTGATCGCCACGGTTGGCGAACATCAGATCGTCCAGAATGCCGCCGGCATCGTTCGTGAACAGGCCATAGCGCTGGCGTCCCGGGGCCAGGCCCGTGACATCCGCGGGGATCAGCGTCTCCAGCGCCGCGGCGGCGGCTGGCATTCCGCCATCACCAGGCACCACCAGGACCTGCCCCATGTGGCTGACGTCGAACAGGCCCGCTTTGCCGCGCGTGTGCAGGTGTTCGGCCATGACACCCACCGGGTACTGGACGGGCATCTGCCATCCGGCGAAGGGCACCATCCGGGCGCCAAGTTCGACATGAAGATCGTAGAGACCTGTCCGGCGGGTCGTTTCGGCCATGTGGCCCCCTGAATTTCAGCCGGAAACCGGCATCGGTTGAACGGGAAAATCCCGTGCGACGATGCCCCCTCTGTCCTTGCCCTGCCGTTGAACGGCCATAGGCGCCTGAGATCGTTATCCCTTCGGCGGGCGCGGGGCGCCACTCTCCAGAGTCTGTAGGGAAAGCGGTCCTTTTGCCTGAGAGCTTGCCGGGGCGGCTTCTCCTTCGGCCCCGGCTCGCGCCGGCGTCTCCCGAATTCCTTCCTAGGTGCTAGCCGCAGGTCAACTTCAAGGCAAGACTTTTGTCGCAGACGGATTTTTGGTCAGGGGGATGCGGGACATCCGACGGCGCCCGTGCTGCGATCTTCGGCCGAGGCCGCGCAGCCGATTCCTTGCCTCTCAGCCGGGAAAGACGAAGACCCGGTCGCGGCGCAGCATCAGCCACATGGCTGTTCCAGTGGGCGGCAGGAACACGCCCGGCACCGTCGCGTTCAGCGCGATGCCCCCGCTGTCGGTAATGAACTCGACCAGTGATTCTCGGCCCAGGTAACGCGCGCGCCTGACCGTCGCCCGTGCGGCGGTGCCGTTTTCGGACGTGGGCGAGGGGCCTTGCCCCGCCCGGTCGAAGTCGATCTTCAGGTGCTGCGGGCGGATCACGATCTCGACGGGGGCTCCGTCCGGCAGGCCTGGCGTCAGGAACTCGCCGAACGGCGTTTCGGTCAACGCCCCCTGCACCCGCCCCGTCAACACGTTGATGTCGCTGAAGAAGGCCGCCGCCTGCCGGTCCACCGGCGCATTGTAGAGATTGTAGGGCGCCCCCTGCTGCACGATGCGGCCGTCGCGCATCAGCAGGATCTGGTCGGCCATGCGCATCGCTTCGTGCGGCTCGTGCGTGACCAGCAGGACGGCAGCGCCTTCTTCCTTCAGAAGCGCCAGGGTCTCGTCCCTGATGCCGTCGCGCAGCCGTTCGTCCAGCCCGCTGAACGGTTCGTCCATCAGCAGGACGCGCGGACGCGGCGCCAAAGCCCGCGCCAGGGCCACGCGCTGCTGCTCGCCCCCCGACAGCTCGTGCGGATAGCTGTCGATGTGGGCCGTCATGCGAACGCGGTCCAGCAGCTCGCCCACGCGTTCGCTGTTCGCCTTGAAGCCGCCGGGCAGGCCGAAGGCCACGTTCTCGCTGACGGGGAGGTGCGGGAACAGCGCGAAATCCTGGAACATCAGCCCGATGGCGCGCTTTTCGGGCGGCACGCGGGTTCGGGTGTCGCAGATCAGCTGCCCGTCGACCAGGATGCGGCCGCTGTCCTGCATGTCGACACCGGCGATGATGCGCAGCGTCGTCGACTTGCCGCAGCCCGAGGGGCCAAGAAGGCAAGCAACCTGGCCCGCCTCGATCCGGAAGCCGACGTTGTCGACGACGGGCGCGCCGTCGAAGGCGCGCGTCAGGCTGTCCACTTCCAGTCGCAGAGGCGTCGTCACGTTGGGGCCAGGCCTTTCGGTCAGGTACCCGCTGCCCCTAGCAAGGGGCAGCGGCGCCCGCAACGCGTCAGATCGTGACGCTCAGCGCGCCGCCGTCCAGCAGCACGTTCTGTCCGACGATGAAGCGCGCCTGCTGGCTGCAGAGAAACGCGCAGGTCGCGCCGAAATCCTCTGGTGTGCCATAGGTGCCCGTCGGGATCGTCGCCTGCCGCTGCGCCCGCGCCTCATCCAGAGAGATGCCCTGCGCCCCGGCAACGCCCTGGTCGAGGCTGTCCGCCCTGGCCGTGGCATGGATGCCCGGCAGCAGGTTGTTCACGCAGACGCCGTTGCCCGCGACCTGACGGGACATGCCGGCAACAAACCCCGTCAACCCCGTCCGCGCGGTGTTCGACAGCCCCAGAACCGACACGGGGGAGCGGACCGAGGCCGAGGTGATGTTCACGACCCGGCCCCAGCCCCGGTCCATCATCCCGGGCACCAGCGCCTGCATCAGCGCGATGGCCGACAGCATGTTGGCGTCGACCGCACGAATGAAGTCCTCGCGGCTCCAGTCGCGCCAGTCGCCGGGCGGGGGGCCGCCAGCATTGGTTACCAGGATATCGGCATGACCCACGGCATCGAGGACGCGGCCGCGACCCTCCTCGGTCGTGATGTCGGCGGCGACGGGGGTGACCTCGACGCCATGGCGCTCGGCGATCTCGTGGGCGGTGCGGGCGATCTCGGCCTCGGAGCGGCTGTTGATGACCAAGTTCACGCCAGCCTCGGCCAATGCCTCGGCGCAGCCCCGCCCCAGCCCTTTTGAGGCCGCGCAGACAAGCCCCCGTTTGCCCCTGATGCCCAGATCCATCGCGTCCTCCTGTCGGCTTCCCCCGCAGAAAACGCGGCCCGGCGCGGATTGTCAACGCGGCGGCGGATGGGCGCGGCGGGGCGCAGCACCGCGGCGAAGCTGGGGCTTCGATGGCCCCTGCTTCGCCTGCTGCCCCGGGATCCGACGGCCGAAGCGCATCCGGCAGGAGTCAGGGGGCGAAGGGTTCCGTCAGCGCACCGCGCAAACTGTCCAGCACGAAGACCCCGGCATGCCCGATCTGCGCCAGCGGTGTCCCTGCCGTCGAACGCGCCGCCACCAGGTCCTCGTGCATCGCGGCCATTTCGACGTAGCGGTCATGCCGCGCCAGCCCCTGCGGCGGCAGGTCCGAGATGTCGATGACCGTGATCCCCGCTTCCGCCACCGCCTCACGGACCCGCGGATCGCGGACGTCCAGCGTTCCCAGCCGACCCCGATGCGCCCCCAGCCGCCCGGCCAGCCGCAGCGCGCGGTCGTCCGGCGATACGAGGATCGTCATCGGCTGCCGCCTCCGCCCGATTACCGCGATCTGGGCGCGGAACAGGTCGGGGTCGATGTCCGGCGCGGCCAGGATCACCGACAGCCTGTCCAGCACGTCGGCGCGCCCCTCCAGCCGCAGCTGGCGCAGGCTCTCCATCGTCAGAAGCGCCCCCAGCGAATGCGCCGTGACGCTGACTGTCCCGCCACGGGCCTTTGCGACAAGGTCGATCAGCGTGCGGCTCAGCGCGTCGCGGGAAAAGGCCGCGGCATCCCGGTCTGCAAGATACCCCAGCGGTCTGCCGGCCGAGGGCCAGGAAAACAGCACCGGCACGCCGCCTGTCCCCGCATCGACCGACAACTGCACGAGGCGATAGAGCGCCTCTGGAAAGGTATGGTTATAGCCATGCACATAGAGGCCGATGCCCGCCGGAAGACGGGGGTCCCGCGCCAGGGTCCCCGCATACTGGTCCGGCGTCAGGTTGGCGCTGCCCAGGACCGCGAAGCTGGTTACGGGATCGATCTTGCCGTTCGGCCACTCGACCCGGCCCGGCCGGTGCGTCGGGGGAATCGAGACGGTGAAGGCGGCGTGGCTGGTCCCAAGCGACCAGGCGCTGCCGAAGGCTGTGCTGCCCACACCCCGCGGTGCGCGGGTCGTGGCCACGTAGACGGTGGTGACCTGCGCGCCCGTTATGGTCCCCGGGACCGCCTCCAGCGCCTCGTTGCCGGGCCGGGGCGCGCAGGCAGATATCACGACCGCCATCGCCAGGAACAGCATCCTGAGCGGGCGAAGTCGTCGTGGCGCAAGGGCTGGCGGCATGTCACGCGATGGCTGGGGGTCGATCGCCGCCCTTATACCGCAACCCTCCTCCGTCCAGCAATCCGCATCGCCGAAGCCCCGCCTTGCGCCGCTGCGTCAGGCGGCGACCGCCTCTCGGATCGTTCTCATGTTGGCGCCATAGACCTGCGGCGCGTCGACCGACCCGCCCTTGAACACCGCTGATCCCGCCACCAGCACGTCGGCCCCCGCCTTCGCGACCAGCGGAGCGGTGGTCGGATCGACGCCGCCATCCACCTGGACATGGATCGGCCGGTCACCGATCATCCCGCGCAGGCGGGCGATCTTGTCCAGCTGGCTGTGGATGAACCTCTGCCCGCCAAAGCCCGGGTTCACCGTCATGACCAGGACCATGTCGCACAGATCCAGCAGGTAGCCGACCGCCTCCACCGGCGTGCCTGGGTTGAGAGCGATGCCCGCCTTTCGGCCCGTCGCGCGAATCGCCTGCAGCGTCCGGTGGGGATGTGGCCCGGCCTCGACATGGGCCGTGATCATGTCGGCCCCGGCCTCGGCATAGGCCTCGATATAGGCATCGACAGGCGCGATCATCAGGTGGACGTCCATGAAGGTCTTCACATGCGGGCGGAACGCCTTCACCGCGGGCGGGCCGAAGGTCAGGTTCGGCACGAAATGGCCGTCCATGACGTCCACGTGCACCCAGTCGGCACCCTCGGCCTCGATCGCGCGGATCTCGGCGCCGAAATTGGCGAAATCGGCCGAAAGGATCGACGGGGCGATCTTCAGGCTGCGGTCGAAGCTCATCATGTCCTCCACGGGCTGCTGCGCTGCGGCCTGCCCTCTCGCGGGCGCTGCGTCAAGCCTGTGCTGGCATTCAGGCCCGCCGCGACTGGTCCGTCAGCCGCAGGATCATCGGCGTCAGGATCAGCTGCATGGCCAGGTCCATCTTCGGCCCCGGCACGACGATCGAGTTCGCGCGGCTCATCCATGACCCGGCGATCATCTGCGTAAGATAAGGAAAGTCGATGCCGCGCGGGTTGCGGAAGCGGATCACCACCAGGCTTTCGTCCGGCGTCGGGATCCACCGGGCGATGAAGGGGTTCGACGTGTCGACCACCGGCACCCGCTGGAAGTTGATGTCGGTCTGGGTGAATTGCGGGCAGATGCAGTGCACATAGGCGTGCATGCGGCGCAGGATGGTGTCCGTCACGGCCTCGGTCGTGTAGCCGCGATGCGCGCTGTCGCGGTGGATCTTCTGGATCCATTCCAGGTTCACCACCGGCACGACGCCGACCTTCAGATCGGCCAGCGCGGCGATGTTGACCCGGTCGTTGACGACCGCGCCGTGCAGCCCCTCGTAGAACAGAAGGTCGCTGTTCTCCTCGAACGGTGCCCAGTCGGTGAAGGTGCCGTGCGGCCGGCCCCAGCGCGCGGCGTCCTTGTCGTCATGGACATAGTGCCGCGTCTCGCCCCGGCCCGTTTCGCCGTAGATGCGCAGGATGTCCTGCAGCTTTTCCAGCTCGTTGGCGTCATAGCTGAAATGGCTGAAGGTTGCATCGCCGGCGGCCAGCCGGGCCGCAAGTTCCGCCTTCATGGCAGCGCGGTCGTAACGGTGGAAGGCGTCGCCCTCGATGCTGACGGCACGAATGCCCTCGCGACGGAAGATCTGGTCGAAGGTCGACTTGACGGTCGTCGTGCCCGCCCCGGAACTGCCGGTGACCGAGATGATGGGGTGTCTCTGGCTCATCCGCCCTGGACCCTGAACAATCCACGATGACGGAACAGGGCCGGAACCTCAGGCTCGGGCAGCGGGTGATGCCCCAAGCTGCCGGCACCTCCCAGGTTCAGCGGGCTGCGGGCCTGAAGGTCGGCGATGCGCGCCGCAAGAAGCGGCGAGATGCCGTCGGTCGCCACGCCGCCTGCTTGCTCGACCAGGAACGCCAATGGCGCGCAGACCGTCAACTGCCGCGGCAGATCGTCGCCATCCATGCACAGGAAGCTGCCGCCGCGCAGCAGGATGCGATGCGCTTCGGCGGCCAGCGATCCCGCCTGCCGCCTGCCGGCGGAGGAACGAAGGGCCGTGCGCGGCCAGTCGTGCTGAGGGTGTGCGGGAACCCGCACCTGCGGGCTTGTCAGCCGAAAGCGGCTCACGGCGGGATCGAGGATCGAGAGCTGCACCCCGCAGCCGAAGCTGGTGACCATACAGCAGTGCGTCCCATGAAGAACGTATCCGGCTGCCAGCATGTCACGCGCGGGGCGCAGGAAGCTTGACTGCCCGTCACCTGCCGCGGGAAAAATCGCGAAGATCGAGGCAAGAGGCGCGTTCAGGTCCTGATCGGCCTCTCCGTCCAGAGGCGTCAGCGCCATGGCAAGATCGCCGTCACCGTCCACTGCAACGGGCGCCTGATCCTCGGCTGGATACAGCCAGCGGATCCCCGGGCTCTGAAGCGCATCGGCGAAAAGTGTTCGCGCGCAGGCGGTGGAAAGGCTGTCACTGCGGCCGCGCAACATGTCGGACAACCGGGCGCTGGCATGCGCGACGGCGGTCATCAGGGGGCGGAAGCGTTCGGGAATCCAGGTCGTGTCGATGCCGGCGACAGTCATCGGCCCTCCCTTGTCGTCGTGGCGCAGATTGACAGTGGCGCATCTTAGGCGAAATTCAAATCGACAAAAGATGGACTAAAGTTTTCTGAACATGCGCATCGACGCGGTCACCCTGCGCCAATTGCGTGCGCTTCGTGCCGTGGCCGACAGCGGCAGCCTGACCACCGCAGCCGGATGGCTTGGGCTGACACCGCCTGCGGTCCATGGCCAGTTGAAAGCGATGGAGGATCTGGCGGGTTCGGCGCTTGTGGTTCGCGGCGACGGCGCGTTCCGGGCCGCGCCCGAGGGGCAGGCCCTGCTGCGGGCCGAGGCGCAGATCGCCACCGCCCTGTCGCGCGCCACAAGGGAAGTCGCCGCCCTCCGGCAAGGCCAGAGCGGATCGGTCGTCCTGGGCGTCGTGTCGACAGGGAAGTATTTCGCGCCGGCGCTGGTTGCCCTGCTGCGCTGCAGCCTGCCCGACATAGAGGTGACGCTCCGCATCGGTAACCGCAACGCCATCATGGCGACGCTGGCCGGTGATGAACCGGACCTGCTCATGGGCCGTCCGCCGAAGGAGCCTGCGGTCACGGCCGATCTGATCGGGCCCCCATCCGCATATCTTCATCGCCGCGTCCGATCACCCCCTGGCCCTTCAGGATCCGGTCATGCCGGGTGACCTGCTGGAACAGACGTTCCTGTCGCGGGAAGAGGGGTCTTTCACGCGGATCCTGATGACCCGGTTCCTCGATCGGATCGGCGAAGGCGCGCCCTGGCGTGCGATCGACATGGGAACCAACGAGACGATCAAGCAGGCGGTCATCGCCGGGCTGGGGGTCGCGCTCATTTCCCGGCACACCTGGACCGAGGAACTGCGCGCGGGCCGCCGCCCTACCAGGCTGCCAAAGAACTCGTCGAGGCGGAACGGTTTTCTTGGGACGGGCCCGGCTGCGTTGAGCTTCCGGCCTGTCGGGGCAAACGGTGTGCGCGGCCGATGCCGCCTTTCGTCTTCATGCGCTCAGCAGTCGTGGCAGCCGGGCCAGGTT
>NZ_JAOTBD010000018.1 GCF_026162625.1 Paracoccus beibuensis | reverse complement strand
GCGCCTTGAAGCCCGCGTCATGGTTCCTGCGTTTCCGCATTTCTGATCTCCTCGTCCTCGGAGATCAGCAGACGTCAGATCGTAGCTTCCGTCACTGTCCGATTTTCGGGGAGTAGCTCAGGCTGCTCTGAAACGCCAGCGCAACACCTTATGAGGAACGGAGCGCCGGACCTGGCGCATCGCAAGGCCCGGCTGTCACTTTAGCAGGGTAATCCCTTGGCCGGCTATAGCCAGTTCGATGACGCCATCGGCAGGGCGGCCTTCCTCGGGCCGCCTTGCCGATGCAACGGCTATGGCGTGGAAGGTCAATGATTTTCCTTCCACCTTAATAACGGGCCGGAGATCAGTTGGATTACTCTCCGACCGCGGCCGTTACAATGATCTCGACCAGAATATCGGGCGCGCCCATGTCGCATTGTGCGGTCGCGCGCGTCGGTGCGGCATCCGGCGCGGTCCAAGCGTTCCAGACCTCGTTCATCGCGGCAAAGTCGCGATCCAGATCCTTGATCCAGATCTGCGCGGTCAGCAGCCGGCTTTTGTCGGTTCCTGCCTTTGCCAGATAGCCTTCGATCTTTTCCAAGGTTTGCCTGGTCTGGCCGGCGATATCCAGGCTGCGGTCGTCGGCGGTCATGCCACCGACAAAGACCATGCCGTTATAAACGACAGCCCGGCTGCGGCGCGGATCAGTTTCGATGCGGGTGATGGTGCTCATGTTCTTTGTCCTTGTCTTTGAAGTTATGATGTCGACTGTGCAAAGCTGCCTAGATGGATGGGCTTGATCGGCGGACGAATACGGTAATAGCCAACCTCGCCCGGCGCGACCTTGCGCGCGGCAGCGATTATCTCAGTTACGGTTAGCCCGCACAGGCGTCCCTGGCATGGACCCATGCCGCAACGGCCAAAGCTTTTGGTCTGGTTCGGACCAAGGCAGCCAAGATCGACATAGCTGCGCACTTCTCCTGCTGTGACCTCCTCACAGCGGCATACGGTGACGTGGTCCGCCGGGATGCGATGTTCGTCCAAGGGCCGGTAAAGGACGTCCAGAAAGGGCCGAAGCGCGGTATACCGTGCAAGCTGCCGCTGAAGTTCTGCCTTGTGGCCCGGCTGCGCTGTCCCGCCCTTGCGTTCATGCATCGCAAGCACTGACAGCCGCCCCTGGATCGCCGAGGCAAGGGCGCCCACGATCCTACGGCTGTCGCCGGCGACATGGATCTGTGTCTCGCCGAGGCGGCCCGCGTCATCGGTCACCGGTGTCCAGCACAGTTGCGCCGCGTCCCAACGATGCTCGGCACGTAGCGACCAACTTAGCTGCGTATTGGGTACGACCCCCTGGTGCAACAGGACCAAGCCTGCGGAAATTTCGCGTGACTTGCTCTTATGGCGGAAACGAATTCCTTCTGCATGATCTTCACCCAGGATTTCCAGGTCGCTTGCTCCGGAATAAATCGGCACGCGCGCCAAGCGGACCCGAGAGATGAGGCCCAGCCCTTTGACCAGGTCCTTCCGCCCCGTCACGGCGCCATGGACTTTGCCAAGCGCGGTGACATAGGTCGAGAACCGCGTTGTATCGACCAGTCCCGCAAGTTTCACTCCTGCGCGCAGATACTGCCACGCCAGCAGGTAGAGAAGCGGGCCGCAGCCTGCCAGCACGACGGAGCCGGCTGGCTGGGCACCCGCGCTCTTCAGCATGATCTGCGCCGCCCCGGCGCCCATCACCCCCGGCAAGGTCCAGCCGGGGATCGGGAAGGGACGCTCCATCGCGCCGGTCGCGATCAGCACGTTTGTTGCCGAGATCGTTCTCGTCCCGCCTGCGTCTACATAGTCGATGACCCCGTCCTCGGTCAGGTTCCAGACGGTGGCACCAGGGATATGAGCTGCGCCGCTTTGGCGAAATTCCTCGGCCAAGACGCGACCTGCACCATAATCCTTGCCAAGGATCATCTGAAGAGCCTCGGGCGCGTCCTCGACACGTCGATAGATCTGCCCGCCGATGGCCGGCTGTTCGTCCAGCACGCTGACCGTCATGCCGAGTGCGCGGGCTTCGACCGCCGCAGCCATGCCAGCAGGTCCCGACCCGATGACAACCAGATCATTGACATTATTCGCCATTCTTGCCTCCTGACGCCAAGCCTTCCAAGGACGGAGCCCCTGATTGGCGTCTGATGATCATTCCGTCGCGGACAAGGGTCATGCAGCCCTGCCGCGCAGGGATGCCGTCGATTTCCACAAGGCATTCGAAGCAGACGCCCATCATGCAATAAGGCGCGCGCGGTGTGCCCTTGACGATGCTGGTGCGGAGCGCGCCTCGGCTGCTGCTTAAAAGCGCTGCGGCGACGCTGATCCCATCGGGCACGTGGAGGGTTTCGCCCTCGAATTCGATGCGGACCATTGCCTGACCCGCTTTTTTAGGAATCGAAAAAAGGGTTTCAGTGGTCACCGACAAACCTCGCATTTTTATCAAGGAAGCGCTTGCCATTGAACGGCGCGACGTCTGGGGGGGCATCTGTCAGCCCGCCCATCCATGGACCGATGACATTGGCATGGATGGCGGCAAGGGTAACGCCGCTGTGGCAGACGACCGCAAAGGCGCCGGGGCATGTCCCGGATTCTTGATAGATCGGGTATCCATCCGGGGTCAGCGGACGCAAAGCCCCCCAGGCCCGGACAAGCCGCGCATTGGCCAAGGCCGGGAAGGTGTCCACGGCGCGCCGGGCCAGCCATTCGATTTTTTCGACTGTTGTGCCGTCGTCCAGGCCCACATCCTCGGTGGTCGAGCCAATTTGTACGCTGCCTTCCGCGGTCTGTCGCGCCTTGTTGGTCGGATAGTCCATGAATGGCTTCAGCCGTTCGGTGATCAGCACCTGTCCCCGTGTCGTTACGGTCGGCGCGTGGATGCCGACCTGGCTCGCCAGTTCACCAACGCCAAGCCCGGCCGCGATGACGATCCGGTCGCTTGTCCAGCCTTGCCCGTCGCGGCTGCGAGCGGTGAACCTGCCTTTCGCCGCGTCATGTTCGATTGCGGCTACATCGATGCCGCTGATGATATCTGCCCCGGCCTTCTTCAGTCCGGAATGCAGTGCCCGCAGCAGGAACAACGGATTTGCCATGCCATCCTGGGCGCCCCAGCTGCCGCCCACCACCTTGGGGCCGATATCAGGCAGGTACTGCCGGATTTCAGATGCTTCCATCATTCGGAACGGGATGCCGCCAGCCTCGCGGTCGATCTTGGCCAGAAGGTTCGCGCGTTTCTGCACCTCTTCCTGGCTGAACCCCAGCCAGAACCCGCCCTTCTGGATTAGCCCGCTGTCGACCCCGGTCCGATCCAGCAGTTCCTGGTGAAATCCACCCCATTGCCCGACCGCGTCACGCGTCCAGCGGGCATATTCCGGCATCCCCCCGCCCTTGCTGGACAGCCATACCAAGCCGAAATTCCCGCGCGAGGCGCGAAACGCGGTATCCCCCTGGTCCAGCACCCGGACCGACAGCCCGCGACTGGCCGCCCCGTAGGCGATGGCTGCGCCTACCAGCCCCCCGCCCACGACTGTCAACTGTTTCGAAATCATTTCTCCAGCCTTCTTGATGCCCGAAGACGGGCAAAGCTTCCCCGGCCGCCGCAATGCGGCGAACAGGTCGTTTCCTTGTCGAAGCGGTCTACTTCTTGCCGAGCAACACCTTGTCGATGCCGACGACCCGGTCGAGGATGACCATCAGGCCCATGGTGCCCACGATCATGATCGCGGAAACCGAGGCGGTGACGGGATCGGTCAGCATGGCGACGCGGTGATAAAGCGCCACCGGAAGCGTGGTCGTGCCGGGGGTCGCCACAAAGACGGTCATGGTGACTTCGTCAAAGCTCTGGATGAAGGACAGCACCCAGCCGCCGGCGACGCCAGGCAGAATCAGGGGCAGCAGGATGCGCCGGAAGGCGATCCACCGCGACGCCCCCAGAGAACGCGCCGCAAGCTCGGCGTCCCGGTTCAGCCCGATGATCGCCCCAAGGGTCAGCCGCAGGGCAAAGGGCACGACGATCAAAGCATGAACCAACATCAGCGCCAGGAAAGATCCGGTCCACCCCATCACCGAAAAGAACCGCAGAAACGCCACCCCCAGCACCACATGCGGGATCATCAAGGGCGACAGCAGCAGCGCCATCAGGCCGTCGCGCCCGGCAAAGCGATACCGCGCGATGGCGATCGCCGCCGGAACCGCGACAAGCGATGCCAAGGTCGCCGCGCCAAGCCCCAGCCAAATCGAGATCCAGAACGCGTTCATCAGTTCCGGCGCATCCAGGATCGCCCAGTACCAGCGAAGCGAGGCGCCCTCGAAGGGCATCGAGATATAGCCCTTGTCTGAAAACGACACCAGGATGATGACCGCAAGCGGCGCGACGATGAAAAGCGTGAACAGGGTATGGAAGATCAGCGATCCGACCCCGTTGGAACCCAGGCCCCGGTCTTTCATGTGAACACCTGCTTGAATTTGCGCTCAATATAGCGGTTGCTGCCCATAACGACGGCGACGATGGCGATCAGCAGTAGGACCGCGATGGCAGCACCCAGCGGCCAGTTCATCGAATGAAGGAACTCGTCATAGATCGAGGTGGTGACGACCTTCAGCCTGCGCCCGCCGATCAGGGCCGGGGTCGCGAAGGCGGATGCGGATAGCGTGAAGACGATGATCGATCCCGACAGGATCCCCGGCAGCAGTTGCGGCAGGATCACCCGCCGGAAGGTGGTCCAGGATCCGGCCCCAAGCGAGCGGGCGGCATCGGCGACCTGGGCGTCCAGTTTCTGCAGCGTGGTCCACACGGCGATGACCATGAAGGGCAGCATCACATGGGTCAGCACGATGACGACGCCGGTCATGGAATACATCAGCTGCAGGGGCTCGCCGATCAGGCCAAGGCTGGTCAGCGACTGATTAATCAGGCCCTCGCGCCCCAGCATGATCGACCAGCCAAGCGTCCGCACCACCACCGAGATAAGCAGCGGCCCCAGGATCATCACGAAGAAGATTCCCTGATAGCGCGGTCCCATCCGTGACAGGATGATCGTTTCCGGCACGCCCAGCAGGATGCACAGGACCGTCACGCCGCCGGCCATCAGGGCGGTCCGCAAGAACAGTTCATAGTAATAACTGTCTGTCAAGATTTCCAAATAGTTGCCGAAGGTGTAGGAGTCCTGCGTGCCCATCATCGCGTCGAAGACGTTGAAGGACAGGATCGCGGTCAGGGCCAGCGGCACCACCAGAAGCCCCAGGAACAACGCCACCGAGGGCGAGGACAGCAGCCAGGGCTGGCGCGTCGATTTCGAGGTGTCACGCATCGGCCAGTTCCCCGGACGCGGACTGCATGTCCGCCTCGTTCCAGCTGATCCCGACCAACTCGCCCTCCTGCGGCTGGCCGCCACGGGTGTTCACCTTGATTACCCGCAGGCGCCCGAAATCGCAGTCGATCTCATAGGTCCAGGTATTGCCTAAAAACAGCCGCGTGGCGACGCGCCCGGTAATCATTCCCGCTTCGGGCGAGGACAGCGTCAGCCGTTCGGGCCGGATGAACAGCCGGACATCATCCGAAAGCCCGCCATTGCGCCGCGGCGTCCTGATGGTGCTGGACCCGACGCGCAACTGCGTCGATGCCTCGTCATGGCTCAGCACCTTGGCCGTGACGGTGTTCGACTGGCCCAGGAAGTTGAAGGCGAATTCGGTCGAGGGGATGTCATATACCTCTTGGGGCGTTCCCAGTTCGGCGATGGTGCCGTTGGCCATGACGGCGATCCGATCGCTCATGGTCATGGCCTCGACCTGGTCATGGGTGACAAGGATCGTGGTGATGCCCAGGCGCTTCTGAAGCCCGCGCAGTTCGACATGCATCTCGCCCCGCAATTTCGCGTCCAGGTTCGACATCGGCTCATCCAGCAGCAGCACGCGCGGACGGATCGCCAGCACGCGGGCAATCGCCACGCGTTGGCGTTGGCCGCCGGACAGTTCGGCGGGATATCGGCGGTCCAGCCCGTCAAGCCGCACCATCGACAGCGCGTCGGCCACGCGTTCGCGGATCTGCGCCTCGGGTAGCCTGCGCATTTCCAGCCCGAAGCGCACGTTCTGCGCGACGGTCATGTGCGGAAACAGCGCATAGCTTTGGAAGACGACGCCCATGTCGCGCTTGTCGGGGTCGAGATAGGTGATGTCCTTGCCGTCCAGCAGAACTTGGCCCGCCGATGGCGCGACAAATCCGGCCACCATTTGCAGCGTGGTGGTCTTGCCGCAGCCCGAGGATCCCAGCAGGGACACGAACTCGCCACTCTTGATGTCAAGATCGATGCTTTTGACGGCCCGCACGTTCGGCGGATAGGTCTTGGCAAGATTGCGGATGGTAAGTGTGCTCATGGTCCTGCCTGGATTGGGTTGCTGTCTGACTGCCGCAGGCGGAGGGCGCGCAAAACGCGCGCCTGCCTATTCAACCGTGCGGGTCCATTCCTTGGTCCAGTCCGCGCGATTGGCGTTGATGACGTCCCAATCCATGCCGAGCAGCTTTGACAGTTTCTCCTCGCCATAGGGAACTTCCTCGGCGATGGCGGCATCGAGCGTGGTCTTGCTGTTGGTGGGGCCAAAGCCTTCGGTGGCAAGCTTGGCCTGAACCTCGGGCGAGACGAGATAGGTCAGAAACTCTTGCGCCAAGTCTGCCTGGGGACCTTCCGCGACAGCACAGGCCGAAGCAATGATCGCAGGCGCGCCTTCCGCGGGATAAACAAACTCTATTGGAAAGCCGGTTTTCTTCAGGGCCACTGCCCGGTTGCTGCCCCAGACCCCCAGGTCGATATCCCCGTTCTGGAACATCTGCGCCATCTCGGCATTCGACGATGACCAAGTGACCACCTTTGGGGCCAGCTTTTCGCGGATCACATCGAAGCCCGGTTCGATATTGTTCTCGCCGCCTCCATTCATCCGTGCGAACATCAGCAGCGAGTTCAGACCAAAGGTGCCGCTGATCGGGTTTGACGTAACTCGCTTGTCGAACTTGTCATCCGTAAGGTCATTCCATGAGGTAGGCGCGGCCCAACCCTGACTGTCGAATTTCTCCTTATTGTAGGCGATGCCTGTCGCAACCAGGCCAATGCCCACGGCCTTGCCATCAAAGTTTTCCGGCTTTGCCATATCATAAAGATCACCGTAGACGTCAGCGCTATCGACGCTGTCACACAGCCCGAACTGGACAGCCATCTGCATCGGCCCGTCATCGACAAGCGCGACGCTTATTTCCTGATTGCCCTTCTGCGCCTGCAGTTTTGCAAGCGTCTGGCCCGAGTTGCCAGGCACGAAAACAACATCGACGTTGTGTTCCGCCTCGAAGCCGGGGGCGATCTCTGCCTCGAACATCGTCTGGAAGTCCCCGGAGTAGCCGGCGAAATACATCGTCTCCTGCGCGGCAAGGGGCGAAGCAGCTGCGGATGCTGTCAGCACTGCGAGTAGGCTTATACGATTCATGACATTTCCCTGTTTTTTGTTTCTGCCCACGATGAATTACCTCCCGCGGGTCTTGCGACAGCAGGAACGCTATGGTCGTCGCGTAATCCAAGCAAATCAAAAATTGAGGGTGGGTCATGCAATTATGATATAGCCTAGGCTGCAGGTGCCAAGCTTCAAATCTCATGATCCTCCAAGATCCGCCCATAGATTTTCAGGTTGTAGCCTGTCCTTTGTATATCATGATGAAGTTCTGGGACAAAAAAGCTTTGGTGCCGACCGCTTACCTTAAGCCTTCTACTTTCGTCTTTCGGTGCCCGCCGTATCCGGTGAACTTAGACTTGGGTACATGGTCAAGCGGGGTCGACCGACTGGCCCAGGATCGCGGCTAGGTCACTGCGAATGACCTCCCTGACCGACGCCGCAAATTTCGAGATCATTCGGTCCTCCTGCCTGCCGGGATGCAGGACTAGGTATCCGTGATGCTTGATCGCGGGCAGGAACGGCCGCGTGACTACCCCCTTGTCCTTGTAGTCAAGGGCCGCAAGCGGATTGACGATAGCCACCCCTAGCTGCTGGGCGACAAGCGCGCACATTATCAGGCTGTAGGGCGTTTTGAGGCTGACCCGACGCGAGACATCGGCACCGGCAAAAAGCTCCTCTACCTCGGATTGGCCAAATTCGTTCTGTGGCAACGCGATAAAGGGCTCTTCCGCCAGATCGCCGGGAGTGATTACCGGCTTTTCCGCAAGATAATGCCCGCCGGGCATGACGCAGACTGCATCAAGCTCGTATAGCTTCTCGCTGTAAAGCTCGTATGCCTCGTTCACTTGAGACACGATCCCGATGTCCGAGGTCTGATCGTCGATCCAACTCGCAACGGCGGATGAATGCCCGATGTTCACCGACATGCTTGTTTCCGGAAAATCTTGGGCGAACCTCTTGATCGCGCGCGGCAGAAGCCCAAAGGCTGGTACCTGCACTGCGGCCAGCGACAGCGATCCGCCGCTAAACCGGCGAATGCGCCCGGCCGCTTCCTCCAAATAACGCAGACCGTTGAAGCTTCTTTGGACTTCCTTAAAGAACGCAAATCCCTCGTTTGTGGGAACAAGTCGGCCCGGCTGGCGCTCGAAAAGGCGTAGGCCGGTTAGCTTTTCAAGCTGCGAGATTGATCGGCTGACGTTTGGCTGCGAGGTATGCAAGACCTTCGCTGCGGAGGTGGTCGATCCTGAAACCATCACCGCGCGAAACGCCTCGACATGCGAAAACCTCATCTGATCCTCCTGATATTCCTTTGCTATGAATATCTAGAGCTCCCGTGGAAGCGACAATAGCGAGAACAATGTGTTGGCACCGTCTAGGCTCATGCTCCTCAGGCGGAACGTAGACCAGCGTCTGCGCTTTGGCCTGAGCCGCAAAGATCATCGGCAGCAGCAACGCAAGAGGGGTGATCACGGCGCTTGCTCCGTGCGTCGCCGCTCGCTTAAGCCGATCAGGCTTCCCATCAGGTTGAGCTGGCTTTGCTGGAAGGCGCGGGTCATGCCGCGCAGGTAGCCTCCTCCTGTTGCAACCAAGTTGAAATGTCCTCGGCTGCGCAAAGTAGGAATGTCACAGCGGGGGGCATCAGGGCGCAGCCTGACAGGGCGGAGACCTCAGGCATCGGAGCCCTGGCTGGCTGCGCCGGTTGCTGCCTTGCGCTTGCGGTCCGCCAGCGAGTTCCAGCCATTGTTGCGCCGTCCCGTGGGCGTGTAGCGGGTGCGTTGCTTCCCGACCCGGTGCACCTTCGGGGGAGCCTTGTCCTGCTCGGCCTTGATGTATTCCAGGACCGCGCTCAGATGCTTGTTCTCGGTGATGGCCGCATGGGTCACCCGCTGATCCTTGTCGAACACGGAGTAGGGCAGCGAGACACCTTTCCAGCGAAACTCCAGCCGGCCGTCCGCGAACTCATAGCTGTCCACGTATTTGCCCGGCAGATCGCGGGTGATCTCGTTCTCGGCCAGAATGATCCGCAGCCGGTCATAGGAAAAGGCCAGCTGGCTGCTGACATAGCGTTCGTCGCGATAGCACAGAATGTCACGCAGCCGATCCGGTTCGACATTCAGTGGCCGATGCAGGTTGTCCGCACGGCGTGGCACCTTGGCAAACTGCGCGTTGTAGCGCGCCATGAAGCCGGGAAGAAAGGCATTGGCAGTCTCCATGTCAGAGATGCCGGCCAGCCGCAACTCCTTGACCAGACGGTCCTGCAGGGTGCGGTTGGCGCGCTCGACGCGACCTTTTGCTTGCGAGGAGTTGGCGCACAGGATCTCGATGTTCAGTTCGTTCAAGGCCCGGCCGAACTGGGTCATCCCATAGCCTGTCCTGGCACCTTGCTTTGGCACCCGGAACACGGTGTGCTTGTCGGAGTAAAAGGCAACGGGCCGGCCATGCAGCGTCAGATACCGCTCCAGGGCTCCAAAATAGCTGAAGGTGCTCTCGGAGCTGACGAATTCCAGGTGCATCAGGGTGCTGGTGGCGTCATCGATGAACACCAACAAGGTGCAGGCCGGCCCGCGATCCTCGAACCAGCGATGATCCGAGCCGTCGATCTGGATCAGCTCGCCAAGGCACTCCCGGCGCAGGCGCGGCTGGTGGAATGTTCGGCGCTGCTTGCGCGACAGCCACAAACCCGCATCCTGCATCCACTTGCGCAAGGTCTCGCGCGATACCGTCAGCCCGTGACACTCCGCCAGCTTCTCGGCCGCCAGGGTCGGGCCGAAGTCGGCATAGCGTTCCCGAACAAGCGCCATGGTAGCCTCCCGGATCGTCGGGTCGATCCGGTTGTTCGATGCCCGTCCACGTGCCTGGTGCCGGATCGCCGCCGCGCCGTCAGCCCCGAACCGCTTCAGCAGCCGGTGAACCTGTCTGCGGCTCAGGTCCAGAACATCGGCCGCGGTCACGGCTGACATCTGACCTTGCAGCACCTGGCTCAAAACCTCGACGCGGTTCAGCTCGCGTTCACTCATCATCACCCATCCCATGTCTCGGCTCCCAAGGATCGACACGATGCTCATCCAGGGGAGTGTGACATTCCTAAATTGCAGAGGTGAGACATTTTAACTTTGCGTGCAGGCTCCATTCTGAATGCACCAGTCCTGCGGGGCAGGGTTCGTCATGGTGCCTCCAGTCGTATCAGTTCATCTCGAAAGGCTTCGGCGGGTGTTCGGTAGCCCAGGCACTTTCGGGGCGTCGCGTTCAAGCGCTGACATGTCATCTTCATTGAACGAGGCGTCAGCTGCAACACGGCGGTGTCCCGGGGCAGGTAGCGACGTAGTCGTCTGTTCATGTTCTCGACCGACCCTTTTTGCCACGGCGCTTGCGGGTCGCAGAACCAGGCCCTTGTGCCCATGCCGGTTTCCAGCTCGCGCCACGCCACGAACTCCAGGCCGCGGTCAAAGGTGATCGAGCGCCGCGCCTCGGCGGGCAGGGGTGACATCTCATGGATCAGGCGGTTCATGAGGGGCCGGGACTTCCGATCGTTGTTGCGCAGCAGAACGGTGTAGCGGGTCTTGCGTTCGACCAGCGTGGCCACATTGGCATCCCCCTGAGCCCGCTCAAAGATCATCAAATCACCCTCCCAATTCCCAAACTGGCTGCGATCGTTGATCTCGGGCGGCCGGTTGTGAATACTTGTTTCCACGGGAAAAACCCGGTTGCGGGGGGTGCGGGCATAGCGCGGCTTCCGCTTTCGGCGCCGCTCGGGCAGGAGGCGCGCCAGTTGCGCAGACTGTCCTTCGGCAGAATAGACATACTGGTAGATTGTCTCATGGCAGAGTCGGTGCGGGGCACCGGGTTCGATCCTGAGCCGGCCTGCAATCTGTTCGGGAGACCAGCCTTCCTGAAGGCAGCGGATCACTTCAGAGCGCAAATCAGGAAGACGCTCGAGCTTGCGCCGTCGTGACCGCCTGCGGTCAGCCTGGGACTGAGCCGTCATGTGCCAGTAGCCATCAGCCTGCGGGACATCCTTGTCATGCCACCAGTTCCTTTTGACCTCGCGCGTGATGGTCGAGCGATCGCGGCCGAGCATCGCCGCAATCTTCGTCTTTGGCACCTTGGCCTGCAGCATCCTTGCAATGACGCGGCGTTCGTCCAGTGTCAGGTTGGTGAAAGGGCGCCTCATCACATGCTCCTGAATAGCTTCAGGAAACTATCGAGTGATGCATTCCAGAATGGAATGTGCCGCGGCTATACCTCCTGGGCTAATAACCAAGATTATGGAACAGATGGAGCAAGAAGTTCAGCAGGCGGCTCCTTACAATCCCGTAGCCCATCCTCCGTCATTTCGTCAAAGAACGCGTCAGGCGGCGGCGAGATCACGCTGTCCAAGCCGCCAACCCGGACGGGTTTTGGTAGGGCTCAGGACGTCGCAGGCTCCGAATGCTCGTTTGTCTCACCGTTTACAAGGCTCCCAATCAGACGCAGCAGTTCCTGTTTTTCCGGCCCGAGGCCGCCCTGCATTAGAAATTCACCCAGGGTGATGGCACTGACGAGACCACCGGATGGAAGGTTAGCCCGATGCCGGACATTGAGGCACCCGCTATCCGGATCGCAACACAAGCTCCAGCAGTCGCCGTTTTCACTCGCATAAAGCAGCTGTTCTTGTGTAGGCACCTGTTTCTCTTCTCCGTGCACTGTCTCAATGCCTCGCGGCACCATTGCCGTGGCCGGATTTTGTACCGCCGTTGACATATAGGATGACGTGCTCAGGAAGTGAGCGCCCATGCCTAATACAGTCATAGCTCATCCTCCCGAAACATCAGTTCTTTGACCCAGCATATCCTTCTGGCGCTCCCCTGCCAAAGTTTGCGACAGTTCCGACAGCTAAAGCGGTTTTTCGAGCACTATTGTTGTCTTAACGTGGATCATGCCGGCGATGCCTGAAAGACTGGCTTCACTTATCCTGCCCGGCATTCTCAAGCGCCTCCAGGATCTCAAGGGCTTTAGCAAGGCCCGCCGCATTGCTGCGGCCAGACTTGCCATATGCATCCGCAATGTATGGAACAACCATACGTGCCGCCTCGGCGACTGTGTCTGGGACGGTGCTGATCGTCGAAGGGGCGTGGATTGTCCTGCCGTCAGCCTCAGGTGTGCCGCGCAGCAGAAGTCGATGAAGTCTGTGACCCAGGTGGCGGAAAGGACCCATACCTGACAACTCTTCGGGATGCTGCCGGTTGCGGCTCAGGGCGAATTCCTCTAACGCAATGTCAACCGACCTGAAGGGAGCTCATCGGTCACGGCCTCGAGCCCTGAAAAAACCGAGATACAGGATCTTCGTCACGACTTCGTTGACACCTCGAATGGCGCACGCCCATCGCAGCGACCAGCCAATACCTCCACCTCAGCAAGCTTCTGTCGTTTTTCTGCCGTTGCCAAACGACTATGGGGTCTGTGCATTTGGTTCCCGCATACCGGCCTTGCGACGGCAGTTCTGTTTTGCAGCTTGTGGGAAGGGTGGGCGCATGTGACGTCCAAAGACAGTGCCGTTTGCAGAAAGGATCCTTGGCGTGTCGAAGCGACCGCGTTTCCCATTCAAGACCGTATATCTGAAGCCAGGTGCCATCGCCGCAACTGACATGGTCTCCGCCATCTTCACATCTGCCGTGCGGACGGCGGAGTTGGCGTTGACGCAGACTCGTTCTGCACCTGGAAAAAAAGAAGTGCCCAAGGTTTCCAGACGCGCGGCGACAGCCAGGTCCCCGGCAGCTGTTGCAGCCCGGCCCCGCAAGGTCATCATGCCAGCTCGTGCATCGTTCCGGACCGCCACCCACAGCTGTGAGTTCGGGCAGCGGGATTACAAGATCTACACGCCCGCCTCGGCCGCCAAATCCCCGGAACCTATGCCACTGCTGGTCATGCTGCATGGGTGTGGCCAGACCCCAGATGATTTTGCCACGGGCACGCGCATGAACGCCTTGGCCGAGGAGTTCAGGTTACTGGTCGTCTATCCTGCTCAGACCCGAGAGGCGCATCCGAAGCGATGCTGGAACTGGTTTCAGCCCGGCGATCAAGGCCGACAGGCAGGGGAGCCAGCTATTCTTGCAAGCCTCATCCGGAACGTCCTGAAACGGCATCCAGTCGATCCGGCCAGGCTCTATGTCGCTGGACTGTCGGCCGGAGGATCAGCGGCCCTGGTTCTGGCAAGAGCCTACCCTGATATCTTTGCCGCAGTCGGTGTCCATTCCGGACTTCCCGTTGGTGCTGCTCAGAACAAGGCTTCCGCCTTGATGGCGATGGCACAGGGAAATCCCGGCGCTCGGTGCACGGTTCCTATGCCCACCATTATCTTTCATGGAAGCGATGATCGCATTGTGCATGCGCGCAACGGGCGTTTCGTCGCCATCCGCGCGCTCGAACCCTTTGCCGGCGTCCGGGGGACACATCTCAAACGGCAAGTCAAAGGCGGGCGCAGCTATGTGAAGAGCACCCATCGCATAGGACAAGGACGACCACTCGTCGAGCACTGGCTGATCGAAGGGTCAGGCCACGCCTGGTCTGGCGGATCGCCGGCAGGGCGCTTTGTGGATCCTTCAGGCCCTGACGCCTCCCGTGAAATGGTGCGTTTCTTTCTCCGGCACAGAAAGAGCATCCGCAAAGGTGCCATCAGTCTGGATTAGGCTCGGCATCTTTTGGCATGCGGCGGTCCTCGTGCTGCACATATGCGGGAGTATCGCACTCATAGTCCCGGAAGCGCCCATATCCTTTGGCAGGCAAGGTTGAAGGCTATGAGGGCCGGCGGTTCAGGCCTTCAGCCTTCAGGACACGATAGATGTTGTCTCGGTTGAGATGGGGCAGGAAGTGACGCAGCACGAAGGTCAGCTCATCCAGAGGAAAGCCCGTGGCTCGTCGCACGGCGCAGATGGTTGCACGCTCTTCCTCTGCCACGCGCCAAGGCAGGCATTTTGGCTGGCTGGACCGATGATGGCAGTCCTTTCCATTTCGACCCAGAAAGCCACGGCCCTCCAGATCGACATCACGACGACTGTTCCAGATTTTTCAACAACGGGCAGGCGAAACCGGAAACAAAGCCGGAGAAGGTCGCAATCGATGCCTGCGCCCCTCCCCGATCATCGTATCATCCAGCCGTGTCGGTGTCTCCTGCGGTCCCCTTTGGCATAGGGCTCGGCGCCGTCTTCAGGGCATTCTCCTCGTCAGCAGCAGCCTCCCGGGATGCCGCCTTGGACCTGCGTCCCCGTGCGACCTTCACCGCTTCCGCGCCAGCCTCAGGCACGGCCTTCGGCTTGCGGTTCCGGGTTGCCTTCGGTGCCTCCGTCGAGACCCCCTCTGCTGACCTCGCAGCTCGTGCCGGCTTGACGTTCGGAGCATCGGCTGCCGTCTGTTCCGCGTTCAGGCTTGGCTTGCGACCCCGACGACCGGTGGCCTTGCCCAGCGGGGCGGAAGGCTGTGTGTCACCTTCCGCAGCGATTTCGCGTTCCGCCTGAACCCAGTGCTCGGCGTCCTGGCCGTGCGGACGACCGGCTTGCTCCCACAAGGCATGTGCGCGTTGCCGGACTTTCTGATGGTGGTCTTCGTTCATGGCGAGTCCTTGTGCTGCCAAGCATGTGTTTCGTGACCCTGATTGGCAAAACTAGCTGATGGGGCACGTGAGCCTCACCGTGGCACGACGATGCATGTTTGCCAATGGATTGCGCCGCGCAAGCCAGCCCGGAAACGGCGCTTGAGAATGCATTGCCGCGCTGATGCGTCAGCTTTGCTCCAGAAGAGCAAAATACGTCTTGCTTTGTTCCACGGCGAGAACATATCAAGAACATAATGGAGATGTCGGTGAGGTCGGCCCAAGGCCTCCTCCAACTTGGACGCAACGGATAGCTTGCCTTTTTGGCGTGCGTTGAGGCGCGCCGTGTTTCCGACAAGACCCTTCAGCAAGGAGATCGGTGTGACAGCAGGACCAACGAACGCCTTCAATCGGATCGACGAGCCAGATAGCGGGTGCTGGCACGCGCTCGGCGATCTTGCCAGAGCACAGCTTGCCGCTCTTGCTCCACAGGTGCCCTTGGTTCTGCAAGGCGGTATCTCTCCTGCCTTCTTGCCGGGCACCGCTGTTGTTGTGAGCCGCGCCGCCTGAAGCGGGCAGTGATCGTAGCCTTGCAGCAGTGTCCTGGAAACTTCCCGGCGGGGTGATCCTGACTTCTCCAAGCTGCTGCCGCCTGCGCCAGCTCGATAGGGGCGGCGCCTTGACGTCGTCGTGGGATCATTAGCAGGAGGTTTCATATCCATGGACGGCTCTCCCTATGCTAATGTTTTCGTAGCGGCCGCTTGCAGACGTTGCCGTGATGATACCCGAGCCTTGACGCGAGGCCTTCATGAAGACCGCAAGTATCGGCACAGCCGCCTGGCTCCTTTGCAGCACCACCCTCCATGCTGGGGGTGTCGAGCGGAGCAGCCAGTTTCTGGGTCCTCTTTTTGAGCCGAGCCATTATTTCGAGCTGAGCTATGGCCACGTCTCGCCCGGCATCACAGGAACAGACCTGCCGCTTGGCCTCTATTCCGGTGGTGAGCGCACTGGCAATATTGCGTCTTCCTACGACACCTTCGGCTTTGCCTATAAGCACCAATTTAATGATGCCTGGTCAGCCGCCATCATCCTGGACCAGCCGTTTGGGGCCGATCTCGCTTATCCCACCAGCGGCTCCATCAATCTTGGTGGCACCGGCGTGGTCATCAACAACACCGACCTGACCGGCATCATCCGCTTTGCTGTTCCGGAAAGCGGCTTCGGGGTTCACGCGGGTCTCCGCGGAGCGCGCACGGACGGACGCGTGACTTTGGCCGGCGCGGCGTTTGGCCCCATCAGCGGCTACCGTGTCGATGTGGAGAGGGATATCGCCTATGGGTGGCTCGCCGGAGTGTCATGGGAAAGACCGGACATCGCCGCCCGTGTGTCCCTGACCTATAATGCGGTAATCGAGCATGACTTCGACATCTCTGAGACCGGTCCTCTTGTGGACCCCGACGGACCCGGCCCCGCGCCGGCCTTGCCGCTTCTGGACGGGCGTTCCCGGCTGACCGTTAAGACGCCGAAATCCTGGAACCTCGCGTTCCAGACCGGCATCGATCCCAACACCCTTGTCTTCGGCTCCATCCGCTGGGTGGATTGGTCAAGCTTCCGCGTGGACCCTGAGAAGCTCCTTCAGGTGACCGGCAGCGGCCTTGTGGATCTCGACGACACCACCACCTTCACCATCGGCGTAGGCCGTACATTCACCGAGACCTGGTCTGGCGTGGCAAGCGTCACCTACGAGAAGTCCGGCAATGACCTTGTCTCGCCACTGGCGCCGGTAAACGGCCAGAAGGGCATCAGTCTGGCGGCCATCTACACGCAGGACAGGATCAGGATCACGACCGGCATCAGTTATACCAAGCTGGGGGATGCCAGACCCGAGACCGGCACGCCTGATACAGCCCGCGCCGCGATCGACGGCAGCCACGCATGGGGCTTCGGAATAAGGGTCGGCTACAGCTTCTGAGGGCACAGAGCGCCGTGGCCTACCGCGCTCACATCATCATGCGTGCTTCGCCCAGCGTCAGATAGGCAAAAGGGCACTGCACCAGATCATCCGAATCCGCACCAGAACCGTGTTGCATGATACGTTCGGAAATGGGGTGCCGAGCCCAGGAGCATCGTAAGCGGCGTTTGCGCCCCATTGATTTTCTGATTGCTGCGCTGCGGTCTGCTGCCTGGATGTCGTGCTGTGAGCTCACCAGGGAGTCCCCGACGAGGTCATTGTGAGGCGATGGTCTGCTTTGCATAGGCCCAGGGCATCAAAACGTCGATGTCCTTGGCCAAGTGGCCGTGGGCGAGACGGGTGAACAGATCGCGCAGATAGGCATAGGGTTCGACGCCGTTCATCTTGCAGGTGCCGATCAGGCTGGCGTAGTTGGCCCAACTCCTGCCACCCTCATCGTGACCCGCAAAAAGCGCATTTCGGCGATTCATGGCCGGGCTGCGGATGGCATTTTCAACCAGGTTGGAGTCGATGTCGACGCATCCATCGTCAAGAAACAGCCGGAAGCCGTCCTGACGCTTCAGCATGTAGCTCATCGCCACGCCGAGGTCAGACTTGCGCGAGACCCGTGCGGCCTGCGCCTCCAACCAGGCGAAGAACTCGTCCACCAAGGGGCAGGACAGGTCCTGGCGGACAGCCCGGCGCCCATCGGGATTGGCGCCGCGGATGCTGTCCTCGACCTTGTAGACCGCCGCAATGCGGAGCAGCGCTTCATCGACGATGGGCGAGCCCTTCTTGGGCTTGGCCTTGATCAGCTTGCGCCGCCCATGCGCCCAGCAGAAGGCCAAGCGGAGTGGATCACCGCCCGTGCGTTTCGGCGTGGCCAAGTGGGTATAGCCGCCATAGGCATCGACCTGGATCGTGCCGTTGAAGCCTTCCAGGATCTCGGCGGCATACTCGCCATTCCGCCCCGGCCGATAATGGAACACCACCCCCGGCGGCGCCGGGCCGTTCCAGCCACGATCATCGCGCAGCACCGCCCAGAGATAGCCGGTTTTCGTCCTGCCGCGCCCGGGATCGAGCACCGGGGCGGTGGTCTCGTCGACATAAAGCCGGGTGCTGTCCGCGATCAGGCGCTTGGCCATATGCTCGACCACAGGGGCGATCAGCGCGCCGGTCCGACCCATCCAGTCAGCCAGCACCGAGCGGTCGATCGGCACGCCGTGACGGGCCATCACCACGGCCTGCCGGTTCAGCGGCATGTGCTCGGAATATTTGGCGACGGCAATCTGCGCCAGAAGCGCCTCGGTGGGCCAACTGCCCTCCAGCAGATGCGCGGGCGCCTTGGCCTGGACGACGCCTGTGCGCCCCTTGGGACAGGCGTATCGGGGGCGCACCGTGACGATCACCTGATAGCGCGCCGGGATGTAATCCAGCCGCTCGGACCGGTCCTCGCCGATCCGGACCATGTCGCCGCAGCCGCAGGGACAGGCGATGCTGTCGGGCTCGATCACGCGCAGGTCGCGCGGCAGGCCCTCGGGCAGGGCCCGCCCCTTGCGGGGCGCCCGGGGCGTTCTCTTCTCGGGGTCCGGTTCGCTGGCCGCGATCCTGTCCTCGACAGCGGCGATCCGGGCCTGCGTCTCGGCGACGGCCGTTTCCAGATCTTCCAGCGCCAGTTCCAGTTGGGCCGGGTCCAGCTTTTCCGACTTCGGCCCGAACTTCGTGCGCCGGTAGTCCTGAACCTGGCCTTCCAGCCGCTCGATCAGCGCCTTCAACTCGGTAATGAAGGCCTCTTTCTCAGCCACCACCGCTTGCTCATGCTGACGCGCCGCACGCTCAACCACGACCTCGAACTGCGCTGCCTCCAACGCCGCCTGCTGGGCGGCAAAGGCCTGCACCACCTCGGGCGGCAAGTTCGGGAACCGGCTGAGATCGAAGGATTGCGACATGCGCCTTCTTACCCGATCCGGTGCAGAAAGCCCATAAAAACAATGCCAAAGCCGCCTGCTGAGTCATCCTGCCGCAGTCGGTGGAAGCACTTTCGGCGTGCTGATCCTGAGCCACTCGGCTCCTTCGAACAGGGCCTCATATTGCGCTCGTGACAGCTGCATCACCCCGTCCTGAACCCGGGGCCAGCAGAATTTTGAAACTTCCAGAACCTTGTAGATCAGCACGAGGCCTGTGCCATCCCATACCAGGATCTTCAGCCTGTCTCCTCGCTTCGAGCGGAACACCACCGTCACACCCGAATACGGATCCAGCTTCAATTCGGTCTGCACCATCAGCGCCAAAGCATTATGCCCGCAGCGGAAGTCCACCGGCTTCGTCGCGATCAGGATCGGCAGCCGTTGGCCCGCGACGATCATGCTGCACCGCACAAGGCACGGATCAGGGCCGCGGCCCGCTCGACGGGAACTTCGCTCGGCACACGCAGCACCACATCGCCACCGATCTCGACGCTCATGACACCCGCCACGATCGCGGCTCTCTCCGGCAGCTTCGCCGATCTCGTCGGTTCGGCCGCAATGGCCAGAGGAACAAAGACCGGCTCGCCAGAAACCTCGGACGGCAGCGACAGCCCCTCCAGCAGATCAGCCGGAAGCGCAAGAAGCCCCTGGCGAGCTCGGCGCCGCCAATCCGAAAGCTGGTGCGGGACAAGACCATGGCGTGCCGCGACATCCACCACCCGTGCTCCAGGAGCGAGGCTTTCTGCCACGATCCGAGCCTTCACCTCGTCTGGCCACCGCCGGTTCCCGCGCCGAGGCTCAACAACCTCGCACTGACCGACAAAACCTTCTCCACCATCTGCCATATCGCCTCTCCGTCTGCTTCGACGGACAGGTGGCAGAGACCACCCAAGCCAGGAATGCGCAAAATCAATGGGTCAGAGACGGCGCATACGGAGCATCGGCACCCCATTGCCTAACGAAACCATAGTTGCCCGAACTCATGGCCTTTGGGATGTCGCTTCCCCTTCCCGACAGCAAAGCCCTACTGATCCAACCCAAGCTTGGCTTTCAGCGCATCGATGCGCTTTGAGGCCTCTGCCTTGCTGATGGTGTCGTCAAAGGCGTCGGGATCGTTGGCCTGTTCGCTCAGCGTCTTGAGATAGGACGCCTGTGCGCCGGTCATTGGGTCTTCGCCGCTGACCCAGGTGTCCGGATCTTTCTCGGCATTGTCGGTCGGGTGGGATTTCGGGTTGTCATCGGCCATGGGGCACTGCCTTTCTCAGGATGCTGCAAGGAAACACGCGTCCCATGTTCCGGTTCCGTTCGCATCCATCCAGAAGCCCGAAGGACAGGAGCAGCAAGGCAAGGCTGATGAAGTGTCTCCGGTAAAGCTGACCTCAAGGTCAGACAGAGAAGGACCAATCAGGTGATGAGGATAAGACCCACCCTCTCAGTGGACGACGAGTATCCCGGTCGGTTCGGAGGCGTTGCTCCAGCATCGGTATCCATCATGGAAAAGCGGCAGCACCCAGGGAGGAGGGGGTGCTGCCGCGGAACGCTGGCCCAGGGAGGAGGGAGGGGCCGCGTATGGGTGCGGCAAGACCAGGGAGGAGGAGAGGCCGTTGCCGCCAACGATCGGACCATGGGGAGGAGGAAAGGTCCGTCGCATCGGGTGCCGCAAATGGAGCGGCTATGTAGGGGCGGCATCCTCTGGCAGAAGAATGCCGCCAGTCCCGGCCCTAGGGAGGAGAACAGGCCGGAAAGGTCTATATCTTACTTCGTGCCCCAGGCGGCTTCGTGAGCCAGGCGGGTGATCATCGCGCGGCTGATGCCCAGGTCCGCCAAGTCGCGGTTGGTCAGGGCGTTCAGTTCACGCACGGTCTGGCGATAGATCACGCGGCGGGCGCGGTTTTCCTGCATGTGCTGGATCGCGGCCATCAGACGGCCAGCGATGCCAGAGGTGGCAGCGGCGTTGTGGGTCTGGGCAATCGTAGCCATGGCGGGTTTCCTTTTCAGCGTCTTTGTTCTTGCATCTGCGCCCTGCCCGGATTGGCCTTGCGCTATTTCGATGCACCAAAGATGGCGCTAACGCTGCATTCGCACAACCGATCCTTTGGGGATGCTGCCATGCAGCATCTGCAAGGGAAGGACTGAAGCTGCGGGCCTCTCTCTCGCGGCGGAAGGCGTGAGGCTTGTCGGATACATCCGTTGAGAGTCATTTTGTGCTTCAAGAGCAGGCGCTGCTTGCCCATTCTCTTTGCTGGATGCCGATGATCACAACACGCCCCGCGGCGATCAGCTTTGAAGGGAGGACTTGACGTCTTTCAAGAGAAACACGCCTGACGAAACTGTCAGGTGGGCAGCTGCCTTAAGGGAAACACCTGAGGTCTTCATCGGGAAGGGCTCCCGGAAGGCTGACCCTGGTTGTGCCCTCCCCTTTGACGACGGGAGGATGTGAAGGGTGGGGTGCGGATCGCGGATGTCTGATCCGTTCGCCCGCAACAGTTCGGAACTTGGTTCAGGACCTGGCTGGCATATATCTGCTGGCACAACATGGTCGAAGATGCGGAAAGATGTCGAATGCGCTGCTCCGGCAAGGCCCGCGATGAAGACCAGACGCAGTGCAACGTCGGGTCAGGCCACGGCGCCGCGCTCTTGTTTGGTGAGGATTGTGGATGGCGCAGGTGATGACCCCGGATACCCACAATCCGACAGAGGTTCTGGCCGGTCCGGTCGAGCGGGTGACCTTCCACAGTCCCGAGAGCGGCTTTTGCGTGCTCAGGGTCAAGGCGCGCGGGCACCGGGACCTGGTCACCGTGGTGGGCCATGCCGCGATGATCTCGGCGGGCGAATGGATCACCGCCTCGGGTGTCTGGCTCAACGACCGCACCCATGGCCTGCAGTTCAAGGCGCAGTGTCTCAAGGCCTCGGCGCCCTCGTCCGTCGAGGGCATCGAGAAATACCTCGGCTCCGGCATGATCCGGGGCATCGGGCCGGGTTATGCCCGGCGGCTGGTGAAGGCCTTCGGCACCGATGTCTTCGATGTCATCGAGGCCGAGCCCGAGCGCCTGCGCGACGTGGGCGGCATCGGTCCTGTCCGGGCCGCGAGGATCGCCGCCGGCTGGGCGGACCAGAAGGTCATCCGCGAGATCATGGTCTTTCTCCATGGGCACGGGGTGGGCACGGCACGCGCGGTGCGGATCTTCAAGACCTACGGCACGGACGCCGTGCAGGTGATGAGCGAGAACCCCTATCGTCTGGCCCGCGACATCCGCGGCATCGGCTTTCGCACTGCAGACATCATCGCCGAAAAGCTCGGGATCGAGAGGACGGCCGCCATCCGCATCCGGGCAGGCGTGTCCTTTGCCCTGAGCGAGGCCATGGGCGACGGCCATTGCGGACTGCCGCGGGCCGAACTGACAGCCCTTGCCGAAAAGCTTCTCGAGGTGCCCCCGGCCCTCATCGAGAGCGCCATCGGCGATGAGCTTGCGGAAGGTTCTGTGACCGCGGACCGGGTGGGCGAGGCAGACTGCATCTTCCTGACCGGGCTTTATGGGGCCGAGCGCGCCATTGCCGGCCACCTCGGGCGCCTCGGCACCGGCCCCCTGCCCTGGTCCGCCATTGATGCCGATCGTGCCCTGCCCTGGGTCGAGGAGAAGACCGGCCTCAGCCTGGCCCCGAGCCAGGCCGAGGCGATCCGCCTGGCGCTCCGCTCCAAGGTCACCGTGATCACCGGCGGACCCGGTGTGGGCAAGACCACCATCGTCAACGCCATCCTGCGCATCCTCGCGGCCAAGGGTGTGAAGCTCCTGCTCGCAGCGCCCACCGGCCGCGCCGCCAAGCGGATGACCGAGACCACCGGGCTGGAGGCCCGGACCATCCACCGCCTGCTGGAGTTCGATCCCAAGGCCTTCGCCTTCAAGCGCAACGAGGACAGCCCACTCGACTGCGATCTGCTGGTGGTGGACGAAAGCTCCATGGTCGACGTGCCGCTCATGCAGTCGCTCATGAAGGCCGTGCCCACAACCGCAGCACTCCTGATGGTAGGCGACATCGACCAGTTGCCCTCGGTCGGCCCCGGCCAGGTGCTGGCCGACATCATCGGCTCGGGAGCCGTGCCGGTGGTGCGCCTGACCGAGGTCTTCCGCCAAGCCGCACAAAGCAGGATCATCACCACCGCGCATGCCATCAATGCCGGCCGGATGCCGGACCTCGCGCGCCCTGACACGGCTTCGGACTTCTACTTCGTGCCGACCGGCGATCCCGAAGAAGCCGTGGCCCGCATCGTGGAGCTGGTCAGCCGGCGCATCCCACGGCGGTTCGGCTTCGATCCGATCAAGGACATCCAGGTCCTGTGTCCCATGAACCGGGGCGGTGTCGGCGCCCGCTCGCTCAACATCGAGCTGCAGAAGGCGCTGAACCCTGTCGGCGACAAGAAGATCGAGCGGTTCGGCTGGACCTTCGCGCCGGGCGACAAGGTCATGCAGGTCGAGAACGACTATGACAAGGACGTCTATAACGGCGATATCGGCACCATCGCCGATGTCGATGCGGATGAAGGCGAGGTCGCGGTCGACTTCGACGGCCGCACCGTCACCTTTGCCTTTGGCGAACTCGACACACTGGTGCCGGCCTATGCCGCCACCATCCACAAGAGCCAGGGATCAGAGTACCCCGCCGTGGTCATCCCGGTGATGACCCAGCATTACACCATGCTGCAGCGCAACCTCCTTTATACCGGTGTGACCCGGGGCCGAAAGCTGGTGGTGCTCGTGGGCCAGATGCGCGCCGTGGCGATCGCGGTCAAGAATGCTTCGGGACGCCGCCGCTGGTCAAAGCTCAACGAGTGGCTGACTGCGGGCCAGGCGCGCTGACGGTATCCTGGGCCTTCGGCTTCTCAACGGACCGATCCCTAGCACAAGGAGCGTATGAGGCTCTCTGCAAGCCGAGCGGGCGGCGCATCCTTATCACAATGCCACCGCGTCTCTTGAAGTCCTCAATCCCGCTCGCGTCCATGCGGGTCGATCAGCCAACCGGTCGCGGCAGGAACGATGGCGGCAAGATCGCCATACTGCTCGACGAACTCACGGTCGGCCTCCGCCTGGCGCGCCCTGTGCAGATCGCGCGACAGCTGGCCGTTGGCGCCGCAGCACCATTCATCGGGTGCCTTGCCGCAGGTGGGACAGCCGACCGCCAGGGCCGGATGTTGATGCGCGGTGAAGTTGGGCATGGACGTGTCCTCCCTGTGTCATGGGGGTGGCGTGCAGCAAGGGTATGAGGCCTGCTGCAGAGAAACCTCTGGCAAGGCCGCAGGGCTTCGGCACAAGGCCACGCCTGGAGCCCGGTCCGGGTCCCAGTCGTCGCCCGGATTACCGTCCGAGGAAGCGCTGCGGCCTGTTTCTAGCATCATGGCAAAGAGTCTCTGCCCAACATCCCGGCAGGTCCAATGACAAATCGGAATCAATCCGCCAGCAGGGATTCGTCTCGCTGATGGATCACGCACACCACTTGGCCTGCGGGCCATGCGACACGCGACAGAACCACCGTACCACCAAGCAGGCGGAGTGTGATCGATGTTTGCCCGAGGGCGTGGATCAGGTCCGTGCGCCATGGTCCACGCGCCGCGGGAGCTCCGGCATGTCGAAAACCCCCGCTGGCCAGTGCCAGGCCGGATAAAGACCCTCTGCCGCGATCCGGCGCAGATCCTCCTCGCGATCCGCCGACATGTCCGGTGCCGGCACATAGAGCGCGATCGGTCCGTCGCCATCGAGCAGAACGGCGGTGGCAATGGGCGCATCCGCCGGCAGGTTGTAGGGCAGGCAGCGGACGAAATCCCGCTCGGCCAAGGCTTGGAGCAACGCATGATCGCGCTCGCCCGCAAAGGGGATCCACCGTGCATCGACCGCCATCATGGCAATCTCCCGGATCTCGGCATAACTGCCTTTCACGGCAAAGGTCGCGATGGCCATCAGGTGACTGTTCGGCGTGGCCTCGACGAGCCGCACCTTTCGGGCAGCAGCCCTGTCGAACCGCTTGGCCGTGTCGCTGTCGACGAAAACGGAAAAGTCTGGCAGATGCTTGAAGCGGAGCTTGCGGCCGTATTGCGCGGGCTCCTGAGCCTTGAGCTCGGCCACCAGCAGGCCGAGCCCCGTGGGCTTGCCCGCCACAGGCCGCAGCCTGTGGAGAAAGCGCCGCCGTTCGCCTGCCAGGCGCTCCTTGTCCTCGAGGACGTAGGGAGGCGGAACAAAGAGAATGTCCGACAGCGGCCCAGACCGGGTCCGGGCTCGGGCCGCCGCAAGGCAGAGCTCGCGGTGCACGATCCACCAGCTGCGCCGCCCGTAAGCCTTGCGCCATGTCGTCAGTCCCGCAGCGTCCCAAAGATAGTGCAAAAGGGCAAGGAGCCGCAGCCTGCGCGGGCTGGCGGTCACCGATACGGTGTCCGCTTCATCCTCACCCGTGGGCGCGGACGGCCTGCTGCCGCGCAGGGACAGCGAAAAGCCGAGCCTGAGCATCGTGTCGCCTGCCTCGTCCGTGACGATGGCCTGTCCGGAGAGTGGCCCCAGCCCGGAGAGTTCCGGGGGTGGATCGAAGGACGGGCAGGCAAGGTCATGCGTATGTCCGGTGCCGGGCATACGCTTGAGGTGAAACACACCATTGATCAAGGCCACATACATGGGCGGTTCGGCCTCGCAGCACTGGCAGAGTGGGCGGGCATGACCGTCATGCGCCCGGGCGAGGATCCCTTGCAGCTCGGGCGCATCGTCGCAAAAGCGGACATGCCCCAGCCGGTAGCACCTGCCCTCAGCGCTCATCGTCCGCTCCCTCCCTGTGCGGCCGGTCCCCTGCCCTGCGCCAGTCCGCCGGCCGCATGAAGCTGCCGCGCCACATGCCTGCCCCCCTGGCCTCCGCCTCACGCGCGGCCGCCCTGTACCGGCCCTGCTCCTCGCCCGCGGGAACGGCCCATCCCTCGCGGACCAGCCACGCGGCCAGATTGGTGCCGCCTGTTGAGCAGCGTGCCAGATCGCGGCCGTAGCGGTCCGGACCCGCGACATGGCAGGATACCGGCTGCCGAGCGATGCGCGCCGCTAGGGCTTGTCTGGCAGCCCCGCCGCAGGTCCATGTCTCCCCGGCAGCGTCGTGGCAGGTCTGGTCCCGTTCCGGGGCATCTATGCCGAGGATGCGGATCCGCCGCCCGCCGATGACAAGCGTGTCGCCATCGATCACCCGCGCAGGGCCTGTCACACGAGTCGCAGGGGTCATGTGTTCCTGCGCGCCCAGCACGAGCATTGCCGCCATGAGGACAAGCAGGGCGAGCCAAGCCGCTTTGCTCATTTCGGCCTCCCGTCTGACGGCGGCTGCGGATCGACCCCGAGACGCGCCCGGAGGCCAAGCGCTGTCGCACGCTGCACGAAGGTCTCGCGCGCGGCGGAAACGGCGCGGCCCCGCGCGAGGCTATCCTGCCATGCCTGATCCAGGCACTGGAAATGCTGGGTCAATGCCGAGAAGTACCGCTCGAAATCAGCCGCCACCAGATCGACATAGGCCTGGATATCCGCGTCTCGCTCCGGAACCCAGGGCTCCTCGGGTGGCACGCAGACCGGAGCCTGCGCCGTTGCGGTAGGGAGGATCGAAAGCCCCGACAGCAGGGCGGCGGTGATGAAGCGATGATGCGTCACAACGCCTCCTCCCGGCGCCGACGTTCACTGAGGCCGATCAGACTGCCCATCATGTTCAGGTGACCCTGCAGCCAGGCCCGTGTCATGCCCCGCAGATAGCCGCCGGGGCTGATGATCGGCGCCACGGGATCGTCCCGGCGCGCGTCAAGGATCAACATGGCCACCGTTGCGCCGTCCTCGCCCATGGCCGTGCAGGCATCGGACCAGGCGGAGGGGTGAATGCTCAGTTCCAGCACACGCCGCTCAGCCGTCCAGATGAAGTCGTGAAACCTCAGGCGCTCGGGATCGGCCCGCCCGGAAAGGTAGAACTGCATCTCGGGTGAGGCGAGCCGGAACAAGCGCTCCGGGCCGAGCTTGATAAGCCATTCGCGTCCGGCAGCGTTCGTTCCACTCTTACGTGCGTCCGCGGCGTCTGGTCTGCCGCTCACCCGTGACAGGCGAGAAGGTTGGGCGAACGCCGGCTCAGCCATAGGCAGTCTGTCCTCGGCGCGGGCATCACAAGACAAGGAAAAATCTTCGCTTGTATCTTGTAGATGGGACCGCTCGTTTTCGAGCGGTTGGTCGACTGATTTTTGGAGCGTTTCGAGCAGATCGAGGGCGGCCCGCGTCAGGGTATCCGCTTCCCTCTCGTGGGCGGCAAGCGCGTCCAGCGTCATGGCATGCAGCCGGTCGGCACGAGGCCATGCAGCCCAGGCATCCTCCATGGCTTGGACACGGGCATCCTGGGAGGCAAGGTCGCGGAGCTGCTCCAGAGCCCGGCGGAGACAGCGCCAATGAGTACTGCGTTGACCCCGAAGATAGATGGCCTTGTGCCGTGCTGTGGTCAGCTGCGCATCGAGAGCAAGCAAATCGGAAAACCGGGCAATGATACCACTGAAGAACAGTCCGGTTCCGGCGTAGCGGGATCGGCTGCCATTTGCGGCTGTCCTTCGCTCGAGAAGCCCTGCCTGTTCGAGCCGTGCCGTATGTGCGCGCAACCGTGCCTCGGAAAGAGCAAGCAATTTTGCCAGTTCGGACGCAGCGGAATAAACGCTGGGCTCTCGGTCGGGCTCTACCCAATCTGTCGGCCGGGTCATGGCAGCCAGCCGGGTCCACGTATGGGCCGCTGCCCGGCCAACGCCGAGATGCGGGGCGACCCGCTCCACAAGGTGAATGAAAGCGTCGCGCTGCCATCCAAATGGCAGGATTGGGTAGGCTGGGAGATCGCGATAAGGATGGGCCTTTGCTGTGAACGTTCGTGCCATTTGCTCCTCAAGAACTGGGAGCACGGGAGCCGCAGCCAAAACGCATTCGTTCGCACGGATGCGTTTTCACGCTTGATTTTTGGGACGGATTCAATCACGATCGCTCCTAACAAGTAGAGCTGATACAGGTCTGCAAACCTGTGTTATCGAACCTTCCCTCGTGCGGACCCCGCGCGGGGGTTTTCTATGTCTCAGTGATCGTTTGTATGACCTCGTTGTCCCTTCTCATTGTCGTGGCATGCTCCACGGCGATACAGGCATCAGTAGCTGACCCACTCCGTGGAGTATGCACCGGTGTGATCCCGCATGCGCAGCACGACGGCCCGAAAGCTTGGACCGTACTCATTTAGCAGCGTGCTCCCGGTTCTGGCCCGAACTGCGGGGTCCAGCCATGCAGGCCAGTCCTCCTCGTCAACGCTTTGCCGCACAAGGCGACCAGACGCATCGTAGGTGCCTCGTACGGTCGTCAGAACCATGTCCCGGCCTCCACTGCCACTCGTCACGTGCTTGGCAAGGTGCCAGACCTCGATCGCGTCACGATATGCTGCGATCTCCGGCGGCAAGGTTCCCTCGCCTCCAACCGGCAGGCCGGGACTGATCCCCAGGGGACATCGCCAGAGTTGCAACGGCGGCTCGACAGGCCAGGGGGTGATGCGACGTATGACCTCGGCTTTGGCCGCCGAGCATTCGGCCGATGCCGGAAAGCCGCCAGCCATGCAGAGCAAGATGGCGCAATCGATGGGATAGGCGAGGGCAGAAGAGGGCATGAGCGCCGGGACTGCGATGATCAGCCCGCCCGTGACGATGTCGCGTATCCTGCGCCAGCCAGCCATGTCATTACACCTATCTGCCATGCAGATCGGTATTATGATTACTCCACCTGTGCCTGCGTGGCAACCGGCGATTGCGAGTACGTCCGCGGGCGGATGGCCCTCGATGGATCGAAGAAGAAGTTTTCGGGAACAGAAATCTGGGAAAACTCACCCGTGTTCCAGCGATAAAGCGCACGGGTTGTCTGACCCTCGACAACCGTTTTCGTGAGGACCGCTTCCCGTTTTGTCGTCTGATCCTGATGCATCATCTATCCCTCCACCCAGTGGGCAATCTCTCGGCCCGCAAAAGAGGGGCTTGTGTCAGGTCTCGTTCACGCTCGAACTGACAAAACCCTTTCTGCACCCCCGGTAGCTGTGCTTCCATAAGGAAAGAAGTCACGAGAGGATATGAAATCAGGCGAAACGAAACGAAATGGAACCCGCCACTCCTTTCAAAAAGAACAATAAGTTTTTTCTGCCACCCCCGAAAGACGGGAGTGACTTCAAGGAACTCTTCGCCCGAATAGCTGCCGTCGGTGCGGGTCGGCCAGCGGACAACGATGGGTTTCCCGCTGGCCCATGGACGCCCGAGCTTCTTGCAGAAGCAATCTCACAGATCGAGGGCAATCGGGATGGGGTGGATCTGAGAACGGTGCAGCTTTGGTTTCAGGAGAACGACAAGGGCATCAGCCCTAGCAACATCCGATGGCTGGCGAGAATTCTAGGATGTGATGATCCGGTCGCGACCGGCGATTGGCAGGTAGAACTCAGCACGGCGCAATCACGGCTGACAGCCAGGAGACGGAAGCAGACCGGCGGAGATGGGCTCAGTGCCTTGGAGAACACAGATACGGCTCCATCTGCGTCCTCCCGTAACGAGGCAGCCCCGCCGCCAGAGACATCAAGCGAGAACATCCCTGCTGGATCGTTTCGACGCTTCAGCCTGGCAAGTCGATCCGAGGCACTCTTCAGTCGCCGATCCTTGCTGGATTTGCCGGCAACGGTGTTTGCGGGCGCCGTGGCACTGGGCTTCCTGTCGTACGTTGTCGATATTCATAGCGTTATCTATGACCAACCGAACGAAGGGACCAAGCAGGTGGGGTTTCTGTGGGCGCCGAATTGGACAATTCTCTTCCTGGTGATCCTTCCCCTGTATCTCATGTTCGCGGGTGAATTAATCGCCTACTGGAAAGAAGAAGGGCGCGTGAAGTTTACACGGGGACGAAAAGACCAGTGTACCCGTGACTGGATGCGCCGCGTTGAAGATTATTCATATCCATACTGGGCAAGTCTTCTTGTTTGTTTGCTCATTGCCTCTGTAGCGCAATGGATCAACGAGTGCTTGGTCCCGCTGCTGACGAGCGATCCGGGCAACTTTGGTGTGGACTGGGGCCGTATAGCAATTCTTCGTCCAGACATTATATCGGTTCCAGAGGCAATCGTCTTCACTGGCGCTGCATACCTCTATATGGGTATATGCTTCTTTATTTTCTTCGCAGGCCTGATTTTACTCTTCACGCTGGCTCATGATTTATCAAAGATCGGACAGACGTCAGAACTCTGGTCAACTGCCGACAATCAGAAAGAACTTCTTGAGGCCTGCACCAGAGTGATGCTTGGCATATACCGATGCACCATTTTAGGGCTTCTCATTGCAATCTGCATGAAGCTTCAAAACATGTTCATGTTGTCGCGGGCAGAGACCATCGTCACGTGGTTTGTTGACGACCTGATGTCGGCCGTGATCGGACAACAAGCAAGCACTGATCGCCTCTCCTACAGTAGACCCACACTTTATAGCAGCCTTCTCGTCGCATTGACGACGTGTGCAGTCTTCCTGCATGGAGCCGCTCGAGTTCGCTCGATTTTTGCCAAGGCAAAAGCGCTCAATAATGCTGACGCTTCACATGAAAAGCGGCAAGGTGATACCTTCGGCCAGCCTGGTGTGCGTTTGGGAATGATGTTTGGGGTTGTGGGGCTGCTTGTAGCTACCTACCTGCTCATCGATGTCTTCACCGGCTTTTCCATCTTGCTAAGCCTCGGCGGGCTTCTCGCGATATACAGTTTGATCAATCCAGCTTTTCGGCTGGGAAGATGAGCGAGAGGACGATCCCCATGTACCACAGCTGGCTTGATCGTTGGGATGAACGCCGAGCGCAGCGCGGAGAGGAAGGAAAGAAGGCAACGGACTTTGTCCTTGCTTCCGAATTGGCCTTCCCAAGGGCCGGCAGCGTCGCCAGTGTTGCAGACTTTTGTGACCTTGCCGATCAAGCCGTTGCAGACCCTTCGTACTTCGATGAACCGATTGGACCTGATATATCCATCGAAGCTCGAAATGGATGGATCAGTTTCCCCTCAGATATCGCCACGGAGACTAACGAGAACAATACGGCGTTCGCTAAGATTACAACCGGCAGGTCTTTGGATCAGGCGTTGGTCGTGTTCCATCATTGGAATGCACGATCCCGGAATGATCTGCTAGCAAAGTTTTTTTCTCGGCAAGGTGTAACGGTTGTTGAGATCGCCCTGCCCTATCACCTCGAACGCAAGCGTCCGGCCTCCTTTCATGCCGACTATATGCTTAGTGCCAATCTCGGCAGAACGATCCGGTCCGTAAAGCAAGCAGTACTGGATGGCAGGAAGCTCATACGATGGCTCAGGGCCGAGGGTTACAAGGGGATATCCGTACTCGGAATAAGTTTAGGCTCTTGGGTAGCAGGACTGATCGCAGCGCACGATATCACCGTCAAGAAAGCTGCGTTGTTTTTGACGGCAGGAAGTCTTGCCGATATGGTTTGGACCGGTCGTGCAACACAATCGATCCGGGAGAGCTTGGAGTCCAAGATCAATTTACGTGATCTAAACAGGGCTTGGGGTCCATTGAACCTGGAGAACTACACCGACAAGCTAGCTCGGCCAGATTTGGACATTTTGATTGTTCTGGCCTTGAGAGACAAGGTTGTGTTACCTGAACTGTCGAAGCGGTTTGTCGACCGGCTGAAAGACGCCGGAGCCACGCTGGATATCCTGGAAGCAAACTGCGGCCATTATTCTTTATCAATCCCCCCTTATGTTATTTTATCCGGATTGAAATTAAGGGCATTACTCCGTCGTTACCCCTGAAGGATTTGGACTTTCGTTTTCTTGCATAGGTCCTCTCCGTCATCGCGAGCGCGGTGAGAGGGTGGCAATGATCACCAGCGCTAAGATGCGCAACGACGCCTGGTTGTTCGTCGATATGTCTGCTGGGGCAGGCTTGGCAGCAGACACCTTCGTCGGGACCGTCATGGTTCGTGGTGGCTAAACTGGCTGGAAGCCGCTGCTGGCAGCATGCGCGGGTAGAGTCACCGGCGGACGCGAAATGGGCAGTCTCAGGTTGCCTCGAACAGTTTCGTTCTGGCGAAATCTCCCCGGCATCAAGCTGCTCAAATATCAGCTAAAGTTGAGCGGAAGACGATCACATCGATCGAGTTGCCATAGCTTGAAGAGTCTTGGCCAACACGGATAACAAAGACTCGGCAGCCGGGGTGGAAATCAATGTTTTACCTACTTGCCTTGTGAATACGTATTTTGATAGTCTGGCGTAGACGCGTCAGACTGCCTTTGGGGAGCGCGTCGCATGACCAACCAAGTCCAGGTTAGCAACGAGGTGCTCACCCTTGACATGTGCAGAGAAAAACTGCGGGACGGTTGGGAGCTTCACGTTGTTTGTGCCGAAGATCCTGTACCGGCACAAAACACGGTTCGAGGTTCTTGGTACTTGGTGGCCTTCGAGCCGGAAACAGGTCGTTTCGGTGTGGTCGTCACTCAGAGGGACCTGTACCGCGAACGGCGGCGGGCTGAGCAATCTGGTCGTAAGCTTGATCCGTCAGATTACGCGTACAAAGAAATCAAGACCACCACCGGATTGTTCAACGCCCAGATGGATTTGGGCATCACCGCCACAGTCATTCCTGGAGCCAAAGGCATCACCATGGTCGCGCGGCTCTAGCTCAGGCAATCAAGGCGCCTCAAGGGCGTCCGCGTTTCAGAATAGATATCGTCCAGACCGCGGGAATTTTGCTTCTGTTCTCGTCACGGATCCTGCGACCTCCGTCAAACGCGGGCAACACAGGTCTCTCAGGACAGCAATCTTCATCAGTCTGATTGGACTTGTCTCGCCCGCCGCAGCCGACGTCATCCGCTTTGATGCAAGCGGAAGGCAGATCGATATCCCGGGTTCCAGTTCTGTACAGCGCTTCGATGCTGATGGCCGTCGCATCAACCTGCAAATGCGAGAAGGGGCGGCCCTCGAAAAGGGAGCGGCCAACTCCGGCAGTACCATGATGCTCTTGGCTCCGCAGGATGCATCGCGATCTGCCCTGCCTGCCTCTGCCAGTCGCTCATCCGGCATTGCTGCCACACGAGCCGTGGCGCTCCGCTACCAGCACCACCCTGCCCTGACGCAGAATGATATTCCGCCCCGGGAGTGGGCCGCTCTGTTTCAGGCCCTGGTCTGGCAGGAGTCGCGCTTCAACCCGCGCGCCCGGAGTTCCAAGGGTGCCATAGGCTACGCCCAACTGATGCCGGGTACGGCCGCCAAGCTCGGCGTGAACCCGCACGACCCGATGCAGAACCTCGACGGCGGCGCCCGCTACCTGCTCCTGCAGTTGCAGGTGTTCCGCTCTCCGCTCCTGGCGCTTGCCGCCTACAATGCCGGGCCTGGCGCCGTCCAAAGATACAGGGGTGTTCCGCCCTACCGGGAAACCCGCGACTACGTGATCCGCGTGCTGGCGGAACGAGACCGCCTCCTCCGAAACTAGGAAAGGCCACCCTCATGGCTTCGATCCGTTTCCTGATGTTCTTCCTCCTCGCCGCGCTCCTGGTGACCGCTCTGGCTGGCGAAGCCCTGGCGCAATCCGGCGTGGACTTCTCGAAAGCCGACACGGTCGGCAACGACTTCGTCACCTGGATCCGCGGCAACATCGCCACCGTGTTCTTTACGGTGGCCATTGTTCTGGCCGGCTTCGCGGCCGCCTTCAACAAGATCAGCTGGATGTGGGTGCTGATGATTGCCGTCGGCGCCCTCCTGGTCTTCGGCGCGCCGGGCTTTGTCGCGGACCTGAAGGCGGTCTTCAGCTGATGGAGCGCCATGCCGTCATTCTCGGGTTGTCGCGCCAGGCCAAGCTCCTGGGGCTACCGATGCCCTACACGATGGCGGTTGGCGCGCTTGTGATGCTGCCCTTCATCTGGGTCAAGGCCGCCTCCTGGCTGCTGACCGCACCTCTCTGGTACGGCCTTGCCCGCCTGATCACCGCGATCAACCCGAACGGCCACAAGGCCGTGGTGGTGGTGATGAGGAAGACCCCGCCGCCCCTCTCCCGCAGGAAACGAAGGGCAGGCCGCCATTATGTTTAGCGCCCGATCTCTTCCTGTCAGCGAACGCGCGCGGCGCCATGTGCCGAGATCGCCGCAGGTCTATGCGGAGATGCCCTATGCGCTGGAGATCGACGATCACACGGTGCGCACCCGCGAGAACGCGCTGATGATGAGCCTGGAGATCGGCGGCATCGACGGGATCACCGCCTCCGACCGAGACATCCTCGATCTGGCCCGCAGCTTCGCGGCCATCCTCGACGGGCTTGATGACCGGTTCAGCTTCTACATCCACCGGCTGATGCGGCCCGCCGCGCTCAGCCTGAAGCCCCTTTATGGCGAGGGCTTCGCGCAGGACGTGGAGACAGCATGGCGCGGCCATTTGTCCGGCCGTGCCCTGCGCGAGTTCATGCTGGTGCTGACGGTGGTGCGCAACAAACGGGTGCCGCTCAGGGTGCCGCTTTTTGCGAAGGCCGCCGGGCGGCTTCTCGACCGCAACACCGCGGAACGCCTTGGAGAGCTCCGCGAGGTCGTCTCGATCCTGGAGACCAGCCTGCCGCTGAAGGGCCATCGCCTCAGGATCAGCGACGGCACGCTTCTCGGCTTCTACGCCGCCATCGGCACCGGGTTTTACCGGCCCGAGTATCGCGGGCTGCACACGCTGATCGCCGAGGATGTCTCGCTCATATCCCTCCGCTTCAGGGGACCGGTGGCCGAGTTCCGCGACGGCTTCGACGGACCGCGCCATGCGGCCGTCCTGTCGGTCTGGCGCAATGCCCAGCAGACCTGGCCCGGCATGCTCGATGCCCTTGACGCCGGCACCGACACGGTGATCTCGCACTCCTATACACCCGTTGCCATGAACAAGGTCAGCGAACTGGCCAAGCGCCGCATCCAGCAGATGGAGGCCGCGGGCGATCTGGTCGGCTCCATTGCCGCCGACCTGCACGAGACCTATGACGATGTGGAGTCGGGCCGCTGCGGCTTCGGCGAGCACCAGCTGACGATCACGGTCTTCGCCGATAGCCCTGCCGCGCTGGAGGCCAGAGTGTCCCAGGTCCGCGGCGTGGCCGAACAGGCCAGGATCAAGCTGGTGCGCTGCAACGACACAATGGCCGCCACCTACTTTGCGGCCCATCCCGGCAACCGGGACTACGAGATCTGGAACCCGCTCACCAAGTCGATCAACTTCGCCGACATGGCGTCCTTCCACATGGCAAGCGCGGGCACCCGGGCAGAGGCCGTGCCCTGGCACACGCCGCTCACGGTGTTTCAGACGGTAACGGGTGCCGCGCATCGCTTCAGCTTCCATGCGCCTGGCGATCCCAAGGCGGAGCCCACCATCGGACACACGCTGTGTCTTGGCCCCTCGGGCAGCGGCAAGTCCTCGCTGATGGCGTTTCTGGTCGCGCAGGCACAGCGAACGGGTGCCCGGATGATCCTCTTTGACAAGGACCAGGCACTGCGCATGGCGATCACGGCGCTTGGGGGCCGGTATGCGGCCATTCGCGCGGGTCAGCCCACCGGGCTCAATCCGCTTCTGACGGAGCTCGGCCCCCGCGGCGAGGCCTGGCTTCTGGGCTGGCTGGCCCGGCTAGTCGAGTGCGACGGCCCCCGGCTTACGCCGCAGCAGGCCGAGGCGCTCAAAGGGGCCGTTCGCCAGAACGGCCAGGCGCCGGAGGCGCTCAGGACCTTCGCTCATTTCGGGGACCTGATCGGCGATGTGGGGGATAACCGCGACCTGGCCATGAAACTTGCCGAATGGGCACCCGAAGGGCGCTATGCGTGGGTCTTCGGGGACGCCGATCAGCCGGTGATCGATCTCACCGCGCCCGTGACGGGGATCGACCTGACCGAAATCCTGTCCATGGCCACGGAACGCACGGCGGTGCTGTCCTACATCTTCCGACGCCTTGAGCTTCTCTTCGAGGAGAAGCGCCCGACCCTTCTCGTGATCGACGAGGCCTCCACGGTCTTTGACGACACGTTCTTTGCCTGCTGGCTGCCGAAGTGGCTGGTCACCGTGCGCAAGCTCAATGTCGTGGTCGTCCTGCTCACGCAGTTCCCATCCCAGATCCGCGACAGCCACTCCGGCGCGATCATCCAGGCCCTGCCGAACCAGATGATCTTCCCCAACCGGGCTGCCGATGTCGCGGACTACGAGGGCTTCGGCTTCACCGACAACGAGTTGCACTTCATCCTGACGGGACGCACGGCCGAGCGCCAGGCGCTGTGGCGCCACGGTGACGGCTCCACGATCCTGGACGTCGATCTCTCGCCGCTCGGCTCCCTCCTCACGGCGCTTGGTGGGGGCGAGGCTGGCCACCGAGCCTTTGGCGCCGACTATGCCACGCGGCCGCATTTCTGGAGGACCCACGATGCGTAAGCTCCTGATGCTCGCGGGCTTGGCCGCCCTGCTCGCGGGCTGCGGCGACCCGCCGATCCGCAAGACCAACTGCTGGTCGGGCATGGCCTTCCTGGCCACAAGCGACTGCCGGTAGGAGGAGGTGCGATGCAGGCCCGCGTTTCCGCTCCCGCCTGCATCCTGATCGCCCTTGTGGTGATCCCCGCAGGCGTGGCGGGGCAAGGCGTGCCGGTGATCGATGCGAAAAAGGTAGCCCTAGAGGTGCTCGGCCTGCGCGAGGAGGCGGCCAGGACAGAGGAGCTGCAGGCCAAGAACGAAGAGCGGCTCCGACAGGTCGGCGCGCGGGGCGATCAGCTGGCGGCGGCGCAGGAGACGCTCGATCTGCTGTCCGAGACTTCCCGCTTCGTGCCGGGCCTCGAAGCCGCGGGGGTCTCGGGCGATGGTGCCTTCACGGGTGCCGCGGAACTCTACGCCGCCCCCGACAACAACCCTTATGCCGCCCGCATCATGGGCGATGCCCCCCTCACGATCGAGCAGATGATCTCCGACACCGCGCGGGCGCATGCCGGACACCCGGCGCTGGCGCGGTCGGGCATCGATGCGGTCGAGTTCCGCTGCTGGCTGCAGGCGCTCGTCAAGCAGGAGTCGAACTTCTCCATCGGCGCCCGCAGCCCTGTGGGCGCATTCGGGCTGACCCAGATCATGCCGGGCACCTTCACCGAGCTGGGCATTCCTGACGATGGCAGCCGCCAGGATCCCCGCACCCAGCTTGATGGCGGCGCGCGCTATCTCCTGAAGGGGCTCGGCAGGTTCGGGACCATGCCGCTGGCGCTTGCCGCCTACAATGCCGGACCCGGCGCCGTCTCGAGATATGGCGGCATCCCGCCCTACGCGGAGACCCGGACCTACGTCGCGAAGATCACCGGCTACTACAACCGCTATGCGGCGCGCATGGGCGGCGATCCGCAGGCCGTCGGCACGCTTGATCCGCGCGACATGGTGATTGCCGAGGCCTCCAACGTCTCGGACGCGGCCGGGGGCTATGCCGCGGTCAGCCTGAACACCATGGCGGGCTCCATGACCCGGCTGCAGGACATCCTGCGGCAGGTCGAGGCGACCCGGTCCGCGAAGGCCGCCATGGATCTCAACACCTATGCCCGCGCCGAGGTGGCGCGCATGGCGGTGATCCTGACCCGGCTGCAGGCGGTGGAGCGCAAGGTCGAGGCCGCCCGCACCGCGCTGCTCCTCGAAGCCTATGCGCGGGACGAGGATTACCTGAACATGAGGATCGACGGATGAGACGGATCTCGAAAGCACTCGCACTCGGCGCCCTGTCCGGCGTCCTGGCCCTGCCCGCCGGCGGACAAGGCGTGCCCACCATTGACGCAACAAGCCTGGCCAAGCTCGCCGAACAGCTGACCGAGGCAAAGCTGCAGCTGAAGGAGCAGATCGCCCAGAACCTCAAGCTCGACGAGCAGACGACACAGCTTCTCCAGCAGATCGTGCTGCTGCAGGACCAGATCCGCGCCTTGCGCGATGGGCTCACCCTGGCCGACCTCGGCGTCGATCCCGAGAGCTTCCTCCGAGACATCCTGCCTGGGTTCTCGGACCTGACTACCTCGGTCGAGGCCGCGCGCATGGGCGACTGGACCCGCGTGCTGGCCTCGGGCGATGTCCTGGGCAGCGGGCGCACCGTCACGGGTCATGTGGACGGCACCTTTGCAACCGCGGGCCTCACGCGGGAGCGCGTCGACACGCTGGCCAGCAGCGAGGACCACACAGCGGCCAGGATCGGGCAGTCCGCCAACGTCAATGCCTTCATGAGCGTGGCCGCGGAAAGCTCGGCACAGGCGGCGACGGACAGCCTGACGCGGCTCGATGGTCTCGTGCAGACCATCCCTGACACGGCCGGGCTGAAGGAAGCCATCGATCTCAACACGCGGGTCACCGCCGAGCTTGGCATTGCGCTTGCCAATGTCTGGTCGATGGAGGCGATCCAGACGGTCGGTCAGGGTAACATGGGCGTCATGGACGCGGCAACCGCGGCCGACGAGGAAAGGTACCTGCGCATGAAGCTGGAGGACTGACCATGAGACGGACGGCATTGCTGAGCGGGCTGGTGATCCTGGGCATTGGCACGATGGGCCTGGCGCAAACCTCCGGAGCGCCTCCTGACCTCCCCGAGCCGGAACTGCAGGAACTCTTGGACCAACAGGCCGAAATGAGCGAGGCGGAACGGAAAGCCGAGGAGGATTTCCTGAACCTCGACCTGTCATCCGATGTTGACGTGTCGAGTGTCGAACGGGTGCCAAGCGCAGATCAGAACCAACCGAACCGGACCTGCGAGCCTACACCGGAGATGAATGCCAATCTGCGCCGATCCAATAAGCCTGGCGATCGCGCCTACCGAGACATTGCGGTTTATCTTTCAACGACGAATGTCATCGCAACACAGGACTGCACCTGTGCCGGAAAAATCATCCCACACGAGACGGTGGTCAGGTTCGAGGATCGGTTGCGCAAGGAATTGGACGTGGATGTCCTTACGCCTGACCACACCCGCGGCCTCTACGAAGCCTACGAACGACAGATCAAGATCGTCGACGCCATGTGTGGAGAATACTGATGGCCTTGGTGGAAACCATTCTCGGCGACCTGGACGCAGCAGTCCTCGACGTTGGCGAGACATACTTCACGTCGACTGCCGATGCTCTCGACCCCATGCTGACGATCGTGACCACGCTCCTGATCGCCTTGGTCGGGGTCAACATGGCGCTTGGGGCTTATCGGCTGTCCATGCGCGATGCTTGGCAGGTCGTGTCAAGGATCGTGCTGGTCTTCCTGTTTGCCCGCTCCTGGGCGAACTTCGGCACGATCTATGATGCGCTCTCTTCAGGCGCGGGCAATCTTGCCCTTAGCTTCTTTCACGGCGGGGCAGCCACGCCCGAGGCGGCCATGGACAAGTTCGCGGTGCAGATGTCGGATGTGGCGGACGGGGCCGCGGCGGCTCAAAGTGCCATCGCCCGGGGCGTGATCGCCGGGTTCCTGTTCATCATCTTGTCGATCCTGATGGCGGCCTATGTGCTGATCGTCGGCTTCTCGAAGATCATGATCGCGTTCTTATTGGGTGTGGCACCGCTAGCGATGATTGCCACGCTGTTCGAGCGCACCAAGAGCCTCTTCGAAGCTTGGCTCACCTCGTTCGTAGGATACCTGCTTTACCCCATTGCGGCAGCTGCAGTGATTGGCGCGGTTGTCGCAATGGCCGAAGCGCAGTTCAGACCGCAAGCCGAGGTGCGGGATTTTTCCATGATCCTCGGTTTTATGTGCGTCGCCTTTGTGGGCATCTTCGCACTGCTGGCGATCCCGACTGCGGCGGCCAACATCACCGGCAACTTCAATCTGGCCAACTTCGCCCCCGAGGCGGTGCGGCTGGTCGGGCGTCCGGTGCTGCTTCCTGCAACTGCGGCCGGAGCCGGGATACGCAGGGGAGGAGAGGCGCTCAAGGCCCGTGGGGAGGCCCTTCTATCCGGGGTTGTCACGGGCAAGACGCCGATGCTTGCCGCCCGTGCTCGGGACCGAGCATGGGCCGAGAAGGGCGCCGATCTGCGCGCCAAGCTGCGCGGCATCAACATCATGCGGGGCAAGGGTGACAGCAGCCAATGAGGCATCCAAGTTCTGGAGAAGACCATGAAGGACGGCGAGGCTGACAGCAGGACGATCCTGGAAACCGAACTGATCTTCGGTGTCCGCCGGCGCGAGCGGTTGGCATGGGGTGTGGCCATCGGCGGGGTTTTGGTGGGCCTTGGCGGGGTCGCCGTCGCAGGGCTGACGCTGCCCCTGAAGGAAACACAGGCTTTCGTAACCATCGTGGACAAGGACACCGGTCTGGCTGAGCGCGCGGTGCGGATCGAGGCGGCCGGTGTCGAGCAGGGTGCCGCTGTCGAGCAGTCGCTCCTCTACAACTACGTCAAGAACCGCGAGACCTATGACGAGGCCGACAACGAGGCCCGCATCCTGCGCGTCTACCGCATGTCCGCGACCCGCGTGCAGGCGGCGCTGAAGGCACAATGGAACAAGACGAACCCAAACTATCCGCCGCTGATCTATGGCGCGAGCGGCAAGGTCGTCGTGGATGTGCTCTCGATCACGCCGGTCGCCGAGAACACCGCCCAGGTCCGCTTTACCAAGCGCCTCGAGAAGCCCGGCGAGCCGGACAGGATCGGCAAGTTCTATGCCACGGTCCGCTATGCCTTCGAGCCCACGACCGCGAGTGCGGTGGAACTCGTCTGGGAGAACCCCTTCGGCTTCACCGTCACTGATTACCGCATCACGGCGGAAAGCTTTGAGGCTCAGGATATGGAGGTCCGGCCATGATCCGCTCCGTCACCATCGTCGCGCTGCTCGCGCTGTCCCTGCCCGCCCTGGCCTATGCGGAAGCGCGCCCCCGCGCGGGTGGAAATGACAGCCGCCTGACCTATGCCACCTTTCAGGAGGGGCAGGTTTATACCATCAACACCCGGGTCCGGAACGTCACTCTGGTCGAACTTGGGGATGGCGAGACGATCCGCTCGATTGCCATCGGCGACAGCGAGGCCTTTCAAGTCGAGAAGCTTGAAGGCTCCAACGTCTTTACCGTCAAGCCCGTCCTCGACGGCGTCAGCACCAATCTGACGGTTGAGACCAACCGGCGCTTCTACTTCATCCATGCCGTGGAGTCCTCGCGGGCCACGCCCCACTGGTCGGTGAAGTTCACCGTGCCGGGCAGCGGCGGGTCTCGTTCCCGCGGGGCGGCCGCGGCAGCGGCAATCCCGGCGGAGGTGCCGATGACCTACCGCGTCCTGAGTCGCAGGGGTGCCGCGGAGTTCGCGCCGATCGGGATCTCGGATGACGGCAAGCGCACACTGTTCCAGATCCCGCCGGGCGCGCCGATCCCGTCGGTCTTCCGGGCCGATGCAAGGGGCCGGGAGTACAGCGTCAACACCAGTGTGAACGGCACCGTCATCACCGTCGGCGCGCGCTCGGAACGCTGGGTACTGCGCCATGGCGACGCCCATGTCTGCGTGGAGGGCACGAAGCCTGGTGCCGGGCAGAGGACGCGCTGATGGCAGAAGCCGATCCCCTGCAGGAACGGCTGCGCCGGATGCAGCCACCGGCAGCCAGGCCGCCCCTGTGGCGGCGCTTGGCGCTGCCTGCGGGGATGCTGGCGGCGGGACTTGCCGGGGGCGCCTATGTGGCGACGGTGGTCCCATCGGGAGATCCGGCTCCGTCTCCCCTGCCGACCTCGGAGGTTCGCGAGTTCCAAGACGACAGCGGACTTGACGGCTTCACGCTGACCGAGAACGAGCCAAACCCTGCGCAAGCGCTGCCGGACACGCGCACCGAGGTACGAACGGTTGCCGATCCGCAGGCCCCGGCTGATGCGGCGGCAGCGCGCGCGGCCCTGGAGCGGGCCAGGGCTGAACTCGCGGCGGTCCGGGCCGAGTTGGCCGCAGCCAGAGCCAACCCGGAAACCTCCGCCGCCGATCTCGAGGCATTGCGCGCGGAGCTGGACCAGCTGAAGGTCGACATGGCCGGCAAGGACCAGGCGCTCGATGAGCTGACCCGCGAGAACCTGCGCCTGCAATCCGATCTGGACCTTGCTGCCGAACTGGCCAACCAGACGCAGGTGCAGGCCGATCTGGAAGCGCAGCAGCTGGCAGAGCTTGAGCGGCGCCGAACCGAGATGGAAGCGCGCCGTGCCGAGGAAGAAGCCCTGCTGCAAGCCCGCACGCAGTCGGCGATGGTCGCTTATCGTGCCGGCGGCGGCAGCGGGACAGGGGAAGACAGCGGGGCGGGCGGCACCGACGAGCGGTCTGACGCCGCCGAGCGCTTCCGGCGCGCGGGCCGCTCCGAGGCCGTCCAGTCGGAGGTCATTTCCGAACCCTCGCGAACCGTGGTCCAGGGCACGCTCATCGAGGCCACGCTTGCCAACGCCATCTCCAGCCAGCTTGAAGGCAATGTCGCGGCCACGGTCAGCTATGACGTCTGGTCGATGGACATGGCCAATGTCCTGATCCCGCGCGGCTCGCGGCTGTTTGGCCGCTACAGCTCGTCCATCGAGAAAGGCCAGCGGCGGATCATGGTGGCCTGGGACCGGGTGGTGACGCCGGACGGGCAGTCGGTCGACCTTGCCGCCTACGGGACGGACCGCGTGGGCCGAGCAGGGGTGACGGGCCGGGTCAACACCCGCACCCTGGCACGCTTTTCGGCGGCGGCAGCCGTGTCGATCATCGGCGCCGCCCCTGCGGTGCTCGCGGCCGCCGTCGAGGAGGGCAGCGACGACGGGATCGCCCGCGACACTGCGGAAAACATTGGCAGCAACGCCAGCGATGCGATCGGCGGGGTGATCAAGGACTACATCGACATCCCTGCCACGATCAGCGTCGATCAGGGCGCCGTGATCATGGTCATGGTGAACGCCGACCTGGAAATGCTCCCATGACGGAGGTGGGCCACCTGGAAACCCGGCTTGGCATCCTGCAGCCCTTGATCGGCGACGAGGCCACCATCGAGATCGCCATCAACGCCGACGGCCGGGTCTGGGTCGAGCGTGCAGGCGACAGTCATATGTCCTTGGCCGGGATCATCCTCCCGCCCGTCGAGGTCAGGGATCTGGCGGGTCTGATCGCCAACAAGCAGCGCCTGACCCTGACCGACAACCAGCCCGCGATCTCGACCACTGTCGAGGTTACCGGAGCAGCCCTGCGCTGCCAAGCCATCATCCCGCCCGCCTCGGCGGGGGGCACGGTGATCTCGGTTCGGGTGTTCCGCCGCAGGGAAGCCGGCACTGCCCCCCGGCCCTTCCACTTTTTGCGCGACCAGACCGTGTCGCTGGAAGCAGAGCGGCTGGAACTCTTGCGCGCGATCCGCCGGATGGCGCTCGAAGATGAGGATCCCGACACCTTCCTGCGGGCCTGCGTCGAGGCGCGCATGAACCTCGTGATCTCGGGGGGCACCTCCTCGGGCAAGACCGAACTGGCGCGGCGGCTCCTGTGGATGGTAAAAGACGAGCATCGCCTGGCCCTGATCGAGGATGCATCCGAACTGCTTCCCGGCCAGGAGAACACCGTCAGCCTGATCGCCGAACGGAATGAGGCCTCCGCGCGCTCGACCGACAGACTCCTGGAAATGACCCTGCGCCTGCGCCCCGACCGGATCATCCTGGGCGAACTCCGTGGGACCGAGGCGGTCACCTTCCTCGAGGCCATCAACACCGGTCACGAGGGCAGCGTCACCACCATCCATGCCACAAGCGCGCGCAAGGCCGTCAACAGGCTAGCCTTCCTAGTGATGCGCGCAGGCATGCCGCTGACGCTATCGGAGATCCGCGACTATGTTCTCCAGTCCGTCGATGTCGTCGTGCAGACCGGGCGGATCGGAACTGATCGCGGCATCCTGGAGACGTGGTTTCCGGGGCTCGATGGGGAAAGGCCATGACCCGCCTGAGCGTTGCCGTTCCGGTTGGGCTGATCACCGGGGCCTTTGTCGGCCTGATGATCGGCGGCCTTTGGCTGCAGTGGCAATCAGGCATGAACCCCAACGCCGGGCATCCGTTCGTGCTCCTCACCGATTTCCCGGGCCTGCGGGCGGCGGGACGGGAGCCGTGGCGATCGGCCTATGGGATCGTTCTGGCGGGCACGGTGCTGCTGGGACTTGTGGCGGCGTTCCTGTCCGTTTCCCGGCGGCTGACAACCTACGGCAAGGCGCATTTCCAGAGCCGCCGCGAGGTCCGGCGGAACGGGCTCGTGCAACCCTTGGGTTCGGGCTTGGTGTTCGGCAAGTTCGGGCAACCGCACAGGACGGGCCGCTTCGTCTGCGGCAGCTATGACAGGTTTCCGCATGCCCTGGTGGCCGCGCCGACCCGCTCGGGCAAGGGGGTAGGCTATGTCATCCCGAACACACTCCTTTTTCCCGGCTCCTGCGTCATCATGGACGTCAAGGGCGAGATCTTCGAAGCGACCGCCCGGCACCGGCAGGGCGGGGGCGATCGGGTGTTTCGCATCGCGCCCTTCGACTTCGACCATCCGACCCACCGCTACAATCCCCTTGAGCGGATCGCCCGCATCGCCGACACCGATCAACGCTTTACCGAACTTTCGAAGCTCGCCAGCTATTTCCTGATCCCGAAGACCGAGAAGGGCGGCGCGTCGGACTTCATCGTAGGCGCGCGCCAGCTGTTCGTGGCCGCCGGGATGCTGGCCATCGAGCGTGGCACGGCCAGCATCGGCGCGATCGCCCGTCTTCTTTTCGATACCGCCAACAAGGAGATCGCCTTTCGCAGGCTTGCGGGCGAGACGCGCCACGCTCCCTCGGCCACGATCTTTCTGAACTTCTCGGGCTACTCGGACCGGACGCTGTCCTCCTATGTCTCGGTCCTCGACGGGGCGGGCCTGGGATTGTGGCTGAACCCGCGCATCGACAAGGTCACGGCGGTCAACGACTTTTCCTGGAACGACATCCGCCGCAGCCCGCACGCGATCTATGTTGTCGCCAATTCGGACGACGTCCCCACACTCGCGCCCCTCTTGCGGCTGATGTTCGGCGAACTGATCGCCACCATGCGGGCGCGCATCCCTGACCCGAAGCTGGAGCCCTGGCCCGTGCAGATCATCCTCGACGAGTTCGACCAGCTTGGCCCCATGCCGATCATCGTGCAATCGCTGAAGCAGCTTGCCGGTCATGGCGCGCGGGTGTCGATCATCACCCAGTCGGTGCCGGGGCTGGAAAGCATCTACTCCGAGAACGAGCGGCTGTCGATCGAGGCGGCCGCCGGGATGAAGCTCTATATCGCGCCCAACGAGAAAAAGACCGCCGGCGAGGTGGCCGAGGCCCTGGGCAAGACCACCCGGCTGGCGCTGAGCGACAGCTACTCGCAGGACGGCAAGGGTTTGTTGAAGCGGTCGGTCTCGCGGCGCAACGAGGAGCGTCCGCTGATGACACCCGACGAGATCCGCAGGCTCGCCCCGGACAAGGTCATCCTGATCCCCGAGCGGCAGAACCCCATTCTGGCTGACCGGATCGTCTATTATGAGGACGCCCGGTTCAAAGCCCTTGTCGACGCCCAGAAGGGACCGCTGCCCTATCCCGATCCCCTGCGGGACGAACTCGACACCCTCCGGGCGGAAATGGCCGCGCTGCGCGATGCCCGGGTCGTCTATTCTTCGAGACGACCTCCCCATCCGGCAAGGGAGCCCGCGGCGTCAACCGGGCATCTGGCGCAGACGGTCCTGGAGGAGGCGGATGTCCCGGCGGGCTCCGATGTCGTAGACAATGACGTTGCTGCAGCAGTCCAGGCCGGGATGGACGATTTCGATCGCCAACTGCGGGAAACGAAGGCCGCTGCCGTTGAGATCGACTTGTCGTGAGCAAGGGCACGATGCCGGTGTCCCCGGGGCTTCGATCCGGCTCGGGATTGGTGCCCCGCGGCGTCACCCGTCCGGGAACAGGATCGCCTCGATGTCCATGGCGCCGTTCACGACATGCAGGACCGTGATCCGCTCAGGGGTGACGCGATAGAAGATCAGATAGCGCCCATGCACCCGGCGCCGAATGCCGTGGCGCTCATGGCGGGGCACGATTGGCCACGCCAGCGGCATCTCCGCCAAGTCCATGCAGCACTGGTAAAGCTCCCGGATGAAGGTCACGGCGCGGGCAGGATTGTCGCGCGCGATATAATCGCCGATCCCCTCCAGGTCCGCCTCGGCCGTGGCGGTGATCTCGACGATCATTCCGTGCCGCGCGGCCATGCCTCGTATCTGGCTTCCAGCCGGGCCGCCACGTCCGCAGCTGGCCGCACCCGCCCTGCGTCGGCATCGGCCATGCCACGCGCCAGAGCCTGGTCCAGCACGGCCAGGCGCATCTCGCGCTCCTGGATCAGGCGGATGCCCTCGCGCACGACCTCACTTTTCGAGTTGTAGCGGCCGCTTTCGACAAGCTCCGCCACATAGCCTTCAAGCTTCGGTCCAAGTTCGGCACTCAGCATGTCCTGCTCCTTATGCTGGAACCAAAGTGGCAGCATTCATAACAGTTATCAAGTCACACTTTTGATCCGCAACATCGGGTACTTTCTTGGCTCCCATGTCGTGGCGCCAGCGACAGCGTCGTCAGGCACGTCCCGACCGATCAAACGCCGCTTGCCGCCCTTTCAGAGATCCAGATCGTGATCCTTGCGGCGCAGCTCGTGCTGCGGTGTCTCACGGCTGTGTTCGCGCGCCAGGAGCCGTTCCCGGGCCAGCTCGGCCTGCCGCCGGGACAGCCCCATGCTTTCGTGGCTCTCGGCCGCCGCCACCAGGGCACGGGCAATCTCGCGCCGCTGCACCGGCTCGGGGAAGTCGGAGGCCAAGGCCCGATCATCGCCTGAAGCGATCTGCGCCATGATCGTCTCGCCGTAGCGCTCCTTCAGGTCGGTGGCAAAGCGCTCGGCATGATCCTCCCGCTCGAACTCCACCCGGCCGTGCCGGTGGTGCACCGTGGCCAGCGTCTCCAGGGTGCGGACCAGGCGGTCGTCGTCTTGCTGGTGCGCGGTCCTTTCGATCGCACCGATCCCCAGGGCCCCGTCCAGGATTGTCGTGGCCCGGGCATGGAAGCGGTCCAGAAGATCTGCGGCCTGCGCGCGCCCCTTGGCGTCCTCCAGATCGAGCCCTTGCGCGGCCGAGACGGCCTTGAGATCCGCCTTGACCCATTCCCGCTCCTGCCAGGCATTCGCGGCGCGATGCTCGAGCCGCCGCTCCATTGCGCCGCGCTCGATGCCCACCGCCTCGGCCGCCGCCACGACTGCCGCGCGGATCTCGCGGGTGGTCTCTCCACTCAGCACCCGTGTCGCGCTGCCCCGGGTAATGGCGTCCCCGTCCAGTTCGGTCCGGTAAAGCGTCGAGCGCGGCGGCTCCTGCACCAGCTCGGCCCCGCGCGCATCGCCCAGATCGCGCAGGATCGCGGTCGTGACCTTGGCCAGTTCGTGGCGCATCTTGCGCCGGTCCTTGGGTCCCAACGTGGCGATCTCGCCCTCGACCCGGTCGAGCCAGCCCGAGAAGACCCGGTCCAGATCCTGCCGGGTCCGCGGGCTATCCGTGTTCTGCACATCCATCATCTCACCCTCCAGGGTTTTCGAACTCACGATGCCGCCGGTCTCGAGGATCGCGGCAGCCCGCTCCATGCCCATCTTGACGTCCTCCAGCCGGGCGAGGCTGGCGATCCCGGCCAGCGTCCTGAGCGTGGCCGCACTGCGGGTGACCACTGCCAGCCCCTCCTCAAGCGCCGGGCCCTGCAGCGCCCGCTCGCGCACCGGGCGATGCTCGCGCGCGGCCCCCTCGATCTCGGCGCGGCTCGGCCCATAGGTCAGGATGCCCCGCTCGAGCCGCGAGGAGGCATCAAGCTCCACCCCCATTCCGCCCGCGATCTCGACCAGGCGCTCCTTCATGATGGCGAGGTTGAAGGCATGGTCCTTCGCCATGAAGAACCAGGTGCCCTCCTCGAGCCCGCGGTTGTTCACCACGATATGCACATGCGGATGCGAGCGGTCGGTATGCAGCGCCGCCACATAGGCCCATTCATCCTGCATATGGGTGCCTGACTGGAACATCTCGAAGGCCCAGGCCTCGGCAATCCGCAAGGCCTTCTTGGGCGAGAGATCATAAGGAAAGGAGAGGAGCAGATGCGTGGTGTGGCCGTTCTTGGGCTCGCCCCGCCAGCCGTCCGACCACTCGAGCGCGATCGCGCGGCGCTGATCGGCCGTCAGCCCCTCCGCGTCGGGATCAAGCCCGATGGTGTTGCCGAACACGGCCTCGGACTTCGTGAAGAGATACCGGAGCTGCGCCTTGAGCCGGACCGGCGTCTGCGTGCCGCCGCGGGCGATCTTCTTCAGCACCGCGGCGTTCGAGCCCTGGCCGACCCGCCACAGATTGCGGGCTCGCGCCGAGAAGGACGACCCCCCTGCCCCCGACCGGCGTCCCCGCGCCTTGCCAAACCCGCTGTCCCGCGCCACGCGGCCGCCGAGGCGGCGCAGCCGGATCTCGCCGATCAGGTCATCCGCGAGGCTTGCCATGCTCGGCCTCCCTGAACTCGGCAAACAGCCGGATGCCGCGCCGGCGCTGCTCGTCCACCACCGCCCGCAGATAGGAGCGCATCTCCGGCAGGGCCTGGCGCAGGGTACTGAGTGCCGCCCAGTGCTCATGAGCCGGATCGATCCGGCCCTGGCCCGCCGCCAGGGCGATCGCGTTCACGGCGACGCCGATCCCGTGCAGCTCGGCACGGATCGCCTCAAGCCCGCTGGCCGTTGCCGGCTCCGCCTCCAGCAGGCCCGAGGCAGAGCGCACCAGGGCGCGAAGCGCGTCCGAGGTCGAGCCAAGGCCATGGCGCGCCTTCAGGGCTTCGAGCGCCTCCCTCTCGGCAGGCGACAGCCGCGCCGAGACGGGCTTGCCCTCCGTGGTGGCGGTTTCCCGGCTATGGTGGGGCCGGCTCGTGTTCGCCGTTGCGGCAGGCTGGGAGCGGACGCGCCGCTTTGCAGTCAATCGCTCGTCATCGCCAGGGCGTGGTGTGTCTGCCAGGGTCTGGGTCGTGTCTCGAAGGGCCATCGGGCGCTCCTGTCCACTGGTGTAGACATCGTGCATTTCCTGCCACGCCTACTCTTCTTACCATGCCACATTCTGGGGGATCTGTCACGGGTTTTGTCCCGCACAGAGAGGAGATCACCCCCACACCTCCCGCAAGCGTCTGACCTCTTCTCAGGAGGTGGTCAGCCCGATGGCTGGGTCACCGCTGAGGCCGACCTAAGCTGCGCTTCTCGGCTTCGCCGTCTTCGCGTAACCGCACTGCTCTACCCCGGCAGGTCCCTGCTGAATAGAGGGGTGGGCGACAGGTCACAGCGGGTAAGTCGCAGCCGCCCGGAGCAGATGCCTAACGGCACTGCCCCCTGCCCGAAAGAACAACTATCCCCTGAAGCCCGGCGCAGACATAAAGGTGTTATCAGCCGAGCGGGTGTGTGTGGTTGGTTTCAGAGTGTTCCCGCCCGGCTGAGAGATCCCCCATCCGTGAGGCGTGGTGCCATCGGTGTCGGGGGCGGGAAAGATCTCCGGGACCCTTCCGTGAAGCACGGGCGCGCCTTCGCCTGGGTCCTTGATATCGGGATCCGCTGTTACGTCCTGTTGTCCGACAGGGTGCTGGCTCGGCGGGGCGGAGGTGCTTTTCTGACGCGCGTCCGGATGAAGGGCGCGGCGTGCTTGCCACCGGGTCCTTCAAGCTCCAGGATGAGCGTCTCCAATTCGCCGATCTGCTTTCTGATCCGGTCGATCGTTGCATCGCGTTCCTGGTCGGACAAAGGCATTCGACCAATGTTGGCCCGGCACAGCATTACGGCCGTGTTGGCCGCCGACAGGTTGGCCTGCAAGGCGCTGTAGGTGGTGATCCGGTAGCTCATGCCCGATCCTCTTATGCGCTATTTGCATAAGGCAAACCCGGTTAAGGAGCCGTTAACAGGGCGGGACGGTGCCAGCAGATTCTGTGAAAGAACCTTCACCCGCAGCACGTTTGCGGCAGGGCGGCGACCCCCTTGGCGTCTCAGACGGCCTGCAGATCAACCGCGCTCGTCTTGCCGTTGCGGCCGGTCTCCAGCTCAAAGGAGACTTTCTGCCCGTCCCGCAGCGTGTCCAACCCGGCGCGCTGAACGGCCGTGATATGGACGAACACATCTCCGCCCCCGGTCTCCGGCGCAATGAAGCCATAACCCTTGTCGGTGTTGAACCACTTGACTGTCCCGCGTGCCATCGTCCCTCTCCGCTGCGCAACAAGCCATTGCTTGGCATAGGGTTCAACCGCGCAGCAAGAGATTTCTTAGGGGGCCGGCAGAGTAAACCTGCTGCGGTCCCGCCTTTGCCAATGCTGACTACAACGTTAGAGTAATAGCCGAGGTCATGACCAAGAGCCATTTGGTTGCATCTGCCAATATGACTGACCCTTATCAGGACGCAGTTGGCGTAATGCGTCGAAGGGTTATTTCGCAGCCGCCGCCCTCAAGGACGTGATAGCTCTCAACGACGACCCGTTCGTCGGCACCGTCCAGGGTAAGCTGCCCCTCATGAGGCCCGTTGATCTGACCTTCGTCGAGAGCCGCGTCTGCGCTGAACCGGATATAGTCGCCCCCGGTTTCAACGGTGCCACTGATCGGCTCAAGGCCGTCTAGCGAGAGTGTCGCGTCGGTCATGTGCTGCCCTCCCTCAGGGGATGAGGAGAAACAACGATCCTTCTGCTCATAAGGGGCCAGCAATTGACAAAAACGAAATACTCGCGGACGTCTCGGAACGAGGCGATGTCTGACCTGACGCCCTCGGCACCATCGGCACCCTGTTCTCACCCCAGGAGTGCTGGGATGACTGTCACGCCGCGGGACCTGTATCAGGTGGAGCCGAATGGCTTGAGAAGCTCTCGGGACATCGGCAAGGCACTGTCCCCAGGTCCGGTGCGAGCGGCCTTAGGATGCGCGTCAAAGCGGGTGCTCGGACGTCGCAGTCCAGCTCTCCTGACGCCTTATAATCCCGGACAAACTATGTGCGATAGTCAGGCGGCCCCGCTTTCGAAGCCGCCCGTGCGAGATCAGTATTCGTCGGGCAGACACAAGGTGAGAACACGGATCGTCTGCGCGGGATCGCTTTCCTGCTCCGGTCCCATCAGCCCGTCGGTGTCGTAAAGGTCGATCTTCCAGTAGATGCGCACGGTCTCGTCTCCGTGCGGCACATCCGGCATGCCGAAGCTGCGGAGGCCATCGGTGCCATGATCGTCCACGACGGACGCGTCCGTGCGCACCCGGTCGAGGGCCGCGTCCACGAAGTCACGGCCCCGGGCAACGATCCCGCACGTCACAACCACCCGGCCGCGCAGAGTCTCGCCCTGCCATTCGGTCTGCCCAAGGGCTGCTCGGAAGGCGTCGTTCTGTGCCCCGATGATCCGTGCCTCGGCCAATGCGGCCTCGTAGCGGTCGAGATCGAAGACCGGCCCCGCGCAATGGCGGCAAGCGTCTGGACGGATGCCTGCCGTGATCTGGGTGGCCTCGCAGGAGATGCATCGATACCGCGTCATGAGAATACCCTCCTTTTATCTGGCGATCCCCTCCCGGCCTTGCCCTTCTTCAAGAATGGGAGCGGACTAGGAAGGCGAGCCGCGCCTCTGGGCGCGTCTCACCTTCCTGGGCTGCCTCCCGGCGAGGGCGGGAGGGGGGCCCGGCAACTGCAAAATCAAGCCCCAAGGGTAGGGGGCCCCGTCTGCACAAGCCGCCACCTGGCGGCGCGGAAGATGGGGGTGCCCCCTTGAGGCGCCGTATTTTGTGGTTGCCGGGGGAACCGGCGGTTCCCCTCTTCCTTCCCTTCCGACACCGGTGCGGGCCAGGCGCTATGCTGTCCTGCAGGGGGCGTTCGGCTTGACCGAATCCCCCCTGCACGGCGCTGCAGTCTCCGCCTCGCCCTTTGCCTGACCCCGGCCGACCAGGCGACAGCTGCCGGCCGTGACGGCCGATGGTTGCCTGGTGGAGGAAAGATGTGGGGAAGCGGCGCTTACGCGCCGCCCTCGATCTTCATCACCGGGATGCCCAGCTTGCGGGCCTTGTCGGCGAGGTTCTCCTGGATGCCGGTGCCGGGGAAGACCAGGACACCGACCGGCAGGACATCGAGCAGCGCGTCATTGCGCTTGAAGGGTGCGGCCTTGCCGTGCTTCGTCCAGTCGGGACGGAAGGCGATCTGGGGCACCTTGCGGTGATCGGCCCAGCGGGAGGCAATGAGTTCCGCGCCCTTGGGTGAGCCGCCATGCAGGAGGACCATGTCGGGGTGCTTGGCATGGACCTGATCGAGCCTGGCCCAGATCAGCCGGTGATCGTTGAAGTCCACCCCGCCGGTCAGGGCCACCTTTGGCCCGGCAGGCAGCATCACCTCCGTCTCGGCCCGGCGCTTGGCGGCCAGGAAGTCGCGGCTGTCGATCATTGCCGCCGTGAGATGGCGATGGCTGACCATCGAGCCCGTGCGTGGCCGCCAGGCACTGCCGGTGTGGTGCTCGAAGGCCTCGGTGGCGAGGTCGCGGAAGAGCTCCATGCCGGCGCGCCGTTCGATCAAGGTCTGCCCTTCGGCCGTGAGGCGTTCGAGTTCGACGGATTTCACCTCGCTGCCGTCCTGCTCGCGCTGCAGCCGGCGCTGCGCCTGTTCGTTGCTGTCGAGTTCGCGCTCGACGCGGGCCGCGGCACGGTGGAAGAGATTGACGGTGCCCCAGAGCAGTTCCTCGAGATCGGGCTCGAGCCGGGTGTCACTGAGGCTCGCCACCAGGGCGTCGAAGATGTCGGACACGGCGCTGGAGACGGTGTCCGCCTCCGGAAGCGGCCGGGGGTCGGGCTCGTCCTGAAAGGGGCGCCAGCCGTAAAGCTGGAGTTCGGTCAGGACGTGGTCGGTCTGGGAGGCGGTGTGGACCGGCTCGGGGGCCTGGTCGTCGGGATCCTGTGTCATCGCGTTCTCCTTCGATGGGGCGGGGCGCACGTTTCTCGCGGCCTTCGCGGGCATCGACGCGCACGGGCGGGACGGACGGGCAGCCCTCGCGCCTCGCGAGGGCCTTGATGGCCAAGGCCGGCTATTTTGCTTCGCGATGCAAAGCGTCCGCAGGACGCGGCGGAAAATAGTCGGCCGCCGCCATTGCCCGACGGGCCGGCTGTGCGCCGATTGCCCCCCTCGAAGGCCCGGAACGCGGATCTCCGCGCGTGAAGGAGAGGTGACCGGGACAGGGAGGGACCCGGCCAAAGGGCAGAGGCTGGCACCCCTGCACCCCCGAGCCTGCCCTCACCCCTTCAGGAAACGGTGCCGGTCGTCAGGATGCAGCGCGTCCTTCAGCGCCGCCTGCAGGACTTGCAGCCCGAAGTGCCGCAGGTCCTCATTGAAGTCGCCTCCGACGGGCACAAGGGCAATCGCCTCGATGCCGAGGCTGGCCGCTCGAGCTAGGAGGCTGTCGCGCGCCCTGTCGCCGGCGGGGTCACGGTCGCACAGGACATACAGGCGGCGCAACGTGGGAGGAAAGAGCACGGCAGCAAGATGGGCAGCCGAGAGGGCTGCCAGCATCGGCATGCCGGGCAGCACCTGGCGGGGCGACAGCACAGTCTCGATGCCCTCTCCCACGGCCAACACATCATCGGCCACCCCGAAGCGGACGCCGTGGCCGAGAAGCTCCCCCATGGCCCGGCGCGGCGTGGCGATCGGGGCCTTGCCCAACCCATCGGCAGCAAGCCAGGTGCGATGCGCGCCCGTCTGGCGGCCGGCGAGATCGGTGACAGCGGCAATCATCGCCGGCCGGGTCTCCGTTGGCCCATGCTCGTCCGGCCGGTAGTAGCACCGGGGGTGGAAGCGCAGCGCACCCGTGCCGGAAAGGCAGGTAATCGCCCTCCCGGCCAGATAGGTTGCCGCGAGCGTGCCGCCGATCGGCTCGGCCATGGCGAAGAGCCGCCGTGCCGCCTGTCGGGAGCCGGGTGCCCTGCGGGATGTCCCGCCACCTGCTGTCTGGACCGAGGCCGGATCGGGATGGGGAAGCGCAAGAAACCGGCGTGCCTCGGCAGCCACATCCTTGAAGTCGAGAAGGCCCGTCGCTGCGCGGATCAGATCGAGCAGATCGCCGTGCTCGCCTGTGGCGGCATCAGACCAGCGGCCCGCAGCACCCCCGCCGGTTTCCGGGCCTGCCAGACGCACGAACATCGAGCGACCGGGAGTGTTTCTCACATCGCCGACCAGCCAGTAGTTGCCGGTCTTTCGACCAGAGGACAGGTAATGGCGGCAGACCGCCTCGGCCTCGCGGCCAAGACGGATCGCCAGATCGGACGCGTCACGATGGGGCATCAGAGGATCTCCTGTGTGCTGGGGCATCTGCCGCCTCCGGGGTCCGGACCGCGGACCCTCGGTCGCGGCGTTTTCCCGGGGGCAGAAAGCACGAATTCGCGGGACTCTCTCGACCGCATCGGCTCACCCTCCTGCCCCGACCCCCCTCTGTCTTTGCCGGCGGTCTCCATCACCGCACCACGGCCGGGCGGCACACCCTCACAGCCTTCCCCGATGGCCATCCCCTGGTCTGCTGGCGGAAGCAGGGTCTTGGGCTTCAAGGCACAGGTCGGCGACAAGTACCCGCAGTCATGTGACGAAGCGGCGTCAACTGTGACAGCGGATGCCTCTGTGCGCACAGCGCGCAAGGCGGTCAGACGAAAGCGTTGGTATGACCCTCAGCGCTTTTTTGACGGGTGCACCATGCGCGTCGATTTGCGGCCGTAGTTTTTCACCGTCTCGCGCAAGGTCGCAATCTGGTCATCAATGGTGGGTGTGGACCGCAGACGCTCGATCTCGTTTTGGAGAGCCAGGCGCATGGCTTCCGTCTTGTTGACACCGAGCATGTCCGCCAGGGTTTGCGCCAAGTCATCCAGGCGTTCATCGCGGGTTGTGCGCTCTTCCATCGTGGGGTCCGCCTTGCATGCACGGCCATGATCATCCGGTAACCCCAAGGTGGGCTGCTCGGCAAGACAGCACGAGATTGCAGCCAAGCCGCTCGACAGGGGCCGTTTTGGTAGCCACGCGCCTGCTGATCGGACCGCCTTCTGCCAAGGATAACGACCTGATGCGCATCTTCTCCTCGGCCCTAGATCCCGGCGCGTGTCCAGGAGGTAGGCTTCTCTCGCTTGCCGTCTGAGCCGCCCTCCTGCGGCGCCATGGCGAAAGCCAGCAGGAAACAAGCGCCCCGCCGTAAAGCAGGGCGCTTGCACGGTTCAGTCGATGGCCTGGAAAATCTCGCGGGCCTCGGGATGATCCGCGGCATGGGCGTAAAGGCGGGCAAAGCCGTCTGAGAGTTCCGGGGCGTCATGGCGGAACGACAGGTGGGAGAAGGCAAAGAGCGTGGCGATGATGCCCGCGGCGTCAGCCGATACCTCGCCTTCATAGCCGTTACCGTCCCAGACGAGATGGAAGCGCGGCCTGCAGGTCGGGGCGAGATAAAGGGGCTCGCCTGCCCGCTCAAGGAAGTCCCACATGCCGCCGGTGTAGTCCGTCGGGCTCAGCCTTTCCATGAAGCCGAAGACGGTGTGTTCGCCGACAAGGAGAAGACGGGCGCCGAACAGCCGAGGCAGAAAGGCCATGCGGCGCTCCTCGGGAACGGGCATGGCAGAGGAGAATGAGGGTGCGGTGAGGCTCATGGCGGAGATCTCCGGTTATGAGATACGGGGATGCGCCTGCCATGTCGCTCTCTAGCTCCGGCAGGCGCAGCCTTCTCCCAGCCTTCCTCTGTCTCTTGCTGCCCGGCTGTCGGCCTGATCGACGCTCCGGCGGTGACCCGCCAGAGAGGCCGCAAACATCAGGATCTTCCGCCTCGTGTGGCCAAGGCGGGATCGACGACCAGGTCGAGCGCCTGGCTCCGTCCCATCCACGGCTCCGGGCGGATCGCCCTGGCCCAGTCGGCGAAGCTGGGGATATGGCCCAGATCCTCGCGGACATGCTGCTCGCCGATCCACCGGGTGGGGATCTGCCGCCCCGAGGCCAGGGTGAGCGTGGTGCCGAACAGCCGTTCCGACATGAAGATGCCCTCGGCATGATGGCGCAGCGCCCGGTGCCGGAAGTCGGCAAGGATCTCCTTGCTGCCATCGAACCAGGCATGGACGGCCAGGTATTCCTCGATGCTGCCGCCCCAGCTGCGGACCGAGGAGAGGGCGTGATGATAAGGATGTGCCATGGTCTCCTCCTTAGAACACGTGGCTGTAGGTTTCAGTGGCGGTATAGCGCTCACTGTGATCGAGGGTGATCGCCCGGGCCGCCACGTCGAAGACGAACGCGCCAGAGGCGCCGTCGTTGTTCTCCCAGCCGGGATGGCTTTGCTCGAGCAGGTCATAGCAATGCTGCTCGAGGGCGGCCCCGATCTCCACTTGGGCGGTGGACACATCGTCCGAGTTCCACGTAGCGGACGCCAGCGCAACCTGGCCTGCGGGAAGGTCGACAATGGTCTCGCCGCGTTGCGCGGTGACATCCTCGATCTGGCCGCTGTCGCCGTAGCCGTCGAAGGTCACCGTGACGGTGGTGATCCCGGCGGCCTCCAGGGCATCGAAGAGCGCGGCCTTGTTGGCCGGGCGCAGCGCGGCTGCGCGTTGTTGATGAGCATCGTGTTCGGCAAGAACACGGGCGATGCTTGCAGCAAGGTCGAGGTCCGGCTTGCCGGCATGTTCGGAATTGGTCATGGAAAGGTCCTCCGGGAGAGGGGAATGACAGGAACGCCACGGCGCGGCTCTCCCTCCTCGCGCCGGGCTTGTCCCCTCCCCCACCGGGCTCTGCCTCTTGATAAGGGAGGGTGCTGTTCACGGCTCCGGCCTCAGGTCAGCGCGACACGACCAAGCCGTCGTGAACCGGGAGAGCGGGAGACAGGGCGGCTATGCCGCCCCGTCTCCCATCCTCACTCGGCGGCCATGCCTTGCGGATTGGCCTCCTCCACGCGGACAGTGCCGTCTTCGCCTGCTCCGGACGGAGGCTCCCGTGCGGGATCGTCCGCGTCGTCTGGTTCCGCGTTATTGGCCTCGCCGGTCGGGTCGGTCGGCAGGCAAGCTGACCCGGCAACCTCGACGCCGATGGTTCCGCTGTCGGCGTCTCCCAGCCGCAGCGGCTCGGGCAGCCAGCCGGTCTCCGCCAGGAGCCGCTCGGCTTCCCGCGCCATGTCGGGTTTCTTCAGGTGATTGATGCGCTGCGCCGCTGCCTCCCCGACGCCTTCGCGCACTGCCGCAAGGATGCGCGGCTTGGTCACCCGGCCAAGATAGCTCTCGATCGTGGGCCGCCAGCCCGCCTCCACGAGATCGAGCTCTGTCGCCCGGGCCAGCCGGTCGGCCTCGCGGAGGCGCCGCTCGAGACCCCCCCTGGCTCACGCTCGTGCCGCCGCTGAAGCCGGGCCGCTCGACAAGCGCATTGACCCCGAAGCTGACGCAGTAAGCCAGCAGTGCCAGTCGGCTTGCGTCGTCGAGGCTCTCGAGCCAGGACCAGAGCCGGTCGTCATCCTCGGCATCGGGCAGGTCGGCCTGCCACACCGCATGGCGCGCAGCGATCCGTTGCGCGGGCAGGCTGTCGGCCAGACCCGGGGCCTGCACGGGAAAGTAGACGGTCCGGACACAGGCCTCCAAGGCCGCGCCGCAGCCGCGGCTGACAAAACAGTCCAGCACCAGCCGGTGCAGAAGGGCTGTCAGCGCGACATGCGGGTGCGCGGCCAGGGCGTCGCGCAACGCCAAGGTGCGATATGCGGTCAGCTCAACCACCAGGCTCTCGGGCAAGGGCTTGAGGGTGTCGGTGTCCTCGGAGCTATCCTCCCCGGTGCCTGGCTCACCCGCCATCGTGATGGCGGCGAGTTGTCCGGCGTCGTGGGGCGTGACGCCGCCCGTCGCATCGGGCAATCCCCCAGCCGCACCGTCCTCAGCCCCGTGCCCGGCCTCATCGTCGGGCCGGACATGGCCACGATCGACCATCAACCTGCCGTCGGCGCCTATGCTGACAAATACCCCGGCGCGCGCCATCTGCTCGGGCGAGAAGACCACCGGCCTGTGCTCATAAGCCTCGAGCGCCGCCTCGATCTCTCCCAGCCGCCGGTCCACATCTTCGGGCAGTTCCTCGGCTTCCGCATGCTCGGCCTCGAGCAGGTCGTACTCGTCGCGCAGGGCCTCGCGCGCGGCGCGCTCCTCGTCAGTCAGGTCGATGGTGGTGCCGGCAATCCGCCGAAGCCCGCGGTCGTGGCCATAGGGAAAGCTCGCGGCTACCTCGACCCAGGCCCAGCCTTCCGCGGCAATCGCCTTGGCCTCACACTTCAGCTTCTCCGCGACCAGCTGGTCGAGCAGGGCCACGTCCTGCAGCCAGCCCCCATCGTCGCCCTCGAAGAGATCGCGCAGCACCGTGCCGCCGGCCGCCTCGTAGGCGGGAATGCCCACGAAGAGCGCCCGCCGGTCGGACGCCCGCACCGTGGTCTCGGTCAGCATCCGGCGGATGGTGTGGGGCTCCTTCGACCAGCTGTCCCTGACGGCCTGCCAGACCTGCTCCTGGCGGGCATGATCCTCCGAGACGGTGAAGGCCATCAACTGCTCGAGCGTCATGGCGTCCTCGGCGTAGACCTCGAGCAGCGCGGGCGAGACAGAGGCCAGCCGCAGGCGCTGCTTGACGACCTTCACGTCGACGAAAAAGGCCGCGGCAATGGCTTCCTCTGTCATGCCGGTCTCCCGCAGGGTCTGGAAGGCGCGGAATTGATCGAGCGGATGGAGCGGCGCCCGCTCGATGTTCTCGGCCAAGGACAGTTCGGCCACGAGCACATCCGTATCGGACCCGCTCCCCGAGACGATGCAGGGCACGGGCGCGGTCTTCGCCAGACGCTTCTGCTTGACCAGCAGTTCAAGCGCCCGGAAGCGTCGGCCGCCGGCGGGCACCTCGAAAAGACCGGTCTGCTGGCCGTCCTCGTCCAGGACGGGACGCACGTGGAGGGACTGGAGCAAGCCGCGCCGGGCAATGGATGCGGCAAGCTCCTCGACCGAAACGCCGGACTTGATCCGCCGGACATTGGACTGGCTGAGGACCAGCTTGTCGAAGGGAATGTCGCGCGCGGACGCGAGGGTGATGGGGGAATTGGCTTTAGCCATGGCCGTGTTCTCCACGACGGGCGCCGGGGAGCCTCTCTCCCTGGCTTTCAACCCGTCACGAACACCCCAGCCCTCCTCTGGCTCTCCGCAAGCCGCCTCTGGCGCGCTGTCAGAATTAAGACGTTTGCCAGAGGGCGATGGCTCCCGAACTTGGCAGTTTGATCGTAGGCAAAAAGCCCACGTTGCGCTGACACGTCTTCAGGCGAGCTTGCTAGACGGTGCCGACGACAACGGGAGACCAAGGGTGGCCATCCTCCGGTTCATCGGGTGCGCCGGGTGGTGTGAGAGCGGGCTGCTGCGCATGCATCCAGTCGGCGGCCTGCTGCGCCTTGCCGGCAGCTGTGAAGATCGCGCGGGGGTCTGCAGCCATGACCTTGAGCCACGAGGCGATGTAGGCGGCATGGTCGGGCCGCGGATGATGGGCAATGCCGAGATCGGCAAGCACGAGGCCGCTGAGGATCTCGACACAGCATTCCTCTGCCGCATAAGCCTCCGAACCGAACCGGCCCGAGAGATCGCGATCAAGCCTGTGTTTTGCCCCCGACGCGTGGCCATGCTCATGCAGCCAGACCCCATAAAACGAGGCAGCGTCACGGAACTGCGTAAACTCGGGCATGAACACCGTGTCCACGGAGGGACGGTAGAAGGCTTCTGAGCCGCCAAACACGGTTCTTATCCCAAGGTTGGCGATGAAGGCTTCCGCATGTGCCAGACGCTCGCTCTCGGGCAGGCACGGTGTCAGAGGGCGTTCGTATCCGTCCACCTGGGCCAGGTTGAACACCGAAAAGGCCCGCGCCACCATCCGGGCGCGACCGCCATCGTCCTTGCCGTCGTCCTCTGCCTTTGTCTCCTCGCGCGAGGCGATCTGCTTCCACAGGACCACGGTGGTCGAGCGCTCACCCTTGCGGACCTGAGCACCGGCAGTCTGCCATTGCCGGTAGGTGCCCCACAGGCCATCGCCGTAGCCCGATGTCATGGCCGCGACCCACAAGGCCACGGTGTTGATGCCCCGGTAACGCTTGCCTGATGAGACATTGGTGGGGCGGGCGGCATGGGCACCGTCATGGAACCACGGGGCGTGCCACTCACCGACACCATGCTCGAGGGCCGCAATGATTTCTGCGGTAACGCGCGTGTAGATGTCAGCGCGCGCTTCAGGATGTGTCCCGCGAGATGGTGGGACAGTTCCCCGGGAGCGACGGGACCCTCCGAATTGACCGGCGCTTGCAGGATCTGTCGCTCGGGCTCGCTTTGGTCCAGACATTGGAATGTCCTCCGCGACGGGCCCCGGAGGCCTCTCCTCCAGCCCTCGACCCGTCACGGACAGTCCGCCAGACCTCTGGCTCTCTGTGGCAGGCGGTGCAGGACAGGCGGGTCGACAGGCTGCCAGGACAAAGCGCGCAACGCCTCTTTGGGCTTGCCGAACCAGCAGCGTGCGTGTTCTGTTCTCGATCCGCGACAGTGCCGACCCAAAGGATCCCGCCGCCGATGTTCCGCTTCCTGCATTCGTCCGACCTGCACCTGGGCAAGGCCTTCGGCACCTATCCCGAAGCCATCCGCAACCGCCTGCGCGAGGCCCGCCACGGCGCGATCGCCCGGCTGGCGCAGGCGGCGCGGGACGGGGGCGCCGGCGCAGTGCTGCTGGCGGGAGACACCTTCGACGCCGAGACCCCCGCGCCCGACACGCTGCGCCATGCCTTGCGCGCCATGGCGGCCGAGGCCGACATCACCTGGATCATGCTGCCGGGCAACCATGACAGCCTGGCCGCCACCGAACTGTGGCGGCGCATCGCCCAGGACGGGCCGGCCAACCTGCGCGCGATCACCAGCCCCGACCCGGTCGAACTGGCCCCCGGCGTGATGCTCCTGCCTGCCCCCTGCACGCAGCGCCGCCCCGGCCGCGACCTGACCGAGGCGATGGCCGCGCCCACACCCGAGGGCTGCCTCCGCATCGGCCTTGGGCACGGCGCCATCGCCGACTTCTCGGGCGAAGACGGCGTGGCGGGCATCATCGCGCCGGACCGGGCGCAAAGGTGCGGCCTTGACTACTTGGCGCTTGGCGACTGGCACGGCCGGATGGAAGTGAACGGGTCCACCTGGTATTCCGGCACGCCCGAGGCCGACGGCTTCAAGCACTCTGCGGCCTGCTGCGCGCTGCTGGTGACGCTGGACGGGACGGTGCGGGTTCGCCCGGTCGAAACCGGCAGCATGGGCTGGCAGACCGTCACGCTGGACCTGCTGCCCGGCGACGATCCGCTGGCCCGGCTGGACGCGGCCCTGCCCCCACTGAGGCTGCGGCGCAACCTGCTGGTCCGGCTTGTCGCCACCGGCCGCCTGCCCCTGTCCGACCGGGCCGCGCTTGATGCGGCGGCGCAGGCGGCCGCCCCCGACTTCGGCTGGTTCGGCCACGACCTGTCAGGCCTTGCGACCGAGGCGCGGCCCGATGACCTGGACGGGATCGATCGCGCGGGTGCGCTGCGCCAGGCGGCCGAGGCGCTGCTGGCCGAGGCGGGCGACGGGGATCGCAGCGCCGCCGAACGCGCGGTGGCCGCATCCGCGCTGACGCGGCTCTACGCCCTCGCGCAAGAGGTGGGGGCATGAAGATCCGCGCGCTGCAACTGACCAACGTGCGCCGCTTCGCCGGCCATATCGCCCGGATCGAGGGGATCGGCGACGGCATCACCGTGCTGTGCGAGCCCAACGAATTCGGCAAGTCCACCTTCTTCGACGCCATCCACGCGCTGTTCTTCGAACGCCACCGCGCCACCCGCGCAGGGATCAAGGCGCTGCAACCCCATGTCGGCGGCGCGCCCGAGGTGGCGGCGGATCTGGAGTTGCCCGACGGGCGCTATCGGGTGGAAAAGCGGTGGCTGACCCGCGCCTCGGCCAGGGTGTCGCGCGACGGGCGGACCGTGGCCCAGGACGACGAGGCCGAGGCCTGGATCGACCGGATGCTGGGGGCGGGGCTGTCGGGGCCGTCGGGCCTTCTGTGGGTGCGCCAAGGCCTGCTGGGACTGGAACCCGAAGGCAGTTCGGCCAGCGACAAGTCCGACCGCGAACGGGCGCTGTCGGCGCGGCGGGATCTCTTGTCCTCGGTCGCGGGCGAGATCGACATGATGACCGGCGGGCGCCGGCTGGACGGGGTGGCGGCAAAGGTCGGCGACGCGCTTGGCAGGCTTGCGACCGCGACCGGCAAGGCCAAGGCGGGCGGCGAATGGGCCCGGGCCGAGGCCGAGGCCGAGGCCCTGCGCGCAGAGGAGGCCGAGCTTGCCGCCAAGGCCGCGCGGCTGTCAGGCGACCTGACCCGCCGCAGCGAGGCGCAGCGCCAGCTTGCCGCCCTGGACGACCCGGCCGAGGACCGGCGCCGCGCCAAGGCCCTGGCTGCTGCCCGCGCCGCCCTGGCCGAGGCCGAGGCCCATGCCGACCGGCTAGGGGCGGCGCAGCGCGCCCTGGCCCTGGCACAGGCCACCGACGACAATGCCCGTGCCGAGATCGAGCGGCTGGAAACGCTGTCGGACCGCGCCGCCCGCGCGGCGCAGGCCCTGGCCGCGGCGACCGAGGATGCGGCCCGTCATGACAGCCGCACAGCCACCCTGTCCCAGGCCGAAGGCGACACCGCCGCCGCCCTTCGGGATGCCGAGGCCGCCACCCGCGCCCTGCGCGACCGTCTGGCCTTGGCGCAGCGGGCGCGCCTTGCCCGCGCCGCGCAGGACCGCGCCACGCACCTGGCCCGCAGCCTGGCCAAGGCCGAGCGCCTGCGCGCCGAGATCGAGGCACAGCGGGCGCAGCGCGGGTTGCTGGTGGTGACGCCGCAGGCCCTTGCCGCCGCCGAACAGGCCGCCGACGAGCTGAACCGGGCCGAAGCCCGCCTGGACGCGCAATCGGTCAGCCTGTCCCTTGCCTATAGCGGCGCCGCGCGGGTCCGCGCCGATGGGGCCGACCTGTCTGAGGGCCCGCATCGCCTGACCGGCCCGCGCGACTTCGATCTGCCCGGCATCGGCACCATGCGCATCGACCCCGGCATCCAGACCGGCGGCGACCGGGCGCAACTGGACAAGGCCGCGGCCACGCTGGCCCAGCGGCTGTCCGCCTGCGGGGCGGAGGACCTGGCCCAGGCCCGCGCCTGCCTGGTCGAGGCGCAGCGGTTGGACGACAGCCTGCGCAGCGCCCAGGGCCTTCTGGCCCAACTTGCGCCAGACGGCCTTGACGCGCTGCGCCAGGCCCATGCGCAGGCGGTCGCGGAAGCCGGTGCGGGCGCTGAGGACGCGGGCGACCCCGCCGCCCTTGAAGCGGACCTTGCCACCGCCACCGCCACCGAGGATGGGGCCCGCGCCGCCGCGGCCGAGGCCCAGTCTGCTCTGCGCGCCGCCTCCGAGGCCCGGGCCGCCGCCGCCGCCACGCTTGCCGCCGCCCGCCGCACCCATGAGGCCGCGGCCGCCGAGGCCGGCGATCCGGCGGCGCTGACGGCCCGGCTGCGCGATCTGCGCGACGCCCGGACGGGCCACCAGTCCGGGCTGGCCGATGCCCAGGCCGAATGCGCGCGGCTGGAACGGGCCGCCCCCGACCTGGATATGGCCCGCGCCGCCCTGTCGCGCGCCCAGTCGGTCGCGGCCCAGGCCAAGGCGCAGCGCGACCGCCTGCGCGAGGATCTGGCGATGCTGAACGGATCCATCGGCACCCTGGCCGAGGAAGGGATCGAGGAACGCCTGGACGAGGTCCGCGGCAGGCTTTCCGACGCCGAGGCCCGCGCCGCGCGCTATGCCGCCGAGGTGCAGTCGCTGACCCGCCTGCGCCGGGCGCTTGACGAGGCGCGGCGCCAGGCGCGGGACGCCTATCTCGGGCCGGTGCTGCGCGAATTGCAGCCTCTGCTGGCGGTGATCCATCCCGGCGCCACGCTGGAGATGGACGACCAGACCCTGCTGCCCGCCGTGCTGACCCGCGACGGCCAGCCCGAGGCCCTGGACATCCTGTCGGGGGGAACGCGGGAACAGGTGGCGATCCTGACCCGGCTGGCCTTTGCGCGGCTGTTCGCGCGGGCGGGCACCCAGGTGCCGGTGATCCTGGACGACGCCCTGGTCCACAGCGACGACGACCGGATCGAGGCGATGTTCACCGCCCTGCACCGCGTGGCCCAGGACCAGCAGATCCTGGTCCTGACTTGCCGCCAGCGGGCCTTCGCGGCCCTGGGCGGGGAACGGGCGCGGGTCAGCGTTGAGACGGTCTGAGGCTTCCGAGTCTTGGCGTAATCTAAAAGCTTGAACGTCGCAACGGGCGGAGAGCCGACATACAGCGCGGCAGCATCTCATCCGCCGTATTTGGTAACAGCCGCCCTTCGGGCACAGGAGCGATACCCAGAACTGATCTTAAGCTGGTGTGGGGATCCGTGTCCTGTGGAGGGGAAGTGGGGCTTCGCCCGTCGCTTAGGGGCAGGCGCAGGCGCAGGCGCAGGCGCAGGCGCAGGCGCAGGCGCAGGCGCAGGCGCAGGCGCAGGCGCAGGCGCAGGCGCAGGCGCAGAGGGCGGTAACCTCGCCGCTAGGTATTCAGTCAAGGACCGACCAAAACCTCTAGGCACCCACAGTCGGCAAAGAGTGAGAATCAAGCGTTCCTTCTGGCCCGGCAGAAGACGCATTGCTATAGGGGAGGGAATGCTAGGCGGGCGGCGCGCCTCCGCAAGTGTAACTGGTGAAAAAGCGCCAGAACCTGCCAACCGGGGAGTATATGGATGCTGGATATAGTTTTTGGATCGGCCGGTCAAACTGCGGCAGAAACCAGCCTGCGCGAAACCCTTTCCCGATCAGGACTCGACGGCACTCTTTACTTCGCCTATCCGCTTTTCGATAGCGCGGACGGACAGGTAAGTGCTGATGCCCTCTTGGTAACAAAGGCTCACGGGCTTGTGCTATTTGATCTAAGCGCGCCACCTCGCGCGGGTGCCCCTATTGATCAATGGCAAGAAACGCTTCTTGATCGACAAGACGAGATTTATCGGAACATCAGTTCGAAACTTTTTGACAATAAAGACCTCGTGCATCGCCGCGACCTTGTTTTGAAGCCTCAGATAGTAACATACTTTGCCAATGACCCTGGCCTTGATCCAAATCTCGTTCCATTCGCAACCCCAGATAATTTGAACGGCATTATTGCTGGCCTTGCCCCTCTTTCAGAACCCCATGAAAGAGCGCTAAATGCCACGATTCAGCGTGTAACGACCATCAAGCCAAACAATAAGAGACTAAACGTTGGCCGCCAGGACTCGCGCGGAGCTATCCTAAAAAAGATCGAGTCCGGAATCGCCAACCTCGACTCGTGGCAAAAGAAGTCGGCCATTGCTTATCCGGAAGGACCGCAAAGGATTCGAGGGTTGGCAGGCTCAGGGAAAACTATCGTCCTGGCGCTGAAGGCCGCCTATCTACATGCACGTCACCCAGACTGGAACATCGCGGTAACCTATTATAGTCGTTCGCTGCAGCAGCAATTTAAAGACTTGGTTCGACGTTTTATGTATGAAACCAAGAAAGACGAGCCAGATTGGTCGAAAATTCAGATCTTTCATTGCTGGGGTAGCAGGTCTGAACCTGGGTTCTATGCGCAGGCCGCTCGGGCATATGACGTCGAGCCAATGACTTGGAAGGCCGCAGATCAGAAGTATGGTCGCGAAAGCTTCGACGGAGCCTGCACTGAACTTCTTTCGATCATGCAAAAGCGTTCCAGCCCTGCTGAGCTCTTCGACGCGGTGCTTATCGATGAAGCGCAAGATCTACCGGTATCGTTCTTTCGTATTGCCTACGATCTTTGCAAGAGCCCAAAACGCATTGTTTGGGCCTACGACGAGCTTCAGAATCTGGGCGAATACAGCATGCCATCTCCCGAAGCCCTGTTCGGTAAAGATAGCAAAGGCCAACCGTTGGTCACACTTCGGAGAGACCCAAATAGACCACCACAGGATATCGTCCTGCCAGTCTGCTACAGAAACACCCCATGGGCTCTGACGGTCGCACACGGCCTTGGCTTCGGCATCGCGCGTGAGTCTCCTCCCGGTTCGGTCTCAGGCCTAGTTCAAATATTTGACGAGCCGGAACTCTGGAGAGAAATCGGCTATGAGGCCACAAATGGCAATTTGGCGCTGGGTCAACACGTGTCACTTAAGCGTAAGCCAGAATGCTCTCCCCCGTTCTTCGTAGATCCAGCAAAGGCTCTGATTGCGCCGGATGACGCTGTTCAGTTTATGAGCTTCGACGACACTGAAAAGCAAGCAGCTTGGATTGCTGCGGAGATAGAGAAAAACCTTCAGCATGACGAACTGCTCGCCCGAGACATCTTGATCATTCTTCCGAGCGCTTATACATCAAAGAGCCAATTTTCCATTATCTTTCGGGCTCTGCTTGAACGCGGAATTCAGTCGCATCTGGTTGGTGTCAACTCCAGCAGAGACGAAGTTTTTGTCGACGATAGCATAGCCGTAACACATATCTACCGTGCGAAAGGCAATGAGGCCGCGATGGTTTACGTCGTCAACTCGCATGAGTGCTTCACTGGTCTTGAACTTGCGAAGAAGCGCAATACGCTGTTCACGGCCATTACGCGGTCACGCGCGTGGGTGCGTGTGTGTGGTGTTGGAAGCAGCAGCCAGCGTCTCGCCGCTGAGTTTGAGCGGATACGGGGCGACGATTTCCGTCTCTCGTTCGAATACCCTAGCGCAGCTGATATCACGAAGATGCGGCGCATACACCGTGACCGTTCTGAAGCGGAGCAAAAAGAGCTAAGTCGCAGTATTTCTGACTTCGCGGGTGTTCTTGAGCAAATTAGCCGAGGAGAGCTTTCAACAGACGCGTTGCCAGAAGATTTTCTTCAGGCATTAATGAAGATCGCCCCTCGAGACCAAAAGTAATGAGTGCAGCAGCCTTCGCCCGAAATTTGGATAGCTTTTGTGCGCACTGCCTCACTGAGGGGTTGGCGCTCAATATATCGTCTCATGTCACGCGGCAAGTCGGCAGAAATTCGTACTTAGTGCGTTGGGCGTCGACTGGCGCAAGGGAGTTTCGTCGCGTAAACGATCTGGACTTGCAAGAGTATCTAGACTGCATTCGGTCTGGCGATTTCTCTCTACTCCTAATGGATGGCGGCATTCTTCAAGTGTCGGCGACGTTCGAAGAAGACGTGATTGTTGAAAGTCGCTTCTACTATATACCCTGCCCAGTGCGATTTGAAAAATCCGAGCTTGAAGTTGGTGGCGAATTATACCCTCTTGAAGACTTCATCGGCGAACTCTCGCAGGATGAACTGAAAGAAAGGCTCTGTATCAGAGCACCCTTTAGGTTTGAGCTTGATCCCACGCAAGCCGGCGAGGGGCACCCCCTAAGCCATGTCCATATCGGGCCCTCGTCATCGAGAATTCCCCTCGCGCTATCGATGTGCTGGGATACTTTCTCAAGGTTTGTTTTTAAGAACTTTTATCCGACCCATTTTCCAGTCGTATCCGACCTACTACAGCACCCTGCCCCCTATCGGCCAGCAACGATTGGAGATGAAGATAAGTACGAAATCCATGTCTCCTTCGAGGTGAGGAAGTGAGGGCTGAATTCGGCTTCCGCGTTTACTAGCTGCACGGCTGGCTGCCGAAGGGCTGGGATCGCGGGAATGGCAGCTCGCGCGGCATCCTGGACGTAAGCCAAAGGCCAGAAGCGTCCGCACCAGCGACTTTTGCCTGCGGATTTCTCCTCCAAGGACTGAACGGCCGCTTCCGAAAAGGCGGGTCGCGGCGTCGGCGCGTTCTCGATCGTCCGCAAAGGGCCGCTCTCTTTAGTCCGGCCTGAACAACTTCTACTGCATTGATTTTGTGTGCTGAAGCTGCGGTTTTGTTGGCTTTGAATTGCAGGGTTTCGTATGCTTTTGCCAGAAACCCTGCAATTTCCGGTCGCCGATGAAACCCCATTCCCGCTGACCTGCCCCCCGGAACGTCCCTCGCTCTGATGTAGAGTTTGCTTCATCAAGAAGGAGCAGACGACATGAGGAAGAGCCGCTTCACCGAGGCGCAGATCATCGGAATGATCAAGGAACA
>NZ_JAOTBD010000017.1 GCF_026162625.1 Paracoccus beibuensis | reverse complement strand
CAGGTCACCCATCCCCTAATTGTGTCCCAGGCGTCCAGAGCGTCAGCCCCAAAGTCCCGGCCCCTCAGGCGTCCCCGCCTTCGGTGAAGCGGTGTTTACGAGCCGCGAACGAGAGACGCAACAGAAAAATGAGGGGCCGCGCAGAAATTTCTCAACCCCCTGATCATCAATGGACAATCAGGAAAGAGCTTCTGCGTCGGCTCGTCGCTTGAACGACCCCTCGGGCATTTTGCACGGAATCATGACCTCCATGTGACACCGACCCCGAGTCGAGGCCGTCAGATCTCAGGTTTCTGGCATCATGTGCCCAAACGAAGAGCAAACTGACCAATCCGCTGGCAGAACGAAAAAGGGCGCGGCCAGTGCCGCGCCCTTTGAAAACAGGATCGCCGAGACTCAGCGCTTCGAGAACTGGAAGCTCCGGCGAGCCTTCGCCTTGCCGTATTTCTTACGCTCGACCACGCGGCTGTCGCGGGTCAGGAAGCCTGCCGCCTTCAGCGCGGCGCGCAGGCCGGGCTCGTGCAGCTGCAGCGCCTGGCTGATGCCGTGCTTGACGGCACCGGCCTGGCCCGACAGTCCGCCGCCCTTTACGGTCGCCTGGACGTCGTACTGACCAGCCACGCCGGCCACGTCGAACGGCTGCTTCAGGATCATCTGAAGAACGGGACGCGCGAAATAGGCGTTGATGTCCTTGCCGTTCACCGTGACCTTGCCCGAGCCGGGCTTGACCCAGACGCGCGCGACCGCGTCCTTGCGCTTGCCGGTGGCATAGCTGCGGCCCAGTTCGTCGCGCTGCGGCTGGCGGTTGACGGCGGCTTCGACGGCAGCGGCGGGCGTGCCCGACACGGCCGACTTCAGGTCGTCCAGAGATTTGATGTCTTCGGCCATGATCATGCGCTCCGGGTGTTTTTGTCGTTCAGGACCTTGACGTCCAGAACTTCGGGCTGCTGCGCCTCGTGCGGGTGCTCGACCCCGGCATAGACGCGCAGATGGGTCATCTGCTGCTTGCCCAGCTTGTTGCGGCTGATCATGCGCTCGACGGCCTTCATGACGACGCGCTCGGGGTGGGCGCCTTCCAGGATCTGGCGCGCGGTCCGGTGCTTGATGCCGCCCGGGTGGCCGGTGTGCCAGTAGTATTTCTTGTCGTTGCGCTTGTTGCCCGTCATCTGCACCTTGTCGGCGTTGATGATGATCACGTTGTCGCCCATGTCCATGTGCGGCGTGAACGTCGGCTTGTGCTTGCCGCGCAGGCGGTTGGCGACGATCGTGGCGAGGCGGCCCAGAACGACGCCCTCGGCGTCGATCAGGATCCACTTCTTCTCGATCTCCGCCGGTTTCGCGGTATAGGTTTTCATCTGTCGTCCCTTCAGGGTCGTGTGCATTCGAGATGGGCGTATATCCCGGATCGCACGGCGCAGGTCAAGCGGCCCTCTCCCTAATTTCACCAGCACAAACAGTCACTTAAAACTTAGGTATCAGAATACCTCATTACAACCCGCCGGTTTCCGGTCTTTTCGGCGGAATCGAGTACGTCATCGAACACCGTGCCACCGGCTCCTCGTCCCCCTCCGAGAAGATCAGCGCCTCGGCGACGGCCAGGCTACGGCCCAGCTTCAAAAGCCGGCACTGCGCCAGAAGATCCACCCCCGCGGCAGGCTTTCTCATGAAATCGACCGATGCGTTTGTCGTTACCGCCAGCGCCACCGGCCCGATCCGTGACAGGATCACGCAATAGATCGCCAGGTCCGCCAACGCAAAGATCGAGGGTCCGCTGACCGTGCCGCCGGGGCGCAGGTGTTCCTCGGCCACGATCAGCCGCGCCGTCAGAAGTTCCGGCCCCGTTGTCTCGACCCGGTAACTGCCGGCCACCTGTGGAAACTCGATCCCCAGAAATTCGTTCAGCGTCCCGGCATCCATCACGATCGTCATGCTTCCCCCCTGCCCGCACCGCGCCTAGGCTCTCGGGAAACGGAGGAGAGTGCAAGATGGACAACCTGCTACGGCGCGAGGATCACGGCCCCATCGTCCGGCTGGTGATGAACAGCCCCGACAGCTGCAACGCCCTGTCGCTTGCGATGATCGACAGCCTGACGGGCGCCTTGCACGACATCGCCGCCGATGACGATGTCCGGGCGGTGATCATCGCGGCGTCCGGCAAGGCATTCTCTGCGGGACACGACCTGCGCCAGATGCAGGCCATGGCACAGGACGAGGCTGACGGGCAGGACGCGCTCGGGGACCTGTTCCAGCGCTGCGCCACGCTGATGCAGGCGATACCCGCCCTGCCGCAGCCCGTCATTGCCGAGGTTCAGGGCATCGCCACCGCGGCTGGCTGCCAGCTGGTGGCCTCTTGCGACATGGCCGTCGCCGCCGATACCGCCCGGTTCGGCGTGAACGGAGTCTCCATCGGCCTTTTCTGCTCAACCCCGATGGTCGCGCTGACCCGGGTGGTTTCGCCCAAGGCCGCCTTCGAGATGCTGACCACGGGCGAGTTCATCGGCGCTGGACGTGCCTGCGAGCTGGGTCTCGTGAACCGCACGGTGCCGGCCGCCGACCTGCAGTCGGAAACGATGCGCCTCGCCGAAAGCGTCGCAGCCAAGCTGCCTGCCGCGATCCGCTTGGGGAAACGCGCCTTCCACGATCAAGCAGGTCAGGCCACCCAGGCGGCCTACTAGCTTGCCGGGCAGGTCATGTGCCAGAACATGGCGCTTGCCGACACCGTCGAGGGCATCGCCGCCTTCCTCGAAAAGCGGCAGCCGGCGTGGGCGGGAAAGGCGTAGTCAATCCAGGCCGTCCCCAAAACGCGTCCGGTCCCCTGAACTGCGGCCCACCGTCAGCACCACAGGCAACGATACCGCAGGCGCGTCAGATTTCGTCCTGCCGCGCCGCCAGCCCCTTCGCCAGGATCCGCCCCGTCGGCCGACCCGTGGGAGAGCCGCCCAGAGGCTCCAGCGTTATCTCGTAAAGTTGCCCGTTGGTCGGCGCCGGAAGTCGCGGGGGATCAAGCTCGGTGCCCTGCGGCCCAGTCAGAAGCCCAAGCGAGACCGGCCCCATCTTTGCCGACGGAAGCGTCCAGACCTGCATCTGGCGGTCGTCGGGAACGTCGACGCCGGACACGAAGCGGATGCGGGCGTCCGCCGCACCGAAATCCTCGACCACCGCAGTCGGGTTGCCGGCCTCGTCCACCAGCACCGCGACCACCACGGGGTCCGGCACCAGCCATGTTCCACCCAGGACCGCGCCTGCCAGGATGCCGATGGCGGCCGCGATGCCTGCAGGCACCCACCGCCGCGGCGGCCGCGGCTGGTTGGCCACCGACGGCTGGACCGGCGACACCGGCCGCCGCTCCGCAAGCAACGGAACGATGCCGTCCCACAAGGCTGCAGCGCCGGGCAGCACAGCCGCCGTCAGGTCAAGCGGTAACATCCGGTCCCGCGCCCGCGCAACCGCAGCGCACCAGTTCGGGTCCCGCTCCATCTCGACCTCCAACTCGGCCTGGGCCCTTTCGTCGAGAAGCCCCAGAACGAAGGCGTCGGCCTTGCCGTCCAGATCCGCGCTCATGACAGACACCTCCGCAACAGATCGAGACCGCGCCGGATCCACGACTTGCACGTTCCCAGCGGCACCGACTGAATCGCCGCAATCTCTCCGTGCGTGAAGCCGCCGACATAGGCCAACAGGATGGCGCGGCGCGTGGCCGGTTCCAGCCCCGTCAGGCAATCCTTCAGCGCCACCCTGTCGCCGAGCGCATCAAGCCCCGCGCCGGCCGCCTCCAGGCGCGCATCCTGCATCGCCGTCAGCGTCTCGGAGGGAAGGCTCTCAAGACGACGGCCGTCACGCAGGATGTTCAGGCAGCGATTGCGGAGGATCGCAAATATCCAGCCACGGGCAGAGCCCTCGCCTGCGCGGAACTGGTGCGCCTTGCGCCAGATCTGCACCATACTTTCCTGCACGGCCTCCTCGGCAAGGTCGCGGCGGTGCAACATCCGCTGCGCAATGCCCAGCATCCGCCCGCCCTCGTTCTCGAGAATCAGCCGCAATGCCTGATGCTCTTCTCGCGCGCAACGCCGCAAGGCATCGGTCAGATCGACGGGCGCATCCGTCTCCGCCATGGCGGACGTATCCATTCGGGGCCTCCCCTGGTGACGCCGCATCGTGGCACGTCCCGTCAGGCGGGGTCCAGCCCAGCCACCCGACGGCATCGGCCCAGGTTCGAGGAAAAAAAAAATCCGGCTGTCCTGCATCCGGATGGGCCTGTTGCTGTGTCTCCGGGTCATGATGGGCGGCAGGACGCTGCCCACGAAGCCCGAAAGGATCGACACATGACCGCTTTCCGCACCGCCGTCGCAGCCACCCTGACCCTCGGCACCTGGACCGGGGCCGCCGTTGCCGCGCCGATGATCGGCCTGATCGACGGCAACACGCTTGCCAGCTTCGACAGCGAAACCCCGGCCGAGGTCACGACGATGCCCATCACCGGCGTCGAGATGCTGGTCGGCATCGACTATCGCCCCGGCAACCAGACCCTGGTGGGCGTCACCAGCGACAACAGGATCGTCACTGTCGATCCGGCCACGGGCACCGCGACCCAGCTCTCGACGATGGACATCCCGCTGCCGATGGCCGACATGCCGGTCATCGTCGACTTCAACCCGATGGCCGACCGCCTGCGCCTGATGTCCGGCACGACCAACCACCGCGTCAACGTCGATACCGGCGAAGTGACCGTCGACGGATCGTTGGCCTTCGAGGAAGCCGACATGCATGCCGGAGAGGCCCCGGCCATCGCGGCTGCCGCCTATACCAACAGCTTCGGCAAGCCCGAGGAAACCGCGATGTACGACATCGACACGACCATCGGCGCACTGATCCGGCAGACCTCGCCCAACGACGGCACGCTGGCCGCCGTGGGCAAGCTGGGGATGACGATGGACGACACGACGCCCGCTTTCGACATCCAGACGACCGAGGACGGCACGAACACCGCCTGGCTGGTCGCCGGCGGCACGATCTACAACGTCGACCTAGAAACCGGCGCGGCGACCGAGGCCGGCATGCTGGAGGGTGTGGAAGGTGACCTGATCGACATCACCGTCATGCCCGCGATGTGATGGCTGCGCCGGTCGACAAAGCCGGCTTCGCTGAAAGTGCAGGCGTCGGCACCGCGCCGCCTGCACACCTTATCCGGGCAGGCTGCCTACGGGCGCGCTGCCCTCGTCACGCTCCAGGTGCTGGCGGAGGATCTCGACATTGCGCAGGTTCGACCTGAACCCGATGTCGAAGATGCTGCCCAGGACGGGAATGCTGCCGATCACCGTGTCCAGGGCGACATTGACACCCTGCCGCGCCAACCGGCGCTTCGGCAGACCCATGCGGCGGCTCTCCAGCAGGATCCACGCGGCAGGCAAGGTGGCGGCCAAGTCGCCCACGACCGGGATCAGGCCGGCGATCGAATCGTAACCGATGCGGATGCCAGTGCCGGGGATGCGAAAGACCGAATCGAGCTTTCGCGACAGCCTGTCCAACCGCTCGAAACGGTCCTTGTGCGGGTGATCTCTCATGCTGGTGAAAGCCGCCTCGCCCGTCCCGGGTTCCGGATCAGCCCGTTCGGCCGTGGATGGCGGACCGCCGCCCTGCCCATTCCGTCACTCTGCCTTCAGGAAGTCACCAACCTCCAGAAGGATCATCTCGTTGTCGTCCGCGCGGCCTTCCTGCCGGCCGACCGAGAATGGGAAGTTGTTGTCATTGGCGACCACGATATGGGTCTCGTCGATCCGGTCGACATCCTCGATGGTGACGAAGGGAAAGCTGAACACGCCGTCGATGGTCCCGCGCGGCGCGATTCCTTCGGGGTCCAGGATGTTCATCAGGTCGATATAGGCGATCTTTTCCAGCACGCCGTTCTCGTCCAACCGCTCCAGGTCGACCAGGTAGATGCGCTTGAACGCAGCCGGCGTCTCGGCCCAACCTTCGCGCGGATCACCCTGTCCGTTGTCACGCTCGATGATCAGGCCGCGCGTGCCCTCGATCAGGTTGAAGTCACCGATCGCGTGGCCCGCATCCTCCAGCGGATAATAGCGGATCTTGTCGCCCCACTGTCCCGTTTCGGTGGACACCTCCATCATGCGCAGGACCGGCACGCCGTTCACGGTCTCTTGTGCGCCCGCCTCTGCGTCCCAGACGGACTTTTCCAGCAGCGGATAGAGCGTCTTCCGGTCCTCCGACAGCGCCATCCCCTCATAGCCGCCGGACCGGAAGGTCACGACCTCGGCCGGCAGTTCCGCGCCCGGATCGGCCGCCGTGACGAAAACGTTGTCGGGCGAGCGCATCAGGTTCCCGCCCGGTTCGGTCGCCAGCACCTGCAGCACCTGTCCCTCGGCGTCGACCTGAATGACCCACGGCCCGAACTCGTCGCCGATCCAGTAGGTGTCGCCGACCGGCTGGATCGATTCAGTATCGAAGTCGGCGCCGGTCAGGTAACGTGCCGGAGTGGCCTCGTTCATGATCGGGAAGGAAACCTTCTGGTCCGGATCGGACAGGCGCACCGTCCGCTCGATGGCGATGCGGCCGGTCTCCCAATCGGGCTTGACGATGTTGAACATCAGGATGACGTCGGACGAGTTTCCCCTGGCGCCGAAGCCGTTGTCCGTCAGCACCAGGAAACGCCCGTCCCCCAGCGACCGGATGCCCGAAAAGCCTTGGAGGGGCTGCCCCGGGAAGGGCAGCGCCATGCCGTTGCCCTGGACGTTCGCGTAAGGGTCGGTGATGCGACCGTCGTTGCCGGTGAAACGGCCCGAAAGGTTGTAATGCGGCGACGCGCCGTCCGGCGCAGGCACGAAGGTCGCGGCGGGCAGTTCGGCATGCGCGGTCAGCGTGGCGCCGAATGCCTCTTGCGCATGGGCGGCGGTCGTCGACAGCGCCAGCAGCGCTGCGGGGATCAGGGTGTTCTTCATCTTCGGACGTCCTCGTGGTCAGCAGGTGCAGGGCCTGCGGGCCCTGCTTGCTGCGCCGGTGTCTTCGCGTTCGAAGACAGGGCGGTGACGCTTTGCTGAAGCTTCGGTGACGGCCCCCATCCGTCAGGCGAACAACTCTATCCGGTTCTTCAGATGGCGGCCGACAAGGTTCCGTCCCGTCGTTCCGTTCAGAAGAACCCGCGCCGGTGCGGTCACGTCCAGCTGCGGCAGGATCTCGAAGATCTCGGCCAGGGCAGCGGGTGCGATGGCCTTCCGCGCCTCCGGACCCACATAAAGCGACTCGGTCGCCGCACCTTCCGCAAAGATCACCTGGTGACGGTCGAAGAGCAGGTGGAAATACTCGACCGCGGGCAGGTCGTCGGCCACCGCGATCCCGGGCATCCCCGTCAGGTGCTTTGCCGCGACCAGCGCCTGGTCCGCGCCCGCTACTCGCCTGACGATCCGCGAACCGACCACCATCCGGTGCTGCGGCGACACCACCAGGTCGCGCGAAGGCAGACCAAGACCCAGCGCCCCCTTCACGATCCTGATCGGCCGCAGGTTGGGCCGGGCGGCAAGCTCGGCCGCTTCGATCCGCCGAGAGCCGACCCATGCCAGCGGCTGCAACCCCTGGTCCGCCGTCATCACCAGGTCGCCCTTGCGCAGATCCTGGATGGGCTGCAGGCCTTTTCCCGTCTCGATCATCGTTCCCGCGGCAAAGCAGGTGACGCCGGTCGAGGCGGCGTCAAGAAGATCGGCCGACACGGCAGCGCCGTTGTTCTGGATGCGCAGGCCGCCCGCCTGGGACAGCACGCCGCTTGCCTGCTCGGCCCTCATCCAGGCTGAAGGGGTGTTGTACTGCTGCGTGGGGTTCGCCGCGTTCCAGGCCGCTAAGGTCGTCTCGTTGTAGAAGCCTGTCAGGTCGATGAAGTCATTCCGCGTGCTGTCAGGATCGCCTGCGGTGAAGTCCGTGATCAGGTCGGCACCGTCGACAACAAAGACGTCGGACCCGCTTCCGCCCGTCATCGTGTCCGCGCCGGCGCCGCCCGTCAGCGTATCCCTACCTGCGCCGCCCAGAAGCCTGTCGTCCCCGCCGCCCCCGTTCAGCCGGTCGTCGCCCTCGCCCGCGTCGATCGTTTCGGCGCCCAAGCCGCCATTGATCGTGTCGTTGCCACCGCCGGTGGTGAAGGTCGCGGTCCCGGTATTGCCGGTGGCGTTGATCGTGTCGGCACCATTGCCGGTGACGATCACCTCGATCTGCGAGAACGTCGCTGTATTGCCGCCACTTGCAATAGAGCCGCTTTCGTTCGCATAGGTCACGGTCGCGGGGCCGGTCAGCCCGCCTGCATCGATGGTATCGACATCGGACCCCGTCTCGCCACCGGTGATCGTGTCGGTGCCGAAGGTTCCGCCGAGAACGAAGCTGTCCCTGCCCTCGCCGCCCGACAGGCTGTCATTGCCATCGCCGCCCACCAGCGTATCGTTCCCGTCGCCGCCGATCAGGCTGTCGTTGCCAATCCCTCCGACGAGGCTGTCAGCGCCGATGCCGCCATCCAGCGTGTCGTTGCCCGCCCCGCCATCCAGCACGTCGTCGCCCGCCGCCCCCGCCGAAGGAGGTACGCCGATGGTGGAGTCGGTCGCGAGATTTCGCAGTGTCGTATTGGGCGTTGGACCGGAGATGGTGGCCCCGAGGTTGTTTGCCCCCTGATTTTCCCAGAAGCGGACTTCTATCGAATAGGTCCCGGGCGCCAGCGTGATGGTCGCCGAGCGGGTCGTCATCCCCTGGTGGAAGTCGTTGTTCAGATAGTCGAGGGTCCCGCCGTTCTGCGAGGTGTTCTTGAAGCTTAACGCGCTCCCGCTGGCGTCGCGGATGATGATCCGCGACCCATCATCGGAACTGGTGGCGAACCGGTACGTTCCGCCTGCCGAGATGTTCAGGCTCGACTGGTAGACGATGCCGAAGTCGTTCGGGTCGGCGTCGGGCGTGTTGCGTACCCAGTTCGCCAGGATGCCGACGTCGAAGTCGTTGACATAGCCGCTATCCAACAGTTGGCTGCCCGTTGCGGTCATGTCGATGCTGGGTGCCTGCTGGGCCCCTTCGGTGAAGTCGCGACTGTAGATCGAATAGGCCCACTGCCCCTGGACCGGCTGATCGCCCAGCAGTACGTCGTTGCCACCGCCGCCCGAGATCGTGTCGTTGCCGCCCCCCCCCGCTCAGCGTATCGGCGCTGGACGTTCCCGCAATCGTCTGCGCCCGGTCCGATGCCGGTGTCGCACTCGAGTTGATCGCCATAGTGACGAACTCCATGGAATTTGATGAAAGTTAGCCCAAACCCCGGCAACATATCGCCAGCTTGCCGCTTTGCAACGTCGGCGTGCAGCGGGTTTGTCGTGGTTCCGCATCTGCGGCAATATTGCCGCAAGCCATCGTTATGTCGGAACAAAAGGAGACGGAAACGTCTGTGGGTTGCCTGAACGACCAGCAGACTGCAACGTACCTGTGCCGCCTGTCAGAAGTAACATCGTGCCGCGCCTTCTCTGCGGAAAGCCAAGGCTGCGCATCGAGCTCCCACCTGAGAGATCCGCCTTGATATCATCGACCGCACCATCCAGCACGTTCTTGTTGTGCTGGATCGCCCGTTGCTGCCGGACCAGTGATGCGTCGCCTCGGGTGGCACGGCACCCCAGGCACCGGGCGCTTGGCCCGATTCGGGATCCTCCAGAGGGCGCGGATCAGCGGGACTTGGCGGCCAATGCCTGAACCAGCTGAACGAAGTGTTCGCCGCGCTTCTCGAAGTTCGGATACTGGTCGAAGCTTGCCGCGGCAGGAGCCAGCAGCACGGTGTCGCCCGGTTCGGCCTCGGCATGGGCATGCGCGACCGCATCCTCCATCGTCTCGGCGATCTCGTGCGGGGTCTGCCCGATCTCGAGCGCGAAGTCGCGTGCCGAATGGCCGATCAGATACGCCTTGGAGACATGGTCCAGATAGGGCGCCAAGGCCGCGATGCCGCCATCCTTGCCCAGCCCGCCGGCGATCCAGCGGATGCGGTCGAAGGCTTGCAAGGCCTTCGCCGCCGCATCCACGTTCGTCGCCTTCGAGTCGTTGACGTAGCGCACGCCCCCGATCTCGGCCACCGTCTGGCTGCGATGCGGCAGGCCGGCAAAGCTGTGGAACGCAGCCTCGATCTGGCGCGGCGCGAGGCCGATCGCGCGACAGGCGGCATAGGCCGCGCAGGCGTTCTGGTGGTTATGGGCGCCCGGCAGGCCCAGCATCTCTCGCAGGTCGATGGATGCGGCCTGCCGGCCCTTGCGGTATTCGGACAGAAATCCCTTGCGGGCGAAGACCGACCAGGCCGCGCGATCCAGCTTCTGACCGGCAGAGACCCGGATCACGCGGTCGTCCGACGGTCCCACCGCCAGTTGCCCTGCCAGAAACAGGCCCTCGACCTCATCGACCCCGATCACGGCGCGGTCGGGCCCGCCTTCAGCGAACAGCCGGCGCTTTGCGGCAAAATACCCGCCATGCCCCGCGTGGCGGTCCAAGTGGTCGGGGGACAGGTTGGTGAAGACCGCGACATCGGGCGTCAGCGCCCGCGCCAGGTCGGTTTGATAGCTGGACAGCTCCAGCACCACGACCTCGCCATCGATGCCGGGGTCCAGCGACAGGACGCCAGTGCCGATGTTGCCGCCCATCTGCGTGGGCCGGTCACAGACCGTCAGCACGTGGTGGATCAGGGCGGTCGTGGTCGACTTGCCGTTCGACCCGGTGACGGCGATGACCCGCGGCGGGCGGTCGAAGCCCTGCCAGTCGTCGGTGGCGTAGCTGCGGAAGAAGAGGCCGACGTCGTTGTCGACCGGGATGCCCAGTTCGTAGGCCTTGGCGATGATGGGATGCGGGCGGGGATAAAGATGCGGGATGCCCGGGCTGACGACCAGCAGGCTGACGCCCTGCCAGGCCGCGTCGCGCGTCAGGTCGAGGATCTGCAGCCCGTCCGCCCCGGCCGCCTCGCGCGTGTCGACGCCGTCGTCCCAGGCCACGACCCGTGCCCCGCCGGCGGCGAGGGCGGCCGCCGTGGCCTTGCCCGACCGGCCGAGGCCCAGGACCGCGACGGTTTGATCTTCAACGCCCTGGACAGGGATCATTCATGGCTCCTCTCGTCACCGACCGGGGGCTGCCCGCTTCCGCCCCCAAGGATATTCCGCAAGCAGGGCAGGCGCTAGCGCAGTTTCAGGGTCGCCAGACCGATCAGCGCCAGGATCAGCGCGATGATCCAGAAGCGGATGACGATCTGCGCCTCGCCCCAGCCCTTCTTCTCGAAGTGGTGGTGGATCGGGGCCATCAGGAAGACGCGCTTGCCGGTCCGCTTGAAGTAGAGGACCTGGATGATGACGCTGAGCGCCTCGACCACGAAGAGGCCGCCGACGATGGCCAGCACGATCTCGTGCTTGGTGACGACGGCAATGGCGCCGAGCGCGCCGCCCAGGGCGAGGGACCCGGTGTCGCCCATGAAGACGGCCGCAGGCGGGGCGTTGTACCACAGGAAGCCCAGGCCGCCGCCGATCAGCGCGGCGACGAAGATCAGGATCTCACCGGTGCCGGGCACATGGTGGACGCCCAGGTACTCGGTGAAGTCGACACGGCCGACGGTGTAGGCAATCACGCCAAGCGTGCCGGCCGCGATCATCACCGGCATGATGGCCAGCCCGTCCAGCCCATCGGTCAGGTTCACCGCGTTCGCGGCACCGACGATGACCAGCATGGCAAAGGGCACGAACAGGATCCCGAGGTTGATCAGCGCATCCTTGAAGACCGGCAGCGCCAGCTGGTTCGTCAGCCCCGGGGGATGCAGCAGCGACGCCGCCAGCGCGGCCAGTCCCGCGATCAGCAGGCCCAGTAGCATCCGCACCCGGGAGCTGACGCCCTTGGTGTTCTGCTTGGACACCTTTGCATAGTCGTCGGCAAAGCCGATGCCCGCGAAGGCCGCCGTCACCAACAGCACGATCCAGACATAGCCGTTGTCCAGCCGCGCCCAGAGCAGCGTCGAGACCATCAGCGCCGACAGGATCAGCAGCCCGCCCATGGTCGGCGTGCCCGCCTTGGACAGGTGGCTCTGGGGGCCGTCGTCGCGGATCGGCTGGCCCTTCTTCTGCACCCGGCGCAGATATGTGATCAGTGGCCAGCCGAAGATGAAGCCGAAGAACAGCGCCGTGAAGAAGGCCGCCCCCGCGCGGAAGGTGATGTAGCGAAAGAGGTTGAAGAAGTCTCCGCCCTCGGACAGGTTGCTGAGCCAGTAGAGCATGGCATTATCCTTTTTCTTGGGCGGCACCGGCGCGCAGCGCCTGAACCACCAGGGAAATCCGCGAGGATTTCGATCCTTTCACCAGCACGACGTCGCCCGGGGCGACAAGCTGCTGCACCTGCCCTGCAAGATCGGCCGCCTGCTCGGCCCAGAGGCCCCGACGCGCTGGGGGCAGTGCGTCGTAGAGATGCCTCATGCGCGGGCCTGCCGCATGCACGAGGTCTACCTTGGCCATCGCCGGATCATCGGCGATGTCGCGGTGCATCCGGTCCTCGTCGGGGCCAAGCTCCAGCATGTCGCCCAGGATTGCGACGTGGCGTTGGCCCTCCAGCCCGACCAGCGTCGCCAGTCCCGCCGCCAGCGACGTCGGGTTCGCGTTGTAGGCGTCGTCGATCAGCCGGATGCCGGCCAGATCCTCGACCGCGCCGCGGCCCGCCGGGGGCTGCCAGGCCGACAGCGCCGCCGCCGCCTGCGCAAGGTCCGCACCCGCGGCCGCCAGGGCCGCAAGCACCCCCACTGCGTTCATGGCGAAGTGGCGCCCGGTCGTGGCCAACGTGAAGCCGACGCTATCGCCGGTGATCCTGGCCCGGCAGGCCAGCACGTCATCGGCGACATCCGTTCGCAGCGGCCGGGCCATCCCGTGCTCGCCGAAGCCGATGACCACCGCCCCTGCCCGGTCAGCGCAATCGCGCAGGATCTGCGTGACGGGCAGGTCCTCGGGGATGATGGCATGGCCGACCGGCTGCAGCCCTTCGAAAATGGCGCCCTTCTCGTGGGCGATCCCCTCCAGCGCGCCGAACGCCTCGAGATGCGCGGCGGCCACGGTGGTGATCATCGCCACATGCGGACGCGTCAGGCGCGAGAGGGGCGCGATCTCTCCGGGGTGGTTCATCCCGATCTCGATGATCGCGAAGTCGGTGTCGGCGGGCATGCGCGCCAGGGTCAGCGGCACGCCCCAGTGGTTGTTGTAGCTGGCCTCGGCCGCGTGGATGTTGCCCTGCCCGGCCAGCGCCGTGCGCGCCATGTCCTTGGTCGAGGTCTTGCCGACCGACCCGGTGATCGCAATCACGCGCGCCTGCGTCCGGGCGCGCCCGGCGCGGCCCAGATCCTCCAGCGCGCGCAGAACGTCGGGCACGATCAGCAGCGGCGCATCAGACGCCACACCCTCCGGGATGCGGCTGACCATTGCGGCTGCTGCGCCCTTCTCGAGCGCCTGCGCAACGAAGTCGTGACCGTCCCGCGCCGCGGCCAGCGCCACGAACAAGTCGCCCGGCTGGATGGTCCGCGTGTCGATGGACACGCCGTGGGCCTGCCAGTCGCCCTGCGCCCGGCCGCCCGTCGCTGCGGCGGCCTCCGCTGCCGTCCAGAGGGTCATATCCGCCCGTCCAGTGCCGCAACCGCGACCGAGGCCTGCTCGGCATCGTCGAAGGGATAGACGTCGTGGCCGACGATCTGGCCTGTCTCGTGGCCCTTGCCGCAGATCAGCAACGCGTCGCCCGGCTGCAGCGCATCGACGCCGCGCAGGATTGCTTCGGCCCGGTCGGGAACCTCGGTGGCCTCGGGTCCGGCACCTTCCATGACGGCGGCGCGGATCAGGGCCGGGTCCTCGGTCCGGGGGTTGTCGTCGGTGACGATCACCACGTCGGCATGTTCGCGCGCGGCCTGCCCCATCAGCGGGCGCTTGCCTCGGTCACGGTCGCCGCCCGCGCCGATGATGCAGACGATCCGGCCCATCACGTGCGGACGCAGCGACTGCAGCGCCGCGATGACCGCACCGGGCTTGTGGGCATAGTCGACGAAGACCGCGGCTCCGTTCTCGCGCTGCGCAGCCAGCTGCATGCGCCCACGCACCGTGGTCAGGCCGGGCAGCACGCGCAGGATGTCGTCCGCCGCATCGCCCGTCGCCAGGCACAGACCCACCGCCGCCAGCACGTTTTCCGCCTGGAAGCCGCCGATCAGCGGCAGCCGCGCCATGTGCGCCTGGCCCATCAGCGAAAAGCGCAGGTCCTGGCCCGTCGCGTCGTAGCGCTGCCCCAGGATGCGCAGCATCGCCGCGCCGTCCGTGCCGACCGTCGTCAGCGCCAGCCCGCGGTCCGTGGCGACGTCGGCCATGCGGCGCCCACGCTGGCTGTCGATGTTGATGACGGCCGCCGCGCCGTCCTCCAACACGCGGTTGAAGAGCAGCGCCTTGGCGGCAAAGTATTCGTCGAAGCCCGCGTGGTAGTCCAGGTGGTCCTGGCTGAAATTTGTGAAGGCCCCCGCCTCGACCCGAACACCATCCAGGCGCCGCTGGTCGAGGCCGTGGCTCGAGGCCTCCATGGCGGCATGGGTGACGCCCGCGGCCACCGCATCGGCCAGGACCGAGTGCAGCGTCAGCGGATCGGGCGTGGTATGGGCAAGCTTCGCGTGGTGATCGCCCTCGACTCCCATCGTGCCCAGACTTATCGTCTTGTGACCAAGCGCCTGCCAGATCTGGCGGGTAAAGCTGGCGACGCTGGTCTTGCCGCTGGTTCCGGTGACGGCCACGACATGGTCGGGCTGATCGCGGAACCACAGCGCGGCCGCGCCGGCCAGCGCCGCGCGCGGGTCCTCGACCACGACAAGCGCGCCATCCCATCCCCCCAGTTCGTCGGCGGCGATCTCGGCCCCCTCCCGGTCGGTCAGGATGGCTGCGGCCTGCATGCGCAGCGCGTACTGGATGAACTCTCCGCCGTGGACCGCCGAACCGGGCAGCGCCGCGAACAGGTGCCCCGGCTTGACGGTCCGGCTGTCGACGGACAGCCCGGTGATCGCGGGGTCCCGCCCGTCCCGTGCCCGCAGCCCCAGCTGCGACAGCCTCACATCGTCCTTGGTCACAGTCCCACCCGTCATTGATTTGCAACGAGCTTTATCTCAGCCGCTTCGCCGGGTTCAACACGCGGCGCGAACCGCGCGGCTATCGTCGGCAGGATTTCGTCGGTCGCGGGCTCCAGCCCCAGGAGCGGCGCGACGCGGCGGATCACCTCGGCCGCGACGGGAACGGCGGTATAGCCGGCGGCGCGGCTCTCCCCCGCGGCGGTTTCCACGGACGGTTCGTCCAGCGCGACGATCAGCACGTATTCGGGATCGCTGGCCGGAAAGACCGAGGCGAAGGTCGCGATGACCTTGTTCTTGTAGTACCCGCCCGACGCGCGCGGCTTGTCGGCGGTGCCGGTCTTGCCCGCAACCTCGTAGCCCTCGACATTCGCCTGGCGCGCGGTGCCCCGCGTCACCACCTGGCGCAGCATGTCGACCGCCATGGCCGCGGCGCGGGGTGACAGGACCTGTTCGCCCTCGGGGCGCTGGCGGCCGTGGACCAGCGTCGGCGTCACGCGCCTGCCGCCGTTGGCGATGGTCGCATAGGCCGCCGCAAGGTGCAGCGGGCTTGCCGCGAGGCCGTGGCCGAAGCTGACCGTGGCCGAGGTGACGGCGGGCCAGCGCGACGGAACCAGCGGCTGGCCGGTCGCGCCCTCGACCATCTCGATCGGTGTGGGCACGAACAGGCCCAGTTTTTCCAGGAAGTCCTTTTGCCGGTCCACCCCGATCATCTGCGCGATCCGCACCGTGCCGACGTTCGAGGACTTCACGATGACGTCGGTCGCGCTCAGCTCGTTTCCATAGTGGTGGAAGTCGTTGATCAGAAAGCGACCGATCCGCATCGGCGCCTGCGCGTTGATGCCGCTGGAGGGGTTGATCAGCCCCAGGTCCAGCGCCTGCGCGACCGGGAAGATCTTGAAGGTCGATCCCAGTTCGTACTGGCCCTGGACCGCGCGGTTGAAAAGCGGGCTGTCCGACGGCTCGCCCGTCAGCAGGGGGCGGGGGCGGTCGTTGGGATCGAAGTCCGGAAGGCTGGCCATCGCCAGCACCTCGCCCGTCTCGACCTCCATCAGGATGCCCGTCGCACCCTTCGCGTTCATGACGAGCATGCCCGAGGCCAGGACATCCTCCATCGCGTGCTGCAGCGTCAGGTCGATCGACAGCGACAGCGGCGCGCCTTCGTTGGCCGGATCGCGCAACCAGGCGTCGAAAGCCTTTTCCACGCCCGCCACGCCGATCACCTCGGCGCTGCTCACGCCCTCGTTGCCGAAGCCCGACCCGCCCAGGATGTGGCTGGCGATGTCGCCGTTGGGATAGATCCGCATCTCCCGCGGGCCAAACAGCAGTCCCGGCTCGCCCAGGTCATGGACGGCCTGCATCTGTTCGGGGCTGATCTTGCGCTTGATCCACATGAACTTGCGGCTGCCGGTGAAGTCCTTCGTCAGCCGCTCCTCGTCCAGGTCCGGGAATATCTGCGCCAGGCCCTGCGCGGCCGCCATCGGGTCGACCATCTGGTGCGGATGGGCATAGACGGAATGGGTCAGCAGGTTCGTCGCCAGCACCCGGCCCTGCCGGTCGGTGATGTCGGCGCGCTGCGACATGATCTGGGCCGACAGGACCTGCGTGCGTGGCTCGGCCGGCTCGCTCGACGCCAGCGCCCCCATCCGGACGCCCACTGTCCCGAAGGCCAGGATGAAGCAGCCGGCCATCACGATCAGGCGCCCCTCGGCCCGGCGGCGGGCGCGGTCCTGGATCTCCTCGTGGCGGCGGCGGCGGTTCTCGGCCTCGATGTCGTCGGGGTTCTCGCCTCGTTCGCGCGCACGAAGAATGCGGGCCAGTGGGCGCAAGGGCGTGCGGATCATGGCTGAGGCTCCGTGTTGTCAGGCAAGGTTGAGAGGTCGACGATGGGTTCGGGTTCGGGCGGCTTGGGATAGTCGACCTGGTCCAGGTCGATGAACTGGTCCGGCGCGACCGGCACCAGCTGCAGCCGGTCGAAGTTCAGGTCGACCAGCTGGCGCAGGCGCTCGGGGCGGTTGAGATAGGCCCATTCGGCCCGCAGGACGCCCAGCTCTTCGCGCAGCTCGGCGATCTCGCGCCGGACCTGTGCCATCTGGCCGATGGCCGCCTGCGTGGCGTAGTTTTCGCGATAGGCCCAGAAGGCCAGGCCCATCACCACCAGAACGCAGGCCAGATAGGTCAGTGACCGCATCAGGACACCCCCTTGGCCGGAAGGCTGGGCATGGCCAGCGACCTTGCGTCGACCTGCCCCGCCGGAGCGTCAGTCCGGATCGCGACGCGCAGCAGCGCCGACCGGGCGCGCGGATTGTCCTGCAGCTCTTCGGGATCGGGGCCGATGCCGCGCCGATGGGGCTGGCGGAAGGCCGGCTGCACCGCCTCCTGCACGGGGGCGTAGCGGTTGCCGCCGCCGCCGGCATCCGACCGGGCCTGCATGAAGCGCTTGACGATCCGGTCCTCGAGCGAGTGGAAGCTGACGACCGCCAGCTGGCCGCCGGGCTTCAGCGCCCGTTCGGCGGCAGAGAGCCCCGCGACAAGCTGACCGAACTCGTCGTTGACCCAGATGCGGATCGCCTGGAAGCTGCGGGTGGCGGGATGGCTCTGGCCCGGCTTGGGGCGCGGCAGGCAGCCGGCAACGATCTCGGCCAGCTCGGCCGTGCGGGTCAGCGGTCGCGCCGCGACGATGGCCTTCGCGATGCGACGAGAGGCGCGTTCTTCGCCATAATGGTAAAGCACATCGGCGATGGCGGCTTCATCCGCGGTGTTCAGCAGGTCGGCGGCCGAGGGGATGTCGCCCCCCATCCGCATGTCCAGCGGCCCGTCGCGCAGGAAGGAAAAGCCGCGATCCGCCTGGTCCAGCTGCATCGAGCTGACGCCCAGGTCTAGCACCACCCCGTCGACAGGTTGCCCGGCCAGGCGGTCCAGGTCCGAAAACGTGCCCTCGACCAGGTGCAGGCGGTCGCCATATTGGGCGCGCCAGGTTTCGGCCATGCGGAAGACCGACGGGTCGCGGTCGATGCCGATGACTCGGTCCGCCCCGGCCTCCAGCAGGCCGCGGGCATAGCCGCCGGCCCCGAATGTGCCGTCGACCCAGGTGCCGCCGACGGGCGCCACAGCGCGCAGCAGCGGCCGCAGCAGGACGGGGATATGGGGCACCGACATCGCCTACCCCTCGTTCGTCTGCTGCAGGAAGACGCGCGGGTCGAATTCCGGACCATAGCCAGAGGCGAAGTCCTCAAGCGCCTCGACGTCCTTGGGACGCGAGTCCGGGTGATAAACCTGAACATAGTCACCGCGCGATTCGAAGATCGTCTCGGCACCGTCGGACAGGTTCAGCTTGTCGCGCAACCTGGCGGGCAGGACCAGGCGTCCCTCACGGTCGATCTCCAGCTCGACCGACTGGCCGTTCATCAGAAGCTCCAGCCAGCGGCGCTGCTGGCTGCCGCGCGGAAGCTGATCGATCTGCTCGTCGATCTGCTCCATCGCCTCGATGCTGTAGAGTTCGAGCCAGTTCCACCAGTCGGGGCCATAGACGGCGACGATCTGCGTGCGGGCCGTGGCCGAGCTTGCGAAGGACGGGTCGCCGGCGTCGAAAACGCGACGAAGGCGGGCCGGGATCGACATGCGACCCTTGCCATCCACCTTGACGGTTTCGGTGCCTCTGAACTTCCGCGCCACCTTGCGCCCGCCCTCACTGTCCTGCTCTTTCGACCAGCCGAAAGAGAAAGGGCGGATCGGGCCGCTGCCACTGCCCGATCCGCCGCCCTCGTTCCCGATTACCCGGGCCCCTTTGCGGGGTTGGTTGCCGACCCGTCACGCGCCACCTGGGGGAGGTGCTGCTCGCGCATGCGGGTCGGCTATGTTGGAAAACGGATGCCTGTATGAAGTCTGCTTCGCCTTCGTTGGGGTCTTGGCGCCCCGTTTTGCTGCCCGTTTTCGTGATCTGGTTTTGACACGGGAATTCACGGGAAGCAACGGTCTTCTTCGCCGCCAACAGAAGTGAAATATGCGTCTCGACCGTAGATTTTGGTTGCGAATCGCCCAAACACGCCATTCAACCACCAATTGTGGTGCAGTTGCTGTAAAGTCACACCAGATTTAGAAGATGTTGCGCAGGTAGCTTTTTGCGCCACCTGCGGCGAGATCGCCACACATCCCGCCGATGCAAGCAGGGAAGGCAGTGACTTTAACATTAAATGCGGAAGATGCTCACGTATTCTCACGGATCCGTGAGCTGGTTCCGATGGCGTTCCCGCGCTTTCCCAGATGTCCCGGAAAATCCCGTGGTCCGGCAGGTGGTCAGGCGATGCCGCCCTTGACCAGACGGTCCGCCAGGCTTGCATAGGCCGCCGCGACCGCACTGTCGCCCAGGGCGGCAGGACGGCCCGAATCGCCGGCCAGGCGAACCTCGAGCTGCAGCGGCAGCGCACCGAGGAAGGGCAGGCCCAAGGCATCGGCCTCGGCTGCGACACCGCCATGGCCGAACAGGTGCGCCTCGTGGCCGCAATTGGGACAGATATAGGTGGACATGTTCTCGACCAGCCCCAGGACCGGGGTTTTCAGCTTGTTGAACATGTCAATCGCCCGGCGCGCATCCAGAAGCGCCACGTCCTGCGGTGTGGACACGATGATCGCCCCGGTGACCGGCGCCTTTTGGCACAGGCTCAGCTGCACGTCGCCGGTGCCGGGCGGCAGGTCGATCAGCAGCACGTCCAGCTCGCCCCAGTTCACCTGCTGCAGAAGCTGCTGGAGCGCACCCATCAGCATCGGGCCGCGCCAGACCAGCGCCTCGCCCTCCTTCAGCATCAGGCCGATGGACATGACGGTGACGCCATGCGCGTGCATCGGTTCGATCCGCTGGCCGTCGGGGCTGGCGGGACGGCCCGACACGCCCATCATTCGCGGCTGCGACGGGCCATAGATGTCGGCGTCCAGCAACCCGACCCGGCGTCCCGCCCGCGCCAGCGCCACCGCCAGGTTCGAGGTCACAGTCGACTTGCCGACCCCCCCCTTGCCCGATCCGATGGCGACGATGCTGCGCACGCCCGGGATCGCCTGGGGACCGGCCTGGGGCTTGGGATGTCCGCCCACCTTCAGCGACGGCGCAGCACCCGACACGGCCTTGGGCGGCTCCGGACGCGCGGGGGCGGTCATGACGATCTGGACCTTGCCGACTTCCGGCAGCCGCTCCAGCCGCGCACGTGCCTCGGCCTCCACGGGCTGCATGGCGCGCGCGGTGGCGGCGTTCTCGACCTCGATGACGAATCGCACGGTGTCGCCGTCTACCATCACGGCGCGAACAAGGTCCGCCTCTCCCAAGGTTCCGCCCTGCGGCAGGGCAATGCCGGAGATTGCCGTAAGAATCGTTTCGCGGGTGACGGGCATGTTAGCGACCTCTGTCTTGTGTGCCCGGCAGCATGAAGCATAGATGTGCGGGTCTCAACACCCCCTGCGACATTGCGTACCGCGCGAACGTAACCACCCGAAGATACGCGGCTTTTCGCAGCCGCAGCGTGATCGCTAACGGATGTATCGTGTCAATTTTGTGACGTATTTTCAGCACACAAGCACGTGAAAGGTCAGCCTTACCCATGCATTTGCTGCATGGCAGCATTCCGAAACCGTCCGTTGTGCATCCGCGGCGTTGGGGCCATCTTGGGTTCAACGAAGCGCCGGGCCAATCCGGGAACGGCGAAGACGAGACGAAAGGATAGAACGATGGCTGTTATCGCACATGCACAGAACGCCGCCGCCGACTCCGGCCTGCGTGGCCGCCTGCTGACCGCGATCCACCGCGTTCAGGAAAACCGGGCCCGCCGGGCCGTGTACCGCCAGACCGTGCGTGAACTGAACGCCCTGACGACCCGCGACCTGGACGATCTGGGCATCAACCGCTCGATGATCACCCGGCTGGCCCACGAAGCGGCGTGGGGTTCGGCACAGTAAGAATTCCCATTCCCGGCCCTCTCCTCCTCCCTGGGTCCGGGAACGGCGACATCCTCCCCTCCTCCTCCCTGGAGGATGTCGCCCAAAGATACGCAGGAACCCACTCCTCCTCCCAGGGTTTCGTGCGGACCGCGGCGGCTCCGATCCTCCTCCCCAGGGGCCGCCGCATGTAACATAGCCGCCCCATCTGCGGCACCCGAATGCGCCGGACCCTCTCCTCCTCCCTCCCCGGGTCCGCGCAAGCGGTGAAAGCCCTCCTCCTCCCTGGCTGACACCGCACCCCATACGCGGCCCCTCCTCCTCCCTGGGCCAGCGTTGCGCGGCGACCCCCTCCTCCTCCCTGGGGTCGCCGCATCACATAGCCGCCCCGTTTGCGGCAAAGCGATGCGCCGGGTCCCTCCTCCTCCCTCCCGGATCTGGCGTTCGCGGTGGTGGCCCTCCTCCTCCCTGGCCGGCACCGCACCCCATGCGCGGCCCCTCCTCCTCCCTGGGCCAGCGTTCAGCGGCGGCACCCCTCCTCCTCCCTGGGTGCCGCCGCGTTTCGTTTCAGCACCCGGAACCCGATCGCGTCCTGCGCATTTTCCTGCGACCATCGCAGCAGGGGACGCAGCAGGGGACGCAGCATGTTTCGCAAGGGAACCAAGGTCGAGTGGAACTGGTCGGGCAGCACCGCCACCGGCAAGATCACCGAGGTCTTCACCGACGACGTCGAACGCACGATCAAGGGCAGCAAGATCAAGCGCAAGGCCAGCAAGGACGAGCCGGCCTACATGATCGAACAGGACGACGGCGACCGCGTCCTGAAGAGCAGGTCCGAACTGAAACGCGTCGACTGACCGCTTCCCCCGCCCGCCCCGCCGCGATAAGGCTGTCCGATGCTCAGCTATCAACATGCCTATCACGCCGGGAATCTGGCCGACCTGCACAAGCACGCACTTCTGGCGTCGGCGCTGGATTACCTGACGCGCAAGGACAAGCCATTGTCCTATATCGAGACGCATGCGGGCCGCGGACTTTACGACCTGCAAAGCGAGCAGTCTCGCAAGACCGGAGAGGCCGCGACAGGCTTTGCCCGCGCCGAGGCCGAAGGATGGCTGCCCCGCGACCATCCGCTTCTGCGCGCGGTGGCGAATGTCCGGGCGGTTCACGGACCGCGGTCCTATCCCGGCTCTCCGCTGATCGCGGCGCAGTTCCTGCGCTTCGAGGACCGCACCCACCTGGCAGAGCTTCACCCCGCCGAATACGAGGCGCTGCGGCAGGTCGCGGGCTTTGCCACGCTTCATGCGCGCGACGGCTTTCAGGTGGCGCAGGCCGTCTGCCCTCCGACACCCCGCCGCGGACTGATGCTGATCGATCCCAGCTTCGAGGTGAAGGACGACTATGCCGCGATCCCACGCCAGATCGCGCTGATCGCCCGCAAGTGGAACGTCGGCGCGATCGCGCTGTGGTATCCGATCCTGACCGACCATCGCCACATGGCCATGACCGCGACGCTGGCCATCCAGTTCCCCGACGCCCTGCTGTCAGAGGTCCGCTTCCCGCCGGCGCGCCAAGGGCATGGGATGCTTGGGTCGGGAATGTGGGTGCTGAACCCGCCCTGGGGTCTTGCGGACGAGGCGAAGCGGATCGAGGCGATCTTCCGCGACCGCGCCTGAGGGGGATTCCCCGCCGGCACGGGCTGTGGCATGATCCGTCCACAAGAAGGAATCCCCGATGCCCCAACGCCTGTCGATCGGCGCCACCGTCTTTCTGGTCCTGACCGCCGCGCTGGGGCTCTATTTCGCCTTCGCCGCCGTGCAGGGACCGTCGGGCATCCTGCGCCGCATCCAGATCGACGCCGAGACGGCCGAGTTGCGCATCGCCCGGGACGACTTGCGCGACGATGTTTCCCGCATGCAGAACCTGACGCACCGCATGTCCGACGACTACCTCGACATCGACCTTCTGGACGAGCGCGCGAGGGAGGTCCTGGGCGTCGTCCGCGCCGATGAAATCATCCTGAAATAGCGCCCGCCGACCCGGCATCCGGTGGCATTGCACGGCTGGCGGCGATGCGCTACGAATTAGTTTAACGCTGAACTATCCCGACCACCCTGCCAAGAGGACATGCCGCATGGCCAGGAAACCCAGCCCCCAGATGGAGGCACCTTCGAACATCTCGAAGGACGAGTTGCTGAAATACTATCGCGACATGCTGCTGATCCGGCGATTCGAGGAAAAGGCCGGCCAGCTGTACGGCATGGGCCTGATCGGCGGTTTCTGCCACCTCTACATCGGCCAGGAAGCGGTTGTCGTGGGGCTGGAAGCCTGCGCCAAGGATGGCGACAAGCGGATCACCTCCTATCGCGACCATGGCCACATGCTGGCCTGCGGCATGGAGGCCCGCGGCGTCATGGCCGAGCTGACCGGCCGCGAGGGCGGCTACTCCCGCGGCAAGGGCGGCAGCATGCACATGTTCAGCCGCGAAAAGCATTTCTACGGCGGCCACGGAATCGTCGCCGCGCAGGTGCCGCTTGGCGCCGGCCTCGCCTTCGCCGACAAGTACCTGGGCAATGATAACGTCACCTTCACCTATTTCGGCGACGGCGCGGCCAACCAGGGCCAGGTCTACGAGACCTACAACATGGCCGAGCTGTGGGACCTTCCGGTCGTCTTCGTGATCGAGAACAACCAGTATGCCATGGGCACCTCGGTCAAGCGGTCGACGAAATCGACGACCTTCTTCGGTCGCGGCGAGGCCTTCGGCATCCCCGGCGAACAGGTGGACGGCATGGACGTCCTGGCCGTGAAGGCCGCCGGCGAAAAGGCCGTCGCGCACTGCCGCGCCGGCAAGGGCCCCTATATCCTTGAAATCATGACCTACCGTTATCGCGGGCACTCGATGTCCGACCCGGCCAAGTATCGGACGCGCGAGGAAGTGCAGAAGATGCGCGACGAGCGTGACCCGATCGAGAACGTGCGCGAACTGCTGCTGCAGGGCAGCCACGCCTCCGAGGAAGAGCTGAAGGCGCTCGACAAGGAAATCAAGGACATCGTCAACGACTCCGCCGAGTTCGCCAAGGAAAGCCCCGAGCCCGCGCTGGATCAGCTGTGGACCGACATCTATGCCGACGAGCTGCCGCAGGGCAGCGCCGAAGAGAACGCCTGAGGGGGTGACGTAACATGGCAACCGAAATCCTGATGCCCGCCCTGTCCCCCACGATGGAGGAAGGCACGCTCGCGAAATGGCTCAAGAAGGAGGGCGACGAGGTCAAGTCCGGCGACATCATCGCCGAGATCGAGACCGACAAGGCCACGATGGAGTTCGAGGCCGTCGACGAGGGCATCCTCGGCAAGATCCTGATCGCGGAAGGCACGCAGGGCGTCGCCGTCAACACGCCGATCGCCGTCCTCGTCGAGGAAGGCGAATCCGCCGACGACGTGCAGGCCGAGAAGGCCCCCGCGCAGGTCGCCTCGCCTTCGACCAAGGAAGGACCGGACGACAAGGGCCAGCCCGGCGAATCCGCCGTCGAGCAGGTCAGGACGCCCGAGCCCGACCGCAGCCCCGACTGGCCCGAGGGCACCAAGATGAAGACCATGACCGTGCGGGAAGCCCTGCGCGAGGCCATGGCCGAGGAAATGGAGCGCGACGAGACCGTGTTCCTGATGGGCGAAGAGGTGGGCGAATACCAGGGGGCCTACAAGATCAGCCAGGGCCTGCTGGACAAGTTCGGTCCCCGCCGCGTCGTGGACACGCCCATCAGCGAAATGGGCTTTGCCGGCATCGGCACCGGCGCCGCTCTTGCCGGCCTGCGCCCCATCGTCGAGTTCATGACCTTCAACTTTGCCATGCAGGGCATCGACCACATCATCAACTCGGCCGCCAAGACGCTTTACATGTCGGGCGGGCAGATGGGCTGCCCCATCGTCTTCCGCGGCCCGAACGGCGCTGCCGCCCGCGTGGGCGCACAGCACAGCCAGGATTACTCGGCCTGGTATTCGGCGATTCCCGGCCTCAAGGTCGTGATGCCCTATTCGGCGGCCGACGCGAAGGGCCTGATGAAGCAGGCGATCCGCGACCCGAACCCGGTGATCTTCCTTGAGAACGAGATCCTCTATGGCCGCTCTTTCGAGGTGCCGGATCTCGAGGACTTCACCATCCCCTTCGGCAAGGCCCGCATCGCGCGGTCCGGCAGCGACGTGACCATCGTCAGCTTCGGCATCGGCATGGCCCATGCGCTGGAGGCCGCCGACAAGCTGGCCGGCGAAGGCATCGAGGCCGAGGTCATCGACCTGCGCACCCTGCGCCCGCTGGACTATGACAGCATCTTGGCATCGGTGAAGAAGACCAACCGCCTTGTCACGGTCGAGGAAGGCTTCCCCGTCGGCTCGATCGGCAACCACATCTCGGCCTGGGTGATGGAGAACGCGTTCGACTATCTGGACGCGCCGGTCATCAACTGCACCGGCAAGGACGTGCCCATGCCCTATGCCGCGAACCTTGAAAAGCATGCGCTTATCACGCCTGACGAGGTCGTCGAGGCGGTGAAAAAAGTCACCTACAAGTAACGGAGCGACGCGATGCCCACGCAAATCCTGATGCCCGCGCTGTCGCCCACCATGGAGGACGGCACACTGGCCAAGTGGCTGGTGAAAGAGGGTGACGAGGTCAAGTCAGGCGACGTGATCGCCGAGATAGAGACCGACAAGGCCACGATGGAGTTCGAGGCCGTCGACGAAGGCCGCATCGGCAAGATCCTGGTCGCCGAAGGCAGCGCAGGCGTGAAGGTCAACACGCCCATCGCCGTGCTGCTGGAGGACGGCGAGGACGCGTCCGAAATCTCGGACGCCCCACCCGCCAGGACCGACAAGGAACCCGAGCCGGCCGAGAAGGGCTATGGCGGTCCCATCGACGCCCCCGTTGCCGGTGAAGACGGCAGCAAGGCGCCGGGTGGCGGCAAGCCCGCCCCTGCGGCGACATCCAAGGAAGGCGGCCGCATCTTCGCGTCGCCGCTGGCGCGGCGTATCGCCGCCGACAAGGGGCTGGACCTTGCCGACATCGTCGGATCGGGCCCGCGCGGTCGGATCGTGAAGGCGGACGTCGAGGTTGCGAAGCCCGGCGCCAAGCCGCAAGCCGGCGACAAGGCCGACACGTCCCCCGTGGCCGAACCCGTCGCCGCCAAGGAACCTGCCGCCGCGCAGGTGCCCAAGGGCCTGTCCACGGATGCCGTCAAGAAGATGTTCGCCGACCGCGAGACCGAGGAGGTGCAGCTGGACGGCATGCGCCGCACCATCGCGGCCCGCCTCGGCGAAGCCAAGCAGACCATCCCGCACTTCTACCTGCGCCGCTCGGCCAAGCTGGACGAGCTGATGGCGTTCCGCGCCACGCTGAACAAGCAGCTGGAAGGCAGGGGCGTCAAGCTGTCGGTCAACGACTTCGTTATCAAGGCATGCGCCCTGGCACTGCAGCAGGTGCCGGACGCGAACGCGGTCTGGGCCGGTGATCGGATCCTGAAGCTGAAGCCGTCCGATGTCGCGGTGGCCGTCGCGGTCGAAGGCGGCCTCTTCACCCCGGTCCTGAAGGACGCGCATCAGAAGACGCTGTCGACCCTGTCGGCCGAGATGAAGGACCTGGCCGGACGCGCCAAATCGAAGAAGCTCGCGCCGCACGAATACCAGGGCGGCAGCTTCGCGATCAGCAACCTGGGCATGTTCGGAATCGAGAACTTCGATGCGGTCATCAACCCGCCGCATGGCGCGATCCTGGCGGTCGGCGCCGGCATCCAGACCCCCGTGGTCGAGGATGGGCAGGTCGTCATCCGCAACGTGATGTCGATGACGCTGTCGGTCGATCACCGCGTGATCGACGGGGCGCTGGGTGCGCAGCTTCTGCAGGCCATCGTGGAGCACCTGGAAAACCCGATGGGCATGCTGGCCTGACCTGACGAAAAGGGCGGCGGACCTGTCAGGTTCCGCCGCCCCCTCAATGGCCCGCTGCCGCAGGACAGGAAAATCCCGCCCCGATCAGGCCACGGCCTTTTCGATGGCGGCCACGAAGTCGTCCAGGTCATCGGGGTTGCGGCTTGTGATCACGCCCCGATCCTCGACCACCGACTGATCGACCACCTCGGCGCCGGCGTTCTGAATGTCGCTGCGGATCGACTTGAAGCTGGTCATCCGGCGGCCCTGCACCAGCCCCGCCTCGACCAGCAGCCAGGGCGCGTGGCATATCGCGGCGACGGGCTTGCCGGCATCGGCGAACCCCTTGATCAGCGCGACGGCCTTGTCGTCCACCCGAAGATTGTCGGGGTTGATCACGCCGCCCGGCAGGACCAGCACATCGAACCCGTCCGGAGACTGGTCCGAAATCGCCAGATCGGCCTCGACCGTCTTGCCCCAGTCATCCTTGTCCCAAGCCCTGATCGTTCCCGCCTTGGGGGCGGCGATGTGGACGTCGTGGCCCGCTTCCTTGAGTTTCTCCAGCGGCGTGAACAGTTCGGACTGCTCGAACCCGTCGCTTGCCATGATCAGAATCCTGGCCATCCTGGTCTCCTTTCGCATTGCGATCGTCTGCCAATGCAAACTGCCGCGACGCGGTTCCTTTCAGAACGAGACCGTGACCCCCGGCAGGTTCAGTTCCGCGATCAGGTCGCGCAACTCTTGCCGGGCGGCGATGTGCGACATGCTCATCGTCTCGGTGCCGGCGTCCTTGAGGTCCAGAAGGGTCAGGCCGCGCGGGAACAGTTCGCGAAAGATCACGCGTTCGGAAAAGCCCGGCGCGACGCGGAACCCGATGCGGTTGGACAGGCTGGCCAGGGCGCCGCCGACCTTGCGCTTGTTGTGCATCTGCTGCGTGCCAAGGCGGTTTCGCAGCACCAGCCAGTCGATGGGACCGGCGCCGGCCTGGGCGCGCATCTGGCGCGCGCTCCACACCATCTCGGCATAGATGGACGGCCCCAGCACGTCTCCGTCAGGCGACAGGCGGGCCAGCAGGTCAAAGTCGACGAAGCTGTCGTTCAGCGGCGTGATCAGCGTGTCGGCCAGGGTGTGGGCCATCTGGCTCAGCTTGGTGTGCGATCCAGGACAGTCCAGCAGGATGAAGTCGCATTGCTGCTCCAACTGCTCCAGCGCCGGGGTCAGCGGGTCGGACCCGTCGCCCAGCCCGGCGATGGCCGGCATCGGCAGGTCGATCCCCGACCGCGCGCAAAAGGCGGCACGGTTTTCCAGATAGCGGCCGAAGCTGCGCTGCCGCACGTCGAGGTCGAGCCCCCCGACCCGGTGCCCCATCCGCGCCAGCGCGGTCGCGACATGCATCGTGGTGGTCGACTTGCCAGAGCCGCCCTTTTCGTTCCCGACCACGATGATATGCGCCACTGGCGGCCTCTTGTCCTGTCCCGTCGCGGAAACCTAACGATCGCGTGAGGCGAAGGGAACCCGCGCCACGCGACCGGGCCGCGAATGGCCGGCGCTGTGTCGCGCCCATCACGCCGCTCAGTTCGGCGGCGCCTGCCGCCCGATCAGGCGCCCGTCGATCATGGCCAGCCCCAGCCCGATGACGCCCATTCCCAGGATCTGCGTCGGCCCCAGGTTTTCATCCAGGAACAACCACCCCAGCAGGATCGCCGACACCGGCACCAGAAACGTGACCAGAGAAATGTTCGTCGCCCCCGCCCGCGCCAGCACCCTGAAGAACAGCACATAGGCCAGCCCCGTGCAGATCACGCCCAGCACGGTCAGCGCCAGCCAGACATGCCCCGGCGCGGCCGGCGGCGGCCCCGCCGTCAGCAATGCCAGCGGCAGCAGCACCGCGCTCGATCCGCTGACCATCCCCGCCGCCGTCACGAAGGGGTCGATCCCCCGCGCCCTGAACCGCCGCCCGTATGCGGCCGCGCAGGCATAGCTGAGCGCGGCGCCCAGCATCGCCAGCTGTGGCAGCACGCCATGGCCCTGCCCCGCAACCTCGTCCACGCCGATCATGACCGCCACACCGCCAAGGCCCAGGCCCACCCCCGCCAGCCGCGTCAGGCCGGCCCTCTCGTCCGCCAGCGCCAGCGAAGACACCAGCACCGTGAACAGCGGCGTCGTCGCGTTCAGGATCGAGGCGAGCCCCGACGGAATCGACGTCTGCGCCCACACGATCAGGCCGAAGGGGATGGCGTTGTTGACGATGCCCATCACCAGGAACGCGCCCCAGAGGCCGGGGCCGCGCGGCACCGCCCGCCCGGTGATGCGGACGATGATCCAAAGCACCAGCGACGCGATCGACACCCGCAGCGCGACGATCCACAGCACCGGCAGGTGCCCCACCATCGTCGCGATCAGGAAGAACGATCCGCCCCAGATCAGCGACAGCAGCAGCAGAAGCGACCAGTCGCCCGCGCCCATCCGCGCGCTGATCGTGGGCGAGAGCGTCATCGACCCAGCATCAGGAAGTCGTCGTTGGGGCGGATGTCGCCCGCGTTGACCAGCCGGTTGGACATGGCGAAGAAAGCCGCGATGGCGCCGATGTCCCACACCTCGTCCGGGCTGAACCCCGCCTGCGCCAGCGCCTCGTGGTCGCCGTCGACGATGTCCTGCGCGGCCAGCGCGACCTTTTCGGCAAAGGTCAGCATTGCCCGCTGCCGGTCAGTCAGGTCGGCCTTGCGCCAGTTCACCGCCACCTGGTCCGCGATCAGCGGGTTCCCGGCCCGGATGCGCAGGATCGCGCCATGCGCGACGACGCAGTACTGGCAGCGGTTCAGCCCGCTGGTGGCGACGACGATCAACTCGCGCTCGGCCTTGGTCAGGCCCTCGTCCTTGTCCATCAGCGCGTCGTGATAGGCGAAGAAGGCGCGAAACTCGGCCGGGCGGTGGGCGAGCGCCAGGAAAATGTTGGGAACAAAGCCCGACTTCTCCCCGACCGACAGGATGGCATCGCGGATGTCGTCGGGCAGATCGGCCAGATCGGGCACGGGAAAGCGGCTGATGGGATGGGTCATGAGGTTTCCTCCGGCGCGCAATCTGCCCGGCGGACGTGCGGCCCGCAAGTGGGATCAGGCCGGTTCCCGCAGCGCCGCCAGCGCGGCCTGGACCTTGGGCGTGCGGTGCAGGTCGACATGCGTGACCAGCCACAGCTGCGATTCCCATTCCGGAAGCGACAGCGCCGGAACAAGGCCCGCGGCCCGGTCCTTCGACAGCGCACCGACGGCCAGCCCGGCGCGGATGACCGCCTCGCGCGCGGCTTCCTCCTTGGCGACCAGCAGAACGTTCTCGGGGTCGATGCGGTCGTGCAGCCAGCGCATATAGGGCGCGCGCTGCGCCTCGGCACCGGGCAGCGCGAAGACGTGGCGGCGCGGGTCGCTTACCTCTCCGTGCCGCGCAAGATAGTCGGCCGAGGCATAGAGCATCGTGCCCGCCCGCCCCATGTCGCGCACGACATAATCCGGCTCGGTCGGGCGGGCGCCGCCACGGATGGCGACATGGGCCTCTCCGGTGTCCAGCCGGAACAGGCGCACGTCGGTGGCATAGGTCAGCCGCAGGTCGGGATGCCGGCGGATCAGCGAAACCAGGCGCGGCATCACCATGTCGGTCAGTTCCGGCAGCGCGGTCACCACCAGGTCGCCCTCGACGCGGTCACCGGCTCCGGCGATCTGAGCGGCCATCTGGGCGAAGCGCTCGTCGGCGGCGGCAGCGGTGGCCAGAAGCGTGCGCCCGGCCTCGGTCAGGGCATAGCCCCGCGGGTGGCGCTGGAACAGGCGGGCCCGCAGCGCCGTCTCCAGTGCGTCGATGCGGCGGATGACGGTGGCGTGGTGGACGCCAAGCGCGGTCGCGGCGCCGCTGACGGTGCCCGTGCGCGCCACGGCCAGCGCCACGCGGATATCGTCCCAGCTTTCGATCTGCATGTGCATCCCCGCACAGATGATGCGCAGTTATCGCCCTTACGTTCGCGCTTTCATAGCCCTAAATCAGTCCCAACAAAGCCATGCAGACGACGGAGATCATCATGCACATCCTTCACCTCGACAGCGCCATCACCGCCGACGCATCGGTCTCGCGCCAGCTGACCGCCGACATCGTCGCCCGCCTGAAGGACGGCGACCCCCAAGCGACTGTCAGCTATCGCGACCTGAACGAAGGCGTGCCCGCCATCGACACCACGTGGTTCAGGGCCGTGCGCGTCGGAACGGAGACCCCCACCCCCGAGGAAGAGGCCCGCGTCGAGACGTCCGACAAGCTGCTGGCCGAGGTGCAGGACGCCGACGTCCTGGTGATCGGCTTGCCGGTCTACAACTTCTCGATCCCGGCGCAGCTGAAGAACTGGCTGGACCAGATCGCGCGGGCGGGCGTCAGCTTCCGCTACACCGCCGAAGGCCCCGAGGGGCTGTTGAAGGGCAAGCGCGCCTTTGTCGCCTATACCGCCGCCGGCACGCCGCTTGGTTCGGATCTGGACCACGCATCGGGGTACCTGCGCCACATGCTGGGCTTCCTCGGCATCACGGACGTCACCTTCGTTCCGGCCGACGGGCTGGCCATGGACCGCGCGGCCGGAATGGCCCGCGCACAGGCGGCACTGAACAAGATCGCGGCCTGATCCCGCTTCGACGGCCCCCGAGGTTGACTCGGGGGCCGTTCTTGCGTAAGTCGACCCTCAATTTCCGGAAGCATCGTCTTCCGGTCCCTGCACTGCGCGGGGATCGCCCCCCGTCAGCGCGTTGCGCCCACGGGGGCAAAACCGTTTTGGACCTTAAGGAGGCCCGGCCATGTTCGAGAATCTCTCCGACCGTTTGGGCGGCGTCTTCGACCGGCTGACCAAGCAAGGCGCGCTGACCGAGGACGACGTCACCGCCGCCATGCGCGAGGTGCGCGTCGCCCTGCTGGAGGCTGACGTGTCGCTGCCGGTGGCGCGCAACTTCGTCAAGGCCGTCACGCAGAAGGCGACGGGCGCGGCGGTAACCAAGTCGGTCAGCCCCGGCCAGCAGGTCGTCAAGATCGTCCATGACGAGCTGATCCGCGTCCTGCAGGGCGACGACGCGCCCGAGGCGCTGCGCATCGACAACCCGCCCGCCCCGATCCTGATGGTCGGCCTGCAGGGTTCGGGCAAGACCACGACCACGGCGAAGCTGGCCCTGCGCCTCAAGGACCGCGAGAAGAAGCGCGTCCTGATGGCGTCGCTGGATACCAACCGCCCCGCCGCGATGGAGCAGTTGGCGATTTTGGGCCAGCAGATCGGCGTCGACACGCTGCCCATCGTGCCGGGCCAGACAGCCCCGCAGATCGCGCAGCGCGCCAAGACCCAGGCCAGCCTTGGCGGATACGACGTCGTGCTGCTGGACACCGCCGGCCGCCTGCACATCGACCAGACCCTGATGTCCGAGGTCCAGCAGGTCCGTGACATCGCCCAACCGCGCGAGACGATCCTGGTCGTCGATGGCCTGACCGGCCAGGACGCGGTGAACGTGGCAACCGAATTCGACGGCAAGGTCGGCATCTCGGGTGTGGTGCTGACGCGGATGGACGGCGACGGTCGCGGCGGCGCCGCCCTGTCGATGCGCCAGATCACCGGCAAGCCGATCCGCTTCGTCGGTTTGGGCGAGAAGATGGACGCGCTGGAAACCTTTGATGCGCAGCGTGTCGCAGGCCGAATCCTTGGCATGGGCGACATCGTGGCACTGGTCGAAAAGGCCCAGCAGGTGCTGGAGGTCGAGCAGGCCGAGCGCATGATGAAGCGGTTCCAGAAGGGCCTGTTCAACATGAACGACCTGAAGGGCCAGCTGGAACAGATGCAGAAGATGGGCGGCATGCAGTCGGTCATGTCGATGATGCCCGGCATGGCCAAGATGGCCAAGCAGGCCGAGACCGCGGGCTATGACGACAAGGTCGTCCGCCACCAGATCGCGCTGATCAACTCGATGACCAAGAAGGAACGGGCGAACCCCGACCTTCTGCAGGCCAGCCGCAAGAAACGCATCGCGGCCGGTGCGGGGATGGAGGTCGCCGAGCTGAACAAGCTTCTGAAGATGCAGAAGCAGATGGCCGACACGATGAAGAAGCTGGGCAAGATGGGCAAGGGCGGCATGATGAAGCAAGCCATGCGCGCCATGACCGGCAAGGGCGGCGGGCTGCCCGACATGGACAACCTCGACCCCGCCAAGATGGCCGAGGCGCAGAAGCTGCTGCAGGACCCCAAGGGACTTGGCGGTCAACTTGGACGCGCCGGCCTGCCCGGCGGCCTTGGCGGGCTGTTCGGCAAGAAATGACCCGCGTGCTGTTCATCAAGCGGCAGCCCCTCGTGGCAAGACGCGCCGGGACCGGCGCGCAAGGCCTGCGGCGCGCGCAGTCGATCAGGGGTGAAGCATGATCTCGCTGGCCCCCACTCCCATCCTGCAGACGGAACGCCTGACGCTGCGCGCTCCGAAGGGCAGCGACTGGCCGCACTGGCGCAGCTTCCACCATTCGGACCGCGCCCGCTTTGTCGGTGGCGGTCCTGATCAGGAAGCCGGCGCCAGCTGGCGGGGCTTCGGCCACATCATCGGCCACTGGGCGATGCGCGGCTTTGGCATGTTCGTCTTCACCTTGAAGGGCGACGACACGCCGCTCGGCCTGACCGGACCCTGGTTCCCCGAGGGCTGGCCCGAACGGGAACTCGGCTGGACCGTCTGGTCCGAGGCCGCCGAGGGCCGCGGCCTCGTGTCCGAAGCCGCCCGCGCCGCGCGGCACCACGCCCTTGCGACGCTCGGCTGGGACACGGCGGTCAGCTATATCGACCCGGACAACGCCCGTTCGATCGCGCTGGCCGAACGGCTTGGCGCGACGCTGGACCGCGATGCCCGACGCCCTGCCTGGGACAAGCCCTGTCTCGTCTATCGACACCCTTCGGAGGACGCATGACCGACGCCGCCGCCCGCGCCGCAAGCCTTCTGAAGGACCACCGCGCCAGCATCGACAGGCTGGACGCGATCCTCGTCTATACGCTGGCCGAAAGGTTCAAGCACACCCAGTCCGTCGGTCGCCTCAAGGCCGACCACGACCTTCCGCCGTCCGATCCGATGCGTGAATCGCAGCAGATCCAGCGGCTGGAACGCCTCGCGCGCGAGGCCGATCTCGACCCGGAATTCGCGCGCAAATTTCTCAACTTCGTGATCGCCGAGGTTATCCGGCATCACGAGCAATACCAGTCCTGAGGGGCCACCGCCCCCGACCGCCATTTCAAAGGAGAAGACCCCAATGGCCATGAAGATCCGCCTCGCCCGTGGTGGCAGCAAGAAGCGCCCGCATTACGCGATCGTTGCGTCCGATTCGCGCATGCCGCGCGACGGCCGCTTCCTCGAGAAGCTGGGCACCTACAACCCGCTGCTGGCCAAGGACAGCGAAGACCGCGTCAAGATGGACATCGAGCGTGTGCAGTACTGGCTGGGCCAGGGCGCGCAGCCGACCGACCGCATCGCCCGCTTCCTGGAAGCCGCCGGCGTCAAGGAAAAGGCCGAGCGCGCCAACATGAAGAAGGCCGAGCCGGGCAAGAAAGCCAAGGCCCGGGCCGAAGAGCGTGCGAAGAAAGCCGCCGCTCCGGCCGAAGCCGAGTAAGACATGGACGGCCCGCCCCATCTGGCGGGCCGTCTTCCCCCGAGGGGATGCCCTGGACGCAAAATGCGGCGTTTTCGGCCGCGGGCGGGTATCCGCGGCCCTTGTTCAGGCCCGGCGGCCTGAACAGAGGTTCATCGATCAACAGACATATCGGCAGCCGCGCCGGTGATATCCCGGGGCGGCACGATCCAGAGGCCCAGTTTTGCGAGGATTGGCGTGACAAGTGAACGTATCTGCGTAGGCGCCATCGCTGGGGCCTTCGGCGTCCATGGAGAGGTGCGGCTGAAAAGTTTCTGTGCCGAGCCTGCCGACATCGCCTCCTATGCCCCCCTGACGTCCGAGGACGGCAGCCGCGCCTTCACCGTCACCCTGACCCGTCCGGTCACCGGCGGCCTGGGCGCGCGCGTGTCGGGCGTCGGCACGCGGGAAGAAGCCGAGGCGTTGAAGGGCGTGACGCTCTGGGCGCCGCGCAGTGCCCTGCCCTCGCTTCCCGACGACGAGTTCTATCATGCCGACCTGATCGGCCTGCAGGTCGTGGATACCGGCGGCGCGCCGCTTGGCCGCGTGCGGGCCATCTATGACCACGGTGCCGGTGATATTCTTGAAGTCGTAGGCGGCCAGCAGGTGCTGATGCTGCCCTTCACGCGGGCGGTGGTGCCGACGGTGGATCTGGTCGCGGGCCGTGTCGTGGCCGATCCTCCCGGCGACGGCGAATGACCGACGCGCCGAAATCGCACGGGCGCCTGTCGATCCGCCCCAGCCTCAAGCCGCGCGAGCTGATGGCCGAACCGCAGGTGCAGGGCGCTTGGACCGCACGAATCGTGACCCTGTTCCCCGAGGCGTTCCCCGGCATCCTTGGCCTGTCGCTGACCGGCAAGGCGCTGTCGCAGGGTCTGTGGAACCTGCAGACGATCCCGCTGCGCGACTTCGGCGTCGGCAGGCACCGCAACGTCGACGACACCCCCGCAGGCGGCGGCGCGGGTATGGTGATCCGTGCCGACGTGATGGACGCCGCGCTGCGCGAGGCCGGTCCCGGCCTTCCGGTCGTCTACATGTCGCCCCGCGGCAAGCCCCTGACGCAGGCCCGCGCCCGCGCGCTGGCCCAGGGCCCCGGCGTCACCCTGATCTGCGGCCGGTTCGAGGGCGTCGACCAGCGCGTCTTGGACGCCCACGACGTCGAGGAGATCAGCATCGGCGACTATGTCCTGACCGGAGGAGAGATCGCCGCTCAGGTCTTGATCGACGCGACGGTCCGGCTTATACCGCGCGTGCTGGGGAATCAGGATTCTCTGGCCGAGGAATCCTTTTCCATCGGCAATAGGGGCCTTCTGGAAGCCCCCCAGTTCACGAAGCCCGCCCTTTGGGACGGCCGCGAGATCCCGCCGGTTCTGCTGTCGGGCAATCACGCGGCCATTGCCGATTGGCGGGGACGTGAGGCCGAAAGGCTGACCAAGGAACGCCGCCCCGATCTGTGGCGGGCACATGCGGAAACGTCTGTGGACCCGGCAAAGGACCGACAGCGCTCGGGCGCATCAGACCAATCGCGGAACCACCGCGAGCAACCATAGGAACCAGCGATGAACTTGATCGCAGAACTCGAAGCCGAGCAGATCGCCGAGCTTGGCAAGACCATTCCCGACTTCAAGGCGGGTGACACCGTCCGCGTCGGCTACAAAGTGACCGAAGGCACGCGTTCCCGCGTCCAGAACTATGAAGGCGTCTGCATCTCGCGCAAGGGCGGCAGCGGCATCGCGGCCAGCTTCACCGTGCGCAAGATCAGCTTCGGCGAAGGCGTGGAACGCGTGTTCCCGCTCTATTCGACGAACATCGACTCGATCGAGGTCGTGCGTCGCGGCAAGGTGCGTCGCGCCAAGCTGTACTACCTGCGCGACCGTCGCGGCAAATCCGCCCGCATCGTCGAGAAGACCAACTACCGTCCGCTGTCGGACGCGAAAGCCTGAGCAGAGGTCACGCCATGAAAAAAGAGATTCATCCCGACTACCACCTGATCGAGGTCAAGATGACCGACGGGACGACCTACCAGACGCGGTCGACCTGGGGTGCCGAAGGCGACAAGATGTCGCTGGACATCGACCCGACGTCGCACCCGGCCTGGACCGGTGGTTCCTCGCGCCTGATGGACGCCGGTGGCCGCGTGTCCAAGTTCAAATCGAAATACGCCGGCCTGGGCTTCTGATCCCAAGCCAGCATCAGCTGCGAACGCCGCCCCTTCCGGGCGGCGTTCTGCTTTTTGCCGATCGCCTCAGGTCACCACCCGCAGTGACGCCCCCTCACGAGAAGGCGAATCAAAGGGGCGACCTGCCCTAGGCTGACGCCCACAACGAACGCGAACTGGGTGTACGCTCCAATCCAAAGTTCGATTGCCAGAGAGACGAGGTGGATGTGGATGAAGTGGGCGCAGGCAGCAATGCCGGACACGCACCCCGAAGCGGCGGGATCATCTCCACGCAATGCGGCAGGTACAGCGCCCTCCAGACTTCATGAAGCACTGACAGTCGCAGAAAACATCAGGCTCGCCGCCGGACCATTGTGCCAAAGTGGAAATAGCAGGCAAGGATGGTAGAGATCCGCACGGACACGCACCTCCGGCGGATCCGGACGACTTAAGATCCCGCTTCCTTGATAAGAGCGACAAAAAATCCCGGAGACACAAATGGCAGGCGCCTGTCACATATAACAGAGCGAACTGCGGAGGCCGGCGGCAGCATTTGCCGATCCGCTGTTCGCACCTTCCGACCGCAGGCGGAGGCGACCTGGTTGACCAACAGCGCCAGTCGCACCCACACACCGCGAAAACTCGGTTACGCTGCCGCTGCGCCAGGCTCCACCAGTTCGACGATGTCCTTCATGATCGTGTTCAGCTGGAAATCCTTGGGCGTATAGACCCGCGCCACGCCCATCGCCGTCAGGCGCCTGGCGTCCTCGTCGGGAATGATCCCGCCCACGATCACCGGCACATGACCCAGGCCCGCCTCCTGCATACGGCCCATCAAGTCGCCGATCAGCGGCAGATGGCTGCCCGACAGGATCGACAGACCGACGACATGCGCCTCCTCCTCCTGCGCGCGCCGGACGATCTCGTCCGGCGTCAGGCGGATGCCCTCGTAGGTGATGTCCATCCCGCAGTCGCGGGCGCGGCAGGCGATCTGTTCGGCCCCGTTGGAGTGACCGTCCAGCCCTGGCTTGCCGACCAGGAACTTCAGCCGCCGCCCCAACCGCACGCTGACCGCGTTCACCGCATCGCGGATGTCCTCCAGCCCCTCGGTCCGGTTCGAAAGGCTTGCGGATACGCCCGTCGGGCCGCGATACTCGCCATGGACCGCCCGCATCACGCCTGCCCACTCGCCGGTCGTCACGCCGGCCTTTGCCGCCGCGATCGAGGGCGCCATCACGTTTTCGCCCCTCTGCGCCGTCAGGCGCAGCGCGGCGAGGGCGGCCTCGACGGCCCCCTCGTCCCGAGCTTGGCGCCACGCCTGCAGCCGCGCGATCTGGTCCGCCTCCACCTCGGGATCGACCACCATGATCGCCCCATCGCCCGAGGTCAGCGGCGACGGCTCGCCCTGCTGCCAGCGGTTCACGCCGACGACAACCGTCTCGCTCGCCTCGATCCGGCTCAGCCGCGCGGCATTCGCGTCGACCAGCCGCGCCTTCATGTGCTCGATTGCCGCGATGGCGCCGCCCATCTGGTCCAGCAGCGCCAGTTCGTCACGCGCGCCCTGCTTCAGTTCCTCGACCTTGGCGGCCACCACCGGATTGCCGTCGAAAAGGTCTCCGAACTCCAAAAGGTCGGTCTCATAGGCCAGGATCTGCTGCATGCGCAGCGACCATTGCTGGTCCCAGGGGCGCGGCAGGCCCAAGGCCTCGTTCCAGGCCGGCAACTGCACCGCACGCGCGCGGGCGTTCTTGGACAACGTGACGGCCAGCATCTCCAGCAGGATGCGATAAACGTTGTTTTCCGGCTGCTGCTCTGTCAGCCCAAGGCTGTTGACCTGCACGCCATAGCGGAAGCGGCGGAACTTCTCCTCCTCGATGCCATAGCGGTCGCGACAGATCTCGTCCCACAGCTCGGTGAAGGCGCGCATCTTGCACATCTCGGTCACGAAGCGGATGCCGGCATTCACGAAGAAACTGATCCGCCCGACCATGGCCGGAAACTCCGCCTCCGGCACCTTGCCCTTCAGGTCGTCCAGCACCGCAATGGCGGTCGCCAGCGCATAGGCCAGTTCCTGCTGCGGTGTCGCGCCCGCCTCCTGAAGGTGATAGGAGCACACGTTCATCGGGTTCCACTTGGGCAGGTGCTCTCGCGTGTAGGCCGCCACATCCGTGATCATCGCCAGCGAGGGCTTCGGCGGGCAGATATAGGTCCCGCGCGACAGGTATTCCTTGATCAGGTCGTTCTGCACCGTCCCCTGCAGCTTCGAGATATCCGCCCCCTGCTCCTCGGCCACCGCGATGTACAGCGACAAAAGCCAAGGCGCCGTCGCGTTGATCGTCATCGAGGTGTTCATCTGCTCCAGCGGGATCTGGTCGAACAGCGTCCGCATGTCGCCCAGGTGGCCGATCGGGACGCCCACCTTGCCGACTTCGCCCCGCGCCAGGACGTGATCGCTGTCATAGCCGGTCTGGGTCGGCAGATCGAACGCCACCGACAGCCCGGTCTGCCCGCGCGACAGGTTGCTGCGATAGAGTGCGTTCGATTTCTCGGCGGTGGAATGCCCCGCATAGGTGCGGAACAGCCAGGGCTTGTCCTTCTCAGTCATGACGGCACCTCGATGGTTGCGCAATTTTATGTCGCCACAGGATTGCTATGGCAAATAAACAAACTCGTCAATGCCGCGCCCTAGAATTGCGTTGACGCAGGGCGTGCGCGCCCGTCTAATCCCTCGGTGTCACGAATTTCCGGTTTCCCATGTTCCCACCTTCGGATCATCCCAAGGCGCCCCCCGTTGGCGCGCTGGAGACGTCTCGCCTGGTCGCGGTGGTTCTTCTGGTCCTGTATCATGTGATCGGGCCGGGCTCGGATGCGGGACTGAAGCTGCCCGACACGCACCCTGCGCGCATGTTCGCCGATTACTTCGCGGACCTGCGGATGCCGCTCTTTGCGTTCATCGCGGGCCATGTCTATGGCCTCAGGCCGGTTGATCCCGCGCAGTGGAAATCCTTCCTCGCTGGCAAGTTCCGCAGACTGGCCGTTCCCGGCGCCGTGGCGATCACCGTCTTCATGCTGCTGGCGCTGATGCTGCACCTGCGCTTCGCACCCGATGCCGACTGGTGGCGGAACTATGTCATGCCCTATGCGCATTTCTGGTTCCTTCAAGCGATCCTGCTGATTTTCGTGGTCTTCGGCACGTTCGACACCTTCGGCCACGGCCGAGGGAGTGCAGTGATCCTCGCGCTCAGCATCTTGTGGACCATGTCCGGGTGGCGACTGCAGACGAACATCATGGCCGCGAACCACGCGCTTTATCTTCTGCCCTACTTCGTGGTCGGCGTGATGGTGGCAAGACAACGGAGCATCGTGTTCTCGAACCGCTTGGCGATCATTCTGATGGCCGTCACCGTCGTCGCACTGACGACGTGGATCAACATCCTCGACCTGCAGGAGACCGGCCGCTTTTCGCAGAACCGGCGCGACCTTCAGAGCCTGGCCTTCGGGATCTCGGGCTCGATGCTCTGCTACCTGGTGCTGCCCCGGATCGACAGCCGCGTCTTCGGCAGCTTCGCCTTCACCATCTACCTCTATCATGTCCTCGGGACGTCGGGGATGCGACGGCTTCTTTATGCCATCGGCATCGACGACACCGGCACGCATCTTATAGCAGGACTGGTCGCGGGCCTTGCCGTCCCGGTGATGTTGCACATCGCCTCCCTGCAGAGTCCCGCCGCAACGCGGCTCGTTCTCGGCCAACGGCCAAATCCACCACGACACAAAATTGCCGAAGCTTCCACCTGACGGTTGCAAAATTGCTGGCGCAACTTTATTTCTCGTTCCGGAAGCGCCTGATTCTGCGCTGCGGCAACAGGAAGGAGATCTCGATGGCCCTCGACGCCCCGACCCCGATTGCGCCCTATTCGGCGCCCGTCAAAGACCTTTACGACATCGGCGAGATGCCGCCCCTGGGCCATGTGCCTGCGCAGATGCATGCATGGGCGATCCGCCGCGAACGCCAGGGCGAGCCTAACCAGGCCATGCAGCAGGAAGTCGTCGACACCCCCAAGATCGACAGCAACGAGGTGCTGGTCCTGGTGATGGCGGCTGGCGTCAACTACAACGGGATCTGGGCGGGCCTGGGCAAGCCGATCAGCATGTTCGACGTGCACCAGCAGCCCTACCACATCGCTGGATCGGATGCGTCTGGGATCGTGTGGGCCGTCGGGGACAAGGTCAAGCGCTGGAAGGTCGGCGACGAGGTCGTGATCCACTGCAACCAGGACGACGGCGACGACGAACACTGCAACGGCGGCGACCCGATGTATTCGCCCACGCAGCGCATCTGGGGCTACGAGACGCCCGACGGCAGCTTCGCCCAGTTCACCCGCGTCCAGGCCCAGCAGCTGATGGAACGTCCGCGCCACCTGACGTGGGAGGAATCCGCCTGCTATACGCTGACGCTGGCGACCGCCTATCGGATGCTCTTCGGTCACGAGCCGCACGAGCTGAAGCCCGGCATGAACGTGCTGGTCTGGGGCGCGTCGGGCGGGCTGGGGTCCTATGCGATTCAGCTGATCAACGCGGCTGGCGGTAACGCCATCGGCGTCATCTCCGAGGAGGACAAGCGCGACTTCGTTATGGGGCTGGGCGCCAAGGGCGTCATCAACCGCAAGGAGTTCCGCTGCTGGGGCCAGTTGCCGACCGTGAACACGCCCGAATACAAGGAGTGGTTCAACGAGGCGCGCAAGTTCGGCAAGGCCATCTGGGACATCACCGGCAAGGGCAACAACGTCGACATCGTGTTCGAGCATCCCGGCGAGGCGACCTTTCCGGTCTCGACCCTGGTCTGCAAGAAGGGCGGCATGGTTGTCATCTGCGCTGGCACCACGGGTTTCAACTGCACCTTCGACGTGCGCTACATGTGGATGCACCAGAAGCGCCTGCAGGGCAGCCACTTCGCGCATCTGAAGCAGGCCAGCGCCGCCAACAAGCTGATGCTGGAACGGCGTCTGGACCCCTGCATGTCCGAGGTCTTCCCCTGGGCAGAGATCCCGGCCGCGCACATGAAGATGTACCGCAACGAGCACAAGCCCGGAAACATGTCCGTTCTGGTCCAGTCCCCGGTCACAGGCCTGCGGACGTTCGAGGACGCGCTGGAGGCCGGCCGCCGCTGAAGTTCTTTTCGGTGTTGCCGGCCCGCTCGACAACGCCAGCTTGCGACACACTGGCGCGGATGGGATATCACCCACTGCGCCAGTTGCCCCTGCCGCTCACCATGAAGCCCATCAGGCCGAATGACATTGCGAAACAGGAGGGTCTGGTCGCGGAAACTTGTGGAAGCGGCGCTGGGGCAGGCGATAACGAGGAGCTCGATCAGGAGGACACTCCGGCCCTGCCCCCCGACTTGATCCCATGCGTCAGTTGAAGCGCCGGGCGCGATCACGACGCGGCGGCAGCGGGCTGTTGCCGTCCTCGGTGCCGGACCGCAGCCGTTCAACGGCAGAGACTACGCCTTTCGGTCGGCCTCGCCGGCATAGCGGCATTCCCATTCCCGCACCTTTTCGGCCGGATGGGTGGCGACCCATCGGGCCAGTTCGCTCTGGCTCTGGATCATGCAGGTAAAGAGGCCGTTCTGCTCCTCAAACAGAAGGCTGTGGTCGGTGCAGCGGTCCGGCTCTGTCAGAAGGCAGGTGACGAAGAAGAGTTCGATCATCGTGACGCTCCTTGCATGGCTCGATTCACTTCACGCGCCAGGCCGGGTAAAAGTTGCAGGGCGCTTCGCTTTTCCTTTCCCGCAGGGTAAGGGAACACCATGAACGCCCCCGCCCCGACCCTTTCGCCCGATCAGGCCGACGCATGGGATGCGTTGGCCGATACGTTCGGTGCCGCCGGCATCGACATCATCGCAGAGGAAGTGCATCCGCCCGAGTCGGGAAAAGGTCGCGTCATGGCGGTCATCGGCAAGGCCGGTTCCGGCAAGACGCTGATGCTGTCGCAGATCACCAAGGCGCTGCTGGCCGCGGGGGTCGACCTGATCAGTCCCGATTATGAGGGCAAGAAGCGCAAGGACCGGCGCAGCGTCGCGATCCTGGCGCCGACCAACAAGGCGGCCTTCGTGCTGCGCATGCGGGGCGTGCCGGCCACGACGATCCACCGCATCCTCTATACGCCCGTCTATGACCCGGAATATGAAAAGATCGCCGAATGGCTGACCGGCCAGGGCAACCGTCCCGCCATCGAGGGGCTGACGGACACCGCAATGGACAAGGCCAAGGCGTTCTTCGACGTTCACGCCTCGATCCCCGGTGCGCTGGCGACGGCGGGCCTGCGGGGGTCGGACTTCATCCGCGGCTGGAAGCGGCGAGAGGACGGGCTGGATGTCGGGCTGATCGACGAGGCCTCGATGCTGGACGAAAAGCAGTTCGAGGACCTGCGAGAGATCTTCCCCGTGCTGGTCCTGTTCGGCGACCCGGCGCAGCTGGCCCCGGTGGGACAGTCCGGCGAGATGGTCTTCGACAAGCTGGCCGCCCCGCAGCGGCTGATCCTGAACCGCATCCACCGGCAGGCCGACGACAGCCCGATCCTGGACCTTGCCCATGCGCTGGCCGACGACCAGCTTGGTTTCGACGACTTCGAAAGCATGATCCGCGCCGCCGCCCGCAAGGACGATCGCGTGGTCTGGGCGGAGCGGGTCGAAAGCGACCTGATGGCGCGCAGCCCGGTCCTGGTCTGGCGCAACGCCACGCGCATCCGGCTGATCCATGCCTTCCGCACCGCCTTCGGTGCGCCTGGCGACGCCCTTCTGCCGGGGGAACCCCTGATCTGCGACGGGCTGGAGCTGCCGCTGAAGCACCGCAAGAAGCGGATCGACCTCGAGGCGCGCGGCCTGATCAAAGGGGCGCAGGTCGTCTACCTGGGACCGGGCCGCAAGCCCGGCTTCTCGCGCCTGCACGTCATCGGCGCCGAGGACCCGCGCCTGTCGGCCGCCAGCATCGTGAAGATCGAGATGCCGGACGAGGAGGAGCCGTTCATCCCCTATGCCGCCCGCATGGGCGCGGCCTTCCTGCACGGCGCGGCGGTGACGATCCACAAGGCACAGGGCAGTCAGTGGCCAGAGGTGCAGGTCTTCGGCCCCGACATCAGCGCCGCCGCGTGGTCGAACCGGTCGGAAGCCGGTGTGCCGCTGTGGAAGCGGCTGACCTATGTGGCGATCACCCGGGCGCAAGAGCGGCTTTACTGGGTGACGAAGTCGCGGCTGGCGCGGCCCGCGCGCCCGCTGAACACCGACCACCTGGCCGCGCCGGTTGCGCCCCTGGCGCTGGACGCCGAGGAGGAATAAGCGACACGTCAGCCGCGGTTGCGGCGGGCGATGGCGAGGCGCAGCGCCTCGGTCAGGGCTTCGCGCGGAAGGCCTGTTTCCTGCGACAGGCGCATGATCCCGAAATGGACTCGCGCCATTTCCTGGTAATAGCGGGCGAACGTGTAGTTGATCGTCGCACCGACCACGGCACCGAACACGGGCGCCGCCTGAGCCGCCATCTTCTGCCCCAGCGAAACCGACAGGCGCGGCGCGACCTTGCTGACCAGCCCCTGCACCGTCTGCCCCGTGACGGACAGGCGCGCCGCCAGAAAGCCCAGTTCGGTCGCGTCATCCTCGGCCATGGGACCGGCGGCGGCGAAGATGCGCAGGCATTCGAGGCGCACCTCCTCGCTGTCGGGGTCGAGCCCGTGTTCGGCCGCGATCTCCAGCATCGCGCGCAGCAGAAGCGTGACGGTGAAGGGCAGCTCGACCAGCGCTCCGGCGAAGCCGCCGACGCCGCCTGCGGCACCGCTGACGGTCGAGGTCATCCGGTTGAACCAGTCGCCCCGGTCCCGCACCACCCGCCGACTGCGCGATGCGGCAGCGAAGGCGCGGGTCAGGGCCGCGCGGGTGGCGCCGTCCAGTCGGCTGCGCACGAAGCCCGGCAGGCGCTGGACCAGCCCTTCGGCACTGCTGCCGATCCGGGCCATCGCCTGCATGCCAAGCCCTGACGCCTCGTCGTGGCGGCGGGCCAGCCGGTCGATCTGGGCCAGGACGGTCTGGTCAGCGATGGGCGGAAGGATCGATTGTGTCATGGGCGGCTTCCTTGGGTGACGCGACCGTGGCGCAAGGCTGGGCGACCGGCGCGTGCGAAGGTGTCGTCGGGGCGGCCGGCGCACGTGTCACCTGCCCCGCCACACCAACCCAGGCCCCCGGCCGGAGTTCCAGCCCCAGCACTCGGTCCGGGTTGGTCGGCGGCGGCATGAGGACATCGTCCAGCCGCTGAAAACCGAAGCGCGAATAATAGGGCGCATCGCCGACCAGCAGCACGCGCGAGAACCGCATCCTGCGCGCCCGCGCAAGGCTGTCGCGCATCAGCAGGCCCCCCAATCCTTCGCCCTGCGCCGTCGGATGGACTGCAATCGGCCCCAGCAGCAGCAGGTTGCGGCGTCCGATGCGGGCGGGCCAATACCGGATTGCGGCCATCAGCGTGCAGCCGGGATCGCGCAGGACGAGGCACAGCTCGGCCACGCGCGGGACACCATCGCGCAGGCGATAGGAAGACAGCGCGGTGCGGCCCGGGGCGAAGCACAGGTCGTAGAGCGCCTCGACCTCGGGTTCGTCGGCGGGGGTCTCGGGGCAAATTTCGAACATCGCGCCTCCTGTCGATCCTGCGGCCGCTTAACATGGGTTTGCGACAGGCGGAACATTGCGCCGCGTGAAAAGCGGTGGCAGGTTGGCCGCGCAACCCAGAAGGAGGCCGCCCATGTTCTATCGCCCCGAAGCCGGACACGGCCTGCCGCACAACCCGTTCAATGCCATCGTCGCGCCCAGGCCCATCGGCTGGATCTCGACCCGCGGAACACAGGGCGATAACCTGGCGCCCTATTCCTTCTTCAACGCGGTGGCTTATGTCCCGCCGCAGGTCATGTTCGCCTCGACCGGCAAGAAGGGCGACCGGCAGGGAACCAAGGACAGCGTTGCCCAAATCATTGAAACAGGCGTCTTCTGCGTGAACATTGCCACGGGCGACCTGCGCAATGCCGTCAACGCCAGTTCCGCCCCCCTGCCTGCCGGCAGCAGCGAGTTCGAGGTTGCCGGCATCGAAAGCACGCCCTGCACCACCATCGATTGCCTGCGCGTCGCCGGTGCGGCGGCGGCACTGGAATGCCGGATGACGCAGATCGTGCCCTTGGCGGGAGAGGCGAACTTCGCCGTCTTCGGTGCCGTCACGGGCGTTCACCTGCGCGACGACTGCGTCGTCGACGGCCGCTTCGATCCGCGCGCGGCGGGCGGCTGGATTGCGCGGCTGGGATACAAGGACTATGCCGCCGTGCAAGATCTTTTCGAAATGGACCGCCCTACATGAGCCGCAGCGTCAAGGACTATGTCCGCTCCATCCACGACTTCCCGCATGAAGGCATCATCTTCCGCGATGTGACGACCCTGTTTGCGGACGCGCGCGGGTTCCGCATGGCGGTGGACCAGATCCTGCACGCCTATGCCGGGACGCGGATCGACAAGGTCGTGGGCCTCGAGGCGCGCGGCTTCATCCTGGGCGGGGCGGTGGCGCACCAGTTGTCCACCGGCTTCGTCCCGATCCGCAAGAAGGGCAAGCTGCCCGGCACCGTGATCTCGGAAGCCTACCTGCTGGAATATGGCGAGGCGATCATGGAGATCCATGACGACGCCCTGCGCGCGGGCGAAAAGGTGCTGATCGTCGACGACCTTCTGGCGACCGGCGGCACGGCTGCCGCCGCGATCAAGCTCTGCCAGCGGCTGGGGGCCGAGGTGATCGGCTGCGCCTTCGTGATCGACCTGCCGGAGCTGGGCGGCCGCAAGGTGCTGGAGGGACTGGACATGCCTGTCCATGCGCTCTGCGAGTTCGAAGGCGCCTAGGCCAGCACAGCGCCGGGGTTCATGATGCCAAGGGGGTCAAGCGCCCCCTTGATGGCGCGCATCGCCGCCAGCCGCACCGGGTCGCCCCACCGTGCCAGGTCCGCGGCCTTCAGCCGGCCCACCCCGTGTTCGGCCGAAAATGACCCGCCCCGCGCGATCACCAACTCGTGGATCTTCCGCGACAGATCTCGGCGGATCTCGTCATATTCCTCGCGCCGTCGACCCTCGGCCGGGAACAGGTTGTAATGCAGGTTGCCGTCGCCCAGATGGCCGAAGCAGTTGATCCGCATGTCGCCCTGCTGCGCAATCTTCGCCCCGGCATCGGAGACGAAGCGGGCGATTTCCGACAGGGGCAGGCTGATGTCGTGGCTGGCGATCGCGCCGACATGGCGGTTGGCCAGCGGAATATGCTCGCGCAAGCTCCACAACTCGGCCGCCTGCTGGCCCGATTGGGCGATGATGCCGTCATGGACCAGCCCGGCCTCGGCGCCTGCGGTGAACAGTCCTTCCAACGCCGCATCCGCGGACAGGCCGGCGGGCAGCCCGACCTCGACCAGCACCAGCCAGTCGGGGCGGGGGTCGAAGGGCTGGCGCATGTCCGGGAAGGCCGCATCCAGAAACCGCAGCCCCTGCCCCGAGATCAACTCGAACGCGGTGACGCCGCCCGCCATGCGCGCCTGCGCCAATGACAGCAGTGACAAGGCCGCCGCCGGGCCGTCGACGACCATCAGCGCGACGCCTGTTTCGGCCGGCACCGGCGCCAGCACCAGGGATGCCGCCGTGATGATCCCCAGCGTCCCCTCGGCCCCGATCAGCAGGTCACGCAGGTCGTATCCGGTATTGTCCTTGCGCAGCCGCTTGAGGTCGCGCATCACCTCTCCGTTCGGCAGCACGGCCTCGATCCCCAGGCAGAGCGCGCGGGCGTTTCCGTATCGCAGCACGTTCACGCCCCCCGCGTTGGTGGACAGCACGCCGCCGACCTGCGCCGACCCCTGCGACGCCAGCGACAGCGGGAACTGCCGCCCGACTGCGGCTGCGGCCTGACGGGCATCGTGCAGCGTCACGCCGGATTCGGCGATCAGCACCGCTTCCTCGGGCCAGATGTCGCGGATGGCGGTCATCCGCTCCAGCGACAGGACAAGGGGTGCGGGGCCGTTCGCGACAAGCTGCCCGCCGACCAGACCCGTGCCGCCGCCGCGAGGCACCACCGGAACGCGCGCGTCCGCGCAGGCGCGGATGATGGCCGCGCATTCCTCGACGTCCCGCGGGGCCGCGACCAGTCCCGCCTGGCCCATGATGCGGCCCCGGGGTTCCTCGGTATAGGCGGGCGCGATGTCGCGCAGGACGCCCTGCGGCAGGTGCGCGGCCAGAACAGCATCGGCGGGATTCAGCATCAGCGCACCTCGGTCTTTCCGCGCCGGTCGCTGCGCAGGTTGGCGTAGAGCACGTGGTTCCGCCAGCGGCCGTCGATCTGCAAATAACTCTGGGCGACGCCTTCGTACTTGAAGCCCGACTTCTCCAGCACTCCGCGCGATGCGGCGTTCTCGGGCAAGCAGGCAGCCTCGATCCGCGACAGGTCCAACGTGTTAAAGGCATGATGCACCAAAACGCCGATCGCCTCGCGCATGTAGCCCTGTCGCGCATGGGCCTGCCCGATCCAGTATCCGATGGTGCCGGATTGCGCCGGGCCGCGGCGGATGTTGTCCAGCGTGATCGCGCCCAGCAGCACGCCGTCGCGGCGCAGCAGGAACAGCGGGAACGACGTGCCGGCCTTGCTGGAGCGGCCGGCCCAGTAGACGCGGTTGGTAAAGCTTTTGCGTGACAGATGGTCGGGCGACCAGACCGGCTCCCACGGGGTGAGGAAGGCGCGGCTCTCCATCCGCAGCGCCGTCCAGGCGTTATAGTCGGAATGCATGGGAAGGCGCAGCACGATCCGCTCGGCATCCAGCCGGAATGGACGGCGCCGCGCCAGGATCATGCAGCCAGTCTTTCGGCAAGGGCATCCCGCGAGGGGGCCCGATCCACAGGGCCATAAAGTGCCAGCGCCGGCCGGGCATTGGCCAGCAGCGCCTCGGCATGGGTGCGGATGTCGGCGCGGGTGACGGCGGCGATCTTTTCGGCCACCTCGGCCGGGTCGGGAACCCGGCCCCAGATCGCCAGGCTGCGGGCCATCCGCTCGGCCTGGCCCGACGGGCTTTCCAGCCCCATCAGCAGGCCCGCGCGCAGCTGCGCCTTGGCGCGGGCGATCTCGGCCTCGGACATGTCGTCGGCGGCGCGTTTGATCTCGTCGATGGTCAGGGTCGCCAGGTCGGCAAGATCATCGGCGCCGGTGCCGGCATAGATGGTCAACATGCCGGTGTCGTCGTGGAAGCCCGACTGCGCGAAGATCGTATAGCAGAGGCCGCGCTCCTCACGGATCTTCTGAAACAGCCGCGAGGACATGCCGCCGCCAAGGGCAGAAGAAAAGATCTGCGCGGCATAGAAGTCGGGCGCAAGGAACCCCGGCCCCTCCAGCGCCAGCGCGAAATGCGCCTGCTCCAGCGGCTTGACGCTGCGGGTTTCAAGCCCTTGCCAGCGCGGGGCCTCGCGCGGACCCTGCGCGATGGGCGTCATGCGGCCCAGCACCTTTTCGGCCAGCCGGACGATGCGGTCGTGATCGACCGCGCCCGCCGCGGCGACGACCATCTGGCCGGGACCATAGTTCTCGGCCACGAAACCCGACAGGTCGGCGCGGTTGAAATGGCTGACGCGCTCGGCCGGGCCCAGGATGGTGCGGCCCATCGGCTGGTCGGGATAGGCCGCCTCCTGCAGCCAATCGAAGATGATGTCGTCGGGCGTGTCCATGGACTGCCCGATCTCCTGCAGGATCACGCCGCGCTCGACCTCGATCTCGCGCGGGTCGAAGACCGGGTTCAGGACGATGTCGCTGATTACGTCGAAGGCCAGGTCGACGTCATCCTCCAGCACACGGACGTAATAGGCGGTCGCATCGCGCGAGGTGTAGGCATTGATATAGCCGCCCACATCCTCGATCGCCTCGGCGATCTGCAGGGCGCTTCGGGTGGCGGTGCCCTTAAAGGCCATGTGTTCCAGGAAATGGGCGATGCCGTTCTGTTCGGCACGCTCATTCCGGCCACCGGCGCTGACCCAGATGCCCAAGGCCGCGGAATGCAGCCCCGGCATCTGGCGGGTGACGATGGACAGGCCGTTGGAAAGGGTCGTCAGGCGCGGGGTGGGATCTTGGCTCACTGGGTCCTCCGGTCGAGGATCAGCGACTTAAGCGCGTCCACGTCGTTTTCAACCCGGGTCACACGCTCGGGTAGATCGAACAGGTCGGCCATGTGCGGCGGCAGCGCAGGACGGATGCCGATGGCGCGTTCCACCGCGTCCGGGAACTTGGCCGGATGGGCGGTGGCCAGCGTCACCATCGGCACGCCGGGCTCCAGATGGCGCTGCGCCACGGCCACGCCCACGGCGCTGTGCGGGCAGAGGATCTCTCCGGTGCGCTCGCGCATGTCGCGGATGGTGGCCAGCGTCTCCTCCTCGGACACGCGGCCCGACAGGTATTGCTCGCGCAGCGTCTGCAGCGCGCCCTGGCTGATCGTGAAGCCGCCGGCCTTCAGCTCGTCCATCAGCTGGCGGATCGCGCCGGCATCCTGCCCATAGGCAAGATACAGCGCGCGCTCGAAGTTCGAGCTGACCTGGATGTCCATCGACGGGCTGATCGAAGGCTCGACCTGTCCGGTGCGGTATTCGCCCCCGGTCAGCGCACGGTGCAGGATGTCGTTCTGGTTCGTGGCGACGATCAGGCGGCGGATCGGCAGGCCCATCTCGCGCGCGACCGAGCCCGCGAAGATGTCGCCGAAATTGCCGGTCGGCACGCAGAAGTCCGTGGGGCGCATGCCAAGGGACGCGCAGGCGGTGAAGTAATAGACGATCTGCGCCACCACGCGCGCCCAGTTGATGCTGTTCACGCCGGCCAGCCCGACCTGATCGCGGAAGGCGTGGTCGTTGAACAGATCCTTCAGCCGCGCCTGGCAGTCGTCGAAGTGGCCTGTCACGGCCAGCGCATGGACGTTTTCGGCAGGCGGCGTGGTCATCTGGCGGCGCTGCACCTCGCTGACGCGGCCATGCGGATACATGATGAACACGTCGACATTGTCGATGCCGCGGAACGCCTCGATCGCCGCCGATCCGGTATCGCCCGAGGTCGCGCCGACGATGGTGATCCGCTGACCCGACCGCGTCAGGGCGATCTGGAACAGCTGCGCGATCAGCTGCATCGCAAAGTCCTTGAACGCCAGCGTGGGCCCGTGGAACAGCTCCAGCAGGTGATGGCCCGGCGCCAGCTGGACCAGCGGTGCGCGGGCGTCATGGGCGATGCGCGCGTAGGCCCGGTCGATGGCGCCGCGCAGTTCGTCGTCGCTGAAGCTTTCGCCGGTGAAGGCGCGCACGACGCGGAAGGCGACCTCCTCGTAGCTCAGCCCGTCCAGGTCCGAGAGGCCCTCGAAGGCCGGGATCGTCTCGGGCAGATACAGGCCGCCGTCACGTGCCAGCCCCGACAGCATGGCCTGTTCGAAATCCAGAACCGGGGCCCGGCCCCGCGTCGAGACGTAACGCATCGGTCTTCCTTCAATAGCTGCGCTGCCTGATACGCCAGATCAGCGCCAGTGTCATTACCGCCCATGTCGCCGCGATCAGGAACCATTGCACGGCATAGGACAGGTGGTTGTTGGGAATGCCCTCGACGGCCACGGGAACTGGCTCGGCCCCCTGGTTGTCGCCGGTGATGAAGCTGGCCACGACCAGGACCGGCTGCGTATCCAGGGCTTCGGCCATGGCGTCGACATCGCGGGCGAACCAGATGTTCTCCTCAAGGTTCGGCGCGGGGGTCGAACTGCTGGCGTCCTGCGGCCAGTGCAGGTTGCCCTGCACCTCCAGCCGGACGGGCGGACGGTCGGCATGGCGCAGCTCCTGCGGGACGAAGCCGCGGTCGAGAAGGATCGCCCGCCCGTCATCGGTGACGAAGCGAGAAACGACCTGATAGCCCGCGCCCTGGTCGCGATCATGGGACAGCACGTCGATCTCGGCCCCGGTGGTGGTGCCGGAGACGGTTACCGGCAGGTACTTCATCGACAGGTCGATCTGGTCCGGCAGCGGCACGGGGTCGCTCTCAATCCCGGCGCGGATCTCGTCCAGCATGCCTTCCTTCCACCGCAGCCGGTCCAGTTGCCACAGGCCCAGCTGCAGCAGGATGGCGCAGCCGACGATGCCAAGGATCAGGGGGAACAGATAGCGGCGCATGGGCATGCTCCTGGGGCAACGCAAAACGCGCGGAGGTGTCCCCCCGCGCGCCCTTGGTCTCAGGTCGGGGAGGTCAGCTGCCCCAGACGTAGATGACGGCGAACAGGACCAGCCAGATCACGTCGACGAAGTGCCAGTACCAGGCGGCAGCCTCGAAGCCGACATGCTGGTCGCGGGTCATCTGGCCGCGGCTGAAGCGCAGCAGGCAGACGGCCAGGAAGATGGTCCCGATGATGACGTGAAGGCCGTGGAAGCCGGTCGCGATGTAGAACGCAGAGGCATAGGCCGTGTCGGCCAGGCCAAAGGCGGCGTGGCTGTATTCGTAGGCCTGCAGGCCGGTGAACGCGAGGCCCAGGACGACTGCGATGGCCAGGCCGTTGATCGCGACCTTGCGGTCGCCTTCATGCGCCCACGCATGGTGGGCCCAGGTGACGGCGACGCCGGACAACAGCAGGATCAGCGTGTTGATGAACGGCAGGTGCCAAGGGTCGAAGGTGACGATGCCTTCCGGCGGCCAGACGCCGTCGACGATCGGGCTTTCCTCGCCCATCGGATACATCGCATGCTTGATGAAGTTCCAGAACAGCGTGACGAACAGCATCGCCTCGGACATCACGAACAGGATGAAGCCGTACTGAAGGCCGAGGCGGACGACCGGGGTGTGGTCGCCCTGCTCGGCCTCGCGCACGATGTCCGCCCACCAGGCGAAGGCGACATAGGTCGTGGCGACCAGGCCGATCGCGAACATCCAGGGGCCGGTGATCGAGGCGCCCATCAGCGTCACCTCGCCCGTCATCCAGGCAACGGCGCCAAACAGCATGACGAAGACCGCGACGGCCGCCAGGAACGGCCAGACCGAGGCCGGAAGAATGTGATAGTCGTGGTTCTTAGCGTGCGCCATGGCGGATCCCCGTCGGCTCCCTCGAATTCGTCTCAGTTGATGGTGTCGGCCGAGCGCGTGTCAAGCGCGGCCTGCCGCGGCTCGGTCCTGTGGAAGGTATAGGACAGCGTGATGTCGCGGACAAAGTTTGCGTCGCGGTCGCTGACCAGTTCCGGATCAACAAAGAAGCTGACCGGCATCTCGACCCGCTCGCCGGGTTGCAGCGTCTGCTCGGTGAAGCAGAAGCACTCGACCTTGATGAAGTAGTAGCCCGCGACCTCGGGTGCGACGTTGTAGCTGGCGGTCCCGGTGATCGGCACGTCGGAGTTGTTGATCGCCTCGTAGAAGGCCAACCCGTTCTCGCCAATCTTCAGGTCCATGCGCGTCTGCATCGGCCGGAAGGTCCATTCCAGATTTTCGTCGGTATTGGCGTCGAAGCGCACCCGCACGACCTCGTCCAGAACCTCGTCCGAGACGCTTTCGGAGACCTGCGTGGTGCCGCCGAAGCCGGTGACGCTGCAGAACCAGTTGTAGAAAGGAACCGCGGCCCAGGCCAGCGCGCCCATCGTGACGACGATGCCCAGCAGCATGGCAACCGTACGGCCCTCGGGGCTCAAACGCTTCATGGAGCGGCCTTCGGCGCAGGCTCGACCGGGGTCAGCGAGACGCGGGGCTGGTGGTCGAAGGCCTCGACCAACCCACCCTGGCGCACCTTGACCACCGTCAGCGCGAAGACCAGCGCCACGAAGGCCAGAAGCACGATGCCCAGGCCCGTGTTGCGCGACCGGCGCCGCGAATGCAGATCGTGTTCGGCATGCAATGCCATCACCAACCTCCTATCCAGCCCTGCACCAGCAGGGCGAGGAAATGCAGGAACAGAAAATAGAGCGACAGCTTGAAGACGCGCTTTTCCACCGCGTAGCCGTCGGCGACCGCCTCATCCTCGGCCCGGCGCATGATCTGCCAGCCGCCGCGGATGAAGGCCGCGTTGAGCACCACCGCCACCGCCATGTAGAGTGGCCCGCCGATCGAGGTCAGCCCCAGCCAGACCGCGAAGGGCGCAAGGACGAGCGTATATGCGAAGATGTGCACCCGCGTGGCGCGGCGACCGTGGGTGACGGTCAGCATCGGCACGCCAGCCTTGTGATAGTCCTCCTTCATGAACAGCGCGAGCGCCCAGAAATGCGGCGGCGTCCAGAAGAAGATCAGCGCGAACATCAGCAGCGATTCGACCGTGATGCCGCCCGTTGCGCAGGCCCATCCGATCATCGGCGGAAACGCCCCGGCGGCGCCGCCGATGACGATGTTCTGCGGCGTCCAGCGCTTGAGCCAGACCGTGTAGACGACCGCATAGAAGAAGATCGTGAACAGCAGGAAGCCTGCCGCGAACCAGTTCGCCACCAGGCCCAGCATCATCACCGAGATCAGGCCCAGCACGATGCCCAGCCCCAGCGCCTCGGTCCCCTGGACACGGCCCGAGGGGATCGGGCGGCCCTGCGTGCGGTTCATCACCGCGTCGATGTCGCGGTCGTACCACATGTTGAGCGCGCCGGAGGCCCCGCCGCCAAGCGCGATGAACAGGATCGAACAGAAGCCGATGAACGGATGCACGTCGACCGGTGCGACCCACAGGCCCACGAAGGCCGTGAAGACCACAAGCGACATCACCCGCGGCTTGAGCAGGGCGACATAGTCGCCGAACTCGGCCTCGGGCGCGGTCTCATATGCGTTGATATCGGTCATCGCACCTTCGTTCGGTTGGCCTGGGTCGCGCGGCTCAGGGATCGGCGCGACCTGGGGGTTTGTCTTACTCAGCGCGGGCCAGCTCCACCTCGGCGGCGGGGTCCAGGCTTGCGGTCGCGGCCTCGGGCTCGCCCAGGGTGCCGCCCTGCTCGGCGACCCAGGCGGCATAAATTTCAGGGCTGACAGCCTTCACCACGATCGGCATGTAGGCGTGGTTGATGCCGCAAAGCTCGCTGCACTGGCCGAAATAGACGCCTTCCTGTTCCACGTTGAACCAGGCCTGGGCGATCCGGCCGGGAACGGCGTCCTGCTTCACGGCGAAGGCCGGGATGGTCCAGGAATGGATCACGTCGCTGGCGGTCACCTGCAGCAGCACGGTCTGGCCCACTGGCACGACCACGGCGGTGTCGGTCGCCAGCAGGTATTCATCCTCGGAATAGCCGTACTCCGCCAGTTCTTCCTTGGGCAGCAGCAGCGAATCGAATGCGACCCCGTTATCGGGGTATTCATAGGACCAGTACCACTGGTGGCCGGTCGCCTTGATGACGATGTCGGGGTCGGGCGGCATTTCCTGGCTGCGGAACAGGATCGGCAGCGAGAACGCGCCGATACCGACCAGGATCAGCACCGGGCCCAAGGTCCAGCCGATTTCCAGGACGGTGTTGTGGGTGAACTTCGCGGGAACCGGGTTCGACCGGGCGTTGAAGCGGAAGATCACGATCAGGATCAGAAGGCAGACCAGCACCGTCACGGCGGTGATCAGGATCAGCACATAGTGGTCCAGCCATTGCTGATCGCGCGCCAGTTCGGTCGCAGGCGGCTGAAAGCCGGTCGCCCCGTTCTGCGGTTTGCCGATAACGGGCAGTTCGCCCAGCACATCCTGCGCCAGTGCAGTTCCGGCCAACATGCCCGCAGTTGCGAACCCCGTAGCTGCCGCGACTGCACGGCGAATCATCGCTCTTGCCATCATTCCATCCCGTTGCGTTGGCCCGACCGTCATGGCCGCAAGGGCCGCCGCAAGGCTGCCCCTTTTCCTTTCACAGTGACCGCTCTATGACCATATCTCGCCCTCACGGGCAAGTCATACCTATAGCAATTCCCGCCGAAGTGGGAACGCGACCCGCTGCCGCGCCCGACCGAACCCGGTCCCGTCCCCCGCACAGGAGCCCCGCATGAGCCGCCAGACCTTCGACCCCTTCGCCGCACATCTGGACCGCGACCGCGCCCTGGCCATCCTGCGCGACGCGGTCAATGGCGCCGACGACGGAGAGCTGTTCTTCGAGCGCAGCCAGTCCGAGTCGCTGGTCTTCGACGACGGCCGGCTGCGCAACTCCAGTTTCATGGCGGGCCAGGGCTTCGGTCTTCGCGCGGTGCGGGGCGAGGTTTCGGGCTATGCCCATTCGACCGAGATTTCCGAGCCCGCCCTTCTTCGCGCCGCCGAGACCGCGCGCCTGGCCGTGGGCCAGGGGGGCGGCATCCTTGCGCCGGCCCCGGCCATGCAGCCGGTAAACCTCTATTCCGCCATCGACCCGGCCGAGGGGATCTCGGTCGCGCGGCGCATCGCGCTGCTGCGCGAAATCGACGACTATGCCCGGGCGCTGGACCCGCGGGTGGTTCAGGTCACCGTTTCCATGGGCAGCAGTGTGCAGGAGGTCTCGATCCTGCGCCCCGAGGGCGCGCTGGCCACGGACACCCGGCCGATGACGCGGCTTAATGTCACAGTGATCGTCGAAAACAACGACCGGCGCGAAAGCGGCAATGCGGGCGGCGGCGGGCGGCATGCGCTGGAACAGCTGATGGCGCCGGACCATTGGCAGGGCCTGGTGCACGAGGCGCTGCGCATCGCGCTTGTCAATCTGCGTTCGGTCCCCGCGCCTGCGGGGGTGATGGACGTGGTACTTGGCCCCGGCTGGCCGGGCATCCTGCTGCACGAGGCGGTGGGCCACGGGCTGGAGGGTGATTTCAACCGCAAGAAGGCCAGCGCCTTCGCGGGCCTGATGGGTCAGCGCGTCGCCGCGCCCGGCGTCACCGTCGTCGACGACGGCACCATCCCCGACCGCCGCGGCAGCATCAACATCGACGACGAAGGCACGCCCCCTGCCCGCAACGTGCTGATCGAGGACGGCATCCTGACCGGTTACATGCAGGACCGCCAGAACGCGCGGCTGATGGGCGTGACCCCCACAGGCAACGGGCGGCGCGAAAGCTTCGCGCATGTGCCGATGCCGCGGATGACCAACACCTACATGCCGGGCGGCGATGCCGATCCGGCGGCGATTCTGGCCGACCTCAGGGACGGGATCTATGCCGTGGGCTTCGGCGGCGGTCAGGTGGACATCACCAACGGCAAGTTCGTGTTTTCCTGCACCGAAGCCTATCGCGTGACGAACGGCGTCGTGGGCGACCCGATTCGCGGCGCAACCTTGATCGGCGACGGCGCGACGGCACTGCAGCAGGTGCGCGCGATCGGCAACGACATGGCGCTGGACCCGGGCATCGGCAATTGCGGCAAGCAGGGCCAGTGGGTTCCGGTGGGCGTGGGCCAGCCCACGCTGATGATCGGCGGGCTGACGGTCGGTGGTTCCGCCACCTGACGCCCTGACGCTAACCGGTTGTTAACCTTCGTTGGGCTAGTCCTTCCTTCTGACAAGCAGGAGGCGACATGGACAGCGCGCGATTCGGCATGCCCGCCCCGATAACGGCGGACGACGACATGTCGGTGCTGCGGCTGATCCGGTCGCGCCGCGTCGGACCCGCGACCTATCACCGGATGATCGCGGAACATGGCTCGGCCCGCGCGGCGCTGGAGGCGCTTCCCGGTATCGCGGCCGCCGCCGGGATCGCGGACTATCGCACCTGTCCCGAAGCCGTGGCCGCGGCCGAACTGGCCGCCGGGCGCCGGGCGGGGGCGCTGCTGCTGCGCTGCGATTCGCGTGACTATCCGGACGCGCTGCGCGAAATCGACAGCGCACCTCCGATCCTCTGGGTCCGGGGGGATCCGTCATGGCTGTCGCGGCAGGTGGTGGCGGTGATCGGGGCGCGCAACGCCTCGTCGCTGGGGCTGCGGATGGCGCGTGGCATGGCGGCCGGTCTGGGAGAGTCCGGCTTCACCGTCGCGGCGGGTTTGGCCCGGGGCGTCGACACCGCCGCCCACACCGCCGCCCTTTCCACAGGCACCATCGCCGTCATGGCCGGCGGGGTCGACGTGATCTATCCGCCCGAAAACGCGGCGCTGGCCGCGCAGATCGCCGAAGCCGGCGTGATCGTGTCGGAACAGCCGCCGGGGACCGAACCTCAGGCCCGCCATTTCCCGACCCGCAACCGCATCGTCTCGGGTTTGTCGGCGGCGGTCGTCGTCATCGAGGCCGCCCATCGCTCTGGCACCCTCATCACCGCCAAGAACGCGCTGGATCAGGGGCGCGAGGTGATGGCGGTTCCCGGCCATCCGATGGATGCCCGCGCCTCGGGCTGCAACGCGCTGATCCGTGACGGTGCAACCTTGGTGCGCAGTGCCGCCGACGTCGCGGACGCGCTGGCCGCCATTGCGCCTGCGCCCGAACGCCGGCGGACGCGGCAGCCCGCGCTGCTCGACACCGCTCCGGCCCCGCCGCGCCCGACCCCGCCCCTGCAGCTGGAGGGCCGGATCCTGTCGCGCCTGACCCCCTCCCCCACCGAGGAGAACGACCTGATCCGCGACCTCGGCGTACCCGCCGCATCGGCCAGCGCGGCGATCCTGTCGCTGGAACTGCAGGGCCGGGTGACCCGCATGGCCGGAGGCCGCGTAGCGCTGTCCTGAACGGCGCCCCGTTGACACCGCGCCGCCCGGCACCCATGTTGCCGCCCCATTGCAGTTGCCCGAGGTCACCATGCCCGTCGTCGTCGTCGAATCCCCGGCCAAGGCCAAGACCATCGAGAAATATCTCGGCGGGGACTATCGCGTTCTTGCCAGCTTCGGCCATGTCCGCGACCTGCCACCCAAGGACGGCAGCGTCGATCCCGACCACGAATTCGACATGAAGTGGGAAGTCGCGGCGGACAGCAAGAAGCACCTCAAGGCGATCAGGGACGCGCTGAAGGACGACCAGACGCTGATCCTGGCCACCGACCCCGACCGCGAGGGCGAGGCGATCAGCTGGCACCTGCTGGAAGCGCTGGCCCCCGCCCTGAAGAAGGGCAGCGACGTCAGCCGCGTGACCTTCAACGCGATCACCAAGGCCGCCGTGACCGAGGCGATGGGCAAGCCCCGCCAGATCGACCAGCCGCTGGTCGACGCCTATCTGGCGCGCCGGGCGCTGGACTATCTGGTCGGCTTCAACCTGTCGCCGGTCCTGTGGCGCAAGCTGCCGGGCGCCAAGTCGGCGGGCCGGGTGCAGTCGGTCTGCCTGCGGCTGATCGTCGACCGGGAAATGGAGATCGAGGCCTTCAAGGCCCGCGAATACTGGTCCGTGCATGCCCGGCTGGCCACGCCCTCGGGTGCGGAATACGACGCCCAGCTGGTGCAACTGGCCGGAGCCAAGCTGGACCGCTTCGACCTGGCCACCGCGGAACAGGCCGCCATGGCCGTCAGCGCCGTCTCCAGCCGCGCGCTGACCGTGACGGGCGTCACCGCGAAGCCCGCGAGCCGCAATCCATGGCCACCCTTCATGACCTCGACCCTGCAGCAAGAGGCCAGCCGCAAGATGGGCATGGGCGCCAAGGCCTGCATGTCTGCGGCGCAGCGTCTGTACGAGGCCGGACTGATCACCTACATGCGGACCGACGGCATCGACATGGCGCCCGAGGCCGTGATGGCCGCCCGCGACGCGATCAAGGCCAAGTTCGGCGAGAAATACCTGCCGAAATCGCCGCGCATGTACAAGAACAAGGCCAAGAACGCGCAGGAAGCGCATGAATGCATCCGGCCTACGGACATGATGCTGTCGCCCGACCAGCTGAAGGTCAGCGCCGACGACCAGCGCAAGCTTTACGACCTGATCTGGAAGCGGACCATCGCCAGCCAGATGGAAGCCGCCCGGATGGAGCGCACGACGGTCGAGATCGCCAGCCCCGACAACCAGGTCGGCCTGCGCGCGACTGGCCAGGTGATGCTGTTCGACGGCTTCTTGCGCGTCTACGACCAGGGCCGCGACGATGACGAAGGCGAAGACAGCGCCCGCCTGCCCGCCATCACCGAGGGAGAGGCCGCGAAGCTCGTCGGCCATGCTTTTGACGGCGAATTCACCAAGGCCGGTGATCGGACCGTTCCGCTGCCGCGGGCCCCGAATGGCCAACGTGCCGCGCCGGGCCTGCTGATGAACGACCAGGGACAGGTTGCGGCGCGCCAGCATTTCACCCAGCCTCCGCCCCGCTATACCGAGGCGACCCTGGTCAAGCGGATGGAGGAACTGGGCATCGGGCGGCCGTCGACCTATGCCAGCATCGTCACGACGATCCAGGATCGCGATTATGTCCGCAAGGACAAGAACCGCCTGATCCCCGAGGACAAGGGACGGCTGGTCACGATCTTCCTGCTGAAATACTTTCCGCGCTATGTCAGCTATGACTTCACGGCCGACCTGGAGAACGAGCTGGACGAGATCAGCGCCGGCGACCGGCTGTGGCGCGAGGTCCTCGGTCGTTTCTGGAAGGATTTTTCGAAGGCGCTGGAAGGCACGTCCGACCTGCGCATCACCGAGGTGCTGGATGCCATCGACGACGCGCTGGCGCCCCATCTGTATCCGCCGCGCGCGGATGGGGGCGATCCGCGTGTCTGTCCGCTCTGCGGCCAGGGTCGGCTGAACCTGAAGACGGCGCGCTCGGGCGGGGCCTTCATCGGCTGCACGAACTATCCCGAATGCCGCTATACGCGTCCGCTGTCGGCCCCCGATGGCGAGGCCCCGGTAGGCGACCGCGTGCTGGGCGAGGATGCCGGCGATCCGATCAGCCTCAAGACCGGCCGCTTCGGCCCCTATGTCCAGCGCGGCGAGGCCACCGAAGAGACCCCGAAGCCGCCCCGCGCCTCGATCCCGAAGGGTTGGGATGCCGGCAGCCTCGACCTGGAAAAGGCCGTCCAGCTCTTGTCCCTGCCCCGTCCCATCGGCCCCCACCCCGAGGATGGGGTGCTGATCGAGGCGGGCATCGGGCGCTTTGGCCCCTACGTCAAGCACGGATCGAAATACGCCAACATCGCCGACGTGGACGAGGTCTTTACCATCGGCATGAACCGCGCGGTCGAGGTGCTCGCCTCGAAGCAGACGCGCGGACGTGGCGCGGCCGCGGCCCCGCTGCGCGAGATGGGCGAACATCCGGACGGCGGCCCGATCCAGGTGATGAACGGGCGCTATGGTCCCTACGTAAAATGGGGCAAGGTCAATGCGACGCTGCCTCGCGATGCCACGCCCGAAGATCTTACCGTCGAGCAGGCGCTGGAGCTGATCGCGGCCAAATCAGCGAAATCGCCGAAGAAGGCGGCGAAGAAGCCGGCGGCCAAGACTGCCGCCAAAAAGCCTGCCGCGAAGAAGCCTGCCGCCAAAAAGGCCGCACCGCAGAAGGCAGCGCCCAAGGCGGACGACTGATCGTGCCCTTCCGATCATCTCCGACCTTTGGCGGATTTCCGGGCGGCGCCGATGCGCTAGGCTGAAGGCTTCCAGGTTGGAGGCCGGGCCAGATGTTCAGGATCAGGATGGCGGCCCTGCTGTGGCTGGCGGCATCGCCCGCAATGGCCGAGGGGGTGGCGATCTTTCCGCCGAAGCTGCTCGACACCTCGCACGAGGCCCGCGACCAGAGCGCCGATCATCAGCGCCGCCTGGACTTGCTGGCCGGGATCCTGTCCGAGAGCCTGACCCCCTCGGTGATAATCCGCAGCGGGCAGGTCGCATCGGCCTGTTCGCCGGAAACGACCGGATGCCTTCTGGCGCTGGCACGTGACAGCCAGGCCGACCGGTCCCTGTTCGTCGTGGTCCAGAAGACCAGCACGCTGATCATGCAGATATTCACGACCCTGGTCGACACCAGCAGCGGAGAGCTGATCGCCAGCCCCAGCCTCAACTTCCGCGGCGACACCGATGAAGCGTGGCGGCGCGCGGGACGCTTCCTGGCGCGGGACCTGAAGGACGATCTGTAAGGGACGCAGGCCGTGACAGGCGCAGCAAACCGAGCTGTTCCCTCATCGGGCCGCGTTTAGCCGAAGCCCCTCAGATCCAGTGCTTCCAGCGCAGGAACAGCCAGGTGCCAAGCGTGGTCAGCCCCATCAGCGCCAGCGCGAAGCCATAGCCCCAGGGTTCGTCCAGTTCGGGCATATGGGTGAAGTTCATGCCATAGATGCTGGCGATCAGCGTCGGCGGCAGGAACAGCGCGGCAATGACCGACAGGATGCGGACGGTGTTGTTCTGCTGCAGGTTGATCATGCCGAGCGTCGTGTCCACGGCCAGGCTGACGCGGCTGCCCAGGAAGTCCGCGTGGACCTCCAGCGCCTGAACGTCGCGGATCTGGGCGCGGATCGCCGGGCGCAGCCGGCCGGCATCGGGGCGGTCCTCGATGACGGCGGTATAGAAGGCCAGGATCCGTTCGATCGTCAGAAGCCCGAGACGCACGCGCGCCATCGTCTCGGCCTCCCGGCCAACGGCCTCCAGCGCGGACTGCAGGCGGTCGGGTCCGGTGCGTGCCGTCCGACGCTCGAAGATGCCGGCGGTGGTATCGTCCAGAAGCCGTCCCGCCCCTTCCAGGATGTCGGCCATGCGCGCGATGATCTCCTCGAGCAGGCCGAGAAACAGACGGTCCGGCGCGCCGCAGCCCAAGGTGGACCGTTCGGCCCGCGTCGGGAAGGTCAGGAACGGTCGCGGCGAATGGTGGCGGACGGTGACCAGCCGCGCCTGGGACAGCACGAATGTCACCGGCATCGAGGCGCGGTCGCCGCCCGCCTTCTCGCCCGGCAGCACGGCCGTCATGTAGTCCAGCCCACCCTCTCTATAAAGCCTGTTCGACAGCTCGATCTCTTCCATCTCGGCCAGCGACGGCAGGACCACGCCCATGTCGTGCAGCAGCCGCATCTCGGCGTCCGACGGCTGGACCAGGTCGATCCACATCGCGCCCGTCAGATCATTGTCACGGTCAAGGCGCACGAGCCGATTGCCGGTGACGTTGTAGGCATAGAGCATCGGCTGATCCTTGACCGGGATGGGCCTGCGGCCCGAGCACCTTGGTGCCAAAGCAGCCGGAGGCATTCAAGCAGGCGGAACGAAAAATGGCGCCCCTAGGGGCGCCATTTCCCGTCACCACGTCCGGCGATCACTTGTCGCGGAAGTAGTCGTTGATCTGCTGGTCGGCCTCTTCCTTGGTCCAGCCGTATTTTTCCTGAAGCTTGCCGGCCAGGCGGTCCTTGTTGCCGTCCACCTGGTCCAGCTCGTCATCGGTCAGCTCGCCCCATTTCTCCTTGGCGGCGCCCTGAAGCTGCTTCCACTTGCCCTGAATGATATCCCAGTTCATGTCGCACCCATATGCTGCGGTTGATCTGGGAAAGAACCCGGCGCGCCGGGGTGGGGTTCCTCTGCTACACGATCATGTCAGGAGGATGCTGCCCTTCGGCAAAGGCGACAAGGTTCCTCAGCGCGCGCAGGCCCATCAGCGTCCGCGTCTCGTCGGTGGCGGTGCCCAGGTGCGGCAGCAGCGTGGCGTTCGGTGCCTCCAGCAGGGCTTGGGGGACATGGGGTTCGCGGGCATAGACGTCCAGTCCGGCACCGGCGATGGCACCCGACTGCAGCGCCGCAATCAGCGCGCCCTCTTCGACGACGTCGCCGCGTGCGATGTTGATCAGGACCGATTGCGGACCCAGCGCGCGCAGCTCGGGGTCGCCGATCATGCCGCGCGTGCCCGCCCCGCCCGGGACGGCGATGACCGCCACGTCGCAGGCCCACAGCATCCGGTGCAGATCGGCGATCTGGCGCGCCGGAATGTCCAGCGCGGACACGGGAGAACGGTTGAAGAACACCACGTCCATGCCGAAGCCCAGGTGACAGCGGCGCGCGATGGCCTTGCCGATGCGCCCCATGCCGACGATGCCGACGATGCGGCCGGTCATCTCGTGCCCCAGCAGCTGGGTCGGGTTCCAGCCGGTCCACTGCCCGGCGCGCAGCAGGCGTTCACCCTCGGACGCGCGGCGCAGCGTCATCAGCATCAGCGTCAGCGCGATGTCGGCGGTGGCGTCGGTCACGACATCGGGCGTGTTCGTGACAGTGATCCCGGCGGCCTTGGCGGCGGCGATGTCGATGTGGTTGAAACCCGCCCCGAAGTTCGCCAACATCCGGCAACGCAGATCGCCCTGGAACGCCTTTGCGGTGAACGCATCGCCAAGCGTCGGCAGGACTGCGTCGAAGTCGCGCATGGCCTGCCCGGCCTCTGCCTCGGTCAGGGGCGTGTTGTCGCGGAAGGTGGCGTCAAAGCGGCCGCGGATGGCGGTGGTCGCGCGCGCGGTCATGGGGCGGGTGACGAGCAGCTTCAATAGAGCCTCCCTCCGTCGGGGACGGGCAGGTCGGGGCGGATCAGCACGACCTCTCCGTCCGGGTCGGGGACGCCCAGAACCAGCACCTCGGACATCATGGGGCCGATCTGGCGCGGCGGAAAGTTCACGACGCACAGCACCTGCCGCCCGACCAGCGTTTCCGGATCGTAATGCCGGGTGATCTGGGCCGAGGAGTTGCGCTCTCCCAGTTCTCCAAGGTCGAGCCACAGCTTGATCGCGGGCTTTCTCGCCTCGGGGAAGGGTTCGGCGCGGGTGATCGTGCCCACGCGAATGTCGACCCTGAGGAAATCGTCGAAGCCGATCGTCATGCCTCGCCCCGTCCCAGGGCGCGGCCACGTTCTGTCGCGGCGGTGACGGTGCGGACCATCAGCGGCGGCAGGCCGGTGTCTTCGTCCATCAGGACCTTCAGGCCCGCCGCCGTCGTCCCCCCGGGCGAGGTGACGTTCTGGCGCAGGATCGCCGGGTCCTCGTCCTCGTGGACCGCCAGCGCGCCCGCGCCCGCGACGGTCGCGCGCGCCAGTTCCAGCGCAAGCCGGGGCGACAGTCCCTGCGCCTCTCCGGCCTGGGCCATCGCCTCGATCAGGTGGAAGACATAGGCCGGCCCGCTGCCCGAGAGGCCGGTGACGGCATCCATCTGGTCCTCGCTGTCCAGCCGGACGACGCGGCCCACCGCGCGCATCAGCACTGCGGCCAGGTCCAGCTGCGCGGGCGTCGTCCTGCGGTTGCCGATCATGGCCGAGATGCCCTGCCCGATGGCGGCAGGCGTGTTGGGCATCACGCGGACGATGGGCGCATCGGGGAACGCGACCTCGAAGCTGGCGATGGTGGTGCCCGCCGCGACCGAGATGACCAGCGCGTCCGCAAGCTTCGGCACCTGGCCCAGGGCGTCGGTCATCATCTGCGGCTTGACGGCCAGCACCAGGACGGCGGGATTTTCCGGCAGCGCCGCGTTCACGCGCAGGCCCTTGTCCTGCCATTCGGGGGCCAGCCGGGGATCGATGACCGTGACCGCGCCGGGCTGCAGCCCGCGGGCCAGCCAGCCCTTCAGCATCGCCCCGCCCATGCGGCCGCAGCCGACCAGGACCAGCCCGCGCGCGTTGATGTCGTCGAAATCCGTCATCGCCTTCCCCTTGCCAGCCGGGGACAAAGCGCCCCCTCAGGCCCGTCCGTAGGCCTGCCCAAGCGCGATGTCCAGCGCAGCCGCAGGACCCGTATCAGCCCAGCCCACCAGTTGGAACGAGGGGTAGAACCGCTCGCACGCGGCGACGGCGTTGCGGATCATCTGGTCGACCTGTTCCGGCAGCGCGATCGCGTCGCCGGCCAGCACCAGACCATAGCGCCAGACCATCAGCTGCTGCGCCGCCCAAAACGTGAAGCTGCCGTCCCAGACCTGGTCGTTGGCCAGGTTGATCGCCTCGTAGATCATCGGCAGCTTGTCCTTGGGCGGGTCCAGGTCGAAGGTGCAGACCAGCCTCAGGACTTCTTCCCGCGGGGACCAGGCCAAGGTAAGCGAATAGCTGCGCCACTGCCCCTCGACCACCATGGCGATCTGGTCGTCGGCCAGCCGGTCGAAATCCCATTCGTGATGGGTCGCCACGGCTTCGACGATGTCGATCGGATGGATCTCGTCGCTGGCGATGAAATGATCGGTCTGTGCCATGGCTGCCTCCTGCCGAGAGAGGTGCGGGGAAGCCCCGCCCCTTGGTGGCTACACAACACCGGGCAGGGCCGCCCGGTTGCGCTTACCATATATCGTGGTCGCGTTGATCTGGACTGTAAAGCGATAATTCCGTGACGGATTGCGAGGGGCCCGTCCCTGCCCTACCAGAGGCTGAGGAAGCGAAAGGGCGGGCAACATGGCAAGGGATCACGGGGGAAATGCCGATGTCGCGCGCAGCCAGTATGGCGGCGACGACTGGATCGACCTGTCGACGGGAATTAACCGCCGACCGTGGCCGGTGCCAGCCCTGCCCGATTCCGTCTGGCGCGACCTTCCCACCGCAGAAATCCAGGCGCAGGCCACCAAGGCCGCCGCCGCATGGTTCGGCTGCCGTCCCGAGCAGGTCCTGCCGATGGCCGGTGCCTCGGCTGCGATCCAGCTGCTCCCGCGCTTGGGGGCGCGGGGGCGCGCAGCGGTTTTGTCGCCAAGCTATAACGAACACACCGCCAGCCTGTCTGCAGCCGGCTGGCAGGTCGGGCCCGCGACCGACACAGCCGCGATGGAGGGGGCTGACCTGGCGGTGGTGGTGAACCCGAACAACCCCGATGGCCGGGAATGGTCGCCCGACGCGCTCGCGCGGCTGGCCACGGGGGTCGGGCGCCTGATCGTGGATGAAAGCTTTGCCGATCCCCGCCCGGACCTGTCGCTGGCCCCTGCTCTGCCCGCCAATGCCGTTGTGCTGCGCAGCTTCGGCAAGTTCTGGGGCTTGGCCGGGCTGCGGCTCGGCTTCGTCATCGGCGCGCCGGACCTGCTGGAAGAGCTGCGAGAGGCGGCGGGGCCGTGGTCGGTGAACGGCCCCGCCCTGGCCATCGCCACCGCCGCCATGGCCGACAGGAGCTGGGCCGACGATACGGTCGGCTATCACAGCGAGGCCAGTCTGCGTCTGGACATGCTGGCCGCAGGCGCGGGATGGGCCTGCGTCGGCGGCACGCACCTGTTCCGCCTCTACGAGACGCCGGACGCGCGCGCAGCGCAGGACAGGCTTGCGCGGGCGCGGATCTGGACGCGGCGGTTTCCCTATTCCGACCGTTGGCTGCGGCTTGGCATTCCCGGCAACCGCACCGAGTGGGACCGTCTGGCCGCCGCCCTGCACGCCTGATGCAACCGCGGCCATGTCCGCCGCCTCGAAGGATACACGCCATGCCCCGTCCCATTCGCCTCGCGATCGTTCTTGCGCTGACACCGCTTGCCGCGCTGGCGGACGCGGCGCTGATCGTGATCGACCGCACGCAGCTGCCTTTCGAGCTGGGACCGGGCCATCCGGCGAACACCCCCGCCCGCACCGGGAACCAGCCCAACGCGGCGGCCAATTCCGCCGGGAACACCGCGAACTCTCCGGCGGCGTGGGAAAACAGGCCCTCGAACCCCGCGAACGAGGCGCGACTGATCTTCACCGCCGACGGCGAGGTCAGGGGATATTACGCGCCAAGCGCAGCCGGGGTGCTGAACCTGTTCGACATCTCCGGACGCCGCATCGCCTATCGCCCCGCCCGCGGCACGCAAAGCCTGTTTTCGGTCCAGGGCGCGTGGTGCGGCACGGTGGACCAGACGCCCGAGGGGCTTGTCATGGCCGTCACGCCCCAATGCGCCGCACTTTTCGGCAACTGACGTAAGACCGTTACATTCGCCCCCTAGACCCCGCGACAGCCCTGCCGGAGAAGACGATGAACACCTATCACGATTGGCTGGAAGCCGAGCTTCAGGAAACGCTGGACGAGGACATGGAGATCGACCTCGAGGATGCCGTCCTGTCCGAAGAGATCCGGCGCATCTATCGCGATCATCATCCGGACCAGATGAACCGGAAGGAATACTTCCACGAGCTGCTGCGGTTGCAGTCCGAACTGATCCGCCTGCAGGACTGGGTCAGCCATCACAAGGAAAAGGTCGTGGTGGTCTTCGAGGGCCGCGATTCCGCCGGCAAGGGCGGCGCGATCAAGCGGATCACCCAGCGCCTGAACCCGCGCGTGGCGCGTGTCGTGGCCCTGCCCGCGCCGTCCGACCGGGAAAAGACGCAGTGGTATTTCCAGCGCTATGTCCCCCACCTGCCGGCGGGCGGCGAGATCGTGCTGTTCGACCGCAGCTGGTACAATCGCGCGGGCGTCGAGCGGGTAATGGGTTTCGCCTCTGAAGACCAGGTCGAGCAATTCTTCCAGGACGTCCCGGAATTCGAGCGGATGCTGGTCCGGTCGGGCATCCGGCTGATCAAGTACTGGTTCTCGATCACCGACGAGGAACAGCAGATGCGGTTCCAGATCCGCATCCACGACCCGCTGAAACAGTGGAAGCTGTCGCCCATGGACCTGCAGTCCCGCATCCGGTGGGAGGCCTATACCAAGGCCAAGGAAGAGATGTTCGAGCGCACGAACATCCCCGAGGCGCCCTGGTACATCGTTCCCGGCAACGACAAGAAGCGGGCTCGGCTGAACTGCATCAGCCACCTGCTGGGGCTGATCCCCTACGGCGACGTTCCGCACGAGGAGATCCGCCTGCCCGAGCGGGTCTTCAATCCCGACTACGAACGGGAGGTGCTGCCGCGCGAGCTATACGTGCCGCAAAAGTACTGAGGGGTTCCATCAGCTTCGACCGACCCTCGCGCAGCATCTCGAACAGCCTGCTGAAGAAGTCGGTGCTCGACCCGGTTCGAGGAACATGGTTCCCCGTCGGGGGGCAAGGGGGGGGGCCGGGGCGGGGGTGATGATGCGGGGCACGGACGAGACGAGCGGGTCGCTGTTCAGCTGTGTCGATCCCGAGGAGCGCATCCGGCACGGCATCCGGCTCGCGCAAGATCCGGCAGGTGGTGAACG
>NZ_JAOTBD010000016.1 GCF_026162625.1 Paracoccus beibuensis | reverse complement strand
GGGCCGAGACTAGGCCGCTGAACCGACTATTGCGCCCCCGCGCGGGCTGGCTCGGGACGAGACAGGCGGCGCGGGAAAAGGCGCAAAGGAGGGGCAGGGGTCTAGGCTCGGGGCGAAGGCCGGCGCCAGCCGGCCGTAGCCTAGAGCGCGGTCCCTCGGGGCGGGCGGGCCAGGGCGACAGCCCTAGACCGACAGACACGAAGGATGCGGCCAAAACAAAATCACTTCTCTTTCGGACAGAATGGATCTTGCCAAACAAGATGAAGTAGAGTTAAGGATGTTCCTGCGACAAAACAAAAAACGCACAAGACACCCTCACCACAAAGGAACATACCTCATGACGAATGTGAGCCCCCCGCACAAAGTAAGTATGCGCACCCGCCTGTTCCAAATTGCTCAAGAAGCTCTTGAAGCTGACGGCTGGAAGGTTGAGCGCGCGACGGGCATGGGAAAGGGCAGCGTTCGACGCATCACGCGCGACTCCCAAACCAAGCTGGTGTCGATCCGCACCTCCCAAGATCAGTATATCGCCTTCCCTCGCACTCTCGATGATCGACAGTGGAACACGCTCGACGACGTGGATGCGGTTGTCGCGGTGTCTGTCGATGACCGGGAAAACCCGACTAAGGCTAAGGTGCATTTCATCGAGGCAGATGAAGTGCGCCGTCGCTTCGACCTAGCTTATCAAGCACGGCGCGATGCCGGTCATTCCGTGCCTGTAGGCCGGGGCATTTGGGTGCCCCTCTATCTGCCCCATGCTGAAACCCCCGTGTATCAAGTCGGGGGCGGCTTGGGTCTGGACTTCCTGCCGATTGCGGAAACGGATCTGGTCGTGAACGGCACCGATGTTCTTCCGAGTGACTTGGATGAGGATGAGGACGGCCCCGGACTTCCGGCCTCGCCTGTCGCAGAACAGCACCGGCCTCTGACCATCAACGAGGCAAAGCGCCAGCTTGCCGAGACATTCGGGGTCCGCCCGGATCAGGTGAAGATCACGATTGAAGCATGACGAACGAATATGGTTTGTCGCGCCATCGAGGGTCGTGACTAGGCTCCGCGGACGAACACTCCGGCCGAGGTCATAGCCTGGATGAAGTCAGCCCGGACCTGTTCCGGTTCTGCCGTGCCTTCGGCAAGCGCGATGCACGATCCGGCCGCCTGCCGGTAGGCAGGATCGGCCGGATCGCAATGTTCCATCAGGGCCTTGCCCATGCTGTTGGCGTCGTTGACGATGCGAAACCGGCTATCCGTCTCTTGATAGGAAACCGGCCGGACGGTGCGCCGCCCCTCTGCATGGCCCAACATGTTCTCAATCCTCGGACAGCTTGCGCTCGACCTTGGCGCGGCTGTTGCCCTCAGATTTCACGGCCTGGCGCACCTCGTCCTTGGACACATCCATCTTCTCGGCCTCGTAGCGGACTTCATAATCTTGTCCGGCTGCGACCTGACGACGATCTTGGGCGCGGCCCCGCTTTGTCTGTTCCTTGGTCATCGTTGCCTCCACAACTTTGAAGGACAAACGCGGTAAGCGGGGCGTTGTTTCCGCAAGAAAGGATCAGGCGCGGCGGCGCAGGATCACCAGATAGAAAAACATGCCCCACGCAAAAAGGTCGAACACGCGCTGCGCGTAGATCAGGATGGTGTGCAGGCTCGCGCCGATGCCCGGAACGGCATCCAGCATGTCACCATACTGATAAACCGACATAGCAGCAGCAAGGTTGAAAGCCAGCAGCAGGAAAGCCGCAGCCTTCAGATCACCTAGCTCGTCGGCAGGTGTCTCTTGGGCGTAGCGAATAGCGTCCACCGGCTGCACCAGTAGGAAGCGGACGCGACCTAAAAGCGTCTCAGGTAGCATGGCTCACCTGTCCTAACTTGTCGGACCAATGTGCATGCGCATATACTAAAATGTAAATACTGTGCATACAGATTGGAGCGCACATGGGTAAACTTTCGATCCGCGATGAAAGCGTGAACGACCTAGCGGAAACGCTGGCGGAAATGATGGGTGCCAACAAGACCGAAGCCGTGCGGCTGGCGATCCAGAATGAGATCGAGCGGCAAAAGTCCGCCCTGACCATCGAGGATCGGATAGAGGCCCTGCAAGAGAAGCTGAAAAGCTACGGCTTCAAGTCGTCGCGAATTGTTCCACCGGGGGCGAACGCTGATGTTCGTTGATAGTTCTGCCTTCCTCGCCATCCTTGGCAACACTGCTGACGCGGCCTTGTTAGTGGAAAAGATCAAGGGCAGCCGCAGGCAATGCAAGACCTCGGCCAGTGTGCGCCTCGATGTGGTTATGGCCCTGGCCGAAAGCCGCGCGGACACGCGCGGCGTCTCGGCTGAAGGGATTGAGTTGGCAACCGAGATATTCGACAGCTTGCTCCAGGTTCTCAACGTCTATGAAGTCGCGATCAGCCCGCGCATCGCGGCAGATGGGTGCAGGTTGGCGGCGCGGTTTGGGAAGCTGACGGATCACACGGCACAGCTTCCAACGGAAACCTGCTTATCCTTGGCAGCAGCAGAGTCACTTCGCCTGCCGGTCCTGCATTGCAATCTGGCCATCGACCAGATCACGGAAAAGGAGTGGGCCGCATGGCGGGCAGGGGATTGACAGCCTCGCCAAAGTCTCGCGGCAGCCTCAAGGTCCGATGGTTCCGCCGCGCCGTGCCGTGGGGCACGGTCTATCTCAACTGCGATGAGCGGCACCCGCAACGGTTCAAGATCGGGTTCACGCAGCGGAAAACAACCGACCGGCGCAAGGAGCTGGCGCGCGGTTTGGAGAAGCGGCTTTTGATCGTGCAGACGATCCAGATGCCCCATGCCTACAGCCTCGAAAGCCGATGCCTGGAAAGCGCCAAGCAGCTTGCCGAACGCGATTTTGCCAAGTCTAGCGAGTGGTTTGTCTTGGGTGACGGGTTCACTCTTGATGATGTGGCACGGGCCATGCTCGATGACGCCCGCCGCCTGCGTCGGGAAGCTCGGTGGAAGCTGGCATGGCCGTCTTGTGGCCGCATCGCCGTATTTGATTCCGGCTGGCGGAAAGATGGTTTGTGCCCGTCCCGAAAGTATAACCTGACCTAGAGCGGGCTGGTTCAACTCCCATGATGTTTCAGGTGACGGCGCAGCCGTCTCCGTTTTGCCGCGAACGCGGCTCCCGCGCGGATAGCGCAGGATCAGGTGGGGCGGGGCCGGCTCGACGGCCCCGCCCCACCTGGTCAACATGATTGGTGAAGGAACCCCCGCTGGCGCGGGGGTGGGGGTTAGATCACGCAGATAAGCCGCTCTCCGCGCGGGTCAATTTCATAAATCAGAACCTCGATGCCAAGGCGGGCGGCGCGGCGACTGCCGCGCCGCTCCGCTTCGGCCAAGGTGGCGCAGATGATGGGCAGGTCGTCGGGGTCGTCGCGGATCTCGTAGGTCGTCAAAGCGCGACTCCCGGCTTGAGGTTTCCGGCCGCATCCAGCCAGCCGCGCGCCGTGGCGCAATCCATGCAGATGCACGTTCCGGTTCCCTCGACCACAACCGGCGCGAAATAAACCCAAGGGTTGCTCCTGCCGCATTTGCGGCAGGACAGGTGGGGCAGGGGGTGGGGGCCGCTCATGCGGCCCTCTTTTCTTCTGCCTCGACCTGCTGGCCCTTCATCAGCCATTCGGCGGCCTTCTGCGCCTCGCTGGCGGCTTTGAAGATCAGCCGCTTGTCGTCCTTCAACGCGCGCAGCCAGCTCTGGACATAGGCCCCCGACTGGTCAAAATCGGGGGTCAGGCCAAGCCGGGCGCAGGTCATGCAGTTGCCAATCTCGGCAATCAGTTCCTCGAACGCGTAAGCCTTGCGGTCGGTGAAGCGGGAAAAGCGGTCAAGGCGGCTCTTGTGACCGGTCATGTGGCAGGCTTCATGCGCAAGCGTGGCGTAGTAGCCTGCGGCGCTGTGGAACGTCGCAATCGGCGGCATGTGAATGAAGTCCTCGCCGGGGTTGTAGTAGGCTTGCGGCTCGTCGCTGGTGCAAATGTCCGCGCCGGTCGCCGCGAAAAAGGCGTCAAGGGTGGGGTCGGTCTCGGTGCCAAGGTCGCGGGCAGGCTCGGCGGGGGTGCCGTAGTATTCGGCGGGCAGGCCGTCGATCTGCTCGGCGTTAAACACGCGGTAGGCTTTCAGGTAAGGCAGGCGGCGTTCCTCGCCCGTCTCCGCGTCCTCGCGTTCAAAGGTGCCGTATTTGACAACAGTTGACGATTTCTCGCCTTTGCGGACCTGTCCGCCTGCCTCTTGGGCCTGCTTGTAGGTAAACCAACGGGCGGCGCGGTAGCCTTTGGCGTCGGCGGCAAGCCACAACATCAGGACGTTGATGCCGGAATAGGGTTCGCCGTTGCTCCGCAGCGGGAAGGGTGCGCCACCCTTTTCGCCGGTCCACGGCTTGCGCCATGCCGGGGTGCCCGCTTCGATGCTGGCAATGATGCTGTCGGTGACGTGGGCGTAGAGGTCGAACTTGTCAGCCATGCTTGGCCTTCCTTGTGGTGATGCCCGTTCCGGTCTTGTGCCGATAATCGGGCGGGGTTTCTGGCGAGGACCGCGAAGCGGCCCTCTCCTGAAACCCTGCCTCCCGGCGAGGGCAGGAGGGGGACCCGCGCAAGGTTTCCGACAAGGAAGGGGGGGGAGGGGGATCACCCGGCCTGCACGGAGCGCGTAAGCCGCGGAGGAAGGACGGGGACACCCCCCCTGACGCCGCTCGGGGGCCTTGCGTGGGGGAACCGGCGGTTCCCTAGACGGACACGCGCCCTTCGCGCGTGGCCCAGGGAAGGCAGGGGGCGTTTGGGCCTGTCCAAATCCCCCCTGCGTCTCGATCACCGCGTACGCGCGGGGATCTCTGCATCTTCTTCGGCCAGAGCTTTCCAGCCTGCCGCCCTGGCGGCGGGCCTTGCATGGCTGCGAACGGGACGCGCCATCACAGAGCGAAGGAACGTGAGCTGCCTTGTGGGAAGGTCTGGCCGGATCACGCAACCGCCCGCCCGGTTGCCCACAGGCTGACGCTCGATCCCTGTGGTCTCGCTTACAGCCTGCTTCGGCCCGCTGCGTCCACTCCCAAGGTCGTTCCCTTGCGGGCTGGACAACCGGGCTCCCGCGCAAGCGATCGTCACCCGCAGGGCCGAGACTAGGCCGCTGAACCGACTATTGCGCCCCCGCGCGGGCTGGCTCGGGACGAGACAGGCGGCGCGGGAAAAGGCGCAAAGGAGGGGCAGGGGTCTAGGCTCGGGGCGAAGGCCAGCGCCAGCCGGCCGTAGCCTAGAGCGCGGTCCCTCGGGGCGGGCGGGCCAGGGCGACAGCCCTAGACCGACAGACACGAAGGATGCGGCCAAAACAGACACGCCTACATCAAGAACGTCCCTGAAGCATCAAGCGTCTGCAGATTAGGATCATCATTCTCTGAATTGAATTTAGCGAGCAAATCCGGTCGGCCCAAAAGATCGCAAAGAACTTTGACCTTAGTATGGTCTCCCCTTGCAATCTCCGTGTTCAACCGAATGACTCTGTTAGCGATAGAATAGAATGAATCTACTACGTCTTGCGGAAACCAAGACTCGGTAGATGAGCCGATTAAATGAGATGCAACATCAAGCGCGGCGTCAGATAATTCATGTATTGTTGGATTGATGGTTTTTGACATATATTTATCATCGAAGTTTGTAAAGTAAAAAAATAGCTCTGCTTCCTGTCTGTAGAGTTTTTCGTCTCTGCTCTCGACGGAATGTAGGCACCTCATTCTGGCTGATGTTTTCGCGCCAGTCCATAGCGAATTCAGTTGATTTAAGTCAATACTCTTAGTAAGTTCATATTATGGCTATAGCCTAAATATATGAGCATTAACAGAGCGAGTAGTTTATCATGAAAATTCGCGCCCTTCTATCTTCATTTACCGTTTTCCTTAGCGTGGCTTCCGCGGCTTCCGCCACAACTCCCGAAGGCTTCATTACGAGCATGGAACTAGACTTGTCGAAGAATAATGAAATTGTATTCGATGGTGCCGCTGTTAAATCAATGCTAGTCGCACCTCAGGACATTGAGGAAGGCGTTACTATTGCTGTCGTGGATGACAATCGGCTTTTGGTAAGCAGAAACAACGATACCGGCAATGGCTTTGTAGTCATCCAGCTTAGAGATGGACGAACCTACGCCATCACTTTGAAGAACGATCTACCGGATAGTGTGCCGCCCTTAAGCGACCGCCTCTAAATTGCCAGAAGCTGCAGAAGGATCAAGTGATAGCCCCGGCCGCTGCGCGGTCGGGGCTTCCTTTATGTCCTGGACCTTTCTGCAACCAGAACCCGCATAAGCTGACGCTGAGTAAACCTTTGATTGCACATTTGGACAAGTTGCCCGAGGCGATCCGTTCCGGCACTACTCGCCCATCAGCCGAGCGGCATTTGTTTGTTGTATGTTCCGAGTTGGGGCCGCTCGGCTGGAAGGCCGCCAAGAGCTGACCTACTGGTTATCACTACCGCGCGGGCTGGATCGGAGCGAGACAGGCTGCGCGGGCTCCACGTCAACCTTAAGCTGATCCGCAAGCTTCTCCAGCCCTTCAATCGCGGCATCATAAGCGGTGCCAGCTTTTGGAAAGTCTCTGCGTTGCCGGCGATAGAACGCAAGCCACTTTGGCAGCTCGCCAATGGGGTAGATCCCAGTCCAATGCAGGCTAGTCATGGTGAAGGTTGTATCGTCGTGAGTGATCTTCATGTTCGGGTTTTCCTGGCGTTTCCTCCCGTCTGCAACCTTTGATTTGTATCACCCGGCCGCCTTGTTCGGCTTGAGCCACTGATTCGCGTAGCGACACCGGGAAAAGCTTGTCAGCTAGGCCATGGGTCGGTTTCATGCGGAGTATGAAACGCATGCTCGATACGTTCCGCAGAACTGTTCGCTTGTCGGATCGCCAACGCGACCCTCTGTCGGCCGCAGTGGCGCCAACGGCATCGCATGAGGCGGTTGGCTGGTGGGAGAAAAGCCTCAGTTGGGAAGAGCGCAACGTCATCGAGGACGCCTTCAAACCCTTGGGAAATATCACAGCGCGATCATTGGCCGAGTCTAACAGTCCTCAAAGCATTGGAAACTTGGTCGCGCACCTGAAGAAGAAGGAAATCCGGCACCTCGGCTATGTGCTGATCGCGCGCGGTGATGAGCTTGTGCAGGAGGAAACGCCCGTCACAGCAAAACATTTCTTCTTCGCACAGGCGGGCGACTTTTATTACCGGTGGCGCGACCACGACAGCTTTGCCCTAGAGCGGGCCATAGACTACTTCGCGCGTCAGATCGTTATCGCTCCCGAGGCGGCAGCGAAGTTCCTAGAGCCAGAGAACCTTGAGTTCATCCCGGCACATGCCGGCTACAGGCAGTTGCGGATCATCTTCGAAAAACAGGGACGGTTCAGTGAGGCGCGCAAGCTCTGCATGAAGGCGAAAGCCCAAGGCTGGTCTGACGATTGGGACAAGCACATAGCGCGCATCGACAAGAAGGCCGCCAAGCTGAGAAGCAGCGGCGTTGTGCTCGATTGACTCCGCTCGATATGAGAACGAAAAGAGAACATCGCCGTTGATCGTCATCCCGCCCAAGGACCCGTTGCGCCATGTCCGTGTCCGATCCCAAACTTGTCGACCTCCGCGCCCGCGTGGCGCATATCGAGGGCGAGGCTGCGCGGGCTCATTCTGTCCTACCCTTCGGTGTGCCTGAGCTTGACCGGCGCCTGCCAGGCGGCGGTCTGGCGCGCGGCTCTTTGCATGAAGTCGCGGGGGGCGGAAATAGCACGGTGGACGGGGCCGCGGCAGCCTGCTTTGCCGCAGGCATCGCCGCGCGCCTGCCTGGTCAGGTTCTTTGGTGCATGACGGAAGCCGATGCCTTTGCGCCGGGGTTGGAGCAGGCGGGCCTTCCGCCCGACCGCGTGATCTACGTAGAGGCTGGTGACAACAAGACTGTCTTGGCCTCGATGGAAGAAGGCTTGCGCCACGGGGGGCTGGCTGCTGTCGTGGGTGAAGTCGCACAAATGTCGATGACGGCTTCACGGCGGCTGCACCTGGCCGCCAAGGGCACCGGAACAATGGGTATAGCGATCCGGCGCTGGCGACGGCAGGCGGATGCCAGTGACTTCGGACTGCCGACTGCATCCGCTACGCGGTGGCGGATCTCCGTCGTGCCGTCAGCACCGTTGCCGGTTCCCGGCGTTGGCCGCGCGCGCTGGCTGATCGAGCTGGTCCGCGCACGGGCCGGCGAATGCCTGAACATCGAACTGGACGCCTGTGACCGCGGCGGCCGCCTTGGTGTTCCAAAGGATGCCGCCGCCGACGGAAAGCGTGTTTTTGGTTAGGCTGTCACTGATCTTCGTTCATCCTGCGACGGCCCGTGCAAAATCTTAATTTGCCTCTGGATTGTGGTAGATTGGCAACTGGTGTGCGTTACCTGCGGATAGACTGCTGGTATGCCTGTGGATAGAATGGTGAGTAAGTCACCTATACCTTTGAAGTTGGGTGAAGAAAAACTATACGCCCACCATCCGCCTGCTCAGGGAGTGGTGGTTTGTGCGCGAATCCATGCGCGACTTTGACTGTCTTCCTGTCAACAGCTAAGTGCGCCATTGGATACAAAATAGCAGTTGATCTGCTGCTCTTACGCCCATAGCCAAATAGGAGTGGAGGGCTACATTTTGTCCTCAGCTTCGCTCAAACCGCAAGGTCTGGTCCGGCAGAGTAGGTTCAGAAACCACGGAGACGGCAGAAAGGAGAGGCTATGGCTTATAAGCAAGCTGTGCTGATCCTCATGATCGCTCAACTCGTTGTAGCGATCATTAGTCTAGCCTTGATGGCGTGACTAGACCGGTAAAGGCTCATGATCCGGCTCTGCCCCAGATCATGAAAAAGGCCCTGCAACGCTGGACACATTGCAGAGCCGCATCCGAAGAGGATGTCTTGGTTGACGCCTCATCTTACCGGATCGAGGACAGAAAGGAAGCCCCGACCGCTCTGCGGCCGGGGCTTTCACTTGATCTATTTTCCGGCTCTGGAGGTTTAGGGCCCCTAGACCTGCACGGTAGGCAATTCACTGAGCCGGGTGGTGTACCGCGGTGAGCGCAACTCGGCGCGCGTGGTCCAGCGCCGATCAAAGCCTTCGCGCGCCAGCACCATCGTCTTTTTGCCAAAGCGGTCGTTGATCGCGTCAAGTGCGGCGGTCAGTCGGGCATCATGCGGCCGGTCAGGCTGGAACAGCATGGCCGGCCGGTCGGCTTCGGCTAGAAGGTCATCGAGGATGACGCCAGCTTTGGTGTAGCTGTGCCCGTTCCCGGTTGGATCTCCCTTCCAGCCCCGCCGCGCGGCGGCAACTGCGGCGTCGACCAAATCAAAGGTATGGTTCGACATTGGGTGCAGGCGGATGATGGGCGAGGCGGAATGCTGCGGCCTATCGGACTTGTGTGGGTTCGTGTGGTAGAAAACTGTCAAGGTGCCGGCGACAAGGCCGTGTTGTCGTAGCTTCTCAGCAGCGCGGGTGGCATGGGCTGTGATGGCCTGGGCCAGAACATCAAAACTTGTCATGGGCGTGCCCGCGGAGCGGGTCACGGCCATTCCTTTGCGCTGCGGCGGCACGTCCTCGAAATCGACGCAGGGAATGCCGCGCAGCTCGGCCACCAGGCGCTCGAGAACGACGGTGCCGATCTTCCGCCCGAGGGCGAGCGGCATGTCCCGCAGCTCGGCAGCCGTCTTGATGCCCTGCGCGGTCAGCTTGGCCTCGGTTGCGGACCCCACCCCCCAGATCTCGCCTATCGGGATGCGGCGCATCACATAGTCCCGCACGTCTGCGTTCATCAGGTTGCAGACCCCGGAAAAGATCGGGTTCTTCTTGGCGGCATAGTTTGCCAGCTTGGAAAGGGTCTTGGTTGGCCCGATGCCGACGCAGGTTGGTATCCCTGTCTCGATCCGGACGGCCGCACGCATTCGGGCGGCATGAGCCTCCATCCGGTCCCCAAACCCCGTCAGATCAACAAAGGTCTCGTCAATCGAATAGACATCCAGGCGCGGGGAATAGCTGTGCAGCACCTCGACCACGCGCCGGCTCATGTCGCCATAGAGGGTGTAGTTCGAGGACAGAGCCTTGACCCCGTGCCGCTCCATCAGCTCGCGCATCTTGAAAACAGGTGCGCCCATTTCAATGCCGAGGGCCTTGGCCTCGTCCGACCTAGCTACGGCGCAGCCGTCATTGTTCGACAGGACGATGACTGGAATGCCGTGCAGCGACGGGTCGAAAACGCGCTCGCAACTAACATAGAAGTTGTTGCAGTCGATCAAAGCTATCGGAGCTGCAGACGCTTCGAGCATGGGGCCTTACTCGATAGGAAGGCGGCGGACTACACCAGCGACGACGCCCCAAATCTCGGTCGTTTCTGTGACCGGGATTGGCTCATAAGCGTCACTGCGCGCGCGTGGGTCCAGAAACCACAGGCCGCCCCTCTTGGCGAGCTTCTTGACCGTGATTTCTCCGTCGATCAAAGCCAAGACGACGCGACCGCTGCGGCGCCGGCCAGCGCGATCTACTGCGATCAGATCCCCGTCAAGAATGCCCTCGGCCTCCAAAGAGTCGCCTGAAACGCGCCACCAGAAAGTGGCGTGTTCATGCCGCACAACCCACTTGATGGGATCAACGGTATCCTCAAGATCGTCGGCAGCAGGCGATGGAAAGCCAGCAGGTACAGGAAAAGATGCCAAGGGCATCTGGCAATCTACGAGCGTGACTTTGATAGGTCGTAGGTGCATGTGAGGGCCTAGAACAATACGTGAACAAAAGCCTTACCGCGTAGCCCCCCCACCTCGTCAAGCAATATGCCCGTTCAGCGCCGAGTTTGGGGGATGCTTAGTAGAACTATGCGGAAAAATAGCATACTATTGCTTATGTCGTGGAAAGATCATCTCACGCCTGCCGAACGCCATGAGCTGCTAGAGATCGAAGCAGAAAAGGCGAAGCTCGTCAGCGCGTATAATGCAACCTGGCGCAAGCTAAAGGCGCGCTGTGATGCACGGCAACGTCGCATCACCGCAAACAGCAAGGACAAGCAATGTGACGCATCTTCATCGAGATCATAGCGATCATGACCCGGCCCGATTTTGCGGGCATTGTGGCACCGAAGTCCGGTCGGGCTATCGTGTCTGTGCAGGTTGCGGCGCGAATTACCGGCGTCGGGGTTCGGGTATCTTCTTTGGCATAATCCTTGCAATTGCGGCAGCCAACGCTGTTTCTGCTGGGCGATGGGATGCTGCACTGGTTATCGGCGTCCTTCTTGTTTGGCTGGTCCGAAGGACTCGGCAATACGTTTGGGTTCGCAGGAACGCGTAAGAATTCTTGAAAGCCTTGATGTCTATGGCTTCCTCATAGGATACGCTCTTTGTATCGCTCTGCCGTTTCCACAGGCTGTTCTTCATAGCCATGCGACAGTGCAGCAGGAGCTGTGGGCTCTGGTCGAAGTGCGATACGTTTCTGTCCTCGTTCCGTTGCTCCTAAACCGAAACCGGAACAAGGATGCGTTAGCGCCCCATGCGCAGCGTCCGCTCAATCTTCAAGCATGAGATAAATAGGTAGATTGGGATTCAGTCTGCTTGGCAGACTCGCGTAACTCGATGCTTTTTCCCATTTGTGCCAACGCTTGCCCAAGTGGCGAGTCACCACATTGGAAGATAGCCAGAGACCCTAGATCGAGCGTTGCAACATGCTCGGCCTCCATTGCTGTCCTCTCGGCCCGTGCGATCTCATCATCTTCAGGCAAAGCCGGGCGACCACTCCAACGACCAAGAAGCGCCAAGGCCCGCTTAGGAGCTGAAAGACGGTAGGCGTTGCTTACCTGACGAACCTGGGGCCCCCGACCTTCATTAGGTGTTGGCTCGAAACGGCGCAGCCATTCGAGGAAACCATGCTCCCGCAGGGCCTTCAGTGCCCGCACAACGGCGTCGCGCGACCGGCGAAGCTTATCCATGATCCAGTCCAGGGAGGGGTCCAGACGGCCAGTTTTGAAACTCACAAGGTTTGCGAACAAGGCCAGGACCTCTAAGGCAACCGATCCAAGCGGGCCGTTGCGGCGTCCTTTCTTACGACCCGCCAGCTCATACCGTTGCGCCGCTTTGATGATCTTCTGGACCTCCTGACGCGACGTGCTGCGCCAAAAAGATGCCTCGCATGATCCTGCGCGGTGCGAACTGCGGTGGACAGGAGTGCGGCTTTTTGAACGCGCGGCCGCACTAGCCTGGGGCAGAACTGCGCCCAAGCGTTGAAAAAATCTGCCGCCTTCTGCGGCTTTTAAGATGGTCATCTACTGCTCCTCGACGTCAAGAAGCGCGGTGTCCGCAGGCAAGCCTTATCCGTTCGCACAGATGCGCTTTTGCTCTTGATTTTCGGGGTCAGGGAGATAACTATAGCGGGTGAACGTATTCGCTAATTCAGGTCGCCAAACCTGTGTTATCAAACCCAAGCCCCCTCGTGCGGACCCCCGCGCGGGGGGTTTCCTTTTGGGGCTGGTGGTCTATCTGATTCTGCTCGTCCCTCCCGTTTTGGGCATTTTGCCGCACAGCCTACGATAGAGGGGCTGACGCAGCAATTCTTTGTGTACGTCTATGCGACGAACCACAACCATCAGTATCTGACCAGCTCGACATGATGATTGCCTTCGTGATCCGTTGTGCGGATCGCGACCGCTCGGACGCGGGACGGTGGCTGATAGCTATAGCCTACTGTGTCATACCGCGCGCAGTATCCGTCATCGCTACTCCATTTGACAAATGAGGCGCATGTCCGGACCGGAAGTCTCCGCCCGCCAATGGCTGCACCAAGCCATTCCGGTGCACTGGTCAAGCTAGAGGCAACCCAACGAAATTCTCCGGATGTGTTGTAGTGCCCGCGCTGTGTGTTATCGCGAACTTCTTCACCGCCACTGTTGCGCGTCCGGCTGTAGCGGACATGGTAGATCTCTATGGCATCGCGGTAATGGCGAGTATCCGGCGTCAACCCGTCAGGGCCAACTTGTGGCATTGATATACCTGCTTGTCCGGTTGCCAGAAGCAATGCGTTGATTTCTTGAAAACGGCTTGCGCTCATCCCCATTGGGCAATTCCAGAGCTGCAACGGCGGCTCGATGGGCCAAGGGGTGATACGGCGGATCATCTCGATTTTCGCTGCAGTGCATTCCGCGCTCGCCGGAAAACCGCCTGCCAAGCACAACAGGATGGCGCAGTCGATAGGATAAGCATTGGCTGGCGCAGGGGCGAAGTTCGCAACCGCCGCGCCGAAGGTGCCAGCAGCAAGAAGGCTCTTCAGACGTCTCATGTTGTGTCTCTCCAATGATGCGCCGCATTCTACGCGGCCTACTGAAAGTTCTTAAGGTGAAATGACTATCGTTGAAGCAATTTGCGATACTCTATGCCATGCTGCTTGACCACCTGAAAGAAGTCAGCCCTCGTCTGGTCCAGGCACATGAAGTAGCGCGTGGCATCGCTGAAATAGCGGTCGTACTCCTGCGAAAGCGTCAGTCCTAGCCGTTCTAGGCTGGCCGGATCAGACAGGGGGGGGCCGGGTTCGCGACATGCGCCAGGAACCTGTTCCATCTGGTGATAGCCTTGCGGTGCCATTTGGGTGAACGGGTCTGGTCCTTCAGGAAGATCATGGTGATCCGCGGGCACACCAGAAGCTTCATTCTGGGCGACAGCAGGAAAGGCCAAGGCGAACCAGCCGAGCAATGGAAACATGAGAACGGGTTTCATCCTCGCCCTTTCTTTAGCGCCCGCCGCAACGTGGCCTCGCTCACGTCCATTAGTCGGGCGACGCCGGACAAGGTTAGCTTTTGATTGTCGATAAGATCGACAGCCTTGGCGAGCTTGTCGGGAGAAAGAAGGAGCGGCCTACCGCCTGTGCGCCCATTGGCGCGCGCTGCCGCCAGTCCGCGCTGTGTTCGCTCTCGGATCATGTGCCGCTCGAACTCTGCTATCGCCCCAAAGACATGGAAGATCAGACGGCCGGTAGGAGTGTGAGTGTCCAGTTGCTCGCGCAATGATTTGAAGTTGATCCCTCGCTTCTCGAAGTCCGTGACCAAGTGGATCAGATCGGACAGGGTGCGGCCAAGTCTATCGAGGCTCGTCACGATAATGGTGTCATCAGTTTGGGCGAGCGACAGCATGGTTTCGAGTTGGGGGCGCGACCGCTTGGCGCCGGACCCAACTTCCTTGAATACAAGCTGGCACCCGGCAGCCTTCAAGTCACGCTCTTGAGCGTCAAGGTTCTGATCGGGCGTAGAGACGCGCGCGTAACCAAAGGTCGTCATCTGCTCGTCTGCTCCGTCATCTTGCAAAACTCATGGGTTTTGACTGGACCTTGCAAAACTCAATTGTGCAAGCGTTTTTGCTGGACATTCCTCGCACCGTCAGATTCCTAGGTTTTTGGGTTAACAGACATTTAACGACCCACAACCGCTTACCTTCATTGAAGCGAATTGACTAGTGAAAAAGCGTATTGACCACAACTAGAGCGTTATGCTAGAAGAAATCACCCAGTCAAAAACGGGGTGCAAAACGGTCCCTCATCTGGCAAACGTGTGTTCCAAGCACGAAGCCAGGGAGCGGCCACAAAAAATGACAATGTATCGGTTGGAAAACGGCGTGAGCGAAGCGGCATTCAAGGAACGGCTCGACAGCAGCGGCAAGCTGCTTGTGGTCTGCACTGAAGCTGCGGGGCGTGCGCGCGGACACCTGCCGGGCGGTTGGCTGTTCTTTGTATTTAATAAGGCTTCTGAGCGGTGGGCACCGCTTCACCTGTTTAGGCTGGTGAAGGGAGAAACCAAACCGCGGTTGTTTAAGACTGTGGACGGTGTTTGCGGTTACTTAATTAGTCTTGGACTGCCAGTCGCCCTTGCTCCGGTGAGGGAAGGCGATGGTTATGAAATTCATATCGACGGGAATGTTGTTCACCGTCCTGGGGTTGTTTTGGACTGAACAGGCTGCGGCTGATGGCCTTGTTCTTGTTCTGAACAAGGACAGCGGCAGCTTCACCGCACGAAAGCAGGCGTCCTCGCTGGCGCGCAATTTTGGACCGGGGGGCGTGCCGCTCGGGATCGAAGAAGAAAGCGAGACTGCGCGGCGCATCAGTGCGCCGACAGTGAATATACCAGGCCCGCGCATTCCAAAGGCGGAAGTCCAAGCGGCAATCGAAGAAGTAGCATTGCGCTACGCAAACCATCCGGCTTTGCGGAATGCTGACCTGTCCATCACCGAATGGATACGCTTCTTCCGGGCCAACATCGAAATCGAAAGCGGCTATAACCAATCCGCCATCAGCCATGTTGGTGCTATCGGCTTGGGCCAGCTCATGCCCGCCACGGCGGCAAAGCTCGGCGTCAATCCTCACGACATGCACCAGAACCTGGATGGGTCAGCACGGTACTTGCTGATGCTGCTCAATCGGTTTGGTTCAAAGGAACTCGCGCTTGCGGGCTATAATGCTGGCCCCGGCGCGGTCGAAGAATACGGGGGCATTCCCCCGTATCGGGAAACACAAGGTCACGTCCAGAAGGTCATGGCGGTGTTTCAAAGGCTGACCTTAGCAACCGCAGAATAGGAGTTACTCCAATGATACTTGCAATGCAGGCCCTGCGGCCAGCACAACCCTTTATGGCCTATGCCAAGGGTATCAATGCGGCTCCGCGCCAGCTTGATACGTGGACAAAAGTGGTGCTGGTGATGCTGACTGCCTTCGTTCTCTCCATGATGTGGAGTGAGCCGGCGGCTGCGCAGGCGATCAACCTCAACCCGATCCAAACCTTCCTGCAAACCATCGTGACGGCACTGACCGGCACCTTGGGGAAAACCATCGCAACGCTGGCGCTCGTCTGCGTCTGCATCGGCTGGTTCATGGGCTACATCGAAATGCGCCTCGCGATCTACGTCCTGGTCGCCATCGTGTTCGTCGGCTCGGCCGCGACCATCGTGAACTCCCTCTGGAGCACCTGATAGCGAGGAATGACGGTGGAAAAGGATACTGTCTATAGGGGCCTTCTACGTCCCGCCAAACTGTTCGGACTGCCTCTGACTTCCGCCGTCATTCTCATTGCGACGGTTATGCTCGGGTTTATGTGGGCCGAAAGCTTTTGGGCCTTGGGCGCAATCGTCGTCATTTATCCAGTCCTTTATGGGCTGGCAAAATGGGACCCGAATTTCTTCGACGTTATCACCAAAACGCTGAAGAACTTCGGGCCTTCCAAAAACCGCAAAGTTTGGGGTGGAGATTCGTATGAGCCGTAACCAGAAGAAAGCGATGACCGCAGGCTTCAAGCGGCTCTTCAATTCAAAGCAAGGGAAAAAGGTTTTCCCGCGCGCCATGAAGGATGAACTGCAATTCGAGGCGTTCTTGCCCTTTGTGTCGTTGCAGGCCGACGACAAGTCCGTCCTAACGCGTGGCGGCGAATTGATCCAGTGCATCCGGGTCGATGGCCTCAACTCCATGACGTCCAGCGACCGTGAAATCACTCTGCTGAAAGAGGCGATTGCCGAACTGCTGGCGCAGCAGGGCGAGCGGTATGCGGTCTATGTCCACAAGATCAGCCGCCCCTTCAAAGTATCCCTGACGGGAATAGAAACCGATGGCTTCGCCAAAGAGGTAGATACAGCTTGGGCGGAAGTCGTGGCTGGCCGCAAGCTGCGCGACAAGACGCTGACCATCAGCATCATCAATCGCCCGGCTGGCCTGTTTGGGAGCCTGTCGGCAGGCGACAAGCTGAAAGAAATTTTCTCGCGGTCGCGCAAGAAGGATGCGCTGCAATCCTTCATCGCCAACAAGGCCGAACGCCTGAATGAACTTGATGAAACGGTGGGTGTGGTTCTTGCCACCCTTGGTCATCTGAATGCCCGTGTCCTGACCGGCGCGTCGGGTGAGCTGGTAGGCTTTCTCGAAGGCATCGGCACCGGCATCGAGCTTCCAGCCTTCCCAAGCAATGACATGGGTGTCCTCGCCCGCAGCATCTGCAATTACCGCACCACGTTCCGGGGAACGCGGGTGCATGTGACCGGGGGCGTGGTGTCGAACCGCGTGGGCCATGTGTTTACGATCAAGAACTACCCGACCGGCACCTTCCCCGGCATGTTTGATGAACTGAACCTGCCGATCGACATGGTAATCACCAATTCGTTCGTGCCGATCAGCGACGACAAGGCCAGCGAGTTGATCCGCCGCAACCTCGAACAGCGCCGCGGTTCGGGCGATGCGGCGGAAACCGATCAGCAGATGCTGCGAGAAGGACGCAACAAGGTTTCCTCTGGCCTCGAAACCCTAGGCTATCACCACATGACCGTCGCGATCTACGCCGAGGACGAAAAAATCTTGGCGCGCGCGGCGGCCGATGTGCGTCAGATCGCGCAGGAAACCGGCACCAAGATCATCACCGAAGCCTTCGCCGGGCAGGGCCACTACTTCGCCCAATGGCCCGGCAACGCAACCTATCGCGCGCGAACCGGGCTCGTCAGCAATCAGGTCTTTGCGGGTATGGCGGCACTGCATCGCACGCCCACGGGCCTGACGGGCGACCTACTGCCGTGGCGCACCCCAATGACAGTATTTCCGACGCCGGAAAAAAGCGGCTTCCTGTTCTCGTTCCATCCGGCAGGCGAAGCGGACAAGGAACCCCCTGCCGGGCATACCGTGATCTTCGGGCCGTCCAGCGGCGGCAAATCGGTGCTGATTTCTTTCCTGATGACGCAGGCGCAGCGGGTGGGCGCCCGGATCTTCGCCTTCGACTACCTGCGCGGCCTTGAAGTCCAGATCGAAGCCTTGGGCGGAAGCTACACAACAATTTCGCCGCACAAGCCGACCGGCCTCAATCCCCTTTATGCCGAAACCGACATGGCGGGCCAGGCGTGGCTCAGCGAGTGGCTGACCGCGCTTCTGAACCGCACGGACCGCCCCTTGTCTCCGGTCCAGACGCAGCAGCTGCATGATGCTGTCGTGGAAACCGCCAAAGCCCCGAACCATCTGCGCAACTTCAATGGCTTTCCCTCCCTGTTCCGTCACCTCGATGACAGCGGCGACTTGGAACAGCGGGTGCGGGAATGGGGACCGGGGGGCCGCTACGGGTGGGTGTTCGGTGGGAACGAAACCGACAACTTCGCCCTCGACCAGAATGTCATGGGCTTTGACATGACGGCAGTTCTCGACTCCGACAATGAGAAAGAGCGCACCGCTATCTTGGGCTACATATTTCAGCGTCTTGAGCGGAAGCTTCAGGACCGCCGCCCCACGATCATCGTCATTGATGAAGCGTGGAATGCGCTCGGCACCGAATACTTTGCCGACAAGCTGGAAAAGTGGCTCGTCACGGCTCGGAAGCTCAATGCCGTGGTGGTGATGGTCACGCAATTCCCGTCGCAGCTCGAAAAGAGCAAGGCGGGCGCTGCCATCCTGCAGGGCGTCCAGACGCAAATCCTGATCCCCAACCGCGCCGCTTCGGCCGACAACTATGCGGCCCTGCAACTCAATGACCGGGAAATGGGCATGGTCCTCGGCGCACCCACCGGATCGCGTCTCGCGCTGATCCGCAACGCCTCCGCCTCGGTGGTCGTGGACGTAAATCTCGGCGCTCTCGGGGAAAGCCTGAAGATCCTTGGTGGCAGCAAGACGGGCCGCGCGGCCCTCGATGATTACCGGCAACGCGCCGACAAGAAGGAAGTGAACGCATGAAGTCCCTCATCATGATTTGTGTGCTGGCATTCACTGTGTCGGCCTGCGCGACCACGAACCCGGCCCGCTCGTCCTGCTTCGTGAACGGCAAGCCGGTCTGCAAATTCACCCCCATCCAAGAACTGTGGGCGGAGGAATGATGCGCCGTCTTCCGCTCACAAAAGCGGTTGCCGTGGGGGGCCTATATGCCAGCACGGTCATTGCCTCGGCTCAAGGCGTTCCCATCATCGACGGGAACCTGCTCAAGCAGAACCTTTCCATCCTGACTGAACAGGAAAGCGACCTGGGCCGCCAGCAAGGCAAGCTCTCGCGGGCTGAAGCACAGTTGCAGCTTGACGCGGAAATCATCGCGGAACTGGACAAGCTGATCGACGCTGGTTCGCTGCCTGCCGAGAACACGGCTGATATGGTCCAGACTCTTGAGGATGGTGCAGGCCAGCCAGCGGCTTCGGTTGAAAATCTTTACAACCCCCAGGACAAGAACCCGGCTGCGGACAAGACCTTCGGGGATGCCGCCCTGACGGTGGAAGAAGTCATCATTGCCGGAGCCAAGGCGACCTATAGCCATGCCGGTGTTTCACAGGCCGGGCTGTCGCAGGCACAATGGCGGGCCTTGCTGCAAGCGATGATCTGGCAGGAAAGCCGGTTCAATCCCTTCATCGGCTCGCACGCCGGGGCTTGGGGGCTGACGCAGCTCATGCCGGGAACGGCCAAGGAAGTCGGGGTTGCGGGCGACTACCGGACCAATCCTTATTCGCAGGTCCTGGGCGGAGCCACCTATCTTGCCCGGATGCTGTCGATGTTCGACGGCAACATTGTCCTCTCGCTTGCGGCTTACAACGCAGGGCCGGGGAACGTGCAGAAATACGGCGGCGTACCGCCTTTCAAGGAGACGCAGCACTACGTCCAGGTGATCCCCGCCAAGTATAATGAGTATCTGGCCGCAATCGGTGGCGTGGATGCGCTTGGCACCATCGAGGCAGTCGATGCGGCGGGCGCAAACCTCGCCATGATGGGCGACGGTTCGTCGGCGTATGGCGGAAATACCGCGCAAGAGATTGCGGCCATCGCGCATCGGCTCAAGGCGATCATCAGCCAGATGGAGCAGAACCAGAACCCGTCACAGGCATGGGCTCTGAACACTTATGCGCGCGCCGAAATGGGCCGGATCATGGTCCTCCGGGTCCGTGTCCTCGCGGCGCAGAACAAGACGGTCAGCGCCGAGGCTTTGCAGCAAGCCACGGCTCATGCCGAAGAACGCAAATACATGACCTTCTCGAACGATTGAGGTTCACCATGCAATTTCCCCGTGTCAGTGACATTTCCAAGGCCAGCCGTTTCTGGGCAGCTCTCGCGATCACCAGCTTGACTGCAACCGCCATCGTTCTTCCCTCCGCAGTTTCGGCGCAGGGCGTTCCGACTATCGACGGCCAGAACACCTTGCAGACCATCAAGCAGCTTGAGGCCATGCTGCGCGATGCCGGGGTGCAATCCGACCTTCTGTCCAATGCCGTCAAGCAGGTGGAACAGTTGCAGGCGCAGCTCACGCAGCTTCAAGACATTTACGGGCAGTTTTCCGGCGCGCGCGACATTGTGGACATGGCAATGGGCGATGACCTGGACGGCATTCTGAGCGGCAACATGTCCGATGTGCTTGGCACGATACAGGCGGGGATGGGTGGTGACTGGTCCGGCTTCGATCCAGCCAAGTCAGACAAGTTGACAGAGGCCGTTGATACCGCCCTCTCAACCGCCGGGCTGTCGCAGGCGTCCGTGACGGAAATGGCGTCCTCCGGCGTTCCTGGGGCAGAGCGGGTGGCGGCGCAGGCATCCAGCGGCGCGGTGTTGGCGGCCACGGCAGAACAGACCTACGCGGAAACCTCGTCCTCGCTCGAACGGGTGAACACGCTGGTCGAAATGACGCAAAGCAGCGAGGACATCAAAGAGTCCATCGACCTGAACACACGGATGCTGGCCGAACTCTCGGTGCAGCTCGCCAAGTCGCTCGAACTGCAATCCATTGAGGCGGTCTACAATGGTCAGTCTGGCGTCCTGTCGGCCGCGACCATTGCCGAGGAACGCGCCTACATGACCTTCTCGAACGAGTGAGCCAGCCATGAGCAACATCAAGGATGTGTTCGAGGAAGAACTGATCTACGGCGCGCGCGAGGAAGCCGCGATGTGGAAACGCGTTGCTTTCATCGCCAGCGGCTTCGGCGTGACCGGGTGCTTGGCTGCGGCTCTGGTGGCGTTGTTCATCGACAAGCCGCCTCCGGCTCTGGTGCCCTTCGATCCCTCTACGGGTGCGGCGCTGCCGATGGCGAATGTCGGCACGATCAGCTTGGCCGAACGTGAGGCTGTCATGCAGTCGCTCGTCTATGCCTATGTCCGTGACCGGGAAACCTATAACCGGCTCGACAATGATCTTCGGATCGAGGGCGTCTTTGCCCGCTCTACGGGGCAGGCCGCGCGCTCGCTTCAGGATCTGTGGAACGAGCAAAGCTCCGAGTTTCCGCCCAAGGTCTATGGAGAAAACGCGCGGATCGATGTGGCCGTGTCCTCGATCTCGGACATTGGCAACAACCGTGCGCAGGCCCGGATCACCAAGCGCCTGACAACGATCGACGGCATGACGGAAGGCACCTTTGTCGTCACGCTGGCCTATGACTACGATCCCTCGACGCTGCGCAGCCTTGATGGGGTCTGGTCCAATCCCTTCGGCTTCACGGTCAGCGATTACACTGTGGCAGCCGAACGCTTCCGGGGTGAAGGAGAAACGCAATGAAAGGGTGGCTGATCGGCGCTGCGCTTGGTGCGGCGACATGGGCGGCTCCGGCTCTAGCAGAAATAACGCCTGCGGCGGGCCGTCACGACTCGCGGGTCCGCAATGCGATCTACCAGGATGGGCAGGTCTACCGCGTGAACGTGGGCATGATGCGCGTAACCTCCGTGGAGTTCGGTCCCGGTGAGGAAATCGTCAGCATCGTGGCAGGCGATACCGAAGGCTTCAACTTCGACGGCGTTCCGGGCGGTCGGGCCTTGGTGGTCAAGCCGACCGTCGCGGGCGGCTCGACCAACATGACCGTTTATACCAATCGCCGGGCCTATTATCTGCAACTGCACGAGGCGGGGCAAAGGGCTGATTATGTGGTCCGGTTCGGCGGCGGCGTTTCCGCACAGGCACCGCGAACCGCCGCTGCGGAACCGCAGAATAAGCGGCTGAACCCGACAACGCCCTGGCATGGCTATGCGGCAAGCGAACGCAATGCCGCTCTGCCGACGGCGGTTTGGGATGATGGGGATTTCACCTACTTCCGCTTCCCACGCGGCGCGCAGCTACCCGCAATCTTCAAGACCTCGAACGGGCCAGAAAGGACCGTCAACAGCACCACCCTTTCTGATGGAACGATCCGTGTCAGCGGCATCAGTCCATATTGGGTGCTGCGGATTTCCGCGACCGAAACCGTCATCAAGCGTCTGGACCCCCGGCAATGAGCGAGCAAAACGAACACGAACTTGAGTCCGATGCCGCGCGCCTTGCCGCGGAAGTGCAAGAGTCGCGGGCGCATAATCGGCGCGGCAGGGGACCGGGTGGACAGAATAGTCTGCTTGTTGGGACAGCCCTTGCAACTGTCTGCGCTGGCATCATCGCCTTCATGTTCTGGCCTCAACCTGATCGTTTGGCACAGGCGGGGTTGCCGACAGGACAGCCCGATCAATTCCAAACCTCAAGCGAGGCACCGTTCCCCCGGATGCCCCTTCCGGTGCGGCAGGAACCTGAAGTGCCGGAACCTGATCCGGCCTTGCTGACGCAGATCGAGGAATTGCAGGCGGAAATCGAGCGGCTGCGTCAGCAGCCGCAGGAAGAAACGGAAATCGTCGTTGAGCCGGTTGAGGGCAATGATCCGCAGATCGACGCCCTGCTTGCGCAGGTTGCGGAACTGCAATCGACCATGAACCAGATGCAGCTTGATAGCGCGAGTGACCTTGCCGAGCGGGAACGGCAGCTTGCGCAGCTTCAGGCGCAGCTTGACGCAGCCCGCATTGCGGGTGGAAGCCCTGACCTGGGGGTGGATGACGGTATGGTGGACCGTCGCCTTGAGGCAGAAGAACTTTACCGTGCGCGGGTGTCCTCTCCCATGATCGCCTTCGGCGGTGGGGGCGCTGGCGGCGGCGGCGCAGGCGCGGCCGACGCCGCAGGCGTTTATCCTGATATGGAGGGAATAGACCCGAACCTTCGGCAGCAAAGCCAAAATGAACGGTTTGCCCGCCAGCAAGCCTCCCGTGCGGCAACGGAGCAGGCCAAGATCATCGCCAATCCGGCAAACACCGTCATGCAGGGAACGATGATCCAGGCGGTGCTGGAAACCGCGATCAACACTGACCTCCCCGGCGCAATTCGCGCCTTGGTGTCCGAGGATGTGCATTCCTTTGATGGCTCGCGCATCCTCATTCCGCGCGGATCGCGGGTGATCGGGGCATACAACGACAACACCGACCTGGGCCAGCGCCGTGCGATGATTGTCTGGAACAGGATCATCATGCCTGACAACCAGACTGTCGATATTGGCGCCTACGGGGGCGACGCCATTGGCCGCTCGGGTGTGAACGGCGTTGTGAAAACCCACTTTGGCGCGCGTTTCGGTTCCGCCGCTCTTATCAGTCTGGTTGGTATCGGACCTGCCCTTGCCCTGTCCGATGATGACGACGACAGCAACACCTCGGACATTGCCGATGCCTTATCGCAGAACATGACGGGGGCGCTACAGGGCACCTTGAGCGACTACCTGAACCGCAAGCCAACTATTGCGGTCGATCAGGGGTCGTTGGTCACGATCATGGTAGATCGGGACTTGGAGATTTTCTGATGAGCTGGCTTTCCCACAAGCTCGACCGCTTCAAGCCGTGGCTGGATGATCCAGCCACGGTTGAAGTGTCCGTCAACCCGGATCGAAGCATCTGGATACTGAAGCGCGGCGATGTGCATATGAAGGATACCGGAGAAAAGGTCGAAGCGGGCTTTGGTCACTCGCTCTCCAATCAAATTGCCGGCGAGAACCAGGCGCAGACTGGCCGCGACAAGCTGCTGGTTTCAGCAACCGTGTCCTACAATGACCGGCCGATCCGCGCACAAGCGGTCCTGGCCCCGGCTACGCCGCAGGAAGCGGCCTTGTCTTTCCGGCTGTTCGCCGCCTTGCCGATTGATGAAATCCAACTGAAGTTTCTGCATGGCAAGCAGGTGGCCTTGGATGAGGAACGGAAAAAGCGCAACGCAAGTCTTGCGGAGTTGGTAGGAGGCGGCGACCTGATGACGGCGCTGCGCTTCTGTGTCGATCAGAAGCTGAACATTCTGATTTCAGGCGGAACCGACACCGGCAAATCCGTGGCGCTGAGGAAGATCATTTCCATGATCGGGCGCGACGAACGGATCATCACCATTGAGGACGCCCGCGAGCTGTTCCCGGCGCAGCCCAACACGGTATCCCTGATTGCCGAACGCGGCGGCACGACCAGGACCACCGACATGCTTCTGGAAGCCACGCTTCGGATGAGACCGGACCGCCTGATCGTGGGCGAGGTTCGCGGTAAGGAAGCCATGACGTTTCTCGAAGCCGTCAACACCGGACACGGCGGCTCGATGACGACCATTCATGCGGAAACGCCCGAACTGGCGCTTGACCGGCTCGCGATTGCCGCTGGCCGCTCGGATGTGCGGATGAGCTACACGGATCTTCGCAGCTATGTGTTGCGCACCATCGACGTGATTATCCAGACAGGGCGCATTGGTGAAACGCGCGGCATCGCGCAGGTCTACATTCCGACGATAGGAGAAGCCGCATGAAGTGGATGATTGCTGGTATCTTGGCCCTTTCGGCCTCTGCGGCTTCGGCCGACAGCTACATGACCTTCTCGAATGGTGGCGACACTCAGGAAGTCGGAACATACAAAACTCCTGGTGGTTGCGATGCCCCTCGCCCTCCCGAAGTTGAAGATCGACGGGTACAGGGTGTGAGTGCGCTGCGGTTTCTCGAAAGTGCTTACATTCATCAAGTCGCGGCTGGCATTGAAGGGGCGGATGGAGAATGTTCTTGCGAGTTGAGGTATCCCGCTTGGGATGCAGCTTTGAAGGAGCTGGAAGATCGGTTCATCCACCTGCCCGATACGGGAAGCAGCGCATGGGTGAGAGACTATGCGAGGACGGATCGGAGTCGTCTGACGCGGGAAGTCAATAACCTCTGCAGAGGACAAGGGGTTCGCTAATGGGCGTTATTGAGGAATTTGTCGGACGCGCCCAAGGGCAGCTTGACGATGTTGCGCAGTCTAGTTTTGGCGCTGTGCTGGATGGCATGGGGAACCTTACCGCAGTCATGGCGACCTTGGCCGTGATCATGATCGGCGTGAACATGATCTTTCAGTATCGACCCATGTCAGCCGGGGCGATCATCGTCACCTTTATAAAGCTGATTGCCATAGGCAGCATTGGCTTGGTGTGGGGCCAGTTCAACCAGATCTCCAGCGCCGTTGAGGGCGGCATCAACAGCATAGCTGCAAATCTTCTGGGGCAATTCGGAGGTTCGGAAGTTCCGGCTAACAATCTCGCCGGTGCAATGGATGCCTTCATTGCCGATTTTGCTGACAAGGCTAATCAGGTCATGGAGCCAATGGGGTGGATGGCGGGCGCGATCATGAGCGTGGTTGTGTTCGTCAGCATGGGGAGCCTTGCTGCGCTCGCCGCGCTCCTGCTGATTTTTGGGAAGGTGATGGTCACGATCTATCTTGGCATTGCGCCCATTTTCATCGCCCTGAGCATGTTCGAGGTGACAAAAGATTACTTCAATAGGTGGCTACAAGGAGCGGTCAGCTATATGCTCTATCCGCTAGTTACAGCTGTCATGCTCGGCGGGCTGATCCGCATTGTGATGGGCTACATGGGCACGCTGAACACGTCGATGACTGAAAGCATATCCGACTTCATCCCCTTCATCGCCTGCATGGTCATAATGACGGTCTGCACCCTCTGCATTCCAATGATCGTCAGTTCCTTGAGCGGCATGATTATGGCCGTAACGCCGACGCAGGCAGCTTTGGCGGCGGCAGGCGCAGGTGGAGTCGCTGCGTTCGCGGGAAAAAAGGTCGCCGCCAGCGGCGCGGCTCGCACCGTCTCTGCCGGAGCAAGCAAGGTTGCAGGTGGAGCCCAAAATTACGGGGATCTCGCAGTAGCCGGCTCACGAGACTTGGCGCATCGAATAGCAGCGCGCAGCTCGAAGTATTAAGTGTCACATCCCACGTGATTGTATGGCCGCTTCTTGAAGAGCTCCGTAAGCGTTTCCTGCCTCCCACCTTCCGGCTCTCATCCTGATAGGTTCTTTGGACCTTGGTGATTGTTGGAATGGATTTTCTCCATGGAGACTACATTGGAGGTTCTCCCGGTTGGCGGACGCGGCCGGCGCAACCGGAAGTGGCCTGATGAGGTGAAGGCCCGGATCGTGGCGGAAACGCTGACGCCGGGTATTACGGTGAATGCCGTTGCGCGGCGTCATGGTGTTCCAGCGAACCACGTTTCGGCCTGGCGCACGTTGGCGCGGAAAGGGCGTTTGGTGCTGCCAGCGCCGGAGGATCCGGTGGAATTTGCATCTTTGTTGATTGGCCCGGTTGGTGATGGAGCGAGTTGTGTCGTGGGCGCTGCAGACCGGCCTGAGATCGTCGCAGGCGCGGTGGCGATCCGTCTGGAAACCGGAGCCTCGGCCGAGCGGATTGCGTCGGTCGTGCGCGCCTTGGCTGCCAGCCAATGATGTTCCCGTCCAACCGGGTGCGGGTTCTGGTCTCGACGCAGCCTGTGGACTTCAGGAAAGGCCATGATGGCTTGGCGGCAATTGTGTCGTCGGTGCTGCGCAAGGATCCGTTCACCGGCACGGTGTTTGTGTTCCGTTCGCGTCGGGCTGATCGGCTGAAGCTTTTGTATTGGGACGGCACCGGCCTTGTGATGGCTTACAAGCGGCTGGAGAATGCAACCTTCACTTGGCCCGCCATCAGGGACGGGGTGATGGCGCTCAACCATGCCCAGTTCGAGGCGCTGTTTGCCGGGCTGGACTGGCGCCGCGTCAAGGCGCTGGAAACACGCCCGCCTGCTGCGGCTGAATGAATCAGCCGCTTGATTTTGCATGCTTCTGCCGGAGGTTCTTGATAAAATCAGGGCATGTCCGCCGCCTCCGTTCTTGACCTTTCCGCCATTCCCGACGCGCAGCGCGCGGCGGTTCAGGCGTTGCTGGCAGAGGTGGCGGCCCTCAAGGATATCACCAGACGCCAAGAGCATCTGATCGCCGAGCTGAACCATGCGCTGCATGGCAAGCGGTCGGAAAAGCTGTCTGAGGATGAGCGGCAGCTGAGCTTCGAGGACCTGTCCATCGCGCTGGCCGAGGTCGAGGCAGCGAAGGCAACCCGTGCCGCCAAAGCGGGCGATGGGGCGGGCAGACCCGCGCCGAAGCGCACCATCGGCAATCTTCCGGCCGCGCTGCCGCGCATCGAAGAGGTCATCGAACCCGCCAGCCTGATCTGTCCCTGCGGCTGCGGTGTCATGCACAAGATCGGCGAGGATCGCAGCGAACGGCTGGACATCGTGCCTGCGCAGCTGCGCGTCATCGTCACCGTGCGCCCAAAATATGCCTGCCGGTCCTGCACCGACGGCGTCACTCAGGCCCCGGCACTCTCCCACCTGATCATGGGCGGGCTACCGACCGAGGCAACGCTCGCCCATGTGCTGGTGAGCAAATATGCAGATCACCTGCCGTTATACCGCCAAAGCCAGATCCTGGCGCGGGCGGGCCTTGATCTGCACCGCGCCGTTCTGGCCGATTGGGTCGGCAAGGCCGCATTCCACCTGACGCCAGTGGTGGACCGGCTGGCGGAGCACCTGAAACGGTCGGGCAAGCTATTTATGGATGAGACTACTGCCCCAGTGCTGGACCCGGGGCGCGGGACGACAAAGACCGGATATCTCTGGGCACTGGCGCGCGATGACCGGCCCTGGGGCGGCGAGGACCCGCCCGGCGTGGTCTACTTCTATGCCCCCGGCCGCGCAGGCGAGAATGCTGAAACCTTCCTGACCGGCTTCGATGGCACCCTCCAGATCGACGGTTACACGGGCTACAACCGGCTAACCAAACCCTCGCGCAAGGGCGGTGCCCCCATTCGGGTCGCGCATTGCTGGGCGCATGCAAGGCGCAAACTGAAGGAAGTCTTCGACCGCGATGGCTCCGAGATCGCTGCTGAGGGGCTGCGCCGCATCGCCGAGTTCTACGCCGTTGAAGCCGACATCCGCGGTGTCTCGCCCGGCCAGCGCCTCTCGGCCCGCCAAGCCCGCACCGCACCGCTGGTGGCCGCCTTCGGCGGCTGGCTGCAGGCGCAACGCCGCAAAATCTCCACCAAATCCCGGTTGGGCGAAAAGCTGACCTACATCCATAACCACTGGGAGGGCCTGCAAGCCTTCCTGACCGACGGGCGCATCGAGATCGACTCCAACAGGGTCGAAAATCTGATCCGCCCCATCACCCTCAATCGCAAAAATGCGCTCTTTGCAGGTCACGACGAAGGCGGCGTTGCTTGGGGCCGCATCGCCTCGTTGATTGAGACCTGCAAGATCAACGGCGTCGAACCCTTCACCTACCTTAAGGCCACCCTCACGGCGATCGCCAACGGCCACCCGCAAAACCGCCTCGATGACCTGCTACCGTGGAACTTCAAGCCGTCAAGCTAAGCCGACAGTGGGTGCCAGCGACCGCTTACAGAGCTCCGGCCTTTGTTTCTGCCAATCCTTGAGCGCGTCGATGGGCGTTTGACCCTTCAGCACTGATTGCGGGAGCTGACCGTTGTAGAGGCGGACATATCGCAAGATTGTCTGCTCCAGATCTTCGCCGCTGTTGAAGTGGTAGCTTTGCAGGACGTCCTCAATCCGGCCGTTGAAGCGCTCAACCATGCCATTGGTTTGCGGGTGCATCGGCGGAGCCAGGCGATGCTCGATGCCAAGGTCGGCACAGAGGCGGTCGAAGTCGTGGTTGCCCGTGGCAGCACGCTTTCGCAAGCCGAAGAGCCTGTCGGTGAACTCTTTGCCGTTGTCCGTCAGCACCCGCGTGACCTTCATCGGCGCAGCGCGCTCCAGGTCGCGCAGGAAGCGGCGCGCGTTGGCCGCCGTCTTCGCCGGATAGATGCGCACGAAGACCCACCGCGTGGCACGGTCGATGGCGACGAACAGATACCGGCGGCGGTCCTCGTCTGCCATCTGCGGCAGGTATTTCACGTCGACATGGAGGTAGCCCGGCTCGTAGGCCTTGAACGGCTTGTGCGCAGGCCGCGGCACGACGGGCCTGAGTGCGCGCAGGTTACCCGCCCCATGCCGACGCAAGCAGCGGTCGAGCCCGGAGCGCGAGACGTGCGGGTTCAGGAACTCGCGCACCACCGACAGGAGGTCGTCGAGCGGCAGCAGCAGGGTCTTGCGCAGGGACACCGCCACCGCCTCCTGCGCCGGCGTCAGCGTGGTCTGCAACCGATGAGGGGTGTGGCTGCGGTCGTCGACGCTGTCCCGGCTCCGCCACTTCCAGACTGTCTGCTCGGAGATGCCGTAGCGCTCCGCCACCTTCCAGGCGGGTTCTATGCTCGCCTGGATCGCAGCCCGGATCTTCGGCGTCGTCGTCGCCTGCTTGTGAAGAGAGATCAGCATGCTCGCCTCCCGTCTCGAACCTCGCGCAGGACCGATCTTGCCATGAAGAACCCGGTCCGACGAGGGTCAATGTGATCATCCGGGATAGGACAATTAAGAAGTCAGTCGCTTCCAAGAATTGCCCAAAAGGCTGTTTTCCGGTCCACACATTTGCCTCTGCAGCTGGTCTAATCACTCTATTAGCTCAAGAATGTAGGCGGCAACTGTGTGGGCTGAATGAATAGCTAACCGTGCATGGCGAGGTTTGATGTTAATACTCTGACGTTGTTCCTCTGAACGACCGTGTGCGCTGCTCTTAGTGTTCCGTAGATGGGCAATCCCGTCCACGATGCTGTGTAGCCCTGAGGCAATTTTCTTCAGGTCCTTGTTGTCCCAATCTGCTGCGCGAAGCCCTATCTTAGCTGCAGCAAGCCTCCATAGGTCGGCAAGAGCATCGCCGCTTTTATATGCGACATGCTTATGATCGAGATATGCCTTCAATGTTGCCTCAAGGACATTTCCTGCATACTGAGCAGCCGCGTGAGGATCTTGCTCAATCATCGTGAACGCGCGCCTAATCTCTATATCTACGGAAGTCAGGCCGTGTTTTTTTACACTTTCATCTAGCGACAATGTTGGAACTGCACCGCCCTTCGCGATGGTGCCACCACGAAGATAGGTCAAAGCGTCGCGAGCGAGCGCCTCTCGTACCCGACCCTTCTCGGCCTCCAGTTTGGCCGCATAGTCAGTACTATCCATCCAGAACATTTTGTTCTCAACCTGCATCTCCATGAAGTCATCAAGAATCAGACCCAAAACTTTGAGCGGCTCCGGAGACTTTGCGTTTGTCTGGCGAAGCCACGCCTGCACCTTTGTGGCCTTGCTACCATCCGGTATAGGTTCGGGCGCTCCAGCCGTCAGGAACAAGGAGTCGATACTTGCCTGAGTATAGCGATCAGGAAGTATCTGACTCAGGAGACCAATAATCGCCGTCGGTATTCTATCAGGCAGTTGTACCATCAGAAGTCTCACTTGCTTTTAGGATAAGCGTCAGGCCGCGAAACGTCCGTTCTCGATCAGGCGAGCCTGTCCTAGGGCGGTGAGGCTTTCCAGCAGGGGTTGCACCGATGCCGCGCGTCCACGCTTGAACTGGCGGGCGACCTGCTCGGGCGTGGCCTCTCCCATGTCCGACAACACGGCGCGGACGGCGGCGATCTGTTCAGGCAGGGCCTTGGGCCACAGCGCCTTGTCAGCAGTTTCGGCCACGGCCACGGCCAGCTCGGCCTGTTTGCCCTTGGCGACGGCGGCATGTCCGGCAGGGTTCTGGTAGTCGGGGCGAAGCCAGCGGACATGGCCTGCCGCTTCCTCGGCAAAGCGGGCGCGGTTCAGATCGACCAGCCGCATCAGGATCGTTTCGTCATCGGGATCGTCGGCCCAGCCATAGGCAGCGGCAACCTCGGCGTCGATGCTGTCGTGGATGCCCTTCAGGATGCCAACAAGGCCCTGATCGTAGATTTCCTTGTCCTTGCCTTCGATCCGCCCACCCGCCCTCAGCTTTTCCAGCACGTTGTAGAGGGCCGTCAGGGTCAGCTTGGGGTGAGCCGCCTGCTGCGCCTTGCGATGCGCGTCGAGTTCTTCGCCCAAGGCGCGCAGGCGGGTTTTCTGGACATCGGTGGCGTCGGGGAAGGGGAAGGGGTCGAAGCAGACTGAATGGTTGTAGACAGGTCGGTCTTCAAGCGTTCCTCCTGATTTCCTTGCCCAAACCCCGTGCACCGAACTTGATAAAACTGCTAAACACCATGCATCTGCTAATGCAATAACACGTAACTTTTGGTCAGGGAGAATGCCTGAGTTAAGGAAAGAAAAGGTTCTATGTTTTGCTGTTTCAACAGTGGCGATATAACGCGGCAGACCCTCCAATGCCTGCCTCATTCCATGGCGTGCTTCCCCGAAAAGCCACCATTTCTCACGATGACCCTTACGCGCCACATGCTCACGTGAGGGCCGAACGGCATCGTTCACGTGCTGAAAAAGGATCGGATATGACATCTTGGCCTGTTCGCGCGAGAAACCAAAAAAATCAATGATCAGCCGGTCATACCGCCCGGTGATCAGATTATCTCCGTTCATGTAGCGTCGGATAACTGGTGGTAAGTTTCTGATGTCATACCCCCACGCTGATACTTCAGAGCGGGAGATGACAAAGCCAAGACCAACCGGAATGACGCCCATGAATCCAAGGCCCTGATTGCTGCCGAGTTGCTTAGCCGCTGCCACGTCCGCGCCGATCCGCAGGTTGGCGTGAATCTTGCCTACCTGCCCGGATAGGGTCACGGGCCGCCCCTCGGCTTCGCGCTCGCCCCGGCGTTCGTCGGTGATGGTGAACAGCCGTCCCGGCTGCGATCCGGGGACTGCAACGGTCATGGCAATCCGCACCGCCGCGCCGTCGTCCGCATCGACCCACGGGTGGTCGGGGATGGCAAAAGCCAGCGACAGCGGTTTCTTCAGGTCGGCCAAATGCGGTTCCAGCACGCGCCGATTGAATATCATTGTCAGAGAATTGGTCGTGATGAAGCCGTAGCGCCGGGTCTTGCCCGCCCGCGTCGCCAAGGCCGCCTTTTCCCACCAGAACATCACGAAGTCGGCGCTTTCGGGCATCTTGGGATAGGCCGCGCGCAGCGCCTCGGCATAGCCGTCGCCCAGGGCCTCGCGCATCCGCTTGTTGCCGATAAAGGGCGGGTTGCCCACGATGAACTCGGCCTCGGGCCATTTGGCCGGGCGGGGCTTGAGGTAATCCAGAACCTGCACCCGCGCGGCCGGATCGGGCACGGCTTCGCCCGTGACCGGATGGCGGATGGTGGACACCCCGTCCCAGCGGGTCACCGGCCCGCCCGCCGCGTCCGTCCGGGGGCGGGTGCCGTCATAGGCCAGAACGGCGTCACGGTTCTCGATGTTGCGGAAGTCGCGCAGGACAGGTTCGGACGGGCTGGCCTTGCCGTGGGTGCGGAAATGCCATTGCAGATAGCCGATCCACAGCACCAACTCGGCCACGGCGGCGGCCCAAGGGTTCACCTCCATCCCGAGGAACTGGTGCGGGTCCACGGTGTGGCCTGCCAGTGCCAGCGCGCCCTGATCCTCGCCCAGCTCTCGCAGCAGGGCCATGACCTCGCCTTCAAGGCGCTTCATCAGCTCCAACGCGACGTAGAGGAAGTTTCCCGATCCGCAGGCCGGGTCTAGCACCCGCACCTCGGACAGGCGCTGGTGGAAGGCGCGCACGGTCTGGCGGGCGTCGTTCAGCTTGTCCTGCGCGGCCAGCGTGACGGCAGCGGCCTGCACATCGCGCCATTCGGCGCGCAAAGGCTCAATCACCGTGGGGTTCACCAGCCGTTCGACATAGGCGCGCGGCGTGTAATGCGCCCCCAGCTTGTGGCGCTGGCGTGTGTCGAGGGCGCGTTCCAGCAGGGTGCCGAAGATCGCGGGTTCGACCTCGCGCCAGTTGTGGGACGCGGCCTGGATCAGCAGGCCAAGCTGCATTTCAGATAGGGGCAGCGCGGTCGCGTCCTTGAACAGGCCGCCGTTGAAGCGTTTGAGATCACATGACAGCGCCGGGGAAAAGCCGCCCGTGTTCATCGTCTCCCACAAGCTTTGCAACATGGGGGCGGCGTGTTCGGGATGCCCGCGCCGATCCTTGAGCAGCTTGGTGAAGGCGTTTTCGGGGATGAGCTGCACGTCCTCGGCAAACATCGTGAACAGGGCGCGCATCAGGAAGCGGGCCACGGCATCGGGCGCGTGGCCTTGCGTCTCAAAGGACTTGCCCAGCTCGGCCAGATGGCCCGCCACCTGCCGTGTGACCTGGGCGCTGACGCGCGTCGGATCGAGGCTATGGGGGTCGTTCCAGATGGCGCGCAGACGGGCAAGGGTTGCCTCGTCGCGCAAATCGTCCAGCGTGATACGGTAGCGGTTACCGTCCGGGAACTGCGTGTAACCCTGCCCTTGGCCGGAGAAGTCGGCATAGACCTCAATCACATGGCCCACGTCCACGATCAGCAGGAACGGAGGCCAGCCATCTTCGCGCGCCACGGCGCGGGCATATCCGTCAGCTTGGTTGCGGGCGCGGAGCATGGTGTCGTCCCACCGCCTTGACCCCCGAACGCCATGCCCTTGCCGTTGAACGGTTGGCGTATCAGGAAGCAGCGTAAGCTGGTTCTCGTCCGTCGTAGCCGCTCCCGTGCCCTGCTTGGCCTCCATGATGAAGGAGCCTCGGCGGTAGAGGTCGATGAAGCCGCGGGATTTCGTGCCGGTGTGGATGAAGGTCACGGGCCGCTCAAAACGATAGTCGTCGTTCTGGGCGTTGGCCGTGGCGGGCTTGGGGGCCGGAACGTCCAGAAGCTGCGTCAGCTCAATGGCGAACTGTTGGAAATTGGCTCGTTCGCTGCCGCCTGACGTGCTCCAGCGGGCAATAAAATCTTCAATCTTCAAACTGCTCTCCACCCCTTAACGCAATCATAGATATCTCTTCGAGCATGCACTGGCATATGAAATCGAACATGTCGTTGATCTGCTTAGCGGGTTCCTAAGAGCTGGCAAAGTAGGCGAAATTTCCGGTGTTCGTGTGAGATGGCCTAATAGGTGCTGAACTTTTTGCCCTCTTACCAGTCCATTGACAGAGAATAAGTCTGCAGTAGCCGCGCAACAAAAAGACCGGTGCGAGCACCGGCCTTTTCCGTTGTCGTTGGGCAAGTCAAACAGCGCGCGCCTTGGCCTCTGCAATCTTTGAAGTCATGCTGTCTATCCGCAGGTGTGCCGCTGCCGCGTCCTCAAAGGAAACCTGCACTGGTGATCCGCTGACCTCGGGCAATGGCAGGGCGTTCTGACGCTCCTTGCCACGGCGGCGCAAGCGAGCGGCTTTCTTCTGAAGATCGGTGGGCTTGGCTAGTGGTGCGGGCTGTTCCGCCTCGGAGGCTTGACCGCCCGGCAGATCGAAAGTCTGTTGGACTCCCGCATCCTCGATCGCAGGCGCGGCTTTCTTCTGAAGATCGGTCGCCTCGGCCAAAGGAGCGGGCTGTGGGGTGGGCTGTTCCGCCTCGGAGGCTTGACCTTCCGACAAGTCAGGAGCCTGCTGGCCGTCCGCATCCTTAATTGCAGGCGCGTCCTTGTCCGAGGCAGGTTGAACCCACCCTGCTTCGGCGGCTTCTGCGTCGCGCTTCTCGGCCGCGCGGGCCTGGGCATCGGCTTTGGCCTTCTCTGCGTCAGCTTTCTGCGCGGCCAGATCGTCGGTTGTCTCTATATACTTGTAGTCGGCTTCGGTGATCGTGTGCGGCGGGGTCGGCAGCGGCGAGTTGAAGTTTTGGCTTTCGTAGAGTTCCTGATAAGCCGTGTCGTCGTAATACATCAGGCGCTTTGCCCGGATGGGCATGTCGGCGTCTACAACAATAATGACTTCATCATCGGGCAGGCGGCGTGCCTGGTCGCGCGTCAACAGAGGGTGTTCCTCGGTGCGCTCGGAAATGTTGTTGGAAAATAGGCCATCCTTGATGTTCTTAGATTTACTCACGACACGCTTGGTCGTCATGCCAACGGCATCGGATAGTTCGGCAATCGTGTCCGGTTCACTCGGGGTCAGGTAAAGCTTGATCCCGGCACCGCCTTGCAAGGTTTTCCGCACCTGCTCCCCATAGACCACATCGAGGTCGGGGATGGTCTGCGTAACCAGAGCAAGGTTGCCACCGTAGCTGCGCAGAAGGGAAATGCTCTCGGCCACGATGGGCATTCGCCCAATGCGCTGAAACTCGTCCATCAGGATCAGCACAGGAAAGGGCTCGTCCTTGCGCGGCTCGTGATCCTGCAGGGCTGCAATCAGGTCAGCGAAGAACAGCCGGATCAGCGGCGCTATAGTCGGAATATCGTTGAACGGAGTTGTGAGATAGACAGTCTGCGGCTTCTTGCGGAACGTGGAAAAATCGAAATCGCTGGCGTCTGTAACCGCGCAGGTATGCGGGTTTGCCCATGCCTCCATACCTGCCGACGACAGCACCGAGATGTAGGCCGACAGAGTTTTTTCGGTCGTACCCCCCATCTGCTCAAAAATGACCTTGGCGCTCCGGTCCTTGACAGTCTTTGCATAAGCTTTGAACTTGGCATTGTAGTCCCCGCCTCCAAACGCAAGCTTGTGAATGCGCCCCAAAGTCAGGTCCCCTTGCTCATAGGCAAGAATACCGCAGGCGACGAAAATCTGGCGGCTGTTAGGCAGGAAGCTTGCGGCTGAACTGTCGTCGGCCTGCAAGAACAGGGTCGCGATCTTTTCCAGCTCGGCCATGCGCTTCGCAGGATTGGAGTAGGTCGTGATCCGCGCCAATGGATTGTAGCGGAAAGACGGTTCATCGAAATCGCGCGGGCTGAACCGATAGACTGTCTGGCCCATCTTCTGCCGAAACCGTGCGGTGGCCTCGTAGTTTTCGCCCTTCACATCGAGGACCACTGCGCTGCCCTTGTAGGATAGAAGGTTCGGGATGACGAAACCCACGCCCTTGCCTCGTCCTGTCGGCGCCACCAGCAGGCAATGCGGAAATTTGCCCGACACGATGTAGTTGCCCTTCTTTTTCGGCCCTGTCGTCTTGGCGAGGACGAACCCTGTCCGGGCATCACCGAAGAAGTTTTTCCGCCTCATCTCGCGAGCGGTCATCCAGTGGGTCGTGCCAAAGCGCGTTAACTGCTCCTGGACAACGCGACTAGAGGCAAGCAAGCCAGCGCAGAAGAATCCGGCGATGATGGTGTTGACGATAACCCATCGCTGCGGCTGCTGCTCCTGAAGCGCAGCGTAGTTGCGAACAAGCCAAAGGAAGTCAGGTTCTGCGTGACCGAACCAGAATTGAACAACCCCGGTCGCCACAACATATCCGATAGCGGCCGCAGTGGCGGAAATCAGCGAGACACCGCCAGCCAATCGCATTCGAATTGTCAGTTTTTCGGTCGCCATCCCCTGCCCTCCTTAAAGCTCGTGTCCGTCATCGCGGCCACGCTCGCGCCGCGCTTCCGCTTCGCGTGCGGTCTCCCGCTCAAGCGTGTCTTGATGCTCGGCCTTGCGGTCGATCTCCATCATGTCGCGGTCCAACTGCACGGCGCTGATGGCATCGGACCGGTCCAGGCCACGGCTTTGCTCTGCCTCAAGATACTTTTCGGCCATGTCCAGACGTTCGGCCTTGTCCGGCACAATGTCTGACAAAGCATCGCTATTACCCGCGCGCAGCTCATGCACGGCATCCTTGCCTGCAACCTGCTCCACAATCTCGGTCAGGCGCTCTTGCTGCTCGGGGGTCAAATTATCCCGGCCAGCAAGGTCACGTGCCTCTGCGATCAGTGCTTGGCGTTCCTCGATGCTCGAAACCAGGTCGCGGTTGTCGGCCAGATCGGGGACAGCACGCTCGGCCGAAACGCTACGCTCTGAAACAGCCCGGTAGGTCGCGGCCAGATCCTCGTATGCCTGCCGCGATCCATCTTCCGTCGCCATGTCATAGCCCCGTGCTGCTGCGAGGTTCTGTGCATCAACGGCAACCCAATGGGCTTCCAAGGCGGCGGAACGGGCCTCAATGTTGACGCGCGCCGCGACTTCCGCCGCATCAATACCAGTTCCTTCAAGTGCCGCCGAAAGCTGGCTGCGATCCATTGCGGCAATCGCTTCGCGGTGGCCGTCCGCGTAAATCGTTCCTTGCGCAGGGTCGGTGTATTCGGCGCGATCAAGACCAGTGGTCAGGCGCTCCACATCGCGAACGGCTGCAAAATACTGCGCCTCGACCTCGGGGCGGTCGGCAGGGGCAAGCTGTGGAATGGTATCACGCACTTCTGCCAGTTTGTCGCGGGCTTCCTCAATGACTGTAAGGGCCTTGGCTGTATCTGCCGCCAGTTCGTCCTCACGCGGCATCCCGAGGCTGCTCCGAACGTCATCCTCAATCTCCATGCTGCGCTCTGAGATATAGGCTTTGCTGTAGCCTTCAGACCGCAGACGCGCAACTTCGTCCTGGATGCCTTGCAATAGCAGGTCATCGCGGCTGGCCTCGTTCAAGTAACGGGCTTCCGGCATGGCGTTCCTCCTTACTTTCTCAAAAGTCTCTGGGGTCAATGACAGCCCGCGTTCCAGCAAATCGGCAGCGGCGGCGAAGCCGCGCGACAGCGCGGAAAAGCCGTCCGCAAAAGCGGCAGAAAGCGAGCGATACTCAGCCGCATGGGCCAAGACCTGTTCGCGCTTCCACTCCATGCTGTGCTGTTCATGGGAGGATGGCGCGGGTTCTTCACGGCTGCTGGTTGCAATCCCCCGTTCGGGAAGCTCAACAGCCCATTGGTTCCTGTGTGTCTCGATGGTGCGGCCGTCCCGAGTCTTGACCTGAACGGCCTCTTTGCCCTCATGGGTGATGCGAATGGCATCGCCTTTTTCGGCTCCGCTTTCACCTATGACCGGGCCAAGCTCCTTCCCCCAAAGGGTCTTGATGCCCTGCGGGGACTCTACCGTCACAAAGTAGCTGATCCGCTCTTTCGGATTGTTCTGATAATGCGCTGTGCCGTGGTCGATCAGCGCCCCGGCAAGGCCGCGGACGGCAGGCGCACGGTTCTTGCCCTGCTCGTTGTCGTCGGTGATGCCCCGCGAAAGCTTGCTGCTGTTGACCATTTCGATGCCGTGGGCGGCGGCATGGGTGACAATGGTATCCTTCACCCGGTCGTAGGTGAACTCGCCATTGCGAGCGAAGTAAAACCATTCGCCTTCGGCGTTCTTGCGGTCCACGACGATATGGACATGAGGAATGCCGGTATCGGTGTGCAGCGCCGCAATGTAGTTGAACCGGCTACGGCCCTGATCGAAGACGTCATAGCAGGTGGAGCGCATGATTTCGGCCACCTTCTCGGGGTCGGTGCCGCGCGGAAAGCTGGCAACCATGTGCATCGAGTGCCCGGCCTTAACTCTGCGATCCCATCCTTCCGCCCATTCCTCTGCAATCGCGTCGGTAAAATGCTCCGGCAGGTGTTCCAGTCGGTCATATTCCTTGTTGGGGTCGATGATATGTTCGGCCTTGCCAAGCACATAGCCAAGCTGCGCAGCCAGACCCATCGATCCCTTGCATCCACCGTTGGGAACGACCTTGAACATGACCTGGGGAAGCCCTCGGACGTTCCCCGTTGCGCGGCCGGTCCGCCCCGTCCGTACGCGAAAGGTGTCACGCCCTGCCCCGCCGCCCCGGTTCTTGGCCCAATCAAAACGACCAATGACAAAATTGGCTTGGCTCATGAGTCACCGCCACGGCGCAAAATCGTCTCGACACGCGCCTTTCGCCGCTTCGCAGCATGGACAAAAAGCCGGTCAACGTCCTTCGCCAGCGCCTTCAACGCGCGCTCGGATGCCTCGATCTGCGCTTGCTGGTCCCGGCTGGGAGAGGCGCGGCCCTGCATCCGGGCCTCGCGATTGAGGTGGGCCGCGATCTGATTGAGGTTTCCACCCACGGCTTTGATCTGCCGTGAAAGGTCAGTCATGGCCTCCACCAAGTCAGGGTCAGGCTCCAAAAAGCCCGCCGCCAACCGCAGAACACGACGGCCGAGGGCCGCGCGGGACAGGCCGAGGCGACCGGAAAGCACGTCCAATGCCGCCCGCTCATCTGGCGTGAGGCGGATCGTAACACGGGCGGAGTCCTCTGAGGGCTGCCCAGGGCGGCCATTTTTCTCGATGGCCCGATACACGGTAGGCCTCGAAACCCCGTATCGCTTGGCAAGCGATGTAACGCTTTCGCCACGCTGGTAGGCGGCGAAAATCTCCCTGCTTTCGCTCGCCGAAAGCCGCCGTCCAGTTCCTTTTGGGGAGTGTAACGCTGCCAAATTACATTTCCTGCTACAGTTCCTCATAACCTAGTGCTTTTGAGCGCCGCTGACAAGCGAATTGCCGTGCAAAAAAGCTTCTTGCTTAGGAGTCCGCTGCGGTAAGCGGAGCGAAGGCTGAGGGTGCGAAGCGCCATCAGCCCGAACGCCCTTGGGCGTGAGCCGCTGGTCGATTTGGCCCCTCAAATCGACCTTGCCGACGCTAGACCCAGGGCGCAGCCGGTCGATGCCAAAGCGCATGTGCTGCCAGAGCGGCGCAGAGCGCCGTACAGGCAGCATCCTGGGGCGCCCCGCTACCCCAGTGGCCGGAATGTCCTTACGCCACTCTATGGCCCTCTGAGGGAGCCTCTGCTCATCTACAGGTCAGGCAGCTCCACTCGCTTCGTTGTGGCCGTCCGTCACGGCAGCTTATCCATAAGTCAATACGGCACCGCGTCCACACGTCTGCATGTCCATAGGTCACTACGGCCACAAGTCCATATGTCAGCAGGTTCTTACGGCCCTACGTCATAACGGCACTGCGTCACGATGTCTGTACGTCTCCACGTCCAATGGGCTGTAAGTCCGTTCGTCCGTAAGTCATAGCGTCCTTACGTCCTCGGGTCAGTAAGTCACTATGTCCATACGGCTTTATGGCATCATGTCAGAACGTCATAACGTCCTCACGTCCCAAGGGCCATAGGTCAGCGCGTCCATACGGCGTAGCGTCCTTACGTCCATAGGTCACTACGTCTCTATATCTTGATGGCCGGACGTCCGTGTGTCATCATGTCAAAATGGCCGTGCGTCCATAAGGCACTACGTCATTGTGTCACTACGGCCTCGCGTCCCTATGTCATCACGTCCTTGACAGCCTCACACACGTTGTCGCACATACGGTACAAACAGTTTTGTATATACAGGCGGAACCATGCTGACGATTTCTTTGGTGGGTCAAAAAGGCGGTGGCGGGAAAAGCACTGTCTGCTGGATACTCGCACAGGCCATTCTAGCCCGCTCAGATGAACCAAAGGTTTTGCTTGTCGAGACTGACAAGCAGGGATCGACTGAAGGCTTCGTTACGGCGGCGCTTGACGCCTATCCTGAGCTGTCGGAACGGCTGTTCAGCGTCAAGGCATCGAACGGCGAAGAACTCTATGATCTTCTCGTCCAAGCGGAAGAAACTAACGTTGCCTTCGTTCTGGTCGATACGGAAGGGCGGCACAGCGATTTCCCGCGTGATGTTATGTCCATGTCTGACCGGATTATAATTCCTGTCAAACCCGTGATTCACGAATACCGCAGCCAGCTCGCAACGGTCGCCACTTATGAAGCTCTGCGGACTTCCTTTGAAGCTGAAGGCGAAGAAGTCGCACCCTGTGGCCTTCTGCTGAACAACTATAAGCCGTCGCAGCGCCTCACGGTCGAACAGGCAGAGGCTTTGGAAGAGATCACCAACCATTCAATGATCCTGCCTTTCTTCATGCCGCACCGGAGCAACTATGAAACGCTCGGCCGTGGCCGCATTTTGGCTATGGAAAGACAGGCATTGACCGGGGCAGGGCAGGGGTTAGCCCGCAAGCATCTGGACACTGACATAAACGAGGCGAACACCATCCTCGCCGCTATCGAAGGAATGAAGTGATGGCTGAACTTGGCAAGTTCAAAGACAGGAACGCCGAGCGACTCAAGAAGGCCGAACGCTTGAAACGCGCGCAGTCGGTCAAATTGCCTGACCCGATGGTAGGCTATGCAAAGTCAGATACGGCACCGGTCGAGACGCCCAAAACTGACGACGTGCCCCCGCAGCCTGCCGCAGAGCAAGTGCACGCCGGGGCGGCAAGCGCACCTGAACCCGCCAAGCATGACACTAAGGTTGTGACACCGCCTGCTCGGGCGACCGAGCCGGTCCAGGAACTGGCGACGGAGCCTGCCCGGAAGCCGGAGCCAGTGCGGGAGCCAGAACCAGAACCGGAAGATAAGCCTGCACCGGTAGATGAACCGGCACCGGACGACAAGCCAATAAAGAACAGTAAGCCGGCGGCAGTGGAAGAAGCGACACCAGAGGCTCAAGCCGTGGTGGCGAAGCTGACATTTCAGTTCTCAGAAGCAATGCTTCCGCGTGTTGAAGCATTGGCAAAGAAGCTTGGGGTGAAGCCGCAGGCCATACTTATGAAAGTGGCAAAGGGGCTGAAAGTAACTCCCGATGATTTCACTGTTGCGGAGGCAAAGCGCCGTGCGGGGCCTCTGTTCCGTCATGCTATCGGTATCCCCGAGGACAGCGCAAAGGCATGGCTTAAAGCACAAGATCCGCTCAACCTAGCCGCTCGGCCTGGCTCAGTGCTGCGCAAGGTAGCACTCAATGCTTTTGATCGTGCGGCCGATGATCTGCTGAAGCAACTCGAAGTCGAAACAGCATAACGCTATTCATTGCAGCGTGTTAGCGTCGCTTCGAATTTTTGCCGATGAAGGAGATTAGGATGAAGATTTTTGCCGCTTCTATGCTGGCGCTCGGCGCTTCGGTTCTGCCAGTGAGCGCAGCGCAATGGCAGTCCGAGGAAGTTAAAGGTATATTTTCACACACCGTCCAAGACGGCACGGCACGTCTAGAGGTCGTGTGCGATCCCGAGGGGCTTTGGACGCCACCAGAGTTTCATGTTGTTGCCACGGAGAATGGGCGATTCATGGAAGGCGATACTGTGGAAGTCCGGACAGACGCCAAAACGATGACCTATTCCCTATCCGGAGGCTCGATCCTTGGTGAGACGGCCGAAGAATGGAATGAGCTTATTGCTGCCATTGGCAAGCCTGGAACGATTACGTTCAGCGCAACCGGCAAGGAAGTGACCTTCAACATAGAGGGCTCACTGCCGGCTGATTGTGTCAGGTAGACGTGGCAGGACAGACAAGGGTGATGCGCAAGGCTCGTTTCGGACCAGGGGCGGCTATCGGTGCCGTTTTGATGGTGGCAATCCTCGCCGGACTGGCTGACGAATGGGACGATGAAGCACGGGAGGTATTCTCGCCGCTTACAAGGGACGATTTTCAAATTATTGTCGGACAGGCGCGCGTCGTGGATGGCGACACTCTCGATGTGAACGGTGCACCCGTTCGTCTGTTCGGCATTGACGCTGTTGAAAAAGGCCAGTTGTGCCAGGACACCGAAGGCTATGACTGGAACTGCGGGCATCGGGCGGCTGATGAATTGGCCCGGAAGCTGGAAGGGCGCGAAGTGCGATGCGTCGTGAAGGACACAGATAAATATGATCGGGCTGTGGCCGACTGCGAAGCAGGGGGCCTGAGCCTGAACTATTGGGCTGTTAGGAGCGGATGGGCGGTCGCCTATACCCGCTATAGTCGTGCCTATGAAAATGCCGAAGCTGAAGCGCGTGCAGATGGAACTGGGATCTTCGCAGGGGCCTTCATGGAACCACAGGAATGGCGGGCAAAGCATAAATAGGCAAAAGGCCGCGCTGTCTGCATGGGCCTTCTGCCTGACTGGCGGCGCAGTCGGAAAGGGTGCCCGGATACGGGTTGGCAGGACCATAGCGAACTCCGTCCTGCTCGAAACAACCTGAAAAGCCGCAGAGCCAAGCGCGATGCGCTTTGGTTCTAGCCATCAAGCGGCGTAGCCAACGCGGCATGGCGGCCGGAATGACCCATCAGATAGATGCGCAGATAGATATTCCTCATCATGGGCCATTCCTTTTCTTCAAGCTACAGGGGAAAGAGGCGGGCCGGAAGGTCCGCCCGGCGTTCAGGGGCGCGGCTTGTGATAGACACAATACCCGGTCGGGACGTTGGTGCCGGAACTGGCGAAGCTGCCTACAGGAAGATCATTCCACCGGCCAAGGATGGTGCCGTGGTCATAATAGGCGGTTGCAGGCAGGATGCAGACCAGGACGCCGCCCGGCTTTGTCGATTGTCACGCTGTTCTTCCTCAGCGCATGAACAAAGACAGAGGGTTAGGAACGCCCTCTGGCACTGGATATTCCTCCTTTGCCAGAAATACCTTCCTTCAACAGACACATGAGACCGATGCTGATGCTCACTTGCGTCCGATAAGGCAAGATTACCGGACACGAAGCATCGGGGAAGAGGGCGGCGGATTAGATGCTCGACGAGGTCAAACCGCCGGGCCGACGCAAAGGCTTATAAGGCCTCTTCGCTTCTATGACCGAATGGCCACCTTCCTTGCGCTTCTGTTGTGATGATCCGGCAGTCCTCCAGATGCTCAGCTGCTCCTCGGAGATTGCGCTCAAGCAGGGCTCTAGTGGCGGTCCATGTACTTGTTATCTGAAACCTTCTCCATCCAGGTCACAGCCGTGCCGTCGATGGTCTCCTGAATGGCGATGTGGCTCATGGCGGTATCGGGTGCGGCACCATGCCAGTGCTTTTCCCCGGAGGGAAACCAGACCACATTACGCTGTTGCTGTGGCGAACGTGGTTCGCCACTCCGTCGATGTCGATGGGGTCTCATGAGCCAATACGATGAGTGTAGCGGGGAGCCATGCTTGGCCTTCCTTGTGGTGATGCCCGTTCCGGTCTTGTGCCGATAATCGGTGGCAGGGGTCAGATAGTCCTGCCTTCAGAGAGGGGAAAAGTTGCATGAAAACAGTAAGGCTCATCCTCGATGCGAAGGTGGGCTTGCCTTTCCTGTCACAAAGGTCTGCCTCTGATAGGCCCCAGCCCAATCTCCAATGCGTGTCTTGATCCAGTCCGACATGTCGTGGCGCTCCTTCCTGTTCCGCCAGTGGCGAAGCCATCGCTGCTTTTCACTTTGGATGACTTCATGTCATCCGAAGGGCAAAGCAGGGTGGGCGCAGCCCGACCTGCGGCCGGACGGTGATCTGACACACGGGGCCGGAGCGGTGAAATTGGGAGGGACCCGCGCCCTGGCGTGGGAGGAACCGGATTTCTCCGTGGAGGCTGACGCGCAGCGGCACCAGAGCCCGTGTTCAGATCGCCGGCCGGATGGCAGGCGGAAAAGCGAAATGAAAGATCGTCAGCTGTGCCAGAGCGAAGCGGAGGCGCGGCTGTCCGCTGGATCAGCGATCGCGGTGCCCGCGATCACCATGCCCTTGAAAAAGCGGCCTCTCAGCTACAGACCGGCATCGACGCGAAGAGCCTATCACCGACATTCGGGCAGGCCGCAGCGAATGCGGCTGCAGCAAGAGCAGTTAGCCGTAGGCCGTCGGTTAAAGCTGGAACGATGCCGCTGTGTAGCTTGCCGAACCCGGTCATTCAGGATTGCTGTAGCAGTGCGGATGAGCAGTACCGCTAATCAAAAGTATTCTCCGACGCACTGAAATGCCGAAGCGCGATTAGTGACCAACGCGAGGCAACCGATTAGGTAGTTACGAGGTCCGTCTCCTTGCAGCGCTTTCCTCCAAAGAAGGTCACGCTGCTTACTGAAACAATCCCGTTTCTCTGGTGTTGAGCCAGCAAAGAAGGAGTAGCGCATGGGTTCAGGACATCGCCACGGCTCAGGCGGGCACGGACATGGGCACGGGAGCGAGCGCGCGATCGCCATCGCTGCGCTGCTGACAGGCGGCTTCATGCTAGCGGAGGTGGCCGGGGGCCTCATCTCCGGTTCGCTTGCCCTTCTGGCTGACGCCGGGCACATGCTGACGGACTTTGCGTCGCTCGTCCTGGCCTGGCTGGCATTCCGCTTCGCGCGGCGTCCGGCGACCTGGCGGCAGACCTACGGTTTCGACCGCCTGAGCGTCCTTGCAGCCTTCGTCAACGGCCTGTCGCTCTTTGTCATCGCCGGCTGGATCACCTATGAGGCGCTCCAGCGCCTCTGGGACCCGGGCGAGGTGCTGGGCGGCGTGATGCTCTGGATCGCCGTCGCCGGGCTTATCGTCAACATCCTGGCCTTCTGGGTTCTGACCAGGGGCGAAGGCGAAAACCTCAATATTCGGGCCGCCGCCCTGCATGTCGCCGGCGACCTTCTCGGGTCGGTCGCAGCGATCGTGGCGGCGCTGGTAATCCTCTGGACCGGCTGGACCCCGATCGACCCCCTCCTGTCGGTTCTCGTGGTTCTCATCATCCTGCGCTCGGCCTGGAAGGTCGTCGCGGAAAGCGGCCACATGCTGCTCGAAGGAGCTCCGGCAGGGTTCGATGCACGCGAGGTCGCGACAGATCTGGCCCAATGCGTTCCGGGTGTGCTCCGCGTTCACCATGTTCATGCCTGGTCCATCACGCAAGAGCGGCCGATCGTGACGCTGGAAGCACAGGTGTCCCCCGGCACCGACCACGACGCCGTCCGCCGCGCCATCAAATCCCGCCTCTCCGAGCATTTCGGAGTGGGGCATGCCACGGTGGAAATACAGGAGGTCAAGGCGCCCGCCGATCCAGTCGAAGCAAGCACAGCCACCGCAGAGGTGGCGCCATGAGCGGCAGCTTGTTCATCTGGATACCGGTCCTGCTTGCTGCGGTCTGGGCCGCACATTGGGGTGCCGAGCATCTTGCCGACCCGTTGAAGAAGCTGCGCCGGCAATGGGGCTTCTCGGTTGCGGCGGGCGGGGCCTTTGTGGGGCTTGCCGCCGCCTCGCCCGAGATCGGGATCAATACCACGAGCGCCATCCGCGGGGTCAGCGACATCGGCCTTGGCGCACTCCTCGGCTCGAACGTCCTGGCCATTCCGATGATGGTGGTGACCGCCTATCTCGCTACGCGGAAGAAAGGCATCGGCGGCGAAGGTGGGCATCCCGATCACGAGGCGCATCGGGGCGAACACCTGTTGCAGGTCGACCCGCAGGCCGTGACGGTCCAAGCGCTGCCCTACCTCGGCATCATCGCTCTCTTCGCGCTCCTGACCCTGCCGGCCCCGTGGCGGGGCTTGCAGCCGCTGGACGGCTGGATCTTGCTGATCGGCTATCTCGCCTACGTCGCCCAAGCCCTCCTTCGCGGCCGAAAGGAGGGCGAGGACGTAAACTGGAAGCGGAAGGAAAAGTGGAAAGCCGCGGCCGGTGTCGGGGCGCTGGCAATCGGCGCCTATTTCACCGTCTTCTCGACCGAGAAGATCGTCGGCGCACTGGGGCTTTCGAAGATCATTGGCGGGCTTTTTATCACAGCTCCGATCGCGGCGCTGCCCGAGGTCTTCGCGACCTGGTACGTGGCCCGCAGCGGCCAGGTTACGTCGGGCGTCACAAGCGTGATCGGCGATCATGCCGTGACAATGACCCTGGCCTTCATCCCGCTGACGATCATCGGCATGCCCATCGAGAACATGCAGCTGTTTGCGGTGACCCTCGCCTTCGTAGCGATCATGCCGATGCTTTACGCCATGTTCATCTGGTGGGGCGGGCGTGAGCGCGGGTTTCAGCGTTGGCAGGTGTTTGCCCTGCCAGCAGTCTACGCTCTCTTCATCGCCGTGATCGTCTTCTGGGTGCAGCCGTTCGACGAGGGGGCGCAGGGTGGCTCCGGAGGAACGTCATCCGGCCAGGAGCAAGAGGCATCATCCGCAGGTCGTTCAAGCAGCTGAACCAGCGCTAATCGACGTCTCTCCAGCCGGTGCACGGCAAGTTTTCAGTGTGCTGCACATGCGCAGGCGACACCTGACGTGTGGTCGCGCACAGTTCCCCACTTCCTGAGCAGCTATCCGGGCTTGTCATCTCCCTCTTGTTTCGTCAGGCGACATCGAGAGATGCACGGGCATTTGCTACACCTTGCAGCCGCAGTGAGGGTCAGCCTGGTCGGGTATCGGCAGCAGGAACGTGGCTCTCCAGGAAATAGCCATCGATGGAACCAGTATGGCAGGTCGAGTGCTCGACGGGCACGCCAAGGTCCAGCTTGTGCTGCATGAGAAGGGTGCCGAAGCGCTCTTCATGTGTTCTCAAAGCCGCTGTCCTGCAGGTGGCGGGTCCATTGCTTGCAGCACTTGCATCCGGTGCCTTCGACGTGGCAGGGCGCCTGCTGCTGCGGCGGCACACAGTAACGTCCGTCGGGTCATAACGGGTCACTATCTATCCCTCTCGCTCAAGCGCCTGCCGGATCTTCGGCACGGCAAACTGCGGGTCTTCGTGCAGGTCGATGATGCTCGACAGCCGCCCGTCGGGCCGAAACAAGAACACGCCAGCGGTGTGATCCATCGTATAGTCGCCATCTTTCCGGGGGACGCGCCGGACTGTCACGTCGAAGGCTTCTACTGCGCGGGCAACCTCGTCCGGGGTTCCCGTCAGGCCGGTGATGCGAGGGTCGAAGTTCGACAGGTAGTCGGCCAGCACCTCAGGGCTGTCGCGCTCGGGATCGACCGTGACGAGGTGAACAGCAAGCCGGTCCGCCTCCGGGCCAAGCTTGTCCAGCCACTCGCTGATGTTGAGAAGCGTCATCGGACACACATCTGGGCACCAGGTGAAGCCGAAGAAGACAAGGCTTGCCTCGCCGACCCAATCCTGCGGGCTGACCCTTTCATTGTCGTGGCTGGTGAGCTGCCATGACATGGATCCCAAGTCGGCAGCGCGTATGCCGCTGACTAGCGCAGCCTCCTGCTGCCAAGGCAGATCGCCGCTGCGCCACGCGCCGACCGCCAGCATGAAGCCCAACGCGGACAGCAGCCCGACGCTGCTAAGGATCAGGGTGCGTCGCCGCATGCAGCCTCGCGTGCGCGCAGAGGGAGGACCGCCGTTTCGACCGAAACGGGACCTGCGTTCTCGAACTTCAGCGTCACGGGGAAGCTCTCTCCGTCTTTCAGCTCTTCTTCGAGATCCATGAGCATGCCATGATAGCCGCCCGGTGCCAAACTGACGGTCTGTCCTGCGGGGATCGAGATATCGGAGGCGTGCGGCATGCTGGCCACGCCATCCGTCATCACCGTTTCGTGGAGCATGGGCATCCCGGCCACAGGGGTCTCGATCCCGGTCAGGCGGTCATCTGTGCTGCCGTTGTTCCGGATGGTGACATAAAAAACGGCGGGACGCGCCGTTCCGATGGTCGCCCGTGACCAGGCCGCGCTGATCAGAAGCTGGCCTTGAGATACTTCGGCGCAGTCGGCAAGCGCAACGGCGGGCAGCATCACGGCGAGCCCCATTCCGGCTAGGAGTGATTTCAGCATGTTAAAGGCGTCCTTTGAGGTCAGCAATGATGTCATCCGCAGGTGTTCCGTACTCGAACTGGCGCAACCATTCGCCGCGCGGACCAAGTAGGTAAAGGCTGGAGCTGTGCGACATGGTGTAGCCCCCCGGCGCCGAGGCATCCTCTTGTCTGTCACCAAAGACCTTGAAGCTGTTGACAGCTGATTTGGTGGCCGCCTTGTCTCCGGCCAGTCCCAGGATGCTGGGATGGAACGCCGCCAGATACTCACCCAGGCCACTCTCCCGGTCCCGCGCCGGATCGACCGAAATGAACAGAGGCTGCACGTCCTCCGCCTCCGGTCCCAGGTCATCCATGACCTGAGCGACTTCCGCCATTGTGGTCGGGCAGACGTCCGGGCAGTTCGTGAAGCCAAAGAAGACCAGAAGATGTTTGCCCCTGAATTCCTCCGCCGTGCGGACCGTCCCTGCCTCATCCGGCAAAGAGAACTCCGGCTTGAACGCGGCGGCTTGCTCCTGCCTGTCTGCACGCCAGAGCAGCGCGCCCACGCCAACGAGTGACACGGCCACAGCGACCCAAAGGGCGATCCTGATTTTCTTCAGCATATCGACATCCCACCTTTGCGGCCGCCCTAGCACCTCTAGCCACCTGAGGTTCAAGCAGCTTTGGCCAATCTCACGGCTTTGTCAGTTCAGCTGGTTTCGGCCACGGCGTTCCTGACGGCGGCGCTCAAGGTTTCAAAACTGGGGTTGGTGAGCGGTCGGCCATTCAGGAAGAAGGTCGGCGTGGCACGCACCCATCGGCTGAAGGTCCACCACATCATGGTATCGCTAAGGCGATTCAAGGCGTGCGTGAAGCACGGCGCGACGAATTGACCGAAGATTATGCCGAGCTGATTGCAGAGCTTATCCATGAACACGGAGAGGCGCGGCTGATCGTCATCGCCGCACGCTTGGGCGTGCGCCGACGGCGACAAAGGCGCTGGACCCATTGGCTCGTAAAGGACTGATCTCTCGCGAACGATACAGATCGGCCTTTTTGACGGAAGAAGGACATGCCTTGGCACGCGAGTGCCGCCGCCATCCCGAGATCGTCCCGCGTTTCCTGATCCGTCTCGGCTTTGATGCCAAGACGGGGGAGCGGGATGCCGGAAGCATCGAGCATCATGTGAGCGAGCGAACGCTGGCCCTGTTCGCGGCCTATGCAGACGAGGGCTGAGGTCTGCGATCAGGATGTTTCGACGGCGTTGCGGACGTCCGAAATCAGGTTCTCAAACGTAACGTTCGTCAATTGGCGCCCGTCTAGGAAGAAAGTGGGCGTCTGGCGCACGCCCAGTGTCTTCAGATCGGCAGCATCCTGATTGAGGATACCCACAATGTCCGGCGACAGGCGCATGCTTTGGGCCCTTTCCAGGTCAAGACCGGCAGCCCCGGCAATCTGCCAAGCCAAGTCCATTCGGGGGGCGCCATGCACTGCCCATTCGGGCTGCCGCTCCAGCAGCGCCTCAAGGACGGGCTCAAACTGATCCTGCATCCGTGCAGTTTCCAGAATGCGAACGGCCTCGTCAGATCCTTCGTGAAAAGCCGCATAGCGCATGACGACGCGAACCTGGTCGGGAAACTGAGTGAGGATGTCCTGAACAACCGGGTGAAAAGCGCGACACGCCTCGCACGACGGGTCGAAGAATTCGACCAGAGTGACCGGAGCATCCTCGGGGCCGAAGCTGGGGGAGTAACCACGCACCAGCACCTCCGTGTCTGCCGCCGGGGCCGCGGCGGCTTGGGCCTCTGCCTCGGCCTGCCGGTTGCGAGTCATCACGATCGCGCCACCGCCAAAGGCGGCAAGGCCTATGGCCGAAGCTCCGATTATAAGAGAACGGCGATTCATGAACGTTTTCCTTTCAGTGACAAGAGGCAGACAATAATTGCAGCAAACGCGAGCAGCGCCAGATAGGGGATAGGCACGCTCAGGATGGTCTGCGCCTGATCGGTGCAGGACGGGCCGTCCTTGGTACAGGGCGCAACGGCCTTGGGGATCAGCCCGGCGTAAAGTCCCGAATGCCAGCCCGCCAGCACCAGACCTGCAAGCGCCAGCGGCAGGCCGTAAAGCCGCGCCACGCCGTCGTTGCGCCAAAGCGAGATGGTCAGGATTGGCACCAGCGGGAACATCGCGATGCGTTGGTACCAGCACAGGACGCAGGGCATCTGCCCCAGGACCTCACCGATGAACAATGCACCAAGGGTTGCGGTCAGGGCGATCAGGAAGGCCGCCAGCAGGGTAAGCTCGTCCCGGGTCACGCCCCGTGTCTTAGTTGCGGTCAAGAAGCGACTCCTTGCGGCCTGTGGCGAATGTGGCGATGACGATGATCAGCCCGCCGAGCGTGATCGCGATATCGGCGCCATTGAAGGTGGGCCAATGCCAGTCACGCCAGTAGAGGTCCAGGAAGTCAGTCACGGCACCCTGCCGCAACCGGTCGATGATGTTACCAAGGGCACCGCCCACGATCAGGGCAAGACCGGTGCGCTCGAGGCGGTTGTCGGTGCGAAACGCCATAACGGAAAAGATCAGGGCAAGCGCGCCAGTCAGCGCCGCCATGAGTAGAGGCCTGCCCCCCATGAGGTTCGACATCATGCCGAAGCTGGCGCCTTCGTTGAAGCTAAGCGTCAGATCGAAGCCCGGTAGAACCGGCAGGATCTGACCCGGAGAGATCAATGACATCGCCGCGGCCTTTGTGGCCTGATCTGCCAGCACTGTGGCCGCGATTCCGAAAATGGTCAGAGCAGCCTTCAACTTGAGGTTCTCCTGTGAAAGCCGATCCAGCGCGGCACGGTCGCCAGGTAGCGGCTGTAGTCTGCACCAAGCGCCTGCTTCAACTCACTTTCCTCTGAGCGGATCTGCGTGGACGCAGACCAAAGGAAAAGCAGCGGCGCGAGAATTGTCGGAACAGCCGGGATCGCAAGAGAAACTCCCGCCAACAGAATGATCTGGCCCATAAAAGTCGGGTTGCGACTGAAGCGATAAAGCCCGCCCGAAACCAGTGTACCCGTCGCGCCCTCGGCCACACCGACCCGCCATGAGCTTCCCATGGACATCTGCGCGGCAAAAGCCAGCATGGCGCCGGCTCCGGAAACAAATATTCCGATCAGGCCAAGCGCCACTGCCTCGCCCTCGGTCCAGAAAGGGTCGGACTTGTGCAGGGAAGGCCAGACCAGCCAAAGCAGCGGCCCGAGAAAGGCCAGAACAAATGCTGCGCGAAAGCCAAAAGCCGCCCAACGGTCGCGTCCTCTTGCTTGACCAAACAGCCAGACGGACCTGTTCGCCGCCTGGGCCGCCAGGGCACTGCCCCAGAAAAAGAGCAGTAGATAGCCTGCCAACAGCGCCAAGGCCGCCCAGCCAAATTCCGACAGCATGGCTTCAGCCCTCGCGTTCGGGATTGAAACGCAACAAGCGCAGGGCGTTCAGCGTCACCAGCACGGTTGCCCCCGTATCGGCGAGGATTGCGATCCAGAGGCCTGTGATCCCGAGGATCGTGGTGACCAGAAAGACTGCCTTCAGCCCGAGCGCGATGGTCACGTTCTGCCGTATGTTGGTCATGGCCGCGCGCGCCAGCCGGATCTGGGCCGGAACATCCGTCACGCGGTCACGCAAAATGGCCGCATCGGCCGTTTCCAAAGCAACATCAGTGCCTGAACCCATGGCAACACCAATGCTGGCCTGCTTAAGGGCAGGGGCGTCATTGATGCCGTCCCCGATCATCATCACGCCGCCATGTTCATTCATGTCGCGGATCATGCTGAGCTTGTCTTCGGGCATCATGTCGGCCCGAAACTCCATGCCAAGACCACCGGCGATGGCCGCTGCAGTACGCGGGTTGTCTCCAGTCAGAATGACGGACGTGATCCCCATGGCTGAGAGCTGGCGGACAGCCTCTGCGGCGTCGTTTCGTGACTCGTCCCGCATGGCGATCAGGCCAAGCGGTGTCCCTTCGCGATAAACCGCGACGGCCGTCTTGCCCTCTTCCTCAAAGATTGTCGCTTGCCGCAAGCTGTCGGTGTGGATGCCGTTATTCTCGGATGCATAGCGAGGAGACGTAACCCAAGCGGGCGCGTCACCCACGGTTGCGACCACGCCTCTGCCCGCCAATGCCTTGGCCTCGCGCGCTGGCAAGGCTTTGACACCTGCCGACTTGGCTTTGTTCAGGATGGCGATGGCCAGCGGGTGGCTTGACCCGCTTTCGACCCCTGCAGCCACCGCCAGAAGCTCGGCTTCTGTTGTCCTGCCGAATGGCACAAGGTCCGTGACTTCGGGGCGGCCGTGAGTGAGAGTTCCCGTCTTGTCGAAAGCGACCTTGGAGACCTTGGCGGCCGCTTCGATGACCGCTCCGCCCTTCATCAACAGTCCCCGGCGAGCACCAGTGGACAGCGCCGACGCGATGGAGGCCGGAACCGAGATCACTAACGCGCAGGGGCAGCCGATCAGCAGAAGCGCAAGACCGCGATAGATCCAGGTGTCCCAAGCCTGACCATAGAATAGCGGCGGCACCACAACCACCAGGACCGAAACTGCAACGATGGCAGGCATGTACCAGCGACTGAACCGGTCAATGAAGCGTTCGGTCGGCGCGCGCGCTTCCTCGGCCTCTTCCACGAGGCGAATGATCCGCGAGATGGTATTGTCTTCAGCGGCTTTGGTCACAGTGATCCGCAGCGCCGCTTCGGTGTTGATGGAGCCCGCAAAGACTGCGTCCCCCGGCCCGCGCGTCTTCGGCACACTTTCCCCCGTCACCGGGCTTTCATCGATGCCGGAACGGCCTTCAGCGATGTTTCCATCAGCCGGAATGCGGTCGCCGGGGCGGACAAGCACGGTTTGGCCGACAAGCAGGCTGGCAGCCGCCACTTCGCGTGTTGAGCCGCCGACTTCCAGCAGCGCAGTCTTGGGAACCAAGTTCGCCAGCGCACGGATGCCGTCACGCGCCTTACCGGCAGCGACACCTTCCAGCACCTCTCCGACTGCAAAGAGAAACACCACAAGCGCGGCCTCTTCGGCCGCGTCGATGAACAAGGCGCCGATCGCGGCGATGGTCATCAGGCCCTCGATGGTGAACGGCTGGCCCAATCGTGCCGCGGCAAAGGCGCGACGTGCAATGGGTGCGACTCCAATCAAGCAGGCCGCACCGAATGCCCATGTGCCGATCCGAGGGGCAACCAACTCCACGCCCCAGGCTGCCGCAAGCAGCAGGGCCGTAAAGATCACCAGCTTGCCCTTGCCCGTTTGATACCAGTTTTTGCCACGATCAGCAGGGTCGTCATGAACATGACCGAGGCTGCCATGACCTGAGGAGTCTGCCGCAGGCTGGCTCGTCTGAAGCTCTAGATGCCCTTGCTGATCGTGACGTGAATCAGCCTCCGGCGCGGAACCTGGCAGGACAAAGGCCTTTTTTCCCGCACCACGCGGCGCGATACCGTAGCCAAGCGCCCGCACGGTCTTTTCGACCTTTTTGCGGTCAGTCTTTTCTTCGTCCAGCGTCAAGCGCAGGCGTTCCGACATGATGCCGATTTCGACACCGCTGACGCCTGGCAGGCGAGACACCGCGGCTCTCACTTTTGTGGCACAGGAGGCGCAATCCATGCCTGACACCGTCCAGTCGCAGGCTGTTTCGCCTGCCGCATCTCGGTTCGTCATCGTCTTTTCCTCCGCCAGGACACGGCAGTTGTCTTTTCTGATTCGTATTCTTAATGTCTCTAGCTGCTATAGCTTCAAGAGGGATTTGATGCTGACCATCGGCAAACTCAGCGTATCAACCGGAGTGAAAGTCCCGACGATCCGTTATTACGAGCAGATCGGCCTGCTGCCCGAAGCGGAGCGCAGTGCAGGCAACCAGCGCCTGTACGACCGGAAAGCTCTGGAGCGGTTGGCGTTCATCCGGCATGCGCGGGAGCTTGGATTCTCACTTGAGGCCATTAGGGATCTGCTCAGCTTGTCGGATAATCCCGATCAGCCTTGCTCAGCAGCGGATGCCATTGCTCGGGCTCAGCTGATTGAGGTCGAAAGCCGTCTTGCGCGGCTGGCGGCACTAAAAGCTGAGCTTGAGCGCATGGTGGTGCAATGCGACGGAAACAGAATTGCCGACTGCCGAGTGATCGAAGTGCTGGGCGATCACTCACTCTGCATCACTGACCATGTGACCGAGGATGCCATTCACTGAGGGAGACCGTACATCCGATGCTAGTCGCATCTACCGCACACACGCCGACTCTTCAATCGAGAAGCTTGACACCCACTGGATGCGCTGGATTGGCTTTTCGTCTTTCATCGGCTCGAACGACTGACAAATTGGTGAACCCGATAATAATCAACTTGAACCTCTAGCTGCTTGAGGTTTCAGAAGGCGCGCAACAGTCGCAACAAGCAGGGCACAGGAATGATATCTTTTGGACACCAAGCAGTCCGATGCTGACGCTCCTAGGAGCTATTCTGGGCGTATGGCGCGGGTTGGATCGCGTACGCCAGCTTGGTGGGAACAGAATGGACATGATCCAGTATGCCCTCGCTCACGCAATCGCCTTCGGATTGATGGGGACATTTGTTGGAATCTATCTCGGACGATTCATGATGCCATGAACCCAAATGCAGCGGCTTACTGGCCTTTCCTGGAGCCGGAGCGAGGCTAACATACATCTTACGGAATGAAATTCGATGATCTTGCGAATCCTGCTTCTTGTCGGCGCTGTTGCCGTGACCGCGCCGTTACATGCCGAAACACTGAGCGAACCCGCACCAGAAGCGGGACCAGCAACCAATCTCTCGCAGCACGAAGTGGTGGAGGGCGATACGCTGGACGCGATCCTGTCTCGTGCGGGAATAGCCGCGGAAACGCGAAACGAGGCGGCACTGGCAATCTCGGGTGTCTTCGATCTGTCAACCTTGATCCCAGGCCAAGTGCTGAGATGGCGCGTGTCGGAAGATGATCCTGCCCGCCTGGACCACCTGTCATTGTTGGTCAAGAACGGGACCGACATTGTCCTCGACTTCAGCAAACCTCTTGAGGCTGCCTTGGTCGACACTCAGATACAGATACGCAATCGCCGCGAGTCTTTCATGCTCGTTAGTTCGCTTTATGATGCGCTCGCAGAACGTGAGGCGCCTGAGAGCTTTGCCGTCGATCTTGCTGCGCTCCTGGCGGGACAGGTTGATTTCCGCCGTGACCTGAAAGGTGGAGAACGCGTGGCGCTGATTTGGCAGGAAACTGCCCTACCTGACGGGACAATTATGGGAGAACCCCAGCTGTCTTATGCCCGGCTGGAGTTGAGTGGGCATACTTATGAAATGGTAGCAGGTCCCCCGGACGAACCAGCCATTCTGTTCAAGGACGGCACGCGGGTGCAACATTCCGCCAGACCCGTCATCGGTGCACGTCTATCTTCGGTCTTTGGCAAGCGAAAGCACCCGGTTCTTGGCGTCGAGCGAATGCATACCGGAGTAGATTACGCCGCAAAGATTGGCACGCCTGTCAGGGCAACCGGTGCGGGCACGGTGATTTTTGCAGGAGGTATGCGGGGATATGGCCGGACAATCGATATAGACCATGGCGGCGGCGTCGTGACTCGCTATGCACATTTGTCCCGCTTTGCCCCCGGCATAAAAAGGGGCACCCAAGTGAGCGCTAATGATACTATTGGCGATGTCGGTGCGACGGGCCTCGTGAGCGGGCCGAACCTTCACTACGAAGTTCGTGTCGATGGCCAGCCGACGGACCCAACCGAGAAATCGCTGGCATCGGAGGCCACGGAGATCAAGACAGGTGACCTGTTGATGCTTGCGGCGGCAAGGGTCGCCACCGGGTTCTTCATCCGCACGACGACAGAGAACAGAGGCTAATTGCAGCCGCAGATGAGGCCGGCCGGAGGAGGTCCCATAGGATGTCATGGATCAAGTTCGGTGGTCGGCTTAATCATCCGGAAGCCGATATCGTCGATGTTGCATTGAGGACACCTGAGTTGCAACGCGCAGGTTCGCAGGGATCACCAGGTATTCGCCAGGCATTGGGGTGAATGGACCTCAACTCGATCCTTGCGGAGACTACTCCGGCAGCTGGCTTGTACCTGCCTGCTATTTGCAATAGCTGATGTTAAGTCATTTCCAGAAGGCAAGATCATGGTTCCGAGCTTACAGATGAAAGCAAAACCATTGGTGATTATGCTCGCGATCTCTCTCCTCGGAGGATGCTCTGCAATGTCGGCTGATGCCGTTGCGGAGCCGCAGAAACTTCCAGAGGAAGTGGTCGCATTGGCCGCTCCGCATCAAAATGTTGCGACCGCTCGCCTCCAGACAGAGGATAACTGCTATTGGTATGAGCATGTCGGTCCAGTGGAAACGACGCTTCTGCCGCTTCTATCGCGGCGAGGAGGCCCCATTTGCCTCGCAAGCGGTTGAAAGGTTCTCTGAGGGGGACCTACGCCCCATCAATTTCCGGATATTACCCGCTACGTTTCTTCGTGTAGAAAATGGTTCTGGTTGCTGGGATTGATTTTGCTGCCGTGAAATCTGCTACTCTCCCGGATAAAGAGTCGCACTGACACCGGTTTCAACCTGGCTGTAAAGATCGTTGACGTGGGCCATCACCATTCGGACGCATCCCGAACTTGCTCGACTTCCGATTGAGGTGGGATATGGCGTCCCATGGATGCGCAGATACGTATCACGGTCCCCTACATAGAGATAAAGCGCCCGTGAACCGAGTGCGTTCATAGGCCCGGGCTCCATACCGTCAGCGTATTGTGCATAAGTCTCCGGTTCGCGAGCGATCATATTCGCAGTGGGGGTCCAATGTGGCCACTTCGCTTTGCGCCGGACCGTATAGGTTCCTGGTTCATAAAGATCTCCGCGACCGATGGCCACTCCGTAGCGCATCGCCGTACCATCATTTTGGATATGATAAAGATAACGCGCCACCGCATCGACGTGAATGTCCCCCGGCGTCAAACCGTCATTGGCTTCAACACGCTGCGGCAGGAACCTAGGATGCAGACCCCAAGGATTTGAGGTTGCCGGATCATAGGCTGGTGGAGTGATCTCCGCATCCCAGGAAGCCATCTGAGCTTCACTCGGCCACGAGCTTGCGAAGCCACGCGAAGCAATTGCCGGAGAGAACAGCACACTGGTTGTCAGGATGAAATGGCGACGTGTCAGCATTGTTCTCTCGCGGTTACTTCTGGGGCGGACTACGGTCCTGTGTGTCTAACATTGCGAGAAACCACAAGTTTGAACGGATAAATCTTGTGTTAGGCGGCGTAAGGGCATGGTCGAGAACGGTTTCTACCCAATTCCTGCTGCAGGTGGGATTGAACGATTCACGCTGGTCATGATCATGAGAGAGACTTGAGAAACTTTTGGCTGCTGCAATGAGCAGCCGGCAAGTTTGACGCGCGCATCCACTTGCTCAACCATATCTGCCTTAAGACCGAAGCGCCTGACAAGCCCGTGAACTTCAAAATTATCTCTTGAACCTCTAGCTGCTTGAGGTTGCAGTGGTTGGCAAACAAGAAACCGGCAAGTGCTGGAATGAGGGGCAGATCATGATGGAGTTGACACGGCGTTTCGTGCTTTTGGCCGCTGCCGCAAGTGCATTGCCGACTTTGGGACTGTCGCAGACAGCGGGAACGATCCATGTGGTCGAAGGAAGCGGCTGCGAGTGCTGCAAGCAGTGGACGAACTACCTGCGGGAGAATGGCTTTCAAGTGACCAGTGAGGAACGCTTCGGCGTGCTCCTCATGCAGCACAAGATCGATCTCGGTGTGCCTGTCGAACTGGCGTCCTGCCATACCGGATCGATCGAGGGCTATTTCCTGGAAGGGCATGTTCCGGTCGCTGATATCCGCAAGCTGTTGCAGGAGCGTCCGGACGCTTTGGGAGTCACTGTTCCGGGAATGCCCCTTGGAAGTCCGGGCATGGGGCCCGAAAGCCGGCGCGTCGCTTATGACGTCTTGCTGATCCGCAAGGATGGCAGCAGTGAAATCTTCAACAGCTATCCCGCTGCATAAATCACGCGAACGCCTTCTGCAGGAATCCTCGTCAATGTCCCACTTCACCCGCCGCCATGCCTCACTGGCCATGATTGCAGCCTTGGCAGCCTGCGGACGATCCGGTTCATCCGGTGTGAGCACCCAAGCCGCAACCAGACCGACGCCGGAGTTCAAACGCTATTTCGGACCACCCGTGACACAAGTGGTGGTCTATAAAAGCCAGCGCAGAATGCACCTCATCAGCGGCACGACCGTGCTGAAGTCCTATGATTTCGGGCTGGGCAACCAACCAATCGGGCCGAAGCAATTCGAAGGGGACGGAAAGACCCCTGAAGGTCTGTATTTCGTTGACCGCTTCAATCCACGCAGCCGCTATCACCTGTCGGTCGGCATTTCCTACCCGAACGCTCAGGACAAGGCCTATGCCGCACAGTTCGGCCGAAAGGCAGGGGGAGACATCATGTTCCATGGCCGGGGGCCGGAAGGGAATGTCTTCGCACCCAAGAACCGGGACTGGACTGCCGGTTGCCTTGCGCTCACAGACCAGGAAATTGAGGACGTCTACGCCATGCTTCAGCTTGGAACGCCGGTGATGATCTACGGTTGACCCATCCGGGTCAAATTTCCGCCGAGCTGTGTCCTTGTTATCTCTTTGCAGGCTTGGCTAGGCAGGAGATCGGGCCTGTTGCAAATCGTCTGATGCGACTGAAAATGTTCCGGAGCAATTTGGTCCATAGCTGATGCTCGGGTACGACTGCACAAAAGACATGAGCAAATATGAAATCGAGGCAGGAGCATGTCCAAGAACCATCATTATGGTGATCGCAGAACCTTCTTGCAGGGGTTTTTCACAGCAAGCGTCATCCTTCCGGGCACTTCTGCTTTTGGACAGGACCTAGGGCCCTACAATCAGCCGGCACCGGGAACGCCCAACATGACCCAGACCGCCGTGGCCAGTGGCCCACAGCGCAATCTTTCATCTTTCCGGGCACGCCATTGGCGAGATTTCTATTCGGCCATCGGAAAGGGAGTTATTCTCGCCGATGTGACGTCCCGCGCTGTGCATTACTGGTCGACCGATGAGAGCGTGCATTTCATTTTTCCCTGCTCCATTCCGATGACCGAGGACCTGACGCGCCGCGGGCAGACTGAGGTTGTCAGGAAAATGAAGCACCCACCTTGGACTCCCACACCGAGCATGCGTGAAAAAGACCCGAGCCTGCCGCAGCGCGTGGAGGGCGGGGCTCCCGAGAACCCGTTGGGACAGTACGGCCTGTACCTAGCTTGGCCTGCCTACCTTGTTCACGGCACCCATGACACCCGCAAGATCGGCCGGAAATCTTCATCCGGTTGTTACGGACTTTACAACGAGCATGTGGCTCGACTCTTCGAGGTCGCTGAAATCGGAACACAGGTTACCGTGTTCTGAACGCTCGCAGGCGGGGCCTGAAAGGCAGATCTCACCGCCCGATATATAAGTCCCTACTACTGACGGGAGGATTCTACTGCGCTGCCTGACCCACCTGGCAGTTAGCGATTTTGACGTCCTACACTGGCGAAACTGGGATGCTTTTCAAAGCAGTATAGAGGGCAGACTTACTAACCTTCATCCGCGCGGCAGCCTCACGCACGTTGAGGCCAGACGCAATCAGTTGACGGGCGCGAGCTACCTTTTCTGGTGTAACGGCAATGGGCCGTCCCCCTTTACGGCCTCTTGCCGCGGCAGCTTTCAGTCCTGCGCCAGTGCGCTCGCGGATCAGGTCACGCTCAAACTGACCAAGAGCCCCGAAGATGTGGAACACGAGCCGCCCGGTTGGGGTGGTGGTATCGATTGTCTCGGTAAGGGACCGGAAGCCTACTCCCCTGCTTTCAAGTTCCGTCACCGTTTGCAGCAGATGGGTCATCGACCGGCCAAGCCGGTCCAGCTTCCAGACCACAAGCGTGTCACCCTCCCGGAGGAAGGAAATTGCCGCGTTCAGCCCAACCCGTTCCGCTTTAGCGCCAGACATCCCCTTGTCCTCGAAAATCCGCGTCGCGCCAGCGGCCTTCAGCGCGTCAAGCTGAAGAGCAAGGTCCTGCTCAGAGGTCGAGACACGCGCGTACCCTATGAGTGACATCTGTTTTCCTTAAGCAGGGCCGTTCGTGCCCTCAGCTACTCGAAAATGTCCACAAACTCATCCAGAAATCAAGATGTCCAAATACACGTCATCCGGCATGTTCCTGGACAGCTTTGGCGAAAGTCCGCAAAACGTCCGTTTGATGGACACGCGAAGCCGGTGATATCATCAATATCATTTTGACATCATCCTGCTTGATGATATCATATCGTTCGAAATGCTATCAGAGGCGGGACTGCCATGGGAAACATGATGATCCGAAACCTCCCTGACGAGGTTCACAATCATCTTCGGGAGCAGGCGTCGAGCAACCGGCGAAGCATCGAAGCAGAGGCACGTGCGATCCTGGTCAACTCTTATGTCGCCCGGCACACGGGCGGCTTTGGACAGCAGCTGCGATCGCGGTTCCAGAGCATGGGCGTGATCGGTGACGAGTTGAGCCAACCTCGTGACAAGACTGCGGGCGAAGCTGCCGACTTCTCATGATCATCCTGGACACTAATGTGCTGTCGGAGGTCCAGCGGCCAGTTCCTGACCCAACCGTCATGGCTTGGCTTGACGCACAGGAGCCGGGCAATCTTTACGTGACCGCCATCACGGCAGAAGAACTGCTGTTCGGTGCGTTCATCTTGCCCACCGGTGAGCGGAAGACGCGACTTATCGGCACAATTGAGGCGATGCTGCAGGATGATTTCGCCGGCCGTATCCTTCCCTATGACGGAACGGCTTCGCTGTTCTATGCGATGCGCGTCTCAAGAGCCCGAGAGCGTGGCGTAACCATAGGTCATGCCGATGGTCAGATCGGGGCCATTGTTGCGGCACAGAAGGTTGCCAGCATCGCAACCCGCGACACTGCACCCTTTCAGGCGATGGGTATCGAAGTTATCAATCCTTGGGAATACCAGCCCTAGCCAGGACCGTGTTGTACTATCAGCAGGTCCTCTACTGTCTCACCATAGCAGCTGCCTGCGCACTTGAACTCGAATGCCCCTAGGGGGCGCATAGCAGACCCATGGCGGAGAGGGGCAAGCGGCAGCTATGCGGACGGAGCTGCCGCTCGTGCCGTTCACGCTCTGACCCTTCGCCGTTGCAGCATCGCAGACGTTGAGGGCGGAAATAGGACGGTCAGATCGGATCGCTGAGCTGACCGGTGCAGACGAAGAGTAGTCATTCGCTATGGCAGGGATCTGTGTCCGGTTCTAGGCCGGTTGTAGGCTAACGGCTTTCCGGCCTCGACACCGACAAAGCGGACCGTTGGACTGATAAGCCGCTTCAGAAGGCGGGTCCTATGATGACCTTTGGACTGCCATCCGCCGCAGAAGATTCAGTATCCGCAGCTATGTCCATGCTGGCTGTTTCATAAGCGGTGCCGGGAGAAAACTGAGGTGGGCCCTCATCCGATATGGCGAAGGCGTCCCAAGCGCTTTGGAATGGAATGTGGTGGCTCGGGTGCTCTGTCTGAAGAAAAGTTCGAAAATCGGGCAGCCGGGATTGAATTTTATAGGATTACGTATCTGATGTCCCTCGTTTAATCTGTATTCTAAAGGGGTGTTTCGTTGGGCAGCCGAGTATTCTGGAACATCGAGCTGCAGTCGCTGCGTTAAAAACTTTCTTGGGACGGGGATAACTAGAGATTTGGCTGGCGAGCCCGACATTTGGGACGGCGACGAGTGGGAAAGCCACGTCCTTCATCTGCTCCAAGCCGAGCACGGCGCACACAATGTTCAGAAGGTGCCAGCAAAGCATCTCGGTGACTGCGGGCTCGATTTCATCTGCCTGCATCAGCAGCTAGTGTATCAATGCTACGCCGTCCAGGAGCCGGTCGATGTTGCGGTTCGTGCGGAAAAACAGAAGTCGAAGGTGACGACCGACATCAAGAAATTTTCCGATCTGAACGGCGGTGCGGCCGCCATCCTGAAGAAGCAGAAGATCAAGCGTTGGATCCTGGCAGTGCCGCTGCACGACAGCAAGGCGGTGGTAGAGCACGCTGCAAAGAAGGCGGCGGAAGTAAGGGCGAAGAATCTACCGTATGTTGATGTCGATTTTCAAATCATCATCCAAGATCGCGAGACTTTCGACGCCGACACTTGGAATCACAGGATGCTACTACGCAGGCGCATCCGCCCGGTAGTCCCGGAACCCACCGAAGGCGAGATTGCGGTGGTCTCCGACGGGGATCAGACTCTAATCGACAACCTTCGCACGAAAATGTTGAAGCGCGTGTCGGATCCCGGCGAACTGGAGGATGTCGTCGTCGACCTGCTCCGTGTGTTCGTTCACTCGGAGAATGCCAAGGACGCGCTGCGATATATGGCTCCTGATGCGTATGAGGACGTCGTTCGATTAATCTCGGAGCGGTTGAGGCGCCTGCGGCTCGGATCGCGAAAGCTTGTCGGCGACCCTTTGGACGCGGAGATAGACTCGCTGAAGGCCTCAATCCTTGCGGCAGTACCGAATCTCGATCCCGGCGCGGCCGACACGATTGCGCTCGGCGCAGTGAGCGACTGGCTGATGCGCTGCCCACTGAGGCTCGACTGATATGGAAGAGGCCAATCGCATTCGGTCGAAGCTGACCGGCAACTTCTCGGTGGCAAAGCGCCCTGAACCGATCGCCGGCGACCTGCGCCTCGGTTGGGGCGTCTCGCTGCTGCTCCTCGTTCTGGCCTCATCACGCGGGCAGCGGTGTAGTCTGCAAAAGATTCACTTCCTCTCCCATTTGAGCCGTACAGCGAAATCGCGGCAGCATATGCGTGAGGTGCTAGCGCGGCGTCGAGGACCGGCCGACCTTTCGGTGCGCATTGAGCCCGGGGTGAATCGGGCAGCGGCGTTCGCCGCCGCCAGCGGACTCGTCCTCGTTCGGGAAGGCAAGGCCCTGGTGTTGTCCGACGATGGCAAGAAGGCAGTGGCGGTGATCCGGAAAGAAAAGCTGCTTGAGGATGAAGCCTCGTTCCTCGAGGAAGTCGGCAAGCTGACGACGGAGACGGTGGTGGAGAAGATAATGAAGATGGAAGCGTTCTGATGCTTCGCATCAAGCATATCAGGCTCCGCGCTGAAACGACCGGCGGTCTATACGGAACCGACGTTAGGCTCAACGGTGGACTGACCGTTCTCCACGCGCCAAACACGTCTGGCAAGTCGACCATCCTCCATGCATTTCTCTATGCGTTAGGTCTCGAGCAGATGCTCAGCCCGAGGCGGGAGATCCCTCTCTCCTATGCGATGCGGGAATACGTCGAGAATCCCGCCAACGGGGTCGAACATAAGATCCTCGAGTCATACGTCGCCGTGGAAATCGAGAACGCCAGTGGTCAGACGATGACGGTGCGGCGCAACGTAATCGCCGAAGGCGATCGACGGCTCATAAGCGTCATTGGTGGCCCTGAGCTGACCGAAGGCCCCGGCGACTACGCCCGCCGCGACTACTTCGTGATGGATGCAGGCGGCGCTCAGCGGGAGGCCGGCTTCCACCGGCTCCTGGCTGAGTTCATGAGTTGGAGCCTGCCGACGGTGAAGAGGTTCGATGGCGGTGACTGTCCGCTCTACGTCGAAACCCTGTTCCCGCTGTTCTTCGTTGAGCAGAAGGTAGGTTGGACTGCGATACCCGCGGCGATACCTACCCAGTTCAGGATAAGAGAAGTCCACCGGCGAACCGTTGAGTTCCTGATGGCCTTCGATACCCACGACACGGAACGTCGGCGCCAAGACCTCGAATTACGCATGGGTGCGGCAAAAGCCTATTGGTCCAAATCAGTGGATGCTATCGTTGCGCTCGCCACGGCCTCAGGGTTCAGGGCCGCGCGCCTGCCAATGGCGCCGACCGCATTAGAAAGCGATGTCGAAAACGCGTATCTCGAATACCAGCAGAACGGCGAATGGCGGCGTCTGCAGACGCGCATAGCGGATCTGGCGGAACTGCTCGAGACGCTCAAAAACGAATCTATTCCCGAGGTGGAAGGTGTTGTTGAAGGAGCGGCGGCGGAGGCCGATGTACTCAGCGCTGAGATCATGTCATTGAATACAGAACGGTCAGCGATCTTCCGGGACCGACAGGCCGAACTCGTGCAGCAGGCTTCTACCGCGCAGCGGATTGCCCAACTCGAGGAAGATCTTCAAAAGAACAAGGACGCGCTGAAACTCCAGAATTTCGGCTCCACGCTTTCACGCGAGCTCTCGCCAAACCACTGTCCGACGTGTGAGCAGGCGATCGATCAGTCGCTTCTGCCACCAGGAACATTGGAGTCGGTGATGTCCATTGAGGACAACATTGAATACCTCAGCGCCCAGAGGAAGGTGTTCAAGCGGCTCGCTGATCGTTCTGCCGCCATGATCCGCGAACTAGACTTGGAACTGGTATCGACGGGCGAGGACGTCAGAGGCAAGTCGGCACGTCTCCGCGCGCTGAAGTCCGATCTGATCGCTCCATCACATGCTGCGTCTGCGGCGTTCATCGAAGAACGACTTCGCCTCGAACAGGAGCTGGTTCGTATCCGCGACACGATGGGGCGGTTTGAGCAGCAGCTTGATTCGTTGAACGAGCAGGCGCGAACCTGGCGGGATATGCTGGCGGAACGCGCCGACCTTCCGAAAGCGAGGCTGACTGACGAAGACATCGGCAAGCTGTCGAAGCTGGAGGCGTCGATCCGGTCCCAGCTCGTAAGGTATGGGTTCGGCACCTTCCCGGCGAAGGACCTCACTGTGTCGCACGACAGCTATCGGCCGGAGAAGGAGGGCTTCGAGATCGGGTTTGAGCTATCCGCCAGCGATAGCGTGCGATTGAAGTGGGCCTATCAGCTCGGGCTGCTGGACGTTTCCCAAGGCAGCGAGACCAACCATCCGGGCCTAGTGGTTTTCGACGAACCACGACAGCAGGAAGCAGCCGAAGCGAGCGTTGCTGGTTTGCTGGCGGAGGCTTCTAGGATAGCAGGTGGACGATCTCAGATCCTGATCGCGACTAGTGAGGATTTGTCTAAGGTAAAGGGCTTTTTGGAGGGTATTGAATGCCAGCTTCTGGTATTCGATGGGAAGATGATTGCTCCGATATCGGACGACACCAGTTCCTGACGGGTACTTGCCGTCTGTCTCGAATCCTCCGCGATTAGTTGGTCGTTCCTTATCTAGCAGTGGCTCGCGCCGCCTGGGCGCACCCGAACTGGCGGCAATATTACGCCCATCGCGCGTGGCTCAGCATGAGGCGCGACTATCTAAACGAACGGCGGCTTTTGGGATCAACTGAGACGGTCGGGAATGATGGAGTTGCCGAGGCGAATCGTACAATGCTTGTGAGGAGGTCGAATGACGGCTCTGGGCCGGTGCTGAGGTGCCCGGCGTTGGTCCTGACCGTCAGCAAAGGGCCGGGCACGATGCTGCGCCTGCGAAGGTGCCGTCCATGCTGCGGCCTGGCTGAATGCCGCTGATGGGCTCTTCGCGTCGATGCTGCGCCGACCCCTGACTGTCCGCTTCAGTTAGGCCGGTCAGCCTGAAAGGCACAAAGCCTGACAGAAAGGCAGAACTATCTGCCACGAAACAATCGGGCGGGGTTTCTGGCGAGGACCGCGAAGCGGCCCTCTCCTGAAACCCTGCCTCCCGGCGAGGGCAGGAGGGGGACCCGCGCAAGGTTTCCGACAAGGAAGGGGGGGAGGGGGATCACCCGGCCTGCACGGAGCGCGTAAGCCGCGGAGGAAGGACGGGGACACCCCCCCTGACGCCGCTCGGGGGCCTTGCGTGGGGGAACCGGCGGTTCCCTAGACGGACACGCGCCCTTCGCGCGTGGCCCAGGGAAGGCAGGGGGCGTTTGGGCCTGTCCAAATCCCCCCTGCGTCTCGATCACCGCGTACGCGCGGGGATCTCTGCATCTTCTTCGGCCAGAGCTTTCCAGCCTGCCGCCCTGGCGGCGGGCCTTGCATGGCTGCGAACGGGACGCGCCATCACAGAGCGAAGGAACGTGAGCTGCCTTGTGGGAAGGTCTGGCCGGATCACGCAACCGCCCGCCCGGTTGCCCACAGGCTGACGCTCGATCCCTGTGGTCTCGCTTACAGCCTGCTTCGGCCCGCTGCGTCCACTCCCAAGGTCGTTCCCTTGCGGGCTGGACAACCGGGCTCCCGCGCAAGCGATCGTCACCCGCAGGGCCGAGACTAGGCCGCTGAACCGACTATTGCGCCCCCGCGCGGGCTGGCTCGGGACGAGACAGGCGGCGCGGGAAAAGGCGCAAAGGAGGGGCAGGGGTCTAGGCTCGGGGCGAAGGCCGGCGCCAGCCGGCCGTAGCCTAGAGCGCGGTCCCTCGGGGCGGGCGGGCCAGGGCGACAGCCCTAGACCGACAGACACGAAGGATGCGGCCAAAACAAAATCACTTCTCTTTCGGACAGAATGGATCTTGCCAAACAAGATGAAGTAGAGTTAAGGATGTTCCTGCGACAAAACAAAAAACGCACAAGACACCCTCACCACAAAGGAACATACCTCATGACGAATGTGAGCCCCCCGCACAAAGTAAGTATGCGCACCCGCCTGTTCCAAATTGCTCAAGAAGCTCTTGAAGCTGACGGCTGGAAGGTTGAGCGCGCGACGGGCATGGGAAAGGGCAGCGTTCGACGCATCACGCGCGACTCCCAAACCAAGCTGGTGTCGATCCGCACCTCCCAAGATCAGTATATCGCCTTCCCTCGCACTCTCGATGATCGACAGTGGAACACGCTCGACGACGTGGATGCGGTTGTCGCGGTGTCTGTCGATGACCGGGAAAACCCGACTAAGGCTAAGGTGCATTTCATCGAGGCAGATGAAGTGCGCCGTCGCTTCGACCTAGCTTATCAAGCACGGCGCGATGCCGGTCATTCCGTGCCTGTAGGCCGGGGCATTTGGGTGCCCCTCTATCTGCCCCATGCTGAAACCCCCGTGTATCAAGTCGGGGGCGGCTTGGGTCTGGACTTCCTGCCGATTGCGGAAACGGATCTGGTCGTGAACGGCACCGATGTTCTTCCGAGTGACTTGGATGAGGATGAGGACGGCCCCGGACTTCCGGCCTCGCCTGTCGCAGAACAGCACCGGCCTCTGACCATCAACGAGGCAAAGCGCCAGCTTGCCGAGACATTCGGGGTCCGCCCGGATCAGGTGAAGATCACGATTGAAGCATGACGAACGAATATGGTTTGTCGCGCCATCGAGGGTCGTGACTAGGCTCCGCGGACGAACACTCCGGCCGAGGTCATAGCCTGGATGAAGTCAGCCCGGACCTGTTCCGGTTCTGCCGTGCCTTCGGCAAGCGCGATGCACGATCCGGCCGCCTGCCGGTAGGCAGGATCGGCCGGATCGCAATGTTCCATCAGGGCCTTGCCCATGCTGTTGGCGTCGTTGACGATGCGAAACCGGCTATCCGTCTCTTGATAGGAAACCGGCCGGACGGTGCGCCGCCCCTCTGCATGGCCCAACATGTTCTCAATCCTCGGACAGCTTGCGCTCGACCTTGGCGCGGCTGTTGCCCTCAGATTTCACGGCCTGGCGCACCTCGTCCTTGGACACATCCATCTTCTCGGCCTCGTAGCGGACTTCATAATCTTGTCCGGCTGCGACCTGACGACGATCTTGGGCGCGGCCCCGCTTTGTCTGTTCCTTGGTCATCGTTGCCTCCACAACTTTGAAGGACAAACGCGGTAAGCGGGGCGTTGTTTCCGCAAGAAAGGATCAGGCGCGGCGGCGCAGGATCACCAGATAGAAAAACATGCCCCACGCAAAAAGGTCGAACACGCGCTGCGCGTAGATCAGGATGGTGTGCAGGCTCGCGCCGATGCCCGGAACGGCATCCAGCATGTCACCATACTGATAAACCGACATAGCAGCAGCAAGGTTGAAAGCCAGCAGCAGGAAAGCCGCAGCCTTCAGATCACCTAGCTCGTCGGCAGGTGTCTCTTGGGCGTAGCGAATAGCGTCCACCGGCTGCACCAGTAGGAAGCGGACGCGACCTAAAAGCGTCTCAGGTAGCATGGCTCACCTGTCCTAACTTGTCGGACCAATGTGCATGCGCATATACTAAAATGTAAATACTGTGCATACAGATTGGAGCGCACATGGGTAAACTTTCGATCCGCGATGAAAGCGTGAACGACCTAGCGGAAACGCTGGCGGAAATGATGGGTGCCAACAAGACCGAAGCCGTGCGGCTGGCGATCCAGAATGAGATCGAGCGGCAAAAGTCCGCCCTGACCATCGAGGATCGGATAGAGGCCCTGCAAGAGAAGCTGAAAAGCTACGGCTTCAAGTCGTCGCGAATTGTTCCACCGGGGGCGAACGCTGATGTTCGTTGATAGTTCTGCCTTCCTCGCCATCCTTGGCAACACTGCTGACGCGGCCTTGTTAGTGGAAAAGATCAAGGGCAGCCGCAGGCAATGCAAGACCTCGGCCAGTGTGCGCCTCGATGTGGTTATGGCCCTGGCCGAAAGCCGCGCGGACACGCGCGGCGTCTCGGCTGAAGGGATTGAGTTGGCAACCGAGATATTCGACAGCTTGCTCCAGGTTCTCAACGTCTATGAAGTCGCGATCAGCCCGCGCATCGCGGCAGATGGGTGCAGGTTGGCGGCGCGGTTTGGGAAGCTGACGGATCACACGGCACAGCTTCCAACGGAAACCTGCTTATCCTTGGCAGCAGCAGAGTCACTTCGCCTGCCGGTCCTGCATTGCAATCTGGCCATCGACCAGATCACGGAAAAGGAGTGGGCCGCATGGCGGGCAGGGGATTGACAGCCTCGCCAAAGTCTCGCGGCAGCCTCAAGGTCCGATGGTTCCGCCGCGCCGTGCCGTGGGGCACGGTCTATCTCAACTGCGATGAGCGGCACCCGCAACGGTTCAAGATCGGGTTCACGCAGCGGAAAACAACCGACCGGCGCAAGGAGCTGGCGCGCGGTTTGGAGAAGCGGCTTTTGATCGTGCAGACGATCCAGATGCCCCATGCCTACAGCCTCGAAAGCCGATGCCTGGAAAGCGCCAAGCAGCTTGCCGAACGCGATTTTGCCAAGTCTAGCGAGTGGTTTGTCTTGGGTGACGGGTTCACTCTTGATGATGTGGCACGGGCCATGCTCGATGACGCCCGCCGCCTGCGTCGGGAAGCTCGGTGGAAGCTGGCATGGCCGTCTTGTGGCCGCATCGCCGTATTTGATTCCGGCTGGCGGAAAGATGGTTTGTGCCCGTCCCGAAAGTATAACCTGACCTAGAGCGGGCTGGTTCAACTCCCATGATGTTTCAGGTGACGGCGCAGCCGTCTCCGTTTTGCCGCGAACGCGGCTCCCGCGCGGATAGCGCAGGATCAGGTGGGGCGGGGCCGGCTCGACGGCCCCGCCCCACCTGGTCAACATGATTGGTGAAGGAACCCCCGCTGGCGCGGGGGTGGGGGTTAGATCACGCAGATAAGCCGCTCTCCGCGCGGGTCAATTTCATAAATCAGAACCTCGATGCCAAGGCGGGCGGCGCGGCGACTGCCGCGCCGCTCCGCTTCGGCCAAGGTGGCGCAGATGATGGGCAGGTCGTCGGGGTCGTCGCGGATCTCGTAGGTCGTCAAAGCGCGACTCCCGGCTTGAGGTTTCCGGCCGCATCCAGCCAGCCGCGCGCCGTGGCGCAATCCATGCAGATGCACGTTCCGGTTCCCTCGACCACAACCGGCGCGAAATAAACCCAAGGGTTGCTCCTGCCGCATTTGCGGCAGGACAGGTGGGGCAGGGGGTGGGGGCCGCTCATGCGGCCCTCTTTTCTTCTGCCTCGACCTGCTGGCCCTTCATCAGCCATTCGGCGGCCTTCTGCGCCTCGCTGGCGGCTTTGAAGATCAGCCGCTTGTCGTCCTTCAACGCGCGCAGCCAGCTCTGGACATAGGCCCCCGACTGGTCAAAATCGGGGGTCAGGCCAAGCCGGGCGCAGGTCATGCAGTTGCCAATCTCGGCAATCAGTTCCTCGAACGCGTAAGCCTTGCGGTCGGTGAAGCGGGAAAAGCGGTCAAGGCGGCTCTTGTGACCGGTCATGTGGCAGGCTTCATGCGCAAGCGTGGCGTAGTAGCCTGCGGCGCTGTGGAACGTCGCAATCGGCGGCATGTGAATGAAGTCCTCGCCGGGGTTGTAGTAGGCTTGCGGCTCGTCGCTGGTGCAAATGTCCGCGCCGGTCGCCGCGAAAAAGGCGTCAAGGGTGGGGTCGGTCTCGGTGCCAAGGTCGCGGGCAGGCTCGGCGGGGGTGCCGTAGTATTCGGCGGGCAGGCCGTCGATCTGCTCGGCGTTAAACACGCGGTAGGCTTTCAGGTAAGGCAGGCGGCGTTCCTCGCCCGTCTCCGCGTCCTCGCGTTCAAAGGTGCCGTATTTGACAACAGTTGACGATTTCTCGCCTTTGCGGACCTGTCCGCCTGCCTCTTGGGCCTGCTTGTAGGTAAACCAACGGGCGGCGCGGTAGCCTTTGGCGTCGGCGGCAAGCCACAACATCAGGACGTTGATGCCGGAATAGGGTTCGCCGTTGCTCCGCAGCGGGAAGGGTGCGCCACCCTTTTCGCCGGTCCACGGCTTGCGCCATGCCGGGGTGCCCGCTTCGATGCTGGCAATGATGCTGTCGGTGACGTGGGCGTAGAGGTCGAACTTGTCAGCCATGCTTGGCCTTCCTTGTGGTGATGCCCGTTCCGGTCTTGTGCCGATAATCGGGCGGGGTTTCTGGCGAGGACCGCGAAGCGGCCCTCTCCTGAAACCCTGCCTCCCGGCGAGGGCAGGAGGGGGACCCGCGCAAGGTTTCCGACAAGGAAGGGGGGGGAGGGGGATCACCCGGCCTGCACGGAGCGCGTAAGCCGCGGAGGAAGGACGGGGACACCCCCCCTGACGCCGCTCGGGGGCCTTGCGTGGGGGAACCGGCGGTTCCCTAGACGGA